>CAVPUU010000026.1:0-261827 GCA_963709015.1 uncultured Alphaproteobacteria bacterium | reverse complement strand
CTACCGGCGTTTACGGCTATGCGGCCTCGGCCAGCGGCCTAGTGCCGGCGCGTCCGCGGCTTGGCGGCGCGGCGGGTGATCCCGGATTTGCGCTGCACCGGGTGGGCCGGCAGCGGGAAAAACGTCCCGTCGGGAAATTCCAGATACCGGCTAAACACTTGGACCTGGCCCTCCCCGCCGCGCTTTCCTTCGATGATGAACTTGGTGCCGACCGGAAAACGGCTCGGCAAACGGCTTGAACTGGACGGCATGGCACGCACCTCCTGCTTAGATCGTCACCTTGGCAACCCAATGTGTAGGCAAGACGACCGTTCCGGGCGTTTGGGGGTTATCCACACTATCCCCACATACCGCTCATAGGCCGGCGGACCCGGCCTACCTCGCCCGTCGCACCCCGACGTGATAGGAACCATACGGAAATAGGGGTTTGCCGGGCCTTTTCTCATGAGCGCGCCGCTGAAAAGCATTGAAGGCATGGGGGATATCGCCGCCACGCTGTGCGAAATCGCCCGCCAGGCGCGTGCCGCCGCGCGCACGCTGGCGCTTGCGTCCAGCGCCCAAAAAGACCGCGCTTTGGAGCTCATGGCCGGCACCGTCAGGGCGCAGGCAGCCCGCATTCTGGCCTCCAATGCCGAGGATATCGCCGAGGCGCGCGTCGGCGGGATAACCGGGGCTTTTTTGGACCGCCTGACGCTCGATGCGGCGCGGGTTGAGAATATCGCCGCGGCGATCGACGCGGTGCGCGCGCTTAAGGATCCGGTAGGCCAGGTCACCGAAGCCTGGACGCGGCCGAATGGCATGAAAATCGAGCGGGTCAAGGTCCCGCTCGGCGTCATCGGCATCATCTATGAAAGCCGGCCGAACGTGACTGCCGACGCCGGCGCGCTCTGCTTGAAATCCGGCAATGCCGCGATCCTGCGCGGCGGCTCCGACAGTTTGCGCACGAGCCGCGTCATCGTCGCCACACTCGGCCAGGGCTTGCGCGAGGCCGGCCTGCCCGAGGCCGCGATCCAGCTGGTACCGACGCGCGACCGCGCCGCGGTGGGGCTGATGCTCAGCGGGCTTGATGGCAATATCGATGTGATCGTCCCGCGCGGCGGCAAGAGCCTGGTGCCGCGCGTGCAGTCGGAGGCGCGTGTGCCGGTATTCGCGCACTTGGAAGGCGTCTGCCACGTCTACGTCGACAAAGCGGCTTCGCTGGAGATGGCCACGAACATCGTGCTCAACGCCAAGATGCGGCGCACCGGCGTCTGCGGCGCCGCCGAAACTTTGCTGGTCGACCGCGCGGCAGCGGCAAAGCTCCTCAAGCCACTGGTCGAAATGCTGATCGATGCCGGTTGCGAAATCCGCGGGGATGAGGCGACACGCGCCGTAGATAAGCGGGTGAAACCGGCGAACGAAGAGGACTGGTCCACCGAATATCTCGACGCCGTCATCGCCGCCAAGGTGGTCGACGGCGTCGCAGCGGCTATCGAGCACATCGAGCGTTACGGCTCGCACCACACCGACGCCATCGTGACAGACGATCCGGCCACGGCAGAGAAGTTCCTGCGCGAGGTCGACTCGGCGATCGTGCTGCACAACGCCTCGACCCAGTTCGCCGATGGCGGCGAATTCGGCTTCGGCGCCGAGATCGGCATTGCCACCGGCCGCTTGCATGCGCGCGGGCCGGTCGGTGTCGATCAACTCACGACATTCAAATACCGCATCCGCGGAAGCGGTCGATCCGCCCGTGAAAGCGCAAATACGAGCCCGCACCGAGCGCGTGCTGCCTCCCCACGCGCCCGGCATGAAGATCGGCCTGTTCGGCGGAACTTTCGATCCGCCTCATCAGGCACATCTCGCCGCCAGTCTGCTTGCGCTCAAACGGCTTAAGCTCGACCGGGTCTGGTGGCTGGTGACGCCGGGCAATCCCCTCAAGAACACCAGCGGGCTCGCCTCTCTGGAGAAGCGCATAGCGGCCGCCCGCGCCCTGACGCACGACCCGCGCGTCGACGTGACCGGTCTCGAAGCTGTCATCAAGACGCGATATACTTATGACACGATAAAATGGCTTATCGCCCGGTGCCCGCGCGTCCGGTTCGTCTGGATCATGGGCGCCGACAACTTGCGGAGCTTTCACCGCTGGCAGAAATGGCGTGGCATAGCGAAGCGGGTCCCCTTCGTGGTGGTCGATCGCCTCGGACCGAGCCTTTACGCCGCCGCCAGCGCAGCGGGACAGGCGCTCGCCAGCGCCCGCATTCCGGAACCCGACGCCTCCATCCTGCCCTATCGCAAGCCGCCGGCTTGGACTTTTCTGCACGGTCTCAAGTCGCCGCTTTCATCCACCGCGCTGCGGGCCTTGCGGCAGCGTGGCGGAACTTCCCGGGGCACAAGCGCATCGCCCAAGAGTGGAAAGAATCGAGCCAAATAGCTATCTTGAACATGTCCCGGCACTCAGCCGGGGCGAGTGCAACGAACGTAAAGGGAAACAACCTCTGACCAAACCTGCACTCTCTCGGGCACCGCGTCGTACGCCCGAACCCGTCTCCAAGTCTGGGCCTTTGCGCCCCAGTGCCAAGGAGACGCTCTGCATCGTCCTGGCGTGTCTCGAAGACATGAAAGCCGAGGACAACGTCACCATCGATCTCTCCGGCAAATCCTCCATCGGCGATTACATGGTCGTGACGACCGGACGGTCGCAGCGCCATGTCGGCGCGGTCGCCGACCGTGTGATCAAGGATATCGAGGCCGCCGGTGTGCGCGGCGTGCGTGTCGAAGGCATGCGGCAAGGCGACTGGGTGCTTATCGACGCCGGCGATGTCATCGTCCACGTGTTCCGGCCGGAGGTGCGCGAGTTCTATAATCTGGAAAAAATGTGGTCGGCGGGAAGAGCTTAGGCCGCGGACACGATCAACCAGCGACCAAACGTCGATGTCGGCGCGCCGACGAATGTCTGCTATCGGGAGTCAAGCGGGCGTGTGGCCATGTCCGCATTTGACCCCATCTCGGCCATAACGGCCCCGGCGAACGGATCCTACAACCTCGCCATGGCTATGAATTTTGACACGATTCAGCCTAAGCTTTGGCAAAATTATCCAATTGCGGTCAACGAAGGCAAGGGGACTCAATTGTTTCCAAGACGCCAGTTTGCTGCTGCTGTGACAGCATCCTTGCTGATCGCAGGTGCATTTTTCGTCTTACTTTTTTCAGTAGTGGACATACAGGCCCAAGGTCCGTTCGGCGCCTGCGAAGACGCGGCGGGGCTCGCGGTCCTGCCCTCGCCGTTCGCGCCATGGAAGGGTGCGCCTTTGCGCGTCATCTTCGCCGCGGAAAAGCCGCTTGAGGGCGAGCTTTCGCTGATTGCGCCCGATGGCAGCGTCGCCGCGAAATCGCGCGACCGCCTCGGCGGCCCGCCCTATTTCTGGTTCGCCGAGGTCTCTGCGCCGGCCGCGGGGACCTGGCACGCGACGCTGACGCGCGACCACGCTCCGGCCGAGTGCAGCAAGATCACGCGCGAAATCGCCGTGCGCGACGTCAAGCCGCCGACGCCGAGCGCTACACCGGGGAGCCTCTGGCCCATGCGCAATTCCTGGAATCGCACGACGGAGAACTTGTTTTCTGCATGGATCGAAAAGCTATTCGACGCGCCGCTCGACAAGGAGCCGTCGTGGCCGGCGCTGTATAACGTGCTGCGCGATAAATCGCGCAATGTCCTGTTCAACTATCTGGGCCTCGGCGAAGACGAAATACCGATGGCGCTTAAGCCCGACTGCACCGACATGGTGTACTATTTGCGCGCCTATTTCGCATTCAAGATGGGCCTGCCGTTCGGCTATTCGAAGTGCACGCGCGGCGGCGGCGGCACACCGCCGAAGTGCTTCCAGTGGTTCAGCGTTCAGATCTCGACGCGGCGCGCCCTTCCTCGCGCACACAAAAAACCGCGTCGAGCGACCTTACGGCGAAGCAATCGGATCTCGCGTCGTCGTTCGCCCGTTATCTGCCGGTCGTCGGCGACGCCGTTCAATCCGGGGCCGTGCGCGCGCTGGCAAACGACGACAACACGGATTTCTATACCGTGCCGCTGACGCAAGGCGCGTTGCGTCCAGGAACCATATACGCCGATCCATACGGGCACGTTCTGATGCTGGTGCGGCGCGTGCCGCAGGCCGACGGCGCGGCGGGCGTCTTCCTCGCCGTCGACGCGGAGCCTGACGGGTCGGTCACGCGCAAGCGCTTTTGGCGCGGCAATTTCCTGTTCGTGCACGATCCCACGCTCGGGAGCCCGGGGTTCAAGCGCTTCCGGCCGATCGTGCGCGACCGAGAACGGTGATTTGCGGCGGATGACCAATGCCGAAATCGCCAAAAATCGCCAGTATGGCGATTTTTCGCTCGAACAGTCGAAGCTCGGGATCGAAGACTTTTACGATCGAATGGATGAGGTGATGTCGCCGGCACCGCTCGATCCTTTGCGCGCGATGAAGGAGGCGATCACGTCGCTGCAAGAGCAAGTCAACACGCGCGTCACGGCGGTCGAAAACGGGCGCAAGTTCCAGAACAGCGGCAAAGGCGACGCCAGCATGCCGGACGGCCCGGCCATCTTCGCGACCAGCGGCCCGTGGGAGGACTTCTCTACGCCGGCGCGCGACTTCCGCCTGCTGATCGCGATCGACGTGGTGCGCGGCTATCCGGACCGCGTGGCGCGGCGGCCCGAGCGCTACGCGATGCCGAAGGACAAGAGCGTCGCGGACGTAAAGGCCGAATTGCAGAGCGTGCTGGCTGCTGAACTCGCGGCGCGCAAGTTCACCTACACGCGCAGTGACGGCTCACAGTGGACGCTGTCGCTCAAAGACGTGGTCGACCGCGCGGTGGCCTTCGAGATGGTCTACAATCCGAACGACTGCGTCGAGCTGCGCTGGGCCGCGCCGGACAAGAGCGACGAGGCCTCGACCTGCAAGCGGCACGCGTCGGCGGCGCAACGCGCGAAGATGACGAAGTATCGGACTTGGTTCCGCGAGCGGCATTGGCCGGCGCACGCTTGAGCAGACGGTGCATTGTGACGAAGGTCGGCTTTGTCGTCGGACTCGCACTGCTCGCGGGCGCTACGCCTCTTCTCGCGCAGAACGATCAGGTTCGTTTGGCTCTCGACAGACTGGTCGTTGCTTACCCGGACGCGCTCGTCGGGCATGACGCCAAAGCGCTGCGGTGGCGCGACGGTACGGTCATGCCGGTTTCCGACGGCGCCGATAACAAGACGTTCTCGCAACTCCTCCGGCACGCTTCCATCGTCGATCAGTTTCGCATCCCGTATCCGCGCGGCCGGCTTGAAAAGCCGCCGGCCGTCGATGCCGATGCGGGCCGGTTCCGCAATACGGCCTTCTTCACGAAAATGTACGGCGACTGCAAAAAGGGTGAAGTGTCGCCGCACCTCGTCTCGCTCGCCTGGCTGCCCAAGACTTGGGGCCAATCGATTCGCATCACGTCCCAGAACCACGTCGATGAGCATTTGCGCGCCGTATCGGCAGAGATCGACGCGCTGCCCGACAAAATCAAACGCGCCGCGTACCCGATCGCCGGCGCCTACATTTGCCGGGCCGTCGCGGACACCGGCCAACCGAGCGCGCACGGCTACGGCATTGCCATCGATCTCAATACCGCCTTCTCGGATTATTGGTATTGGCGGCCGCATGGCGACCGCATCCTCTATCGCAACCGCATGCCCGAAGAGATCGTCGCGATCTTCGAAAAGCACGGCTTCATTTGGGGCGGGAAGTGGTATCACTTCGATACGATGCACTTCGAATTTCGACCCGAACTCCTCCATACGCAGTGAGTTAGGTATTCCCCTTCCCGGTGACCCATTGGGTTCGTGAGACGCCTAGTGTTTCGCTTCTCATGAAGCGCGATGTCGTTGATTGGCACAAAGCCGATGCGTCTACCGGTACCCAGAATGTTCGCTTTTGGGGTAAGAGCGGACGAACTTCGGGCAAGCTGATACACTTGCCGGCAAGATGCGGATCGTCGTTGCCGCCATTGGACGCCTGAAACAAGGCCCGGAAACCGAGCTTTCCGAGCGCTTTCGCAAACGCGCGGCACAGACCGGACGCAGTCTCGGCCTGCGCGACGTTGAAATCATTGAAATCAGGGAAAGCCGCGCCGAAGACGCCGGCAAGCGCATGATCGAAGAATTGATCGCGCTCGCCAATCTCATTCCACAAGGCGCCGCGGTCGCGCTGCTCGACGCCCACGGCGAAAACCTCGACAGCGCCAGCCTTGCCGCCCGGCTGGCGAAATGGCGCGCCGATGCCCGGCCCGCGGCGGTCTTTATGGTCGGGGGTGCCGATGGCTTGGCCCCGACCTTGCGCGCGAAGGCCGAATTGCGATTGGCGTTCGGCGCAGCAACCTGGCCGCACCAACTGGTGCGCATAATGCTGCTAGAGCAGCTGTACCGCGCCACCACGATCCTGACCCACCACCCCTATCATCGAGCATGATGGTCGCAGATTGGTCTTAATCCGACGGCAATAGTCTCAATGGAACAATCGTCTTGCCGTTCCAACCTGCGGGCTTAATGTGACTGCAATGATTTGCCTTGGGGGATTCGATCCGCGCACCGCGCTTATCGCGGCACTTTCGTTCGGATTGCCGGTGACGCTTGCCGCCGCGGTGTTGGCGCAGGAAAGGCCGGTGCAGGTCGCGCAAAACGACAAGGCGGGTAGGTTCGATGCACTCAAGCAGCGCGACCTGGACCTCAAGGCCGCGCGCGATGCGCAGAGCAAGTCGATCGACGCCGAGGCCGCGCTCAAGCGCGAGATCGAACAGATAGGCGCCGACCGCCGCAAGCTCAATCAGGACCTGATCGGGACGGCCGGCAGCATCCGCGGCGTGGAAACGAAGGTTGCGGCAACCGAAGCGCGGCTCAGGCCGCTCGACGACAATGAACGCAGCATCCGCCAATCGCTCGACGGCCGCCGCGCCGTGATCGGCGAAGTGCTGGCGGCGCTCCAGCGCATCGGTCATCGGCCGCCGCCGGCGCTGATCGCCAACCCCGAGGACGCGCTGCAATCGGTACGCACCGCCATGCTTTTGGGTGCGGTGCTGCCCGAGATGCGTCGCGAGGTCGAGGCGCTCGCCAACGATCTCACCGCGCTGCTCAAGGTTCGCAAGCAGATCGCCGCCGAACGCGACCGGCTCAAAAGCGAAATCGCTTCGCTCGACGGTGAGCGCACGCGCATGACCGCGCTGGTCGGCGAGCGCCAAAAGCACCAGGCCGAGCGCGAGAAAGCGCTCGATGCCGAGCGGGCACGCGCCTCCGAACTGGCACACCAGGTCGACAATCTCAAGGATTTGATCGCCAAGCTCGAACAGGGCCTCGATCCCGCGACCCGGGCTGCCCGCGAGGCCGCCCGCGGCGATGCGCGTCCGCAAATGTCGGCGTTACACGATCCGGGCCGGCTAGCGCCCGCCGTTGCCTTCGCGTCGTTGCGGGGGCGAGTTCCGATTCCGGTTAATGGCGTCAATTTAAAGGAATATGGGGCACCCGACGGCGTCGGCGGGGTGGAAAAGGGCGTTTCGATCGCGACCCGCGCCGGTGCCCAGGTAACCGCGCCGGCCGACGGCTGGGTGGTCTATGCCGGAGCGTTCCGTTCTTACGGGCAACTCTTGATCCTCAACGCCGGCAACGGCTATCATATCTTGCTCGCCGGGATGGAACGGATATCAGTAGATCTCGGGCAGTTCGTGCTGACCGGGGAACCCGTTGCGGTGATGGGAAATGGCTCCCATATCGCCGCTATCCTCGCGACAGGTTCCAGCCAACCGGTGCTCTACATCGAGTTTCGTAAGGACGGGATTCCCGTCGATCCAGGCCCATGGTGGGCGGCTGGCGAAGGTGAAAAGGTTCGCGGATGATGCGCAAGACCACACTCATTCTACTCGGCGCGGCGGCTGGGGCGGCAATGACGCTGCTCGCGACACAGCCGCACATGATCTTCATCGGTGCGAGCGCCAAAGCGGCGGCGGCCGACACCTATCGGCAGCTCAATCTGTTCGGCGACGTGTTCGAGCGCGTACGCGCCGACTACGTCGAGAAGCCGGACGACAGCAAGCTGATCGAAACCGCGATCAACGGCATGCTGGCCGGGCTCGATCCGCATTCCAGCTACATGGATCCGAAGAGTTTCCGCGACATGCAGGTGCAGACCCGCGGCGAATTCGGCGGGCTCGGCATCGAGGTCACGATGGAAGACGGGCTAATTAAGGTGGTGGCGCCGATCGACGAGACGCCCGCCGCCAAGGCCGGCGTCATGGCCAATGACATCATCACCCAGCTCGATGGCGAACAGGTTCAGGGTCTGACCCTGAACCAGGCGGTCGAGAAAATGCGCGGCCCGGTGAACACCAAAATCAAACTCACCATCATGCGGAAGGGCCAGGACAAGCCAATCGAAGTATCGATTACGCGCGATATCATTCGCGTACGCTCGGTGCGCTCGCAGGTCGAAGGCGACGACGTCGGCTATATCCGACTGACCCAGTTTAACGAACAGACCACCGACGGGCTGAAGAAGGCGATTAGTGACATCACGGCCAAGGTTTCCAACGACAAGCTCAAGGGCTACGTCCTCGACCTGCGCAACAATCCAGGCGGCCTGCTCGACCAGGCGATCTCGGTGTCGGACGCGTTCCTGGAAAAGGGCGAGATCGTGTCCACCCGCGGCCGCAATGCGGAGGAAACGCAGCGGTTCAATGCAAGGCCGGGCGATCTCACCAACCACAAACCGGTGATCGTGCTGATCAACGGCGGCTCGGCCTCCGCTTCGGAAATCGTTGCCGGCGCGTTGCAGGACCACAGGCGCGTCACCGTCATCGGCACGCGTTCGTTCGGCAAGGGCTCGGTGCAGACCATCATTCCGCTCGGCTCCGGCAACGGCGCGCTGCGGCTGACCACCGCGCGCTATTTCACCCCGTCCGGCCGCTCGATCCAGGCCAAGGGCATCGTGCCCGACATCGAGGTTCTGCAAGACGTGCCGGATGAGATCAAGGCAAAGACCGATACCAGCACCAAAGGCGAGGCGTCGCTGCGCGGCCATCTCAAGGGCGACACCGGCAAGGAGCAGACCGGCTCGCAGTCCTACATTCCGCCGGACCCCAAAAACGATAAGGCGCTCATCATGGCGGAAGAGCTGCTGCGCGGAACCCAGGTCAATTCGGCATTCCCGCCGAATGCCAAGGCCCCGGTACCGAACTAAGCCCGGCCTGATCGACAAAAAGCGAGTTTCAGCGGGGCGGCCCAAGGGCCGCCCTGTTCGTTTGCGGCAAACCCGGCGGAAATCGTCGCGTGCTAGACTCCATCAATGATTCGCGGGGATTTGGGCCTTGTCATCGGATGATCTGAACGCCCCCCTCGGCCAAAGCAAACGCAAGGGTCTGCCGAAGCTCCCGATTGCGGCGCCGCAGATCGTGGCGGGTGTGCTGGGGTTGTTCGGGATCGTGGTGGTGGCATGGGCGATCCTTGTCAACGATCCCCTGGGCGGCGAGCCGACCGCCGTGGTTACCACCGGTCCGGTCATCAAAAAACCTGCGAAACCGGAGGGCGACGGCCGGGAGCATGCGCACCACGACGGGCCGTCGTCGGACAAGACGGTGGCCGCGCTCATACCGGCTGCCGCCGCGCCTGTTCCGCCGCCGGGCAGCAAGACCATCACCATTATCGACGGCTCCAGCGGCAAGCATGAGAATGTCGTCGTTCCAGGCCGATCGGGCAGCAACGCGCCGACGACGCCGGTCGACCGGCGGCTCCTGGAAACCACCCGCCACGGCGCCATCCCCAAGATCGCGGCAGATGGCGTGCGGCCGTTCACGCTCTACGCCCATCCGCGCAAGCTGCCGGCGGACAAGTCCGCGGCGCCGCGCATCGCGATCATCGTCGGCGGGCTCGGCATCAGCGCGAGCGGCACCGCCGACGCGTTGTCGAAACTGCCGGCGACGATAACGCTCGCCTTCGCGCCCTACGGCGCAAATCTCGACACTCTGGCGGAGCGCGCGCGGGCGGAAAATCACGAAGTGCTGCTGCAGGCGCCAATGGAGCCGTTCGACTATCCCGACAACGATCCGGGACCGCAGACGCTGCTGACCTCACTCACGCCCGAGCAAAACATCGACCGGCTGCACTGGCAGATGAGCCGCTTTCAGGGCTATGTCGGAATCCTCAGCTATATGGGCGCGCGTTTCACGGCGTCTGAACCGTCACTGGCGCCGGTGCTACTTGAAGCCGCCAAGCGCGGGCTGATTTACGTGGATGACGGTGCTTCGCAGCGCAACGTCGCCGGCCAGTTCGCGGGCGGCCATAACCTGCCGTTCGCCAAAGCCGATGTGATGATCGATGCCGTGCCGACGCCGGTCGAGATCAACCATGCGCTGGCGCGGTTGGAATTGATGGCGCGCGAACATGGATCGGCGGTCGGGCTCGCCAATGCGCTGCCGGGCACCATCGCGGGCATCGCCGAATGGGCGAAGAAAGTAGAAGCACACGGCTTCGTGCTGGTTCCGATCACCATGGTGGCTGTGAAGGAAAAGTCATCATCAGTGTCATTCCAGCGCGCCTACGGAGCTTCGCGGCCGGAATGACGGAGTATGAATGCCCCCTTTCGAATCTCTGCCCTATCGTCCCTGCGCTGGCATGATGGTACTCAACCATGCGGGCCTCGTGTTCATCGGGCGCCGCACGAGCGGCCCCGAGCACATCGACGCGACGCATGTCTGGCAGATGCCGCAGGGCGGCATCGACGACAACGAAGACCCGTACAAGGCCGCGCTGCGCGAGCTCTACGAGGAAACCAATATTCGTAGCGTCGAAAAGCTGGGCGAGGTCGCCGAATGGCTGGCCTACGACATTCCACGTGACATTGTCGGGGCGGCCTGGGGCGGCAAATATCGCGGGCAGAAGCAGAAATGGTATGCGTTCCGCTTTACCGGCGACGACGGTGAAATCGATATCGTAAACCCCGGCGGCGGTCACGAGCCAGAATTCATCGCCTGGCGCTGGGTGGAAATGACCAAGCTTCTTGCACTGGTCGTACCGTTCAAGCGGCAGACTTATGAGCAGGTGGTGCAGGAGTTCGAAAAGTTCGCGAAGGCGGGCAGCGCATGATCCCGAAAAAGCATGTCCCGACCTTGATCCGGGATGGAACCCGGTATTAGGAAAATATCGTGCGCCACATTTAGTGCATCGCCGTGCCGGTCAAATGCCGGTCAACCGTCTTGAAGTGATCGAGCCGCGTGATCAGCTTGTCGAGTTCGGAGCCCGGCTCGGTCTTCTCGATGCGGCTCTCCAGTTCGTCGATGCGGTCGGTGATCATGCCGCGGTCGATATTCTCGACCGCCTCCGCAACATCGGCCAGCACGGTAAGGCCTTGCGCCGACACTTCGGCAAAGCCGCCCAGCACGACGATCTTCTGTTCGCCATCCGGGCCGTGCACGATCAGAATGCCCGGCCGTAATGTCGCTACCATCGGCGCGTGGTTGGCCAGCACGCCAAAGTCGCCCTCGGCGCCGGGCACGTCCACCTGCTCGACGTCGCCGGCGAACAACAGCTTTTCCGGCGAAACCAGATCGAAATGGAATGTGGCCATAGTCCTGTCAGCCTTTATTTCTGCCCATCGCGAATCCCATGCCAAGCCCGATAACGCCGCCAATCGCGGTGATGATGGCGATGTGTTGGATCTGGCTCGAGGTTAGCGGTCCGTTGTCGCGCGCGACCTGATTTCCCTTCACTTCGATGCTGAGCGGCCCGAGCTTGATCTCGGCCGATTCCGGCCGTGTGAGATAGCCGGCCAGCGCGCCGATCAGGAGTCCGACAACCAGAAACGCCGTTAAATTTGACCGGGCCAGCATGGTTCACGCCGCCTCCGCCGCGAGCTTCTTGCCCTTTTCGACCGCCTCTTCGATGGTGCCGACCATGTAGAAGGCGGCTTCCGGCAGGTGATCATATTTGCCTTCGCAGAGGCCCTGGAAGCCCTTGATGGTATCTGCAAGGTCGACCAGCTTGCCGGGCGAACCGGTGAACACTTCGGCGACGAAAAACGGCTGCGACAGGAAGCGCTCGATCTTGCGTGCGCGCGCCACCGCGGTCTTGTCCTCTTCCGAAAGCTCGTCCATACCCAGAATGGCGATGATGTCTTGCAGCGCCTTGTAGCGCTGTAGAATCTGCTGCACCTGGCGCGCCACGGCGTAGTGCTCCTCGCCGACGATCAGCGGCGACAGCATGCGCGAGGTGCTATCGAGCGGGTCCACCGCCGGATAGATGCCCTTGGCGGCGATGTCGCGCGACAGCACGGTGGTCGCATCCAGATGCGCGAACGAGGTGGCCGGCGCCGGGTCGGTCAAGTCGTCGGCCGGAACGTAGATCGCCTGCACCGAAGTCACCGAGCCCTTGTGAGTCGTAGTGATGCGTTCTTGCAACATACCCATGTCGGTGGCGAGCGTCGGCTGATAGCCCACGGCGCTCGGAATGCGCCCGAGCAGCGCCGAGACTTCCGAACCGGCCTGCGTGAAGCGGAAGATGTTGTCGACGAAGAACAACACGTCCTGGCCCTGGTCGCGGAAATATTCGGCGACGGTAAGACCGGAGAGACCGACGCGGGCGCGCGCGCCCGGCGGCTCGTTCATCTGGCCGTAAACCAGCGCGCATTTCGAGCCCTCGACCGAACCCTTGTGCGGGTCCTTGTTGACGCCCGATTCGATCATCTCGTGATAGAGGTCGTTGCCCTCGCGGGTGCGCTCGCCGACGCCGGCGAACACCGAATAGCCGCCGTGCGCCTTGGCGACGTTGTTGATAAGCTCCATGATCAGCACGGTCTTGCCGACGCCGGCGCCGCCGAACAGGCCGATCTTGCCGCCCTTGGCGTAGGGCGCGAGCAGATCGACGACCTTGATGCCGGTGACCAGGATCTGCGCTTCGGTCGACTGATCGGTGTAGGTGGGCGCGTCCTGATGGATCGCGCGCTTATTTGCGGCCTTCACCGGACCGGCTTCATCGACCGGCTCGCCGATCACGTTGATGATGCGCCCGAGCAGCTCGGGGCCGACAGGCACCGAGATCGGGCGCGCCGGTATCGGTGACTTCCTGGCTGCGCACCAGGCCTTCGGTGAAGTCCATCGCGATGGTGCGCACGGTCGATTTCGCCGAGGTGCTGGGCGACTTCCAGCACCAGCCGGTTGCCGTGATTTTTTGTCTCCAACGCGTTGAGAATGGCGGGCAATTCGCCCTCGAACTGCACGTCGACGACGGCGCCGATGACCTGGGTAATGCGTCCGACTTTATTGGCTTGGGCCATGTTTAATCCTCTTGGAAGCTCGATTGCTCGGGTCAGAGCGCCTCCGCGCCGGAGATGATCTCGATCAGTTCCTTGGTGATCATCGCCTGACGGGTGCGATTATAGGTCAGCGTCTGCTTGCGGATCATCTCGCCGGCGTTGCGGGTGGCGTTGTCCATCGCGCTCATGCGCGCGCCCTGTTCGGAGGCAGCGTTTTCCAAAAGCGCGCGGAACACCTGCACCGACAGATTGCGCGGCAGCAGATCGCCAGAATTTCCCCTTCTTCCGGCTCGTATTCATAGGACGCGGCCGCGGACCGGCCTCTTTTTCCGCCTCGAATACCGGCGGAACGATCTGCTGCGCGGTCGGGATTTGCGCGATCACCGACTTGAAGCGCGAGAAGAACAAGCGTGCAGACGTCGAACTCGCCCGCATCGAACAGGGCGACGATCTTCTTCGATATCATCTCGGCCTGCTCAAAGCCGATGGTACGTGACGCCGCGCAACTCGATCGCTTCGATGATTTGCTTGCCATATTGCCGGCGCAGCTGATCGGCGCCTTTGCGGCCGACGCAGAGAATCTTGACGTCCTTGCCCTGGCCGTCAGCGCATTGTGCCGCTCGCGCGCCAGCCGCACGATCGACGAATTGAACGGCCCGCACAGGCCGCGCTCGGCGGTGCAGACCACCAGCAAATGCACTTTGTCATTGTCGGTGCCGGCCAGCAGCCGCGGCGCCGAATCGCTGCCGGCGACCGCGGCGGCGATCGAACCGAGCACCCTGCTCATCCGCTCCGCATAAGGACGCGCCGCTTCCGCCGCCGCCTGCGCACGGCGCAGCTTGGACGCCGCGACCATCTGCATGGCCTTGGTGATCTTCTGCGTCGCCTTGGTGGCGGCGATGCGCACGCGCATGTCTTTTAAGCTTGCCATCGCGCCCCCTGGGCCGCCTGTTGCGCCAACTTGGAGAAAGCATCGGCGCCCGCAGCCGCGACCTGGCCGTCCTGTTGCGGCGTCGCTCCGGCGGCGCCGATACCGCCGACAATCTGCCCGCAGCTTACCAGCGGCAAGCCGCCATCGATCGGCGTCGCTTCCGGAATTGCGAGGATGCGGGGCGTCTGCGCCAGACTGTCTTCGAAAACCTTGGTCGGCCGTTTGAACGCGACCGCCGCATGCGCCTTTGCTTCCGCGACGCGAATGCTGCCGAATTGCGTGTGATCCCGCCGCATCAGGACCATGAGGTGGCCGCCCGCGTCGACCACGGCGATCACGGCCGGGGCATCGATGGCCGCAGCTTTTGCCATCGCGGCGGAGGCCACGTGGCTAGCGTGCTCGAAGGTAATCGATATTCCGTATTCCATGACAGCGACGGACGGGCTCTCTGGTGATATCAAGTGAAAGTCCTGGCGTAACCGTCGACGACATCCTTGAGCTTGGCTTCGTCGTCTTTGGACAGGTTGCCGCTCTTAGCGATGCTATCGAGCAGATCGGCGTGCTTGGTGCGCAACAGCGTCAGCAGGCCGGATTCGAAAGCGCGCACGCGCGACACTTCGAACTTGTCGAGATAGCCGTTGACGCCAGCGTAGATCACGGAGGCCTGCTCTTCCATCTTCAGCGGCGAGAACTGCGGCTGCTTCAGCAATTCGGTCAGACGCGAGCCGCGCGCCAACATGCGCTGGGTGGTGGTATCCAGGTCGGAGCCGAATTGCGCGAAGGCGGCCATTTCACGATACTGGGCCAATTCACCCTTGATCTTGCCGGCGACCTTTTTCATCGCCTTGGTCTGCGCAGCCGAGCCAACGCGCGACACGGACAATCCGACGTTCACCGCCGGGCGGATGCCCTGATAGAACAGATCGGTTTCCAGGAAGATTTGGCCGTCAGTGATGGAAATCACGTTGGTCGGGATGTAGGCCGACACGTCGTTGGCCTGCGTTTCGATGATCGGCAGCGCGGTGAGCGAGCCGCCCTTGTTGTCGTCGTTCATCTTGGCGGCGCGCTCGAGCAAGCGCGAATGCAGGTAAAACACGTCGCCCGGATAGGCTTCGCGGCCCGGTGGGCGGCGCAGCAGCAGCGACATCTGGCGATAGGCGACCGCCTGCTTCGATAGATCGTCGTAGATGATGACGGCATGCATGCCGTTGTCGCGGAAATATTCGCCCATGGTGCAGCCGGAGAACGGCGCCAGGAACTGCATCGGCGCCGGATCGGACGCGGTCGCGGCGATGATGATCGAATAGTCGAGGGCGCCCTGCTCCTCCAGCACCTTGACGAATTGCGCCACGGTCGAGCGCTTCTGCCCGACCGCGACATAGACGCAGTAGAGCTTGATCTTCTCGTCGGTCTGCGCATTGAGCGGCTTCTGATTGAGGATGGTGTCAAGCGCGATCGCGGTCTTGCCGGTCTGGCGGTCGCCGATGATCAGCTCGCGCTGGCCGCGGCCGATCGGGATCAGCGCGTCGATCGCCTTGAGGCCGGTCGCCATCGGCTCGTTCACCGATTTGCGCGGGATGATGCCGGGCGCTTTCACGTCGACGCGGGCGCGGGCCTCCGCCTTGATCGGGCCTTTGCCGTCGATCGGGTTGCCGAGCGCGTCGACCACCCGGCCGAGCAGGCCCTTGCCGACCGGCACGTCCACGATCGCGCCGGTGCGCTTGACGGTCTGGCCTTCCTTGATCTCGCGGTCGTTGCCGAAAATCACGATGCCGACATTGTCGGTTTCCAGATTGAGCGCCATGCCGCGCGTGCCGTTCTCGAACTCGACCATCTCGCCGGCCTGCACGTTGTCGAGGCCGTAGACGCGGGCGATGCCGTCACCGACGGACAGCACCTGGCCGACTTCGGAGACTTCGGCTTCCTGGCCGAAATTCTTGATCTGTTCCTTGAGGATGGCGGATATTTCTGCGGCGCGGATATCCATCAGCGGGCCTCTTTCATCGCGATCTTAATCGCATTCAATTTTGTGCGGAGCGAGGTGTCGACCATGCGGCTGCCTACCTTGACGATGAGCCCGCCTATGATGGCGGGCTCGATCTTAACGTCGAAGTCGATGTCCTTGCCGCCGGTCGCCGATTTGAGCGCGCTCTTGAGCGCGTCGAGATTCTTGTCGCTGAGCGGCTCGGCGACGGTGACTTCCGCGGTGACCTCGCCCTTGTGGCGGGCGGCCAGCGCGCGGTAGGCGCGGATCATGTCGCGCACGGCGAACAGCCGGCGGTTGGTGGCGATGACGCGCAAGAAGTTGGCGGCCAATCCCGTGATGCCGGCCTTGTCGAGGACCGCGGCCAGCGCGCGCAATTGAGAGTCGGCGTCGAACACCGGGCTGCGCACCAGCCGGTTGAGGTCGGAACTGTCGGCGATCATCGCGTCGAAGCGGTCGAGATCGGCCTTGACGGCGTCGACCGCCTTGTTATCGAGCGCCAACTCGAACAGGGCATTGCCGTACCGCCCGGCCATGCCGGAAATGATCGGATCTTTGCCACCCACCTGACGCTCGTTTTCTTTACTTCATTCACAGGCCGGGCGCCGTCGCAGAACGGCGGCGCAAATTATTGGAATCCAAGAGGGAATTCCGATTTATGAGGACGTCGCGGAGCCCCGCGGAAACCCTCATGAAATCGAGGCGCTAGCTAACACAGGGCCGATGGCGGTGCAACATCGCGGGATTTGCAAGACATTTTCGGCGTCACGCCGGCCTTGTGGCGGGCATTCCGCCGAGGCGCGACACGGCCGCGCGGCGAAGGGGACCATTGCGGCATTGTCCACAAATTTGCATCGCAGGGATGCCTCGCCAGGCGCGTGCGCCCGCTATAGCTTGCGCCGCGTTCGAACCCGCCGAGACCCAATGGCGCAAAACAAAAAAGACGTTGCCGCGACGGCCAAGCTGCTGGTCGTGCTGCTGGCCTTCGCCTGGGGCTTCAACTGGATTGCCGCGGCGATCGCGTTGCGCGATGTGTCGCCTTGGAGTCTGCGCTTTGCCGGCGCCGGCATTGGCGCCGCGACGCTGTTTGCCGCCGCTATCCTGACCGGACATAATTTGCGGGTGCCGCGCGGCGAGCACGTGCACGTGATGGTGGCCGGCTTTTTCAACGTTGCGGCGTTTCAAATCCTCTCCGGCTTCGCGCAGCTCGCCGGCGCCACGTCGCGCGCCATCATCATCACCTATTCGATGCCGATCTGGGCCACCGTGCTGGGCTGGCTGTTGCTGGGCGAGCGCCTGAGCAAAATCGGCATGACCGCCTTCTCACTATGCGTTGCCGGATTGACGATCCTGGTGTGGCCATTGTTCGCGGTCGGATTTCCGCCCTTCGTGTTTTATTCGCTCGGCTGTGCGCTGAGTTGGGCTATTGCCACTGTGTATATGAAATGGATGAGGGCCACGATCGAGCCGCTGGCAAACGCCGCCTGGCAGTTGCTGTTCGGATTCTTGTTCATCGCGGCGGGCACCTTCGCGTTCGAAGGCTATCCGCGGTTGTGGCCACTGCCGAGCGAGACGATGGTTGCGATCCTTTACGTCGGGTTGTTCGGCGTCGGCCTGGCGCATTTTCTGTGGTGGTCGATCGTCGGCCGGCTGCCGACAATCACGGCATCGCTCGGGTCGCTGCTTGTGCCGGTGATCGGCGTCACCGCTTCGGCCGTCCTGCTCGGTGAGCGGCCAACCCTGCCCGACATCGTGGGCTTCGTGCTGATCTTCGCGGCCGCGGCCTGCGTGCTGCTACAGCCAAACGTGAAGCACACCGAGATGCCGGAGTGACCGCTTCTTACCTCTCTCCGCAAGCGGGTCGGGTGAGGCGCACTTTTTAGTACTCAGAATTGCAGAAACGCCCCCTCACCCCGACCCTCTCCCCGAACACTGGGAGAGGGGGCGCCGCGTCCGCCGCGGTAGGCTCAGAAAAAGCTCTGCGGATCGACGTCCACCTCAAGCCGGACATTGCCGCGCGGGCGAGGCGCGGCGGCGAGCCATTGCCGCAGATAGACCGACAGGTCGAAGCCGCGCGGCGCTTTTACCAGCACGCGGAAACGATGCCGGCCGCGCACGACCGCGATCGGCGCTTCAGCGGGGCCGAGCACGCGCACCTGCTCTTCCTTCGGCGCGGCCGTGACAAGCGCGCGGCCAAAGCTTTCCGCAGCATGCCGGTCGTTGGCGGTGATCACCAGGCTGGCGAGCCGCCCGAACGGCGGATAATGCGTGCGTTCGCGCAAATCGATCTCGCTCGAATAGAACGCTTCGCGGTCGCCCAGGATCAGCGCCTTCATCACCGGATGCTCGGGCTGATGGGTTTGCAGAAAACCAAAGCCTCGCCCCTCCTCGCGGCCAGCGCGGCCGACAACTTGATGCAGCAATTGAAAAGTGCGCTCGGCCGCGCGCGGATCACCATTGCCGAGGCCCAAATCGGCGTCGACGATGCCGACCAGATTGAGCTTGGGGAAATGATGGCCCTTTGCCACCAATTGCGTGCCGATGACGATGTCGAAGCGGCCTTCCGCGACGTCGTCAAGTTCCTGGCGCAGGCGCTCCATCAATTCGACCAGATCGCTTGAGAGCACCAGAATGCGCTTGCCGGGAAACAGCTCCGCCGCCTCCTGCTCCAGCCGTTCTACGCCCGGGCCGATCGGTGCAAAACTCTCGGTGACGTGGCATTGCGGACATTCCGCCGGCGGCGGCATCGAGAAGCCGCAATGGTGGCAGACCAGCCGCCGTTTAAAACGATGATCGACCAACCAGGCGTCGCAATTCGGGCATTGCAGCTTAAAGCCGCAAGCACGGCACAAAGTGAGCGGCGCAAAGCCGCGGCGGTTAAGAAACAGCAGCGCCTGCTCTTTGCGATCGAGCGCGATTTGCACCGCCTCGGCCAACCGCGGCGCGATGAATCTTCCGCGCGGCGGACCCTCGCGCCGCATGTCGATCGCCTCGATCATCGGCAGATGCGCGCCGCCAAAGCGTTCCGGCAGATGAATGCGCTTGTAGCGGCCGCGCCGCGCGTTGACCTCCGATTCCACTGACGGCGTCGCCGAGGCCAGCACCACCGGGATTTTCGCAACATTGCCACGCACCACCGCCATGTCACGGGCGTGATAATGCGCGCCGTCCTCCTGCTTGTAGGCCGGGTCGTGCTCTTCATCCACGACAACAAGTCCGAGATCGGCGTAAGGCAGAAACAGCGCCGAGCGCGCGCCGACCACAACCGACACCTCGTTCGCCGCCATCGCGGCCCAGGTGCGTGCGCGCGTGCGTGGGCTGAGTTGCGAATGCCATTCAGCCGGACGGGTGCCAAAGCGCGCAGTGAAGCGGTCGAGCGACTGTGACGTGAGCGAAATTTCCGGCATCAGGATCAAAGTCTGCCGGCCCCGCCGGATATTTTCCGCCACCGCCTCGAAGTAGACTTCGGTTTTTCCCGAGCCGGTGACGCCGTCGAGCAGCGTCACTGTGTAACCGCCCTGATCGACGGTCGTGCGTAGCGCGTCGGCGGCGGCCAACTGGCCGAGGGAAAATTCAGGCTTTCGGAAATCCGGATTGGGCGACCGCGTCACCGGCTCCGGCGGCAGCACCACGGTCTCAAGCGTACCCTCGTCGATCAGCCCGTCGATCACGCCGGTGCTGACGCCTGCCTCATGCGCGGCGTCGCCCTTGGCGCGCGTGAAGCGATCGGCGAGAACGCTCAGCACGCGCGCGCGTGCCGGCGTCATGCGCTGCGGTGGCGGCCCGGCCAGCCGCACCGCGACGCGCTCGCGCGCGGGCCCAAGGTGCTCTCCCATGCGCAACGCCATGCGCAACACCATGCCGCGCGGGCTGAGCGTGTAGTCGGCGACCCAATCGACGAATTTCCGTAATTCGGTTTTCAGCGGCGGCACGTCGTGCTTGCCGACCACGTCTTTCATGCGGTTGTGCAGCCGTGGATTGGGATTGGGATTGTCCGCCCAGACCACGCCCATGGTTTCGCCGCGCGCGCCCAACGGCACGGCCACCAGGTCGCCGATGTCGAGCGCAAGCCCGTCCGGCACCCGGTAGGAATAGGTCTGGTCCAGCGCCACCGGCACCAGAACGTCGATAAAGCGCGAGGTCATAGGCCTTCTTGCTTGCGCATGATCTTTTCCGAAAACCGGTTCCCACTTTTCGGGATCATGCGCTAGGTCTGGCCGATTCCGGGCCCTTAAGGAAGGGTGAAGGAAGCAATGTAATAACGGCCGCGGCAGCCGCCATCCTTCGAGGCTCGGCGGCTTTGCCGCCTCGCACCTCAGGATGACGGCTGAACCAGTTCCGTCATCCTGAGGTGCGAGCGCAGCGAGCCTCGAAGGACGACGGCCACGATGCCGGACACGAAAGCTCTTTCTTGCGCCGCCTTCGACGTCGCCGCCGAAGTCGCCCGCTGGCTCGGCTATCTTGGCGCCGAGCGGCGGATGTCGCCGAAAACGCTGGAAGCCTATGCCCGCGACGTCGGTCAGTTCCTCGATTTCCTCACCGGGCATTTGGGCGGGGCGCCGTCCCTCAAGCAACTGGCCAAGCTTACGCCCGCCGACGTGCGTGCCTTCATGGCGGCGCGGCGCAGCGACGGCCTGAGCAGCCGCTCGCTGATGCGGGTGCTGGCCGGCGCCCGCTCGTTCGCCCGCTTTCTGGAGCGGAACGGCAAGGGCAAAGTCGGCGCGCTGTCCGCCGTGCGCGCACCCAAGGTCAGCAAGACGCTACCCAAGCCGCTGGCGATCGCCGCAGCCAGACGAATCTCGGACACAGAGTTGCGCGCCGACGAAGCTCGCGCGCCGTGGATCGTGGCGCGCGACGCTGCGGTACTGGCTTTGCTGTACGGCTCGGGCCTGCGCATATCGGAAGCGCTTTCGCTCAAGCGCAAGGATGCCGGCGCGCGCGACGCCATCACGGTCACCGGCAAGGGCAACAAGACGCGCATGGTGCCGGTGTTGCCGCAGGTAACCAAGTCGATCGCCGATTATCTCGCGCTCTGCCCGCTCGACCTGCCGGACGACGGCCCGCTGTTCATCGGCGCGCGCGGCGGGCCGCTGTCGCCGCGCGTCGTGCAATTCGCCATGGCGCGGCTGCGCGGCGCGCTCGGACTGCCCGACACGGCGACGCCGCATGCGCTGCGGCACTCTTTTGCCACCCATCTGCTGGCGCGCGGCGGCGACCTGCGCGCGATCCAGGAATTGCTCGGCCACGCTTCGCTCTCGACCACGCAAGTCTACACGGCGGTCGATTCCGAGCGTTTACTGGAAGTTTATTCGAGCGCCCATCCGCGCGCGTAACATAACCGCCGCAAGCCGCATTTTAGCCGCGCGTGATCTTATTCGAAAACCGGTACTCACTTTTCGGGATCACGCGCTGGTGCCCCCTTGCACGCCACCCCGCTTTGCTATCATCGTTACCGCCGGAATCATCTCGGGAGGGGGCGATGAGCGCGCACGAAAATCTGGAACACGCCGAGCACGCCGAGCACGCGTCGCATTCCAACAAAAAGATCGCGCTGCTGATTTCGGTGCTGGCGCTCTTCCTGGCGTTTTCCGAGACGCTGGGCAAGAGTTCGCAAACCGCCGCCATCACCTACAACGTCACCGCCAATGACCTGTGGGCCTTCTTCCAGGCCAAGACGATCCGCATTACCGTGCTGAGCACGGCGGCCGAGCAAATGCAGATCGAAGCCGATCGCGCCACCGATCCAGACCTTAAAGCGCGGCTGACAAAAAACATCGACGCCTGGAAAAAGAACGCCGCGCGCTACGACGACGAGCCGTCATCCAACGAGGGGCGCAAGCAGCTCGCCGAGCGCGCGAAGGAAGCCGAGGAAAAGCGCGAACTGGCGATGGCGCGCTATCACCACTACGAACTGGCTTCGGCCGTGTTCCAGATCGGCATCGTGCTGGCCTCCGCCCAGGTCATAACCGGCATGGCCGTGTTGGGCTGGCTATCAGGACTGCTTGGCGTGGTCGGACTGGCCTTCACCGGTATCGGCTTCTGGGCGCCGCACGCGGTGCATTTGTTTTAGCAAGACTTCAAGCGTGGTAATCTGCCGCCAGAGTCGTGTCGGACGGCGTTTGGCGGCCGGTCATGGCGTTGAACACCGGCGTCAGCACGACGGCCAATACCAGATTCAGGATCACGGTATAGAACGCACTATAGCCGGGGAACGTGTAGCCGGCGAGCGACAGCGGATAGGTCGGCGTAAGATTGACCGCAACCGCCATCGCCGTTCCCGCGATCGTGCCCGCCGCCCAGCCGATCAGCAGCGCCCAATCGTTGAACCAGCGCGTATAGGCGCCGAGCATCACCGCAGGCATCGTTTGAATGATCCAAATGCCTCCCAGAAGCTGGAGTTGAATAGCGTATTGGGTCGGCACGAACAGGATGAACACCAGCGCGCCCAGTTTGACGATCAGCGACACCCACTTGGCCATCTGCGCTTCTTGCTTGTCGGATGGATTTTTATTGATGAATTCGCGGTGAATGTTCCGCGTGTAGAGATTTGCCGCGGCAATCGACATGATCGCCGCCGGCACCAGGGCGCCGATACCGATCGCGGCAAACGCGATGCCTACGAACCAGGATGGGAAGCTATGCAAGATGAGCGCCGGCACCGCGAAGTTATTGCCGAATTGTTTGAAGCCGGTGGCATATTCGGGAATACTGCCCACGCCGGCGGCGATCGCGAAAAAACCGAGCAGCGCAAGCAAGCCGAGCATGAAAGAATAGCCGGGTAGCATCGCAGCATTGCGTCGGATGGCGTGGCCACTACTGGCGCTGAGAATTCCCGTCAGTGAATGAGGATACAGGAAAAGCGCTAGCGCCGAACCCAACACCAGTGTCGCGTATGCGCCATAGGATCCGGTTGTGTGTGCCCCAGGGACCGCCAGCAATAACTTCGTTGCCGGCACTGCCGAAAAGATTTTAGCGAAGCCGCCTAGTTGGATTGGAATGACAATCACGGCGGCAAATGCGGTCAGATAAATCAAGATATCCTTGACAATCGCTATCGAAGCCGGCGCGCGCAGCCCGCTCGAATAGGTGAAGGCAGCCAATATCACGAACGCGACGATCAACGGCAGATCGGCGGCGAACCCTGTGCCGGAAATACCCAGCGCACCGATCACTACCTGGATGCCGACGAGTTGCAGCGCAATATACGGCATCGTCGCGACGATGCCGGTGACCGTTACCGCCAGAGCCAGCCAGCGATTTCCGAAGCGGCCGCGCACGAAATCCGCGGCTGTGATGTAGCCGTGCTTATGGCAGACGTACCAAAGGCGGGGAAAAACAAGAAACAATATGGGATAAATGGCTATCGTATATGGCACGGCGAAGAACGCGATGGCGCCGGCGCCGAAGGCGAGAGCTGGCACGGCAATGAATGTGTAAGCCGTGTAGAGATCGCCGCCGACGAGAAACCACGTGACGATAGTTCCGAAGCGCCGACCGCCCAGACCCCATTCGTGCAACTGATCGAGATCGCCTTTTCGCCAACGGGCCGCGGCGAAGCCAAGCCACGTAATGAAACCAAAAAGCGCGACAAAGACAGCGAGCGCAACCCAATTCAGGTCTTGCAAGGCAACCTCCCGTCAAATCTACTCTTCTTCGTCGCCCTTCGAGGCCTGGATTGGATTATGCGTCATCGAATAATTTGTCGGTCGCGAAATAGACGATGGCGGTGAACACCGCGCCGATGATCACCCACAGCAGTTGATACCAGTAGAAAAACGGGATGCCGATCCAGGACGGCTCAACCTTGTTGTAGAACGCCGGCCAGACCACGGCGGCGATCTGGACAACGAAAAGCAGATACCACCAGCTCCATCCGCCGTGCTTTACGTGCCTCATCGCCAACTCCCCGGGGATTACGCGCCCGCGAATTTGCCGAAAGATATTCGGGTTGCAGCTGCCGCAGTATTCCGTTGAAGCCGTCAGTAAAGACGAAAAGCCACCTTGGCGTCAATTCGCTCGTGTGCAGCGAAGGCGGCTCACGCCGCCGGGCTGCGATAGGCGCGGCGGCGCAGCCGCATCAGCCGGCGCAGAAATCGGCCGGCACGCTGCGGCTTCAGCAGCCAGGTCATTTGATGCAGTCTTTGCCGGATCGGATCTGTCTGCGCATGCGCCCAATCGCGCACCCACAGGAACCATTCGTACATCCGGCGGAACCACCCCATCTCCAGCAACTTCTCGCGCGTGACTTCGAAGATGAAGGCGGTGAGGCCGAGGCCGAGCAATTTCACCAGGCCGATGACGCTGATCGCGCCGATCCAATTGCGCGTCGCCAGAAAATAAACTTCGAGAAATTTCAGCGGCAGCATGACGACGATGGGAATGACGAAGACAAAAAGCACCGCCCAGGGCGGCAGGATATCGACCAGCCGCGCCAGCTTTACTTTGGCCGAGCCCCAAGGGACGAGATTGACCACGCGCGCAACCAGCGGCTCGAGATGATCCCACAGCCACGCTTCCAGCAGGAAAAGCAGCGCGAGAAATATCCAGAGCGGACGAAGCCAACGGCGCATAGCCTGAAAGATAATGAACCGGCGGCTGGATGCAATTAAGGCGAAGGCCCCGACCATGGAAGCGGGGGTTGCCCGCCGAAGATTGGCGGGTGGGGTCAAGGTGAGATCGCAAAGATCGCCACTCTGCCTCCCCTTTCAGGGAGAGGAAACGGGTCGGCTTACGAGCGCACCCTGCCACCATCCACATTCAGTGTCTGGCCGGTCATGAAGGCGGCATCGTCGCCGGTGAGGAATGACGCGGCGCCGACCAGGTCCTCCGGCACCTCGGGACGCTTGATCGCCTGCATGGCGGCGACCGCGGCGTATTCGTCGTCCATAGTCTTGAAGCCGGGCCGCGGCGTGCGGACCAGCGTGCCGGGTGAGCGGGTAAGTCCCGGAGCGATGGCGTTGACGGTGATGCCGTCGCCCGCGAGGTCGCTCGCCAGCGCACGGGTGAAGCCGACAATGCCGCCTTTGCTCGCCACGTAATGCGCAAAGCCGGTAACCACCGAACCGAGCGTCGACGACGCCATGTTGACGACACGGCCCCATTTGCGCGCCCGCATGCCGGGCACGAAGGCGGCGGTGACCAGAAACGTGCCGTCGAGATTGATCGACAGCACCTTGCGCCAGTCGGCGAAGGTCATGTCGGAGAATTCCTTTTGAGGGAAAATGCCGGCGCAATTGATCACGATGTCGACGTGGCTGAATTTGGCGTTGACCGCCTTGGCCATGACGGCGACCGAGGATTCCGACGACACGTCGCAATTGACGGCGATCGCCTGACGGCCGGCAGCTTCCACCAGTTTCACGGTGCCCCTGCCATCAATAACGTCCGCAATCGCGATATGCACGCCGTCTTCGGCCAACCGCTTGGCGAAGGCCTGCCCGATGCCGCCGCCGGCGCCGGTGATGACGGCGACTTTGTCCTTGTGACCTTTGGCCATTTCGCTTCCTCAATTTCTACCCGTCATCCTGAGTGCGAGCGAAGCGAGCCTCGAAGGATGAACGGCCGATGTCCTTCGAGGCCCGGCTACGCCGGGCACCTCAGGACGGCGGCATCGTTACATATGAATTGCGCGCTTGGCGACCGCCATCGCCGCTTCCTTGACCGCCTCGGGCAGCGTCGGATGGGCGTGGCAGGTGCGCGCGATGTCCTCGGCCGAGGCGCCGAATTCCATGGCGATAACGGCTTCCGCGATCATGTTGCCGGCGTCGGCGCAGACCATGTGCACGCCGAGCACGCGGTCGGTTTTGGCGTCGGCAAGAATTTTGACGAAGCCTTCGGTGGTCTGGTTCACCTTGGCGCGGCCATTGGCGGTCATCGGAAACTTGCCGACGTTGTAAGCGATGCCGGCGGCTTTCAGCTCTTCTTCGGATTTTCCGACCGTGGCGATTTCCGGATAGGTGTAGACCACGTTCGGGATGGCATCGTAGTTCACATGGCCGGCCTGCCCGACTAGATTTCCGCCACCGCCACGCCTTCGTCTTCGGCTTTATGAGCCAGCATCGGCCCGGCGATGACGTCGCCGATCGCCCAGATGCCGGGCACGCTGGTTGCGTAATAATGATCGACAGCGATGCGGCCGCGCTCGTCGAGCTTGACGCCGAGTTCCTTGAGGCCGAGCCCGTCGGTGTAAGGCACGCGGCCGATGGCGACCAGCACGACATCGGCCTCGACGGTTTCGGCCGCGCCGCCTTTGGCCGGTTCGATGGTGGCCTTCAGCCTTTTGCCAGAAGCGTCCACGGCGGTGACTTTTGACGACAGCTTGAACGTGATTCCCTGTTTTTCGAAAAGCCGCTGCGCCTGGCGGCGTACCTCGCCGTCCATGCCGGGCAATACGCCGTCGAGGAATTCCACGACGGTTACCTTCGAACCAAGACGCCGCCATACCGAACCGAGCTCGAGCCCGATCACACCGGCGCCGACCACCAAGAGATGTTCGGGCACCTTGTCGAGCACCAATGCGCCTGTAGACGACACGATGCGCTTCTCGTCGATCTCGATGCCTTTGAGCTTTGCCACGTCGGAGCCGGTGGCGATCACGATGGATTTGGCATCCAGGGTCTGGGACTTGCCATCTTCACCTTTGACTTCGACCTTGCCGGGCGCAGCGATGCGTGCCGGCGCCGCGGAAACTGTCGACCTTGTTCTTCTTGAGCAGAAACTCGACGCCCTTGACGTTGCCGTCGACGCCCTGATCCTTGAACGCCATCATGCCTTTGAGATCGAGCTTGGGTTCGGAAACGCCAATGCCCATTTTGCCGAAGCTTTGGCCGGCTTCCTCGAACAGTTCCGAGGCGTGCAGCAGCGCCTTCGACGGAATGCAGCCGACGTTGAGACAGGTGCCGCCGAAGGTCTTTTCCTTCTCGACGACCGCCGTTTTCAGCCCGAGCTGGGCCGCGCGAATGGCGCAGACATAGCCGCCCGGGCCGGTGCCGATGACGATGAGGTCGTAGGTCATACTCAATGACAACCAGAATTACAGGTCGAGAACAATACGCGCCGGGTCTTCCAGGTTTTCCTTCACGCGCACCAGGAAAGTCACCGCGCCCTGGCCATCGACGACGCGGTGGTCATAGGTCACCGCCAGATACATCATCGGCCGGATTTCGATTTTGCCGCCGACGGCGACCGGCCGCTCCTGGATCTTGTGCATGCCGAGAATGCCAGACTGCGGCGCGTTCAGGATCGGCATCGACATCAGCGAGCCATAGACACCGCCGTTCGAGATCGTGAAGGTGCCGCCCTGCATGTCTTCGATCTTGAGCTGGCCGTCGCGCGCTTTCTTGCCGAGTTCGGCGATTGCTTTCTCGATGCCGGCGAGCGAAAGCCGGTCGGCGCCGCGCACCACCGGAACGACCAGCCCGCGTTCGGTGCCGACGGCAATACCGATGTGATAGTAATTTTTATAGACGATGTCGGCCCCGTCGATCTCGGCGTTGACTTCGGGCACTTCCTTCAGCGCCTGGATGCAAGCGCGCGTGAAGAAGCCCATGAAGCCTAGCTTCACGCCGTGCTTCTTTTCGAACAACTCTTTGTACTGGTTGCGCATGTGCATGATCGCGCTCATGTCGACCTCGTTATAGGTCGTGAGCATGGCCGCGGTGTTCTGCGCGTCCTTGAGCCGGCGCGCAATGGTCTGGCGCAGCCGCGTCATGTGCACGCGCTCTTCGCGCGCCGCATCGTCGGCCGGCGACGGCGCGCGCATTTGCGTCGGCGCTTGCGTGGCGACGGGCGTCGCCTGCGCGGCCGAACGCTCGATCGCAGCCATCATGTCGCCTTTGGTAACCTGGCCATGCAGGCCAGTGCCATCGACCTTGGCGGGGTCCATGCCGCTTTCCGCAGCCATTTTGCGCACCGATGGCGGAACAGGCATTTCACGAAGCTGCGGCGTCTCGGGACCGGCGCCGATCGGCTTGGTCTTTGCGGTTTTTTCGTCGGGCGCGCCGGTCGCACTGGCCGCCGGCTTGGTCGCGGTGGCGGGCGTTGCCGAGGGCTTGATGGGCGCGCCGGCGCCTTCGGTGATCTGACCGAGCACGGCGCCGACGCCGACGGTATCGCCGTTTTTGGCGGAGATACCGGAGAGGACGCCGGCGGCGGGCGCCGGGACTTCCAGCGTGACCTTGTCGGTTTCCAATTCCACCAGCGGCTCGTCCACCGCCACCGCCTCGCCCGGCTGCTTGAACCATTTGCCGACGGTCGCTTCGGTGACCGATTCGCCGAGGGTGGGGACGCGGATATCAGCCATGACGTTTCCTTTTAACCCAGCGCTTCTTCCAGAAATTGCTTAAGCTGCGCTAGGTGCTTGCTCATCTGCCCGACCGCAGTGGAGGCCGACGCCGGCCGCCCGGCATAGCGCATATGGCGATGCTCGGCGCCAATCTGGTTGAGCACCCATTGCAGGAATACATCGACGAAGAACCAGGCGCCCATGTTGCGCGGCTCTTCCTGGCACCACACCATCTCCGCCTGCTTAAAGCGCGACAGCTCGGCCACCAGCGCCTTGGACGGGAACGGATAGAGCTGCTCGATGCGCAGCAGATAAATGTCATTGATGCCGCGTTTCTTGCGCTCCTCGTAGAGGTCGTAATAGACCTTGCCCGTGCACATGATGACGCGGCGGATATTGTCGTCGGCGACGAGCTTGACCGCCCTCTCCCTTCCCTCCCCCGCCTGCGGGGGAAGGTTAGGGAGGGGGTATTGCGCGTCGTCCCACAGCAGCCGATGGAACGTGGTGCCGGTCTCCAATTCGTCGAGCCGCGAGACCGCGCGCTTGTGGCGCAGCAGGCTTTTTGGCGTCATCAAAATCAGTGGTTTGCGGATTTCTCGCTTCAACTGCCGGCGCAGGATGTGGAAGTAGTTGGCCGGCGTCGTGCAGTTCGCCACCTGCATGTTGTCTTCCGCGCACATCTGCAGGAAGCGCTCGAGCCGCGCCGAGGAATGTTCCGGACCCTGCCCTTCGTAGCCGTGCGGCAGCAGGCAGACCAGACCCGACATGCGCAGCCATTTGCGCTCGCCCGATGAGATGAACTGATCGAATAGCACCTGCGCGCCGTTGGCGAAGTCGCCGAACTGCGCTTCCCACAACGTCAGCGCATTCGGCTCGGCGGTGGAATAGCCATACTCGAAGCCGAGCACGGCCTCTTCCGACAGCATCGAATTGAGCACTTCGAAGCGCGCTTGGTCGGGCCCGAGATGATTGAACGGCGTGTAGCGTTCTTCCGTATTCTGATCGAACAACACCGAGTGGCGCTGCGAGAAGGTGCCGCGCTCGGTGTCCTGTCCGGACAGCCGAACCGGATGGCCTTCCCTGAGCAGCCCGCAGAAGGCCAGCGCTTCCGCGGTCGACCAGTCGATGCCCTCGCCGGTCTCGATCGCCTTGGCGCGGTTATCGAGGAAGCGCTGGATGGTCTTGTGAACGTTAAAGCCCGGCGGGACACTCGTGATCTTCTTGCCGATATCGCGCAGCTCTTCCGCCGCGATGCCAGTATTGCCGCGGCGCGGATCCTCGACCTCGCCGGCCGACTTCAAGCCGGACCAGCGTCCGTCGAGCCAGTCGGCCTTGTTCGGCTTGTAGCCCGAGGCGATCTCGAATTCGGCTTCAAGATGCGCGCGCCAGCCGGCCTTCATCTTGTCGACGTTGGCTTCGGTAACAATGCCTTCGCCGATCAAGCGCTTGCGGTAGATTTCCAGCGTAGTCGGATGCGCTCGGATCTTCTTGTACATCAGCGGCTGGGTGAACGAGGGCTCGTCGCCTTCGTTGTGGCCGAAACGCCGGTAGCAGAACATGTCGATGACCACCGGCCGTTGAAACTTCATCCGGTATTCGATCGCGACCTTTGCGGCGTAAACTACCGCTTCCGGATCGTCGCCGTTGACGTGGAAGATCAGCGCCTCGATCATCTTGGCGACGTCGGATGGATAAGGCGACGAGCGCGAGTAGCGCGGATAGGTCGTGAAGCCGATCTGGTTATTGACGATGAAATGCAAGCTGCCGCCGGTGCGGTAGCCCTTCAACTCCGACAGGCCGAAGCACTCCGCCACCACGCCCTGGCCGGCGAAAGCCGCATCGCCGTGCATCAGCAACGGCAGCACCATGGTGCGCTCTTCAGGGGTGGCGCCGTGCTGATCCTGCTTAGCGCGCGCCTTGCCGAGCGTCACCGGATCGACGATCTCCAGATGCGAGGGATTGGCGGTCAGCGACAGATGCACCTTGTTGCCGTCGAACTCGCGGTCCGACGAGGCGCCAAGATGATATTTCACGTCGCCGGAGCCTTCGGTTTCCTCCGGCGTCGACGAGCCGCCTTTGAATTCGTGAAACAGCGCGCGGTGCGGTTTGCCCATCACCTGTGTCAAAACGTTGAGCCGCCCGCGGTGCGGCATGCCGAGCACGATTTCCTGCACGCCCAGATTGCCGCCGCGCTTGATGATCTGCTCAAGCGCCGGGATCAGCGATTCAGCCCCGTCGAGGCCGAAGCGCTTGGTGCCGGTATACTTGACGTCGAGGAATTTCTCGAAGCCCTCAGCTTCCACCAATTTGTTGAGGATGGCGCGCTTGCCTTCGCGGGTGAAGGTGATCTCCTTGTCGCGCCCTTCGATGCGCGCCTGGATCCAGCTCTTTTGCGCCGCGTTGGAGATATGCATGAACTCAATGCCGATGGTCTGGCAGTAAGTGCGGCGCAAAATGGCGACGATTTCACGCATTGATGCGAATTCGAGCCCGAGTACCTTGTCGAGAAAAATCTTGCGGTCAAGATCGGCTTCTTCAAAGCCGTAGGTGTGCGGATCGAGTTCTTCTTCGTTTTTCTCCGGCTCGAGCCCGAGTGGATCGAGCTTGGCGTGGAAATGGCCGCGGATGCGATAGGCGCGGATCAGCATCAAGGCATGGATCGAATCGCGCGTCGACTGCTGCACTTCGCTCGCAGATATCTCGACGCCTTTGGTCTGCGCCTTGGCCAGAATCTTTTCGTCGATTTTCTTTTCGGTCTCGGCCCATTGGCCATCAAGCGCGGCCACCAGGTCGCCGTCCGGATGCACCGGCCAATTTGGCTTCCGCCAGGAAGCGCCGCGCGCGCCTTTGACGACGTCCGATTTCTCGTCCTTCAGCGCCTTGAAAAACTCTCGCCACTCGGCATCGACCGCGGCCGGGTCGTTCTCGTATTTGGCCTGGAGGTCTTCGATGTAGGCGGCGTTGCCACCATAGAGAAAGGACGTGCGGGCGAAGGTGGCGTTGGCATCCTGGCGGGACATGGCTGAGCGATCCTTGCGCGGCTTGTGGGCGCGTTGCTAACGGCAACGGCCCGTAGGACCGGCATCCGACGGCAGACGTGTGGTTTTAACTCTATTTATGACGCGCGTAAGTCTGTGAAAGACCTAAGAACTGAAATCAGGACTTCAGTACTTCTACCAGGGTTTTCCCAATTCGGGCTGGCGAGGGTGATACCCTGATTCCAGCCGATTCCATTGCTGCAATTTTGGACTCGGCGTCGCCCTTGCCGCCGGAAATGATCGCCCCGGCATGGCCCATGCGCCGGCCCGGGGGCGCGGTGCGCCCGGCGATGAAGCCGACCATGGGCTTCTTGCGGCCGCGCTTGGCCTCGTCTTTGAGAAATTGCGCGGCATCTTCCTCGGCCGAGCCGCCGATTTCGCCGATCATCACGATCGACTCGGTCTTCGGATCGCCCAGAAACATCTCCAGCACCGCGATGAACTCAGTGCCCTTGACCGGGTCGCCGCCGATGCCGACCGCGGTGGTCTGGCCCAGATTCTCGCGGCTGGTCTGGAACACCGCTTCGTAAGTGAGCGTACCCGAGCGCGAGACGATGCCTACTTTACCCGGCTTGAAGATGTTGCCCGGCATGATGCCGATCTTGCATTCGCCCGCGGTCATCACGCCCGGGCAGTTCGGCCCGATCAGCCGCGACTTTGAACCTGAGAGTGCACGCTTGACCTTGACCATGTCCATCACCGGGATGCCTTCGGTGATGCAGACGATGAGCGGGACCTCGGCCTGGATCGCTTCGCATATTGCATCGGCCGCGCCCGGCGGCGGCACATAGATCACGCTGGCGTCGCAGCCGGTCTTGTCCTTGGCTTCGGCGACCGTATCGAACACCGGCAGATTGAGATGGCTCGAGCCACCTTTGCCGGGCGAGGTGCCACCGACCATCTTGGTGCCGTAAGCGATGGCCGTCTGCGAATGGAAGGTGCCGTTCTTGCCGGTGAAGCCCTGGCAGATGACCCTGGTATTCTTGTCGATGAGGACGGCCATTACGCCGCACCCTTCACGGCCTTGACGATCTTCTGCGCGGCATCGTCGAGATCGTCGGCCGAGGTGACGTTGAGCTTGGATTCGGCAATGATTTTCTTGCCGAGATCGACATTGGTGCCTTCCAGCCGCACCACCAACGGCACTTTCAGACCGACTTCCTTCACCGCCGCCACCACGCCCTCGGCGATCACGTCGCATTTCATGATGCCGCCGAAGATGTTCACCAAGATGCCTTCCACACTGGGATCGGAAGTGATGATTTTGAACGCCGCCGTCACCTTTTCCGTGGTGGCGCTGCCGCCGACGTCGAGGAAGTTGGCCGGCGCCATGCCATAGAGCTTGATGATGTCCATGGTCGCCATCGCGAGACCGGCGCCGTTGACCATGCAGCCGATCGAGCCGTCGAGCGCAATGTAATTGAGGTCGTATTTCGACGCTTCGGTTTCTTTTTCGTCTTCCTCGCTGAGATCGCGCAGTGCGACGATGTCGGGATGGCGGTAGAGAGCGTTGTCGTCGAATCCTACTTTGGCGTCGAGGCAGATGATCTTGTTATCCTTGGTCACCACCAGCGGATTGATCTCCAGCATGCTCATGTCCTTGCTCGTGATGGCGGCATAGAGCTTGGGCAGAATGGCCTCGATTTGCTTCGCCAGATCGCCGGTGAGATTGAGGGTCTTGGCGACGCGGCGGCCGTGGTGCGGCATGATGCCGGTGGCCGGATCGACCGAGAAGGTGAGGATTTTCTCGGGTGTCTTGTGCGCCACTTCCTCGATGTCCATGCCGCCCTCGGTGGAAACCACAAAGGCGACGCGCGAGGTTTCCCGGTCGATCAGCGCGGACAAATAAAACTCGCGGTCGATGGCCGAACCTTCCTCGATATAGAGGCGGTTGACCTTCTTGCCGCGTGGGCCGGTCTGATGGGTGACCAGCGTCGAGCCGAGGATGCGCGTGGATTCTTTTTTCACGTCGTCGATGGATTTCACCACCTTGACGCCGCCGGCCTTACCGCGGCCGCCGGCGTGAATTTGCGCCTTCACGACCCAGACCGGGCCACCGAGTTCGTTGGCGCCCTTGAGCGCCTCGTCGACGGAAAGCGCCGGCACGCCGCGCGGCACCGGAACGCTGAATTCGCGCAAAAGCGCTTTGGCCTGATATTCGTGAATGTTCATGAAATGCTCCCGGGCGCGGCCGGACTGTCCTAATTGGCGAGCGTGGGAGCGATCTTCTTGCAGGCTTCGACGAGCCCCTGCACCGACGCCACGGATTTTTCGAACATGCTGCGCTCGGCGCCGGAGAACTCGACTTCGACGATACGCTCGACGCCCTTGGCGCCGATCACCACCGGCACGCCGACATAGAGATCCTTCACGCCATATTCGCCGTTGAGCCAGGCAGCACAGGGCAGCACGCGCTTCTTGTCGAGCAGATAGCTCTCCGCCATCGCGATGGCGGATGCCGCCGGCGCGTAGAAGGCCGAGCCGGTCTTGAGCAAATTGACGATCTCGGCGCCGCCATTGGCGGTGCGCTTGACGATCTCGTCGACGCGCACCTGCGTGGTCCAGCCCATTTTCACCAGATCCGGCACCGGAATGCCGGCGACCGCGGAGTAACGGACCAGCGGCACCATAGTGTCGCCGTGACCGCCGAGCACGAAAGCGGTGACGTCCTCCACCGAGACGTTGAATTCGTCGGCGAGGAAATAACGGAACCGCGCCGAGTTCGAGCACGCCCGCCATGCCGACGACCTTCTGTTGCGGCAGCCCGCAGGATTTCTGCAGCGCCCATACCATGGCGTCGAGCGGATTGGTGATGCAGATCACGAAGGCATTGGACGCGTATTTCTTGATGCCGGAACCGACCTGCCCCATCACCTTCAGATTGATATCCAGCAGATCGTCGCGGCTCATGCCGGGCTTGCGTGGCACGCCGGCGGTGACGATGCAGACGTCGCACGCCCTCGATCGCCTCGTAGGAATTGGCGCCGATGATCTTGGCGTCGAAATCGTTGACCGGCGAGGATTTCGCGATGTCGAGCGCCTTGCCCTGCGGGATGCCCTCCATGACGTCGAACATCACGACGTCGCCGAGCTGTTTGAGGCCGATGAGGTGGGCGAGCGTACCGCCGATCTGGCCGGCACCGATCAACGCAATCTTATTACGCGCCATGGTGGGTAAACTCTCGAATTGCTGAAGCCGCAGGACGCGGCCAAATGTGGCTTATCGAGTCTGCTGTATTGCAGCAATATGGTCCTCTGCTAACACGAACCGTGTATACATTATACCAGCAGACGTTTCGTTCTATGTCCAGACCCAGTTGACGGCTGGCGGGATCCCGCTGACCGCTGCACTCAGCGCTTGCGGATCGCCGGGTCCTGCACCAGCTCCAACTGGATCTGCTGGATTTCGGCCAGCCGCTCTCATTGCCGGGTGAGGTGTGGTCGATCTTTTCATGCAGGCGCCAGATTTCCAATTCAGCCTTCAGATTGACCCGGTAATCGTTCTCCGACCGCAAGCGGTCTTTGCCTCTTGGCGCTTCTGGCTCATCATGATGATCGGCGCTTGAATGGCGGCGAGGCATGACAGCACCAGATTGAACAGAATATAGGGATAGGGGTCGAAGCGGTCCCGTTCGATGATAACCGCGTTGAACGCGATCCAGGCGAGCAATACGACAAAGAAAATAATGATGAAGGTCCAGCGGCCACCGAAGCTTGCCAGACGATCGGAAAGCCGCTCGCCGAACGTCCGGCGGACGACAAATTCGGCTTCGATGTTTTCGGCCAGCGTCTCGTGGTCGGCCAGACTCTGCACCACATCCTGTTCAAGCTTGGTGAGTTCGCCGCGTTCCTGACCGAGCAACCCGGAAACATAGCGTGAGCGGAAGCGGTCGAGGTCCTCGGCGCAGATATGCCCCTCGGCCGGAAGATCGGGATGATCGGCCTTGATGCGATCGATCAGATTGGGCCGCACGACGTCGAGCTGGGTGACATCGCGGGCCGGTTTTTCCTTGTTATAAATGACGCAGCGAAACCGGGCGGCCCGCGCCCTCTTCGGACGGGACGGCGCACCGTGCTCGGCGGTGTCACCATTGCCCGAAAGGTCAGACGCAGTATCCGGCGGGAGTGGTTGGTCGGCCATCTCCAGCTCCTTGTTGATGCTACAATTGGCAACAAAAAACCGCGTCAGGTTTCCACGATCACGCCGGCATCGACGGCTTTATCCGGCCGCGGCCCGTGCGGCAGGCCGAGATAGGACTGCGAGCGCATCTCGATCAGACGCGAGGCGGTGCGCTTGAATTCCTGAGCCTCGTTGCCCTCGGTTGCGGTGTAAAGCCGGTCCGGCTGCGCCTGCGCCGAGGCCAACAGCTTCACCGCATGATCGTAGAGCGTATCGATCAGGATGATGAAGCGCTTGGCCTCGTTGCGCCGTGCCTGATCCATCACCGGAATGTGGTCCAGGACGATGGTGTGGAATTCGTGCGCCAGCTTGAGGTAGTCGGGAGCCGCCAGTGGCTGCGCGCACAGATCGTCGAACGAAAACCGCGCCACCCCCATCGCCGCTTGCGGCACCCGCACTTTATGGCCTTTGACCGTCAGCTCCTGTTGCGCGCCGGCGTGCGCGCCGGCCAGACGGCGCCAGGCCTCGTCGAGCGCGGCATCGGCCTTGGCGTCGGCCGGCACGTACCAGGTCGGCATGCCGGTGAGCTTTTCCAGCCGGAAATCGATCCGCGCCTCCAGCCGCACGACCTCGCAATGCCGCTCGAGCAAAGCGAGGAATGGCAGAAACAGCGCGCGATTGAGCCCGTCTTTGTACAGCTCATTGGGCGCCAGATTTGACGTCGCCACCATGACGATGCCAAGTTCGAACAGCCGCGTGAACAGCCGGCCGAGAATCATGGCGTCGGCGATATCGGTCACGTGAAATTCGTCGAAACAAAGCAGCCAGGTTTCTTCAGAGATGGCCACGGCAGCACGTTGGATCGGATCCTGCTCGGCGCCGTTTTTGATATCCTGCCGGTAGGCGTGCACGCGCTCGTGCACCTCAGTCATGAATTCGTGGAAATGGACGCGGCGCTTGCGCTTCACCGCGCTGGCCGCGAAGAACAAGTCCATCAGCATGGTCTTGCCGCGCCCGACCTCGCCGTAGATGTAAAGCCCTTTCAGCGGCGCGCCGGCCGGCTCGCGGCTGCCAAACAACCAGCCGAGAGAGGACGATTTGCACGCCAGCCGATGGCGGTCGATGCGCCGTTCGAGCGCGGTCAGGTGCTCCGCGAGCACGGCCTGGCCGGAATCGGCCTCGATTTTTCCGGCGGCGATGAGGGCCGCGTAACGCGTGCTGAAGGTTTCGGACATGAAGCGAATCGCGGCCCCGGGCGCGGCGAGATGCGAGAGGTAGGGTGATCCGCGACGCCTGTAAATCGGCTATTTGGCGCGGAAAGTCACCGATATCGCGGGAAATGCCGCGGGAAATGCTGCAACTCGTGCTGCGGGCTTACTGCGTAACATACTGACAGTTATGCATTTTTTGCAACATTGGTCCGCATAGGCCGGGATTCGGTCGTCTTTTTGCTGCATTGCACCACATAACTGCCAGCAAGCGAATCCTTCGCAGTAGGAGACCGGACATGCACGAGCCTTTGCCCGACGGCGGCGCCATCCGCAAATTGTGGATCGGCGAGACCGACGCCTATCGCGATCACCTGCTGCGCCTCGACCGCGACAGCCGCTTCCGGCGGTTTTCCGGCACGGTGTCGGACGAATTCGTCGGGCGTCATGCCGCGACCGCCAACGGCCTCGGCGTCGTGGTGCATGGCTTCTTCGTCGACGGCGTGCTGCGAGGCGCCGCCGAGTTGCGGCGCAATGGCCCGCTGCTCGCCCATAAGGCGGAAGCCGCCTTCAGCATCGAGCAGCCGTGGCAGAGCCATGAAGTTGGAACCGAATTGCTCGAGCGCACGCTGCTCTCCGCCCGCAACCGCGGTTTCAAATTGCTGCGCATGGATTGCCTCGCTGAAAACCGGCGCATGCAGCAGCTCGCCCGCAAGTTCGACGCCGAACTGTCGTTCGACTTCGGCAGCGTGATCGGCAAAGTCGACCCGCCGCGCTCGACGCTGCTCTCGCTGATGCGCGAGGCCGCAGCCGACAATCACAGTATCGCCGCCGCGATGTTCGAGGTGCAGTCGCGCCTGTTCAGGCCGGCGTAGCCTGATTATCATTCCGAAAGCCGAGCGCAGCGAAGCTATTCGGAATCCGGGACCGACTTCTGGATTCCGGGTCCGCGCACTTCACACACCTCGAAATAACGATCTAATTGAGCGGATAACTCGCCTCGACCACGTAAGGCCCGCCGCCGACCGAATCGCGCGAGGAAAACAGCACGAAACGCGAGACGTGGAATGGCGCGGTGCGGAAGTAGCCGCGCCCCGACAGATAATCGGCGACCGCGAAGCTGGAGGCGTCGCGCAGCCGCGCCAGCGTCACATGCGGAATGTATTTGCGCCCTTCCGGCTCCAATCCGATGCGCCGCATCAGCCGTTCCTGCTCGGCCTGCACGTCGAGCAACGGCTGCACCGGCGACACCGCCGCCACCACCGCACGCGGCTTGCGGCCGCCGAACGGCATCAGCCCTTCCATATAAAGATCGAACGCGCCGCGCTTGACACGGCCGAGCATCAAGGCGACCTCCTGGGCGACCAGGTCGTCGACGTCGCCAATGAAGCGCAGCGTCAGGTGATAATTTTCCGGATCGATCCAGCGCGCGCCCGGCAATCCGCCGCGCAGCATGCCGAGAGCCTGTCCAACGTCGGCGGGGATTTCGACACCGGTGAAGAGACGCGGCATGGCGACTTCCGATTCACGATGCGCGCGCTGCACGGGCAATGGCTATTAACTGCTCGACCCGCGGCAGGATACGCGCCACGATCACGTCGACGCCAGCGGCGGTCGGGTGCAGGCCATCGGCCTGATTGAGTTTGGCGTCGGTGGCCACTCCCTCGAGGAAGAATGGATAAAAGACGACCCGGTGCGTCGAAGCAAGCGCCGGATATATGGCATCGAAGGCTTGCACATAATCGGCGCCCATGTTGCGCGGCGCCCGCATGCCGGCGAGCAGGACGAAAATGTGCCGGTCGCGGAGTTTTGTCAGGATGCCGTCGAGCGCGGCCTTGGTCACGCTCGGGTCAATGCCGCGCAAAGCGTCATTAGCGCCGAGCTCAACGATCACCGCCGCCGTTCCATCCGGGACCGACCAGTCCAGACGGCCGAGCCCGCCCGAGGCGGTATCGCCCGACGCCCCGGCGTTGGCGACGGTGGCGGCAATGCCCTTGGCCTTCAGCGCCTGCCCGAGCTTTTCCGGAAATGCGGCGTCCGCCGGCAGCCCCAACCCGGCGCTCAGCGAGTCGCCCAGCACCACGATTTTCACCGGCCGCTCATCGGCCGCCCGTGCACCGCCTGCTGGCAGGCACACCAGCATGGCTAAAACCAACGCCGCAAGGCATTGGACCCGGTCGGATTTTGTCCCATATGTGCGGGGTCGTGAGCGGTGAAATCCCATGAAAGCTTCGTCCCAGGCGGGGCCGGCCATTGCGCTGGCAGGCGTCAATCTGTCGCTCGGGCAAGGGGCGGCCCGCGTCCATATTCTCAAAGACATCGACCTGAATATAGGCAGCGGCGAGGCAATCGGTCTGGTCGGCCCTTCGGGATCGGGCAAATCAACGCTGCTGATGGTGATGGCGGGGCTGGAGCGCACCGACACCGGCGCGGTGGCGGTGGCCGGCGAGAGCTTGAACGCGCTCGATGAAGACGCGCTGGCGCGCTTTCGCGGGCGCAATGTGGGAATCGTATTCCAGTCATTCCACCTGATCCCAACCATGACCGCGCTGGAAAACGTCGCGGTGCCGCTCGAACTAGCCGGCATCGCGGACGCCAATGAGCGTGCGCGCGCCGAACTCGCCGGCGTCGGCTTGAGCGAACGGCTGCATCATTATCCGGCCGAACTTTCCGGCGGCGAGCAGCAACGCGTCGCGGTCGCGCGTGCGCTGGCGCCCAATCCAGCCATCCTGGTGGCCGACGAGCCGACCGGAAACCTCGACGAAGACACCGGCAAGCAGATCATCGACCTCTTGTTCGCGGGCCACACCAAGCGCGGCTCCACGCTGGTTCTGGTCACGCATGATTCCGCGCTCGCCGCCCGCTGCGGGCGGATCGTGCGGCTGCGTTCCGGACGCGTCGACGGCGTGGGCGCGCCATGAGAATCTTTTTCTTATACCTCCCCCTGCAAAAGGGAGGTCGGCAAACGAAGTTCGCCGGGTGGGGGTCACGATGAAGGATGACCCCGCCCGGCCCGTCTTCGCTTTCGCTTCGGCGGGCCACCCTCCCCTTTCGGGGGAGGGAAAAGGAAGGATGCTGGCGCTGCGTTTTGCCTGGCGCGAACTGCGCGGCGGCTTGCGTGGCTTCTACGTGTTCATCACGTGTATCGCGCTCGGCTGCATGACGATCGCCGGCGTCGGCTCGCTGGCGGCGAGCCTCGCCGATGGGCTGGCGCGCCAGGGCGAGGTCATCTTGGGCGGCGATCTGGCGTTTACGCTGATCCAGCGCGAGCTTTCACCGAACGAGCGGGCATTCCTGGACGAGCACGGCAACGTTTCAAGCGCCGCGACCATGCGCGCGATGGCGCGCGAACCCGATGGCAAAGCCACGCTGGTCGAATTGAAAGCGGTGGACGGCGCCTATCCGCTTTACGGCCAAGCCGTTCTGGATACGCCTGCCGCGTTGAGTGACGCGCTGGCGCAGCGCAACGGCGCGTTCGGCGCGGCGGCCGATCCCATTCTGCTGACGCGGCTCGGCGTCAAGCCGGGCGCGCGGCTGACCGTCGGCAATGCCACGTTTGAAATCCGCGCCGCGCTTACGAGCGAGCCGGACAAGCTCGCCGGCGGCATCGGCTTCGGGCCGCGTTTGCTGGTGAGCCAGGAGGCTTTGCGCGCCACCGGATTATTGCAGCCTGGCAGTCTGGTGCGCTGGCATTACCGGCTGCGTCTGCCGCAGAGCGACGCTACCGATGCCGCCGCCAAGTCAGTGACCGCGCAAGCGCGCGCGCAATTTCCCGAGGCCGGCTGGGACATCCGCAACCGCAGCAACGCCTCACCGCAACTCGAGCGTAATGTCGAGCGCTTCACGCAATTCCTCACGATCGTGGGCTTGACCGCGCTCTTAGTCGGCGGCGTCGGCGTCGGCAACGCGGTGAAAAGCCATCTCGACCGCCGACGCGAGACCATCGCCACCATGAAGGCGCTCGGCGCCAGCGGGCGGCGCGTGTTCGCGATCTACCTCACGCAGGTGCTGCTGCTGGCAGCGATAGGCGGCGCGATCGGCATGGCGCTGGGCGCGATCTTGCCGTTCCTGGTTACGTGGACCTTCGGCGCGATCATTCCACTGCCGATCGAGCCAGCTGTGCATCCTGCTGAGCTGGCGCTTTCGCTGCTTTACGGGTTGATGACGGCGCTCGTCTTCGCGCTCTGGCCGCTCGGCCGCGCCCATGACGTGCCGGTCGGCGCGTTGTTCCGCGACGCCGTGGCACCGCAGCCGGCGTGGCCGCGCAAGATTTATATCGCGCTGACGGCAAGCGCGGTGCTGGCTTTGGCCGCGCTCGCGGTGCTGCTTGCTTACGACCGGCGGGTCGCGATCGTCTATGTCGGCGTCGCGGCCGGCGTTTTCGTGTTGCTTCAGCTGGTCGCCGCGCTGCTGATGTTTGCCGCGCGCCACGCGCCGCGCGCGCGCTCGACCGTGTTGCGCATGGCGGTCGCCAATATTCACCGTCCCGGCGCGTTGACGCCGACCATCGTGCTCTCGCTCGGCTTGGGGATCGCGCTGCTGGTCACGGTGATCGAGATCGACGGCAACTTGCAGCGGCAGTTCGCGGCCGAATTGCCGGCCAAGGCGCCGTCGTTTTATTTCCTCGACATTCCGGCCGACCAGGCCGGGCGCTTTGGGGACTTCGTGCGCGCGCAGGCGCCAGCGGCCAAACTGGAAGAAGTGCCGATGCTGCGCGGACGCATCGTCTCCGCCAACGGCATCCCGGCCGAAAACCTGAAGCCGAAACCGGAGGCCGCCTGGGTGCTGCAAAGCGACCGCGGCATCACTTACGCCGGCGACATCCCATCCGGGTCGCGGCTGGTGGAAGGAAAATGGTGGGGCGCGGACTATGACGGACCCCCGCTGCTGTCGTTCGAGAAGAAAATCGCCGACGGGCTCGGCCTCAAGCTTGGCGATCCGGTCACCGTCAACGTGCTTGGCCGCAACATCACCACCCGCATCGCCAACATGCGCACCGTCGACTGGGAAAGCCTCGGCATCAATTTCGTCATGGTGTTTTCGCCGCACGCCTTCGACGGCGCGCCGCACACGCATCTCGCCACGCTCACTTTTCCGGGCGGCGGCACGCCGGCGCAGGAAGGCGCCATCGTGCGCGCGGTCGCCGATGGGTTTCCGATGGTCACCGCGGTCCGCGTGAAGGATGCGCTCGACGCGATCGGCGCCATCGTCACGAATTTGGTGCTGGCGATCCGCGGCGCCAGCGCGCTCACGCTGCTGGTCGCGGCCCTGGTGCTGGGCGGCGCGCTCGCCGCCGGCCACCGCCACCGGGTCTATGACGCGGTGATCCTCAAGACGCTGGGCGCCACTCGGCTCCGGCTGCTCGGCGCCTGCACAATCGAATATTTGCTGCTGGGGGCCGCTACGGCCCTTTTCGGCGTGCTGAGCGGCTCACTGGCGGGCTGGCTGATCGTGACCGAGCTGATGCACTTGCCGTTTGCCTGGCTGCCTCTTCCGGCGCTGGCCGCCACCTTCGGCGCGGTGGCAGTCACAGTAACACTGGGGCTGGTCGGTACCTTCAGCGCCTTGGGTCAAAAACCGGCCCCTGTATTGAGGAATCTATAGTTTTCGCGGCATTTCGCATCGTGGCATACCCCTGACGCTAACGGGCCTTTTGGGCCTATAATGCCCGGCACCGGTTCGTTAACGATCCGCAATCCGGCCGGTCATCTTGGAGCCATATCTGGCGTACAGGCTTGCCACACACTAAATTCAGTCCACGAACGCGACGGTGACCCACCGGCGCACCCGAGATCACCGGCCGATAGCCGGGACAAAGAGAGGAAACTTCGATGTCGGACTATGACCGTAACGTAGCTGCCCGCGGCATCGGCACCGCGCGTGCTGCCGAGATCGATGTGGGCCTGCGCGCCTACATGATCCGCATCTACAATTACATGGCCTCCGGCGTCGCTCTGACCGGCGTCGTCGCCTGGCTTACTTTCAACGCCGCCGTTGTCACTGACGCGAGCGGCAAGATTACCGGACTGACCTCGTTCGGTCAGGCCATCTTCGGCGGACCGCTGACGATCGTGCTGTTCCTCGGCACGCTCGGCATCGTGTTCTTCATGAGCTTCCGCATAAACCGGCTGCAAGCCGGAACGGCGCTTGCGCTGTTCTTGCTCTATGCCGGCTTGCTCGGGCTCATGCTGTCGTCGGTGTTTCTTGCCTATACCGGCGCCTCGATCACCCGCACCTTCTTCATCTCGGCGGCCTCGTTCGGCGCGCTCAGCCTCTATGGCTACACCACGCAGCGTGATCTCTCTCCGGTCGGTTCGTTCCTGGTAATGGGTCTGTTCGGGCTGATCCTGGCGATGGTCGTCAACATCTTCCTGAAAAGCACAGGGCTCGATTTCGCGATCTCAGCCATCGGCGTGCTGATCTTCGCCGGACTGACGGCCTGGGACACCCAGAAGATCAAGGAGATGTATAGCGCCAACGACGACGGCACCGTCTCCGGCCGCAAGGCGGTGATGGGCGCGCTGACGCTCTATCTCGACTTCATCAACCTGTTCCTGTTCCTGCTGCGTTTCATGGGCGACCGCCGCTAAGCCGGCAGAACTGATTTGGTGCAGCGCCCGGGCCTCGCGCCCGGGCGTTTCATTTTTGGTCATTGCCCGGCTTGACCCGGCAATCCATGATGCTTTTCAGAAAGTGCTGCCGTCGTAAGGTCTGCCGGAGCGGCAATTCACCATGGATGCGCGGGTCAAGCCCGCGCATGACGAGTCAGAGAATGCCTCTCGCCATCCGTACCGCCGGCCTCGCGGATGTCCCCGCCATCACCAGCATCTATGCCCATGCGGTCACGCACGGCACGGCGTCGTTCGAACTCACGGCGCCGGACGAAGCGGAAATGGCGACGCGTATGCAGGCGGTGCTCGAGGGCAGGTTTCCGTATTTAGTGGCCGAGGTAGACGGTGTGATTGCCGGCTACGCCTACGCCTCGCTTTATCGGACCCGCCCGGCCTACCGGTTCACCGTCGAGAATTCGGTCTATGTCGCACCCGATATGCAGCGCCGCGGCATCGGCAAGGTTCTGCTGGAGGCGTTGATCGAGGCCTGCACGGCGCTTGGTTTCCGGCAGATGATCGCGGTGATCGGGGATTCAAATCAGGCGGCATCGATCGGGGTGCACAGAGCGTGCGGCTTCACCGACGCCGGCAACCTGCACAATATCGGCTGGAAATTCGGCCGTTGGCTCGACACGCCACTGATGCAGCTCACATTAGGACCGGGAGCGAGCGCCCCGCCGCAAAATCCGGACGCCGCACCAGACGAAAACGGCAAGCCCGGCGCGAACCTGCACTGAACGCCGGTGTCAGCCCGCAACCAACGACAGCGACACGTCGATCGAGCGCAGCACGCGATCGAGTTCGTGGCCGCGGCGTACGACCAGACCGGTCGCCGATACGACACTGTAGGCGCCCTGGCGGCGCGCGAGGCGCGGATTTTTTTCAATGCGGTAGATCGGGACTTCCGATGCGCGGCGGAACACGGAAAACACCGCACGGTCTTTCAGGAAATCGATGGCGTAGTCACGCCATTCACCGGCGGCGACCTTGCGGCCGTAGAGATCGAGAATGCGTTTGATCTCTCGGCGGCTGAAAGTGACTTGATTCGGAGGGACGGGGGTGCAGCGCGCAGGATACCCGCCCCCGAGGGGCTGGCTGGGATCGATTTCGCCGGAACCGAACGTCATGCGGCGCCTCCTTTTGTTGGCTCAATGATCGCGCCGGGCCGCGCCTACGGCAAGAGCCTCATTTCGGCGATAAACGCCGCCAAAACGGGCAAACACCCGGTTTAACGATCACGAACTCGTTAAACGCCCCACAATAACGCCCTATTTCGGTCAATCGCCGGTCACGCTGGCTTGGGATAACGCCAGCGTTGCCTCAAAGGCCCGGTCCGGTTCGAGCGCCGGATTCCTCAGCCCCCCAGCCCCCCGGGGCTCAGCCGACCGGGCCAAGTTGAGTTCCGCGTACGGTTCAATCCCCTAAGTCTTCGGGTCGGCCTGTCGCCGGCCCGAATTTTTTGTGCACCCGCACTATCGTTCCAAGGCAGCGCAAAAGTGCCTGCGTCCACGAATGACAGAAAATTAATGCAAGCTCGCGGTCGCGGCGCCAAGCATAAGGCCCGGCTTGGCGGCGACGCCGCTTTGCACGATGACGGCCACGCGATCGATGTCCTGAACGGAAAAACCGGCATCGGGAAGATTGGCCAGCGGCACGCTGAAAGTTTCGGCGTTGCCATTCCATTCGCCGAGCTTGACCCAGCGGCGCACCACGTTGGTGTAGGTCAGCGTATGGCCACGGTTCTCGCCGCGTTCGATCGCGACCTGCGCCCTGCCGGTGATCGGGCAAAGCCAGACCTGCGCGCTGCCATGCTCATCGATGGCCGCCGGAACGCTCACGGATATTTTGCCATCCGCGACAACCAGCGTAACCGGCAGCGTCAATGGCGCCGCGTTTTTGCGCGTCTGCACGATCGCCTGCTCGATCGCCGCCTTGTCGCTGCCCAACACGTGCACGATGCCATTGACCACGACCTGTGGCGTGTAAACTTCGCGGTCGCCGCGCGTATCGGCATAGGCCCGCTCGCGGTTGGAATGGCCATGCAGAGCGAGCGTGTCCTTCCAGCCGAGATAGTCCCAGTAGTCGACGGGCAGGCTCATCGTTACCAGCGTCGGATCGCGCGCCAGATCGCCGAGAACCTTGTCGGCGGGCGGACAGGACGAGCAGCCCTGGCTGGTGAACAATTCGATGACCGCACGGGACTCGCCCGCGTTGGCGGGCAGCGGCAACATTGAGGCGGTGCAGATCAAGACGCCCGCAAAGGCGATGTGGCGGTAGTTCATGCCGATCCCACAATCTCCCCCGCCCGATCTCCCCCGCCCGGCGCACCACGATATAAAGCGCCTCGCCGATCACCCGCCACTCACTTCGCAGTGAGCGGATTTCGCGGGGATCTCGGCCAAACCGCCGGTTAGGTGGCCAGATGGCGCAGCACGTACTGCAGAATTCCGCCGTTCTTGAAGTAATCCAGCTCATCCAGCGTATCGATGCGGCAGATCAGCGGCACGCGCTTGAGCGTGCCGTTGCCGGCGACGATGTCCGCTATCAGTCGCTGGCGCGGTTTGAGCTCGCCGTGCAGGCCGCGGATGGTGACTTGCTCGTCGCCCTTCATGCCGAGCGATTGCCAGGATGTGCCTTCCTCGAAAACCAGCGGCATCACGCCCATTCCGATCAAGTTGGAACGGTGGATGCGCTCGAACGACTGGGTAATGACGGCGCGCACGCCGAGCAGCACCGTGCCCTTGGCGGCCCAGTCGCGCGACGAGCCGGTGCCGTATTCTTTGCCGGCGAAGATGACGAGCGGAACGCCGTCGGCTTTGTACTTCATCGCCGCGTCGTACATCGTCATTTTCTGCTTCGACGGATAGTGGATGGTGAAGCCGCCTTCGACGCCCGGCACCATTTGGTTCTTGATGCGGATGTTGGCGAAGGTGCCGCGCATCATGACCTGATGATTGCCGCGCCGCGTGCCGTACTGATTGAAATCCTTCGGGCGGACCTGGTGATCGCGCAGGTACTCGCCGGCCGGGCTCGCTTCCTTGATCGATCCCGCAGGCGAGATGTGATCGGTGGTGATCGAGTCGAGGAATAACCCGAGCACACGGGCGTCGACGATGTCATCGATCGGCCGCTGGCGTTTTTCCATGCCCTCGAAATACGGCGGGTTCTGCACGTAGGTCGAGCGATCGTCCCACGCATAGGTCAGTCCGCCCTTGACCGCGATCTTGCGCCAGTTGCTGTCGCCCTTGAACACGTCGGCGTATTTCTTGGCGAAGATTTGCCGGGTGATGTTCTTAGCTACGTATTCGCCGATTTCCTTGTTCGACGGCCAGATGTCCTTGAGGAAGACCTTCTTGCCCTTTTGGTCGACGCCGAGCGGCTCTTTCGCCATGTCGACGTTCATCGAGCCGGCGATAGAATAGGCGACCACCAGCGGCGGCGAGGCGAGATAGTTGGCGCGCACGTCGGCGTTCACGCGGCCTTCGAAATTGCGGTTGCCCGAGAGCACCGCGGCGGCCACCAGGTCGCCGTCATTGATCGCCTGCGAATTCTCCGGCGGCAGCGGGCCAGAATTGCCGATGCACGTGGTGCAGCCGAAACCGACGAGATTGAAGCCAAGCTTGTCGAGATCTTTCTGCAGACCGGACTTTTCGAGATACTCGCCCACCACTTGCGAGCCGGGCGCGAGCGAGGTCTTCACCCATGGCTTGGCGGTGAGGCCTTTGGCCGCGGCCTTGCGAGCGAGCAGGCCGGCGCCGACCATCACGTTCGGATTGGACGTATTGGTGCAGGAGGTGATCGCGGCGATCACGACGTCGCCGTGGCCGATATCGTAGTTCTTGCCAGGAACCGGCACGCGTTTCTTCAATTCCGCGCTCTTGCCGAATTCCTTGTCCATCGAATTGGCAAAGCCAGCCTTTACTTCCTTCAAGGCCACGCGATCCTGCGGGCGCTTGGGTCCGGCAAGCGAGGGCTCGACCGAGCCGAGATCGAGCTTGAGCACATCGGTGAACATCGGGTCAGGCGTGGCCTTGACGCGGAACATCCCCTGCGCCTTGGCATAGGCCTGCACCAATGCGATCAAATCGGACGGCCGGCCGGTGTCCTTCATGTAGCGAATGGTGTCGTCGTCGATCGGCGAGAACCCGCAAGTGGCGCCGTATTCCGGCGACATGTTGCCGAGCGTGGCGCGGTCGGCGATCGTGAGATGCGTGAGCCCGGGGCCGAAGAATTCGACGAACTTGCCGACCACGCCGCGCTTGCGCAGCATTTCCGTGACGGTGAGCACCAGATCGGTGGCGGTGACGCCTTCCTTGAGCTTGCCGGACAGTTTGAATCCGATCACCTCGGGCAGCACCATCGACAGCGGCTGGCCGAGAATGGCGGCTTCCGCCTCGATGCCGCCAACGCCCCAGCCGAGCACCGACAGACCATTCACCATCGTGGTGTGCGAATCGGTGCCGACCACGGTGTCGGGATAGGCGAGGTCCATGGTGGTGGCCTTGCCGTCGACCTTCACCTTGTCCTTCTTGCTCCAGACCACGCGCGACAAATATTCGAGATTGACCTGGTGGCAGATGCCGGTGCCGGGCGGTACTACGCTGAAATTGTCGAACGAGCGCTGCGCCCATTTCAGGAATTTGTAGCGCTCCTGATTCTGCCGATATTCCTCCTCGACGTTCTTCTTGAACGCGGCGTTATTGCCGAAGAAGGTCACCGCCACCGAGTGATCGATGACGAGATCGACCGGCACCTGCGGGTTGATCTTCTTGGGATCGCCGCCGAGCTCTCTCATGGCGTCGCGCATGGCGGCAAGGTCGACCACCGCCGGCACGCCGGTGAAATCTTGCATCAGCACGCGCGCCGGGCGGAACGCGAATTCATGGTCCGATGTCTTGGTCTTGAGCCATTCGGCGAAGGCCTTGATGTCGTCCTTGGTCACCGTGCGCCCGTCTTCGTTGCGCAACAGGTTTTCCAGCAGCACCTTCATCGAGAACGGCAGGCGGGAGATGCCCTTGAGGCCGTTTCTCTCGGCGGTGGGAAGGCTGAAATAGGCATAGGTTTTGCTACCAACCTGGAGGGTCTTGCAGCACCTAAAGCTGTCGAGCGAAGTCATGTCGGAGGTTTCCATTCCCGGCCGGTATAACGGCGCTGGTTCGGCCTAAGCTCCTAGCAAGACAGGACTTTTCTCGCCGGCGAGACTTGCGCCCGAATTCCACTAAGCTAACGTCATAACGGCGGGCTTATAAGGTCTTTTTACGCCGGACGCCATATTAACGAGGGAACTTCCCAAAAAATGAGCAGAATATCGGCGTATTCCGCGATCAGCCCGCCTGCCACGGGCAGGCAAAAGCGTGCCTGATGCAGCTCAAAGGCGATAACCTGACCTGCAGCCGGGGCGGACGCGAGGTATTTACCGGCCTCAATTTCAGCCTGTCCGGCGGCGAAGCCCTGTTAGTGACCGGGCGCAACGGCGCCGGCAAATCCTCGCTGCTGCGCATGGTCGCCGGGCTGGTTCACGCCGCTGCTGGCCGGCTCACGCTTGAGGGCGGCGAGCCCGAGGCCTCGATCGCCGAGCAGTCGCATTTCGTCGGCCACCAAGATGCAGTGAAGCCGTCGCTGACGGTGGGCGAAAACCTGCAATTCTGGGCGCGCTATCTCGGCGCCACCGAACGACCTAGTGACATCGACTCTGCACTGGCGGCGGTCGATCTCGCGCCGCTCGCCCGTCTGCCGGGCGCCTATCTGTCGGCCGGACAGCAGCGGCGGCTATCGATCGCGCGGCTCATTGTTGTCAAACGATCAATCTGGCTGCTCGACGAACCGACCTCGGCGCTCGATGCGCCGTCGCAACACCGGCTCGCCGATTTGATGCGCAGTCATCTCGCTGGCGGCGGCATGATCGTCGCCGCAGCCCACGGGCCGATCGGCCTCGAACGGGCGCGCGAGCTGAAATTGGGGCCGGTATGAACGCGTTTACCGCGCTCGTTATCCGTGACATGCGGCTCGCCGTTCGCGTCGGCGGCGGCGCACTGATGGGCGCGCTGTTCTTCCTGATCGTCGTGGTGATGATGCCATTCGCGCTGGGCCCCGATCTCGTGTTGCTGGCGCGCATCGGCCCGGCGATCCTGTGGCTCGGCGCCCTGCTGGCGAGCCTGCTCGCGCTCGACCGGCTGTTTGCGACGGACCATAACGACGGATCGCTCGACCTTTTGATGATGGGCCGCATGCCACTGGAACTGGCCGTGGCGGCGAAAGCGATCGCGCATTGGCTGACCACGGCTTTGCCGCTGGTCGTGATCAGCCCGATGCTCGGCCTGATGCTCAATATCGAATTGCGCGCCATGGGCACCCTGACGCTGACATTGCTCGCCGGCACGCCGGCGCTCACCTTTATCGGCTTGATCGGCGCGGCATTATCCGTAGCGCTGCGGCGCGGCGGCCTGCTGCTCGCCGTCTTGGTGCTGCCGCTGACGGTTCCAGTGCTGATTTTTGGTGTCGCCGCCGCCAATGTCGCCATCGTCGGACCCGTGCCGTTCGGCCCACCTTTCACCATTCTTTGTGCGTTATCCTTAGGCTCGCTCGTGCTCGGCCCGTTCGCCGCTGCTGCGGCCCTGCGGCATGGATTGGAATAGCAATGGCTGCAATAGACCTCGCCAACCCGACACGCTTTTTAAGCATCGTCAACCGCGTGCTGCCTTGGCTGGCGGCGGCGACGGTTCTGCTGTTCGCGTTCGGATTCGCCCGCGCGATGAACGCGCCCGACGACTATCAGCAGGGCGCCACTGTCAAGATCATGTTCCTGCATGTGCCAGCGGCCTGGCTCGGCATGATGGGGTGGGGGCTGATGAGCGTCGCCGCGCTCGGCACGCTGGTGCTGGCGGCATCCGCTGGCGGACGTCGCGGGCAAGGCGGCCGCGCCGGTCGGCGCCGCCTTTACGTTCATTTGTCTGGTTACCGGCTCGCTCTGGGGCCGCCCGACCTGGGGCACCTATTGGGTTTGGGACGCGCGCCTCACCTCGGTGCTGGTGCTGTTCCTGCTCTATCTCGGCGTGCTCGCGCTCTATTGGACCGCCGAGGACCCCGGCCGCGGCTCGCGCGCGGCGGCGGTGCTGACGCTGGTCGGCGCGATCAACCTTCCGATTATCAAATTCTCTGTCGACTGGTGGAACACGCTGCATCAGCCGGCCTCGATCCTGCGCATGGGCGGCTCGGCCATCGACCCGTCGATCTTGTGGCCGCTGCTGATCATGGCCGGCGCATTCACGCTGTTGTTCTTCACGCTTCATCTCGCCGCCATGCGCAACGAAATTATGCGCCGGCGCGTGCGCAGCATGCGCATCATTCAAGCGCAGGAGGTGTGCGCATGAATCTCGGGCCGCATGCCGACTTCATTGTCGCCGCCTATGCGGTGACGGCGTTCGTGGTGGCCGCTCTGGCCGCCTGGGTCGCTCTCGATTATTCGGCGCAGCGGCGCATTCTCGGCGACCTCGAGGAGCGCGGCGTGACGCGGCGCTCGCAACGCAAGGACGACCGATGAGCGCGGCGGCGAGCGAAACTTCAGACAAAACAAGGCGCAATGTTCTGGTATTGCTGCCGCTCGTCGTCTTTCTCGGCCTGGCCGCTTTGTTCCTGGTCCGGCTCGGGAGCGGCGATCCCTCGCGCCTTCCATCCGCATTGATCGGCCACCCCGCGCCGAAGACCGATCTGCCGCCGCTTGCAGGGCTTTCCCGCGATGGCAAGGCAGTGCCGGGATTGAGCAATGCGGCGTTCCCGGGCGAGGTAACGCTGGTCAATGTCTGGGCGTCATGGTGCGTACCCTGCGCCGACGAGGTGCCGTTCCTCGAGAAACTGTCGACCGACACGCGCATCAGGCTGGTCGGCATCAATTACAAGGATCCAACAGACAATGCGCGGCGCTTCCTCAACCGCTACGGCAATCCGTTCGCCGCGGTCGGTGTCGACGCCAGCGGCCGCGCGTCGATCGATTGGGGCGTCTATGGCGTGCCGGAAACCTACGTGATCGGACGCGACGGTACCATCGCCTATAAGCTGGTTGGGCCGATCACCGTCGAAAACCTCGCCGGCGCGCTGGGGCCGGAAATCGCCAAGGCGGCGGCGCGCTAAGTAGTGATTGTTAAGTAGTGATTGTCATGGCCGGGCTTAACCCGACATCCCGCTTAGGATGGTAAGGTTTTTCAATAATTAATCGGGATCACCGGGTCTCGCCGCTTCGCGGCGGCCCGGTGATGACAAGGAGGGAGCGCTATATCTGTTAATCAGCGGCATTTGCAGTGCGCCGAACAAAAACGTCAGCGGCACCACGCCGAACAATTTGAAGCTGACCCAGAAATCCGTCGTTTGCGTCCGCCAGACGATTTCGTTCGCGATGGCGAGCGCGAAGAAAAACGAAGCCCAACGCCAGGTGAGCTTGCGCCAGCCTTCTTCCGTCAGATGAAACATCTGGTCGAACAGCACGCCGAGCAAGGGTTTCCCGAGCAAAAGCCCGATCGCCAGCGTGCCGCCGAACAACAGGTAGATGATGGTCGGTTTGAGCTTTATGAAGGTCGCGTCGTGCAGCACCAGCGTCAATCCGCCGAACACCAGTACGATCGCCGCGGTGACCACCGGCATGATCGCGATGTGCCGTGTCACCGCGTAGGAGATGACGAGCGCGGTCAACACCGCCACCATGAAGGTGGTCGTGGCGGCGAAAATTCCGAACTTTGCATTGGCGGAGAAAAACAGCACCAACGGCCCGACGTTGAGCACGAGCTTAAGCACCGGATTGAGCGGCTTCTTCTCGATCATGGTTCTTTTTATTTCAGGAATCCAGCCCAACTATGGCGCGCGCGAAATCACGCGCAGTGAAGGGGCTGAGATCGTCCACGCTTTCGCCGACCCCGACGTAATGCACCGGCAGCCTGAACTTGGCGGCAATGGCGACGAGAATGCCGCCGCGCGCGGTGCCGTCGAGCTTGGTCATCACCAGGCCGGTGACGCCCGCAATCTTGCCGAAGATCTCGACCTGATTGAGCGCGTTCTGGCCGACGGTTGCATCGAGCACTAGCAACACCGCATGCGGCGCCGCCGGTTCCACCTTGCGCATCACACGCAGCATTTTTTCCAGCTCGTCCATCAACTCGGCGCGGTTCTGCAAACGGCCGGCGGTGTCAACCAGAACGATGTCGATGCTTTGCGCCTTGGCGGCGGTGAGTGCGTCGAAAGCCAGCCCCGCGGCGTCGGCGCCCGGCTCGTGCGCCATCACGTTCGCGCCGGTGCGCTCGCCCCAGATCTTGAGTTGATCGATCGCCGCGGCGCGGAAGGTGTCGCCCGCGACCAGCATCACCGTCTTGCCTCCAGCGCGGAACCTGGCGGCGAGCTTGCCGACGGTGGTGGTCTTGCCGGATCCGTTGACGCCGACAACCAAGATGATGAACGGCCGTGCGGTTATTTCCAGCGGCTTGGCCACCGGGCCGAGCACCTTTTCGATTTCGCCGGCGAGCGCGGCCTTGACCTCGTCGGGCGTGATGCCTTGCGGGTAGCGGCTTTCGTCGAGCCGGGCAACCATGCGGATCGCGATCTCCTCCCCCAAATCCGCGCGCATCAACTCGGCTTCGAGCTGGTGGAGCGTCTCGATTTCGAGCTTGCGATTGGTCACCAGCGCCGTGATGGAGGAGCCGAGCGACGATGAGGTGCGCCCGAGCCCGCCGCTCAGGCGCTTCCACCAGTTTTTCTCAGTGCTATCGTTCATGGCGCGCCCGTGATAGCCGTTTCGGCACGACACCGAAAGCCGGACAAACTCTTTCTGTCATTTCGGGCCCGCCGCTTGGGCCGTACCCAAGAATAACAAGTTAATGATGACCCCGAACGAGATGCTCGCCCGCCTGCTTTACCGCGACGGGCTGATGTTGGTGATCGACAAGCCAGCCGGCTTCGCGGTGCATCGCGGGCCGAAAGGTGGCGCGAGCCTGGAGGACCATTTCGACGCGCTGCGCTTCGGCCTGCCGCGCGCGCCAGCGCTCGCGCACCGGCTCGACAAGGACACCTCGGGCTGTCTGGTGCTCGGCCGCCACCGCAAGGCGCTCGCGCTGCTCGGCAAGCTGTTCAAGCAAAACAAGATCGGCAAGACGTATTGGGCGGTGGTCGAGGGTTTGCCCGAAGCCGAGGCAGGTCGCATCGATCTCCCGCTCGGAAAACTGGATGAATTCTCGCGGCTGGTGGATGAGGCCGGACCCGAAAGGACAACCAGCGGTGACGACCTGGAAGGTGATGGGACGATCTTCTCTGTCATCCCGGGCGACCGAGCACTCGGCTCGACGCTTCGCGCCGTCCGAGCACAGGCTCCGCGAGGGAGAGCGGGGACCCATAACCCCAGGCGGCGCGATGATCACTGGCGTTGAGGGCATGGGTCCCCGCCTTCGCGGGGGCGACAAAAAATTGACCTGGCTCGCGCTCGATCCGCTGACCGGGCGGACGCATCAGCTGCGCGTACATTGCGCCGAGATGGGCTTTCCCGTGCTGGGCGACAACATCTATGGCGGCGCGCCGCGGGTGGGCGGCCCGCCTCTGCATTTGCATTCGCGCGAGATCGTGGTGCCGATTTCCAAGAACAAACCGCCGGTCACCGTCACCGCACCGGTGCCCGCGCATATGCGGGAGGCGCTGAGCAAGTGCGGGTGGCAGGGCGAGCAAATTCCGCTCATTCCCCCGTAAGCGGGAATCCAGGACTACGATCGAAGAAGCAGAATTTCGAGCACTGCGTCCCCGACCGAATGCTCTAATAAAGCTGCGCCTTGATCCGCTCTGGCATCGCCCGGTCGTATTCTTCGCCACCAAGCCTGCCCTTGCTCAGCTCGGCGACGATGGTGCCGGTGCTCGGCAGGCTTTTGCGATCAATCTTGGTTTCAGTGTCCCACAGTTTCGAGCGCACGATGGCTTTCGAGCAATGGAAATAGATGCTCTCGATGCGGACGACGAGCACGCAGCGCGGCAGCTTGCCGTTGACCGCGAAGCTTTGCATCAGTTCGGGATCGATTGTAATCGCAGCGCGGCCATTTATGCGTAAGGTTTCGCCCACGCCCGGAATCAGAAACAGCAGCGCGATGCGTGGGTCGCGCACGATATTGCGGAAGCCGTCGAGCCGGTTGTTGCCCGGCCGGTCCGGAATCGCGACGGTCTTGTCGTCGAGGATGCGCACGAAACCGCGCGCGTCGCCCTTCGGCGAGCAGTCGAGCCCTTCCGGCCCGCTGGTCGCCACCGCCACGAACGGAGCCGCTTCGATCAGTTTGCGATAGCTGTCGTTGATGTGATCGATCTCCTTGATGACGGCGGCCGGCATTTTTTCGCCGTAGAGCGCCTGAAGCTGCTCCATGGTTGTAACCAGATGGTCGCCCGTGCTCATGCCACGTTTTCCCTCGTTTTAGGCCGCCAGCAACCGGCGGCCATCATGCCCCGCCATCGTCAGATCGAGAATAGCACCCGGCTCGGCCGGCGTTGCAAGCTTGACCGCCGTGAATTGTTCGGTGTGACCGACGCCGCCGCGTTCGGTCAACACCAGGCGGCGCCGGCCGATTTGCGCGTCGAGATGGCGCGTGAGCGCCGCCTCGCCTTTTTTGCGCAGGCGCCGCGCGCGCTCCTTGACGACCGCGCGATCGAGCTGCGGCATGCACGCGGCCGGCGTGCCGGGACGCGGCGAGAACGGAAAGACGTGCAGTTGCGTCAGCCCGCATTCATCCACCAGATCGAGCGAGTGCTCAAACATCGCCTCGGTCTCCGTCGGAAAACCGGCAATGATATCGGCGCCAAAGGCCACATCGGGCCGCAACCGGCGAACTTGGCCGCAGAATGCAATCGCATCGGCGCGGCTATGCCGCCGCTTCATGCGCTTGAGGATGAGATCGTCGCCGGCCTGCAACGACAGGTGCAGATGCGGCATCAGCCGCGGCTCGTTCGCCAACGCATCGAGCAAATCGTGGTCGGCCTCGACCGAGTCGATCGACGACAGCCGCAGCCGCGCCAGCTTGGGCACGTCCTTCAGGATGCGCTTGACCAGCGTTCCCAACCGAGGGCTGCTGGAAAGATCTGCACCGTAGCTGGTGATATCGACGCCGGTGAGCACCAGTTCGCGATAGCCACGTTCGACCAGCCGTCGCGCCTGCGCGACGCAATCGTCCACCGGCAGCGAGCGCGAATTGCCACGGCCGAACGGAATCATGCAGAAGGTGCAGCGATGATCGCAGCCGTTTTGAACCTGCAAGAGAGCGCGCGTATGGCCCTCAATACTGTCGACGGCGCGCGCGGCGTGCCGCTTCACCGCCATGATGTCGCCAACGGCGACGCGGTCGCCGCCGGCCCACCATCGCGTATCAAGTTTTTCTTCGTTGCCTAGCACGCGATCTACTTCCGTCATGGCGGCAAACCGCCCCGGCTCCGCCTGCGCCGCGCAGCCGGTGACTACGATGCGCGTATTGGGACGCTCACGCCTGATGCGGCGGATGCTCTGGCGCGCCTGCCGCACCGCTTCCGCCGTCACCGCGCAGGTGTTGAACACCACCGCATTTTCGAGCGCCGCCGCCGCGCGCCGGATCACTTCCGACTCCGCGATATTGAGCCGGCAGCCGAAAGTGACGACGTCGATGCTCATGCGATGCCCGCCTTGCCGAACAATGCGGCATCGAACGTACCGGCGAATTCGAGCTGCACCGGTCCGGTCATCAGCACGTGGTCGTCGCTCTCGCGCCAGTCGACGGTGAGCTCTCCGCCCGGCAGCGCCACCTTCACCTTGCGGTTGGTGCGCTTGAACCGCGCGGCGGCGACCGCGGCGGCGCAGGCTGCCGAGCCGCAGGCCTTGGTCAGCCCAGCACCGCGCTCCCATGTGCGAATGATGATGGCCTCGCGCGAAACGATGTGCGCCAGAGTGATGTTGGCGCGCTCGGGAAAAATCGGATGATTTTCCAGCAACGGTCCAAAGCGGCCGAGATCATAAGCGTTCACGTCGTCAACCCAGAAGACGGCGTGAGGATTGCCCATGTTCACCACCGAAGGCGAATGCAGGATCGGCTTGTCGATCGGACCAATCTGCAATTCGATGGCGCGGGTGTCGCGAAATTCCTCGGCCAGCGGGATTTCTTTCCAGCCAAAACGCGGCTGGCCCATATCCACGGTGAACAGCCCGTCGGCGCCCTTCCAGCAGTTGAGGATGCCGGTGGTGGTTTCGAACGTGAGCGCTGTTTTGCCGTTTTCCTTCGACACAAGATCGGCGACACAACGCATGCCGTTGCCGCAGGCGCCGGCTTCCGAACCGTCATTGTTGTAGATGCGGATGAAGGCTTCGGTGCCGGATGTGCGTGGCGGATAGAGCGCCATCAGCTGATCGTAAGGCGCGCCCTGCGGTGCCGCAGCCGCGCGCGCTTCCGCGGGTTCAATCGCGCCGCCACGCACGCGCAGATCGACCACGACGATCTCGTTGCCGATACCGTTCATCTTCACGAAGGGCTGGTTGGCGAGCGTGCCCAAATGATCGCCTATGAATTCGGCCAGGATCGGGCTGTTGCCCGCCTTTTGCCCGGTTTATATGGCGAATAAACACCGATTGGCCAGAGGCATATGATAGCATGACGCGAACTGCCGGGATCGTCGCGCCTGATCGACGGAGAACCCTGATGTCGTGCATGCGTATTGTGGCGCCGGTCTTGCTTGCTCTGGGGTTCGCTTTCGCTATGGGCCCGGCGATGGCGCAACGCGCCGTACCGCCGCCGGGTCGCCTGGATTTGCCTGCACCGCTGCAACCGGGCGACGCCTTCGGCGTGGAAGTGACGCTGCCGGAGAAAACGATTGTTTATTTGAAGGGGCACAGCAAGTGGGATGCCGCCTTCGATACGTTGATCGACGCCTTCAAGTCGCTCAATGAGTACCTCGATAAGCAGAAAATCAAGCCGACTGGCCCCACCATGACCATCTATACCGAAACCGACGACGCCGGTTTTTCGTTCGAAGCGGCGATGCCGATCGCGGCGCCGCCGGCCGACCCGCCGAAAGGTGATATCGCCGTTGGGCAGGCGCCCTCGGGCAAGGCGCTCAAATTCGTCCACCGTGGTTCCTACGACGCCATGGACTCGACCTACGAGGCGATCACCAACTATCTCGACGACAAACATCTCGAAGCCAAGGACATGTTTGTCGAGGAATACACCACCGATCCGATGAAGACCGACGCCGAGCATCTGGTGGTCAACGTGTTCGTGCCTCTGAAATGATGGTGAAGCAACGATGCCGATGTTGAATACCTTGTTCTGCGTTTTCACGATCGCCGCCGCTGCGACGCTGCCCTTCCCGGCGCACGCCGCCGACAAGCTCGATAAACTGGTGACGGTCACCGGCGAGGGAACGGTCACGGCGGTGCCCGATAACGCGGTGATCCGCCTCGGCGTCTCCAGCCAGGCCAAGACCGCGCGGGCGGCCAGCGATGCAAATGCCAAGGAAATGACCGTGGTGCTGGACGCGATCAAGGAGAGCGGCGTCGCCGACCGCGATATCCAGACGACCACGCTGTCGCTGCAGCCGCAATACGATCCGAACAAGGCCGGCGCCGCGCGGCTGGTCGGCTTCCAGGTGACCAATCAGGTCACGGTCAAGATCCGCGACATCGGCAGATTATCCGCCGTGCTCGACCGCGCCATCGCGGCGGGCGCCAATGAAATGTCTGGTATCGAATTCGTCGTGTCAGAGCAGGCCAAACTGCTCGATCAGGCCCGTACCGCGGCCATCGCCGACGCCCGCCACAAAGCCGAACTTTATGCCAATGCCGCCGGCATGAAGGTCGGCCGCGTCATGGCGATATCGGAAGAAGGCGCGGCTCAGCCGCCGCGTCCGTTCCAGCAATTGCGCGCGGGCGCCGCCGCCATCGCCCCCGGCGAACAGACGCTGCGCGCCGTGGTCACGGTCAGCTACGAATTAACGTCATGAATTCCGCGCCTTGACTTGAAGGCGGCCCAACCTTAGGTTCCGGCCGCTCCTGCTTAGAGACGTGAAATTCCAGCTCCGCCGCCCGGTCCCTGAGAGACCGGAGGCCCCCGCCCGACAGCGCAATGCGCCCTCGGGCGCGGAAGTGTTTGCGAATGCCTCATCCTGAGGAGCCCGCGAAGCGGGCGTCTCGAAGGATGAGGCAAACGAAGACGACGAGCGACCCTCCTTCGAGACGCGCACTACATGCGCTCCCCAGGGCGAGGTCGCGAGAGACCGAATGTTCGACACTCTGTCGGAAAAGCTTGGCGACGCTCTCGGCCGCCTCACTCGCCGCGGCGCGCTGAGCGAGGACGATATCGATGCGGCGCTGCGCGAGGTGCGCCGCGCGCTGCTCGAGGCCGACGTTGCGCTCGACGTGGCGCGCGCTTTCATCGACAACGTCAAGAAGCATGCGGTCGGCGTCGAAGTGATGAAATCGGTCACGCCCGGCCAGATGATCGTCAAGATCGTGCATGACCAGCTCGTTGCGACGCTTGGTGCCGGCAGCCAGGGCATCGATCTTGCCGCCGCGCCGCCGGTCGCCATCATGATGGTCGGCCTGCAAGGCTCCGGCAAAACCACGACCACCGCGAAAGTCGCCCGCCGCCTCACCGACCGGCAGAAACGCAAAGTGCTGATGGCTTCGCTCGACGTGCGCCGGCCGGCGGCGATGGAGCAGCTCGCCGTGCTCGGCCGCGAGGCGGGGATCGATACACTGCCGGTGGTTGACGGCCAGCAGCCGCCGCAGATCGCCAAGCGTGCGCTCGAAGCGGCGCGACTCGGCGGCTACGACGTGGTGCTGCTCGACACCGCCGGCCGCACCACGCTCGACGACGCGATGATGAGCGAGGCGGCCGACGTCAAGCGCGCCGCCAATCCGCACGAGGTGCTGCTTGTCGCCGACGCGCTCACCGGCCAGGACGCGGTCAATCTTGCGCGTGCCTTCGACGAGCGCGTCGGCCTGACCGGCATCGTGCTCACCCGCGTCGACGGCGACGGCCGCGGCGGCGCCGCGCTCTCCATGCGCGCGGTAACCAACAAGCCGATCAAGTTGATCGGCACCGGCGAAAAACTGGACGCGCTTGAGGAATTCGACGCAGGCCGCATCGCCGGCCGCATTCTCGGCATGGGCGATATCGTCGCGTTGGTCGAGAAAGCCGCCGCCAATATCGACGCCGAAAAGGCCATGCGCGCCGCCGAGAAGATACGCAAGGGCAAGTTCGATCTCGGCGACCTGCGCGAACAGCTTCAACAGATGCAGGGCATGGGCGGCATGGCCGGCCTGCATCGGCATGATGCCCGGCGTCGCCAAGATGAAGAACCAGATCGCCGCCGCCGGCCTCGACGACAAACTGGTGAAGCGGCAGATGGCGATCATCGACTCGATGACGCCGCAGAACGCCGCAACCCGGACATTCTCAAAGCCAGCCGCAAGAAACGGATTGCCGCCGGCTCCGGCACCACGCCGGAGGCGATCAACAAACTTTTGAAAATGCACCGCGGCATGGCCGACATGATGAAAATGATGGGCAGCGGCAAGCGCGGCCCGCTCGCGGGGCTGGCGCAAGCAGATGGGCTTCGGCTCCGCGCATGCCGACGCCGGAGCAGATGGCAGAGATGGCGAAGAACCTGCCGCCTGGCGCGCAACTGCCGCCCGGCACGCCCGGTCTGCCGCCGACTATGCCGAAATTGCCGCCGAATATACCGGGCCTGCCGGGCTTGGGCGGTGCAAAATTTCCTGGATTGCCTGGCCTTCTCGGCGGAGAAAGAAGAAATGATTGCGGCGAAACCTGACGTGTCCCGGGCGCAGCGCAGCACGAAGTGGTGCGCTGCAGACCCGGAACCCCGGTTAATTCAAACAAGCTGGACATCCTGCACGAAGAAAGGAATCTGAAATGTCTCTCGTCATTCGCATGGCCCGCGCCGGAACCAAGAAGCGGCCGGTCTATCACATCGTCGTCGCCGACTCGCGTTCACCGCGCGACGGACGCTTCATCGAGCGGCTCGGCTTTTTCAATCCGCTGCTGCCGAAGGAAAAGACCGAGCGGCTCAAACTCGATCTCGACAAGGTGCAGGCGTGGATGAAGAAGGGCGCACAGCCGTCCGACCGCGTGACGCGCTTCCTCGATGCCGCCGGCATCATGAAGCGGGAAAAGCGCAACAATCCGGAGAAGGCGGTCCCGCGCAAGGAACGCAAGGCCAAGGAAGAGGAAGCTACCAAGGCCAAGGAAGCCGGCGACGCCGCCGCCAAGACCGCCGCTACCACCAAGGCCAACGAGAAGGCCGCCGCGGACAAGGCCAAGTCGGCCGAAGCGCCGGCGGCGAGCTGACGTTTCGCTGGCACGCCGTGGCCGGCCGCATCCGCATCGCTCGCATCGGTGCCGCGCATGGCATTCGCGGCGAGGTGAAGCTGTGGTCGTTCACCGAGGACCCGTTGGCCGTCACCAACTACGGCCCGCTGGAAACCGAGGACGGCGCGCGGCGCTTCGAGATCGAGGCGGCGCGGCTAGCCAAGGATCATCTGGTCGCGCGCCTCAAAGGTATCGCCGACCGCAACGCAGCGGAGACATTGCGCAACACCGATCTGTTCGTATCGCGCGACCGCCTCCCGCCGATCGAGGATGCCGACACGTTCTATCATACCGACCTGGTCGGCCTCGCGGCGGTCGGTGAGGACGGCGCCGCGCTCGGCACTGTCACCGCGATCCATAATTTCGGCGCCGGCGATCTGATCGAGATCGCGCCAGCCGCCGGCGGCGAGCCGCTGCTGCTGCCGTTCACCGAGACGACGGTGCCGGTGGTGGACCTGAAAGCAAATAAGATCGTTATCGTGCTGCCGGAGGAAGCAACCGGCGACGAAGCGAATTCTGAATCTTCACCTCCCCCCTTGAGGGGGAGGTCGGCGCCGAAGGCGCCCGGAGGGGGGTAACTTGCTCCACCTCAACATCAATCGACCCCCCTCCCTGTCCCTCCCCCTCAAGGGGGGAGCGAACAACTGCTGAGACGTGAACTATGTGGCGCGCCAGCATTCTCACGATTTTCCCCGACATGTTTCCCGGCCCGCTGGGGACGAGCCTCGCCGGCAAGGCGCTGGCCTCGCGCATCTGGTCGCTCGATACCCACGACATCCGCAACGCCGCCACCGACAAGCACCGTACCGTCGACGACACGCCGGCGGGCGGCGGACCAGGCATGGTGATGAAGGCCGACGTACTGACGCGCGCGCTCGATACCGTCCCGCACGACACGCGCCCGCGCCTGCTGATGAGCCCGCGCGGCATGCCGCTGACGCAACGGCGAGCGACTATGCTCGCCGCCGGGCTCGGCGTCGTGATCGTCTGCGGCCGTTTCGAAGGCGTCGACGAGCGGCTAATCAAGGCCCGCAATCTGGAAGAAGTCTCGCTCGGCGATTTCGTGCTCTCCGGCGGGGAGCCGGCGGCGATCGCTTTGCTCGATGCCTGCGTGCGGCTGTTGCCCGGGGTCCTCGGCAAAAAGGCTTCGATCGCCGAGGAAAGCTTCGCCGACGGGCTCTTGGAATATCCGCAATACACCCGGCCGTCGGTGTTCGAGGGCGAGCCGATCCCCGAAGTGCTGCTCTCCGGCGACCATGGCAAGATCGCGCGATGGCGGCGCTCGGAAGCCGAACGGCTGACCGCCGCGCGCCGGCCCGACCTTTGGGCAGCCTATTTGGCCCGGAAAAAGCCCGAAAACGGGCCGAAAACGTGAGGGTGACAAGGCTCGAGCTTTGTCGTAGAAGCTCGCCCAACCCATTCAGACCGGACAAGACCGCGCGCCGGTTGCTGGCGCTGCCGACGGAGAGTTAGCCCATGAACCTCATTCAACAGCTCGAAAAAGAGCAGGTCGAGAAGCTCTCGGCCGGCAAAGACATTCCCGATTTCGCGCCAGGCGACACCGTGCTGGTGAACGTCAAGGTGGTCGAAGGCGACAAGAGCCGCATCCAGGCTTACGAGGGCGTTTGCATCGGCCGCGCCGGCGGCGGCATCAACGAGAACTTCACCGTACGCAAAATTTCATACGGCGAAGGCGTCGAGCGCGTGTTCCCGCTGTACTCGCCGATGATCGACTCGATCAAAGTCGTGCGCCGCGGCAAGGTGCGCCGCGCCAAGCTCTATTACCTGCGCGGCTTGCGCGGCAAGAAGGCGCGCATCGAAGCGCAGGCGAGCGGCGGGCCGGAAGCGGCCGAGGCCGCGCCTAAGGCCGCAGAATAACGCACGCGGCTTAGGCCGGACATCCGCGAGGACCGGCCATGCGGCACGGCTCAGTTTTCACGATCCCCGAGACGCTCGCCGAGGCCGCGCAACCCGACACGGCCGCGCTGATCGTCTACGATATGCAAGTTGGCATTCTGCGCCAACTCGCACATGCGCCGGCCGTGCTTCCGAACGTGCTGAAGGTGCTCGAACTCGCGCGCGCCGCCCGGCTGCGGATCTTTTTCATGCGCCACATGTCGCTGCCCAAACGCCTCGTGGGCGTGTTTCAACTCCGGCAGATGTTGGCGTGGCAAAGAAAAACCGACATTAAGGATGTCGAACCATGGTTTCTGCGCGACAGTCCCGGTTTCGCACTAGCGCCTGAATTGAAGGTCCGCGACGACGAGGCCGTGCTTGACAAGATCACCATGTCAGCTTTCGAGGGTACGCCGCTGGCCATCGCCTTGCGCGATTGCGGGCTGAAGAGCTTCATCATCTGCGGCGTGGCGACCGAGATCGGCATCGAGCCGACGGTGCGCCAGGGCGCCGATCTCGGCTTTATCCCGATCCTGGTCGAGGACGCCTGCGGCGCCGGCCACGCCGAAGCTGCCGAGCGCGCCCTCGCCAATATCAAGTTCATGGGCGACGCCATGGTATGCAAAGTCGACGATCTGGCGGCCGCCTGGAAATGAGCCCCGGACTGGCGGGATTTGGGCATGATGCGGTTCGTTGTTGAAGTCGCCGCAAGCGGCTATATAAGCTCCATGGTTTTCAAAGCTCAGCAGATCATCCTTGCCGATCACGCCCGGCTGCCGTGGCGGTTCTTCGGCCGGCTGACTGCGGTACAAGCGGGACTTTGAGCGGCGCGGCGGCGAGGCCGGCGATGCGACGCCGGCGAAATAATTTCCAAGTCCCCTTTCATCTGAGCAAGGCTATCGAGTCATGAAACCGCACACGCTCTACGACAAAATCTGGGACGACCATCTGGTGGACCAGCAGCCGGATGGCACCTGTCTCATTTATATCGACCGGCACCTGGTCCATGAGGTGACCTCGCCGCAGGCCTTCGAGGGACTGCGTAACGCGAGCCGCAAGGTGCACGCGCCGGACAAGACATTGGCCGTCGTCGATCACAACGTGCCGACCTCCGATCGCAGCAAGCCCAATCCCGATCCGGAGAGCGCCGAGCAGATCGCGGTCATGGCGCAGAACGCCAAGGACTTCGGCATCGAATATTTCAACGAGTTCGACAAGCGCCAGGGCATCGTTCACATCATCGGGCCCGAGCAGGGCTTCACGCTGCCCGGCACCACCATCGTGTGCGGCGACAGCCACACCGCGACGCATGGCGCCTTCGGCGCGCTCGCCTACGGCATCGGCACGTCCGAAGTCGAGCACGTGCTGGCGACGCAGACGCTGATCCAAAAAAAATCCAAGAACATGCGCGCGGTGGTCGATGGCAATTACCGCCGGGCGTTACCGCCAAGGACATCATCCTCGCCATCATCGGCGAAATCGGCACCGCCGGCGGCACCGGCTACGCGCTGGAATATGCCGGCGAAGCGGTGCGTGCCTGCTCGATGGAAGGCCGCATGACGATCTGCAACATGTCGGTCGAGGGTGGCGCCAAGGCCGGCTTCGTCGCGCCCGACGAGAAGGCCTACGCCTACCTCAAGGACAAGCCGAAGGCACCGAAGGGCAAGGCCTGGGACGAGGCCATGCGCTATTGGGAAACGCTGCGCTCAGACGAGGCTGCGCATTTCGACCGCGAGATCAAGCTCGACGCCGCCAAGCTGCCGCCGCTGGTCACCTGGGGCACCAGCCCCGAACAGGTGGTGTCGATTACCGGCCGCGTTCCGGTAGTGGCCGAAATTCAAGATGAGAAGAAGCGCATCGCCGCCGAGCGTTCGCTCGGCTATATGGGATTGCAAGGCGGCGAGAAGATCAGCGACATCAAACTCGACCGTATCTTCATCGGCTCCTGCACGAATGCGCGCATCGAGGATTTGCGCGACGTCGCGCGCATCGCCGCCGGCAAGACGGTGAACGCCAATGTCTACGCGATGATCGTTCCAGGCTCCGGGCTGGTGAAGGAGCAAGCGGAAGCCGAAGGCCTCGACAAGATTTTCAAGGCCGCCGGCTTCGACTGGCGCGAGCCGGGCTGTTCGATGTGCCTCGCCATGAATCCGGACAAGCTCAAACCGGGCGAGCGCTGCGCCTCGACCTCAAACCGCAACTTCGAAGGCCGCCAGGGCTACAAGGGCCGCACCCACTTGGTGTCGCCCGCGATGGCGGCGGCGGCAGCCATCGCCGGACATTTCGTCGACGTGCGGGAGTGGAAATAGCAGCGGCAGCCATTATCTCGATAGGCCCGCCAAAACCCGGCGGGCCTTTTTATTCAAACTGCCTGTGTCACCAGCAACGCCACACACGGCGCAAGGCCCGGTGGCCATACCGCCAGACGCGCACGGGCGCCCAGCCGCAGCTCGGCGCGGCGTAGTAGCCGTCGTAGTACGAATAGGGATAGCCGCCCCATCCCCAAGCCGGCCCAAAGCCGAGGACCAGGCCGGGTCCCCAGCCGCCCCGCCAATAACCGCCGCCATGCCAGTGGCCGCCACGACCGTGATAGGCCGCGGCGGGGCCGGGCGTCATGGCGAATGCGGCGGCGATGAGGGCCGTAATTGCGAAAAATTTCACGAGTTTCGACATGGATGCACCTCCAGGGCCCCCGGATAAAGAGTTGATAGTCTAGAAAATTCCGGACGCGCTGGCTATTCCCACCAGCAGTGCATCTGCGGCACGATCACCGGCCCGCTGACGCGATATTCTTTCGCCAGCCAGGAGCGGCAATAGCGTTTGGCATTGGGCCCCGGGCGGATTCGCCGCGGGTGAATGGTGATGCGCGGGCGCGATTGGCCGGCCAGTTCATGCGTGGCGACCTCGGCCGCGGCCGGCACGGCGCTCAAGAACAACGCCCCCAGAACAGCACAGAACGTCCACTTCCTCGGCATCTTCCAAGCCCATCCGTCCCGCCACATTAACGGTCGCTCTTTCGCGCCGCGCCGTCAACCGCTTGGTTGTCGCGGCGACCTGCCCTAGAACGCCGGTATGAAAGGCCAATTTGACGATCCTCCGGCCTGGCGCGGGATGGCGGCGCCTTCGCTCGGCCAAATCGAGGCGCTGGCGGCGGACGCCTATGCCCGCCTGCCGGGAAATTTTCGCGCGCTTTGCGACAATCTCGTCATCCAAGTGACCGATTTTCCGACCGAGGATGTGCTTGAACACATGAACGTCGAAACAGAATTCGACTTGCTCGGCCTCTTCCAAGGTGTTGGTCTGCCATTTCAGTCGACTGCTGTTCTGGAGCCGCTGCCCAACATGATCTGGCTCTACCGCCGCCCCATCCTCGACTACTGGGCGGAGCACGCGGACACCTTGGGCGCCATCGTGACCCACGTGCTGGTGCACGAGATCGGCCATCATTTCGGATTGTCGGACGCCGACATGGAAGCGATCGAGCAAAGCGCCGATTAGAAAGGAGTAACGAAATGAGAATCGACGGCCGCTGTCATTGCGGTTACCTCAGTTTCGAAGCGGAAGCCGACCCGCAGAATGTTTCGATCTGCCACTGCACCGACTGCCAGAATGGCTCGGGCACCGCGTTCCGCACCAGCATCCGCGCGCCCGGCAACGCTTTCAAAATGCTCGGCGGCGAGCCAACGCTCTACGTCAAGACCACGGCCGACAGCGGCACCCACCGTGTGCAGGCCTTCTGCCCGCGCTGCGGGACGCCGATCTATTCCACCGCGCCCGGCGACCATCCGGACGCCTACATGATCCGCACCGGCACGCTGCGCCAGCGCGATCAGCTCGTCCCGCGCCAGCAAAACTGGTTCCGCTCGGCGCGCCCGTGGGTCACCGAACTGGTGTCGATCCCGCGCAACGAAAAGGGCCGCCCGAGCAAGCCGAGCTAGGACGCGGTGCGTAGGTTGCCGCGTGAACTCAAGGCTTTGATTTCAGGAATGCCTCTTGGAGGGAGGCAGCAGTCGCGGCGACCCGAGCGAAGCGGAGCGGCGTTTGCTCGAACCCTTTCTGCCGCCGGAGCGAGGGCGCAAGAGTTGGCCCGCGACGCTGCTCAAGCGCCTTTTGGTCTCTTTTGGGAGCGGACGGGGCGAGCGGTAGCTCGCACCGACATGTTCAATGCCACGGCGGCGCGAATGAGCGCCTTCAGCGCCTTTTCGTCGATCTTGTCGCCCGCATGGAAATCGATGGCGCGCCTGGTGTTGCCTTCGAGGCTGGAGTTGAAGAGGCCGGAAGGGTCCTTGAGCGAGGCGCCCTTGGCGAAGGTGATCTTCACGACAGTCTTGTAGGTCTCGCCGGTGCAGATGATGCCGGCGTGCGACCACACCGGAACCCCTCGCATCGCATTCGACGGCTTTCTCCATTTCACCTCCTCGACAACGTCGGGGTCGGCCTCTTTGATCAGCTTGCGGGCCCGGGCGAGCGTCTCGCCCCGCCAATCGCCCAGCGCCGCGATTCTCGCATCGATCAGCCGGGAGGGAGATTCGCCCTTGGTCGTTGCACTCTTCTTCATATTGTTTGCACCTCATTCGGCTGTTTTCTATCTTGCCAAGGTGCCAATCACCAATAATCCGCACCAGCCTGCATGAGGCGAGCATCCGTGTTCGACAGCGTCGCGCGCTGAGGCCGGCGCGGGCATGCGATGCAGGTGTTCATGGGTCGATCCATTGGTGACCGAATGCGATTGAAATTTTTTGTGACGGCGACTTAGAGCTTGGAGCCGCCGTCGACACCGATGGTTTCGCCGGTGATCCAACGAGCCTCGTCGGAGGCGAGGAACGCGATTACCGAAGCCACATCGGCGGGCTGGCCGATCCGCTTTAGCGTCTGCATCCCCATCACCACAGCGCGACCTTCTTCGGTCTTGGTGAAATTCGACATGTCGGTGTCGATCACGCCGGGCGCGACAGCGTTGACGCGGACGCCGCGCGGACCGAGCGCCACGGCGAAATACTTCACCAGCGTGTTGATGGCGCCCTTCGTGCTCGCATAAGCCGACAGTGTGCCGACGGCGGTTCTCGCGCCGAGCGATGACAGGAACACGATGTTGCTGGCGTTACCGAGCATCGGCAGGAGTTGCTGCACGAGGAAATAAGGCGCGCGGACGTTGACAGCGAACAGTTCGTCGAAGTCCTTGACTGTCATGTCCTCGAAGGACGCCGCTTTCGAAATCCCGGCGTTGGACACGAGGATGTCGAGCCGATCGCCAATTAGGTCGTGAACTTGCGCGGCGAGGATGTGGGCGCCGTCAGACACGGCGAGATCGGCTGCGACCGCATCCGCACGTCCGCCGGCCGCGCGAATTTGATCGACCACGGTTTTGGCTTCGTCGGCGTTGCGGCCGTAGTGGACGATGACACGGGCACCGGCTGCCGCAAGAACCAGGGCTGTGGCGCGGCCCATACCGCGGGATGCTCCGGTGACCAGGGCGGTCTTGTTGGCAAGGCTCGTCATGACGACATTCTCCTTTGCAGTCGTGCGCCACGCCCGCCAGGCATCGTCTCAGCCAGGCCCCGGCGTCGGTTAGCTGATCTCGTCGACACGGTCCGGGTAGAAGGCGACGTAATCCTTGATCTGCGCCATCGCTTCAAATGGGGTCTCATAAGTCCACACCGCATTGAGCGAACGGTCCCCGCCAACCGGAATGCTGTAGTAGGAAGCGTCGCCCTTGTAGGGGCAATACGTCGTGTGTTCGCTACGCGTGAGCGCGGCCATATCGACATCCCGACGGGGGATATACTGAACGGCCGGATAGGAGGCCTCGCGAAGCGTCAACGCATCGCCGGTGTCGGCGATAACCTTGCCGCCGACTGTAACCACGACGCGAGACGGGTTCGCATCGATCGAAATGGGGTGGTCTGGCCCCGGAACCTTCTTCGGCTTGTCAGCCATGATCTGTGTCCTTCTGAATTGGGAATCCTCGCGTCCGCATGGGATCAGTTGGCGCTGTGTCCGCCGTCGACGTTGAGGACGTGCCCCGTGATGAACCTGGCTTCGTCCGACGCGATGAACACGATGCCGTCGGCAACCTCTTCGGAGACGCCGAGTTGGCCCAGCGGAACCTGCGCCGCGAGGGCTGCCTTGTTCTGCGCCGTGCCGGTGAAGCGGGTAAGCATGCCAGTATCTGTGGGGCCAGGCGCGACAGCGTTCACGCGAATTCCCGACTTCGCGGTTTCGAGCGCTACCGACTTGGTGATGCCTTCGACGGCGTGCTTCGAGCCCACGTAGATTGAGGCACCAGGCGCGCCCTCGTGCCCATAGGTCGAAGAAATATTGATGATGCTGCCGCTTCCCTGCGTCTGCATGGCGCGCACTTCGTGCTTCATGCTCAGGACCACGCCGAGAACGTTGGTCTCGAACGTCGCGGCGAAGCTTTCGGGGGTCTGGTCCGTGATCGGGCCGCCCTGACCTTCGGTACCGGCGCTGTTCACCGCGACATCGAGACGCCCGAACCGTGCGACAGTCTTGTCGACAAGAGCGTGAACGTCATCATCCTTGCGGACGTCGGCGTTGATGAACTCGGCCTCCGACCCGAAAGAGCGCAGTTCCTTAACGAGCGCCTTGCCGGCCTCATCACGCCGACCGGCAACGACCACCTTCGCGCCTTTCTTGGCGAAGGCGACGGCGGCGGCGCGCCCGATGCCCGTTAGGCCGCCAGTTATGAGAACAACCGGGTTATCCATGGCGCTTCTCCATCGTTCACGCAGCGAAACCGCAAGGCATCGCTTCTGGGCATGAACGTGGAGTCGACTTGCTCTAGCAACCAAGACTTCCTATGCTTTAGCCATACTTTATAGGTATGGTAGCCTAATGGAGCTACGCCATCTTCGTTATTTCATTGCCGTCGCCGAGGAGGGCAGCCTCACCAATGCCGCCGAACGGCGGCTGCACACGGCGCAGCCGTCCTTGAGCCGACAAATCCGCGATCTCGAAGTGGAGGTCGGCGTCAAATTGCTGGAGCGCGGCGCACGCGGCATCGAGCTAACGGCCGCTGGCCGAACGTTTCTCGATCATGCGCGGCTCGCCTTGCTACAGGTCGAGGCTGCGGGTGATGCGGCACGCCGCGTCGCTCAACCAGAGAAAGTCGTATTCGTCATCGGCTTCCTCACGGGTGCTGAGGTGATTTGGTTGCCGGAGGTGTTGCGTATCCTGCGCGAGGAGCGACCCGGGATTGAGATCACGCTATCAAGTCAATCGTCGCCCGACCTCGCTGGGGCGCTGATGCGCGGCAAGGTCGACGTCGCCTTTCTCCGGCGCGAGGCGCAGGCGCCCGGGCTAACGTTCAAGTTTCTGATCAAAGAACCGCTGGTTGCCGTGCTTCCCAAGAGCCATCGTCTAGCCGCGCATAAGGAGATCAAGCCGCAAGACCTTGCCGCCGAAACCTACATCACGCCGACCCGGGTCGCGCCTGTTTTGAAGGCTGTCATCGATGGGTATGCAGCGAAGTCCGGCATCACTTTGAAGCCTGAATACGACGCCGAGAATTTGTCTTCCGCGATGTCGTTGGTGGCGTCCACCGGTGGCGTGACGCTGCTCCCGCTTTACGCGCAAAATCTACTGTCATCCTCGGTCGTCATACGCCCATTGCAGGGGAAGCCGCCAACGATCGATCTGGTCATGGGCTACAGCAAGTCAAATACATCCCCGCTACTCAAACGATTTCTTTCGCGAGCCGACGAACTCGTAGCGAGAGTTTCGCAAAAAGCATCGCCGAAAACTTCATAACCGAGGCGATATGTGCTCATCCCTATTCGAGCGCGCAGCACGAAACGCGTCTCTGCGCGTTGCCGGTGGCGCCGTAGCACTTGAACGGTAGGAACTTGCCCGACGACATCGTGATCCTCACGCGTTCGCCCTTCGGATCGGGCAGGCGTTCCATCAACATGTCGCCGAATTCTTGGCGTCCGCTCACGCCACGCACGCACCTCGCGACTTCCCGCTCACATTCGTTCGCCGGGCAAAAGGCTGGCTTGCTTCACCCAAGCGGCGAACTGAGCTTCGTCGAACTCGTCGTCCTCGTGAATGTCGAGGTAGTGCGTAGGGTGGGTTAGCGCCGAAGGCGCGTAACCCACCGGCTGAATTTGCGAGAGCTGATAAGTCAACGGTATAATGAACGGCCGTAAATGTCAGCTATCGGCCTAGGCTGTGTAAAAACGTTCCAGCAGTTGTTCTGGCGCAACAAGAGAATTGAACTGATGTCTTCGGCGAATGTAACATGCGCCAAAGACATTCGGTTCGAATTCAATTGTTGCGCGCAGAACAACTGCAGGCAACGTTTTTACACAGCCAAGACCGGTTGGCGACACGCACCAAATTTTTGGTGTAGATGTCACGCTGGCGGATTTACCTCGTCATGATGTCGGAACCAACAGAAGGAACCCAATCATGACTGCCAAAATCGATCCCTTCGCCGCTGCTCCTTCACTGATGAAGAACTGGACCAGCACATCGGCCGCCATCGCCTCGAGCCTTGAGCCGACTCTCATGCATCTCGTGGAGATCCGCGCCTCTCAGATCAACGGCTGCGCCAACTGCATCAATATGCATGCATCGGACGCGCGCTCGAAAGGCGAGACCGAGCAGCGAATCTACCTCCTGTCGGCGTGGCGAGAAGCCCCCTGCTATACCGGCCGCGAACGCGCTGCGCTCGGCTGGACCGACGCGCTGACGCGGCTCTCCGAAGGACATGCGCTCGATGGCGCCTACGAAGCGCTGAGGGCGCAGTTCACGGAAGAGGAGCAGGTCAAGCTCACCTTGATGGTCAATATCATCAATGGGTGGAACCGCATCGCGGTGGGTTTCGGCTTGTTTGCCGATCCGGCGGCGATAAAGGCCACTGCCAAAGCGGCAGCCGCGTGATGACCGGCGTCGGCCACGAGGACGCCGCGGCGAGTTTTGATCCGCTGCGCCCAAGGCTTATGCGAGTCGCCTATCGCATGCTCGGCTCCGTGGCCGACGCCGAGGATATGGTGCAGGAGGCCTTCATTCGCTGGATGAGGGCCGACCGCGGCGCGGTACGCGAGCCCGAGGCGTTTCTGCGCCGTACGATCACGCGGCTCTGCCTCGATCAACTTAAATCTGCGCGCCGTCAGCGCGAGACTTATATCGGTCCTTGGCTTCCCGACCCCGTCGTTGAAGAGAACGAAGAAGAGGACGTCACCTTGCCGCTGATGCTTGCGCTGGAACGTCTTTCTCCGCTCGAGCGGGCGGCCTTTCTGCTGCACGATGTGTTCGGGCTGGGATTCGAGGAGGTCGCTGCGACCATCCAGCGCGACCCCGCGACCTGCCGCCAGCTGGCCAGCCGCGCACGCACCCACGTCCGCGAGGCAAGACCGCGCTTCCAAGTGGAAAAGCAACATAGCCTCGAGCTTGCCGAGGCCTTCTTCACCGCCTCCCGCAGCGGCAATATGACGGCGCTTGGTGCAATGCTAGCGGCTGACGTCAGCGTCCATGCAGACGGCGGCGGCAAGCGACCGGCAGCCATGAAGCCTTTCGTCGGATTCGATGCCGTCATGAGGTTTCATGAGTATCTGGCAGATCTCTTCCAGAAGAATGGTTCGAAACTTGTGCGCGCTGGATTCGTCAATGGATTACCCGGCTTCATTACGCTGGAGGCTGACGGTGAACTCCAGACAACCGCGTTGGAAATCAAGGACGGAAAGATTGCCGCCATCTATATCGTGCGAAATCCCGACAAGCTGAGGCACCTGCACTAGTCGCATCCAGCTCGGCATTGGGACTGCATAGTGCGTAGCGTGGGTTAGCGCCCCTAAGGGCGTTCACGCCCGTCTTAGACGGGCGATGGGCGCGTAACCCACCGGCTGAGCGGCCATTTGCGAATCCGATGGGTGGGTTACGGCGCTGCGCGCCTAACCCCATCCTACGTGCTACGTGCTACCCGCCGATGCCCACGCTATGCGACTCTGTAAACAGCGCCTAGAGGAACCGCGCCTTGATGACGTTAATGGTCGGCGAATGGGGGCTAACTTATATTAAGCTGCGCTTGCAGCCTTGCCGCCCGATTGCGGAAGCAACTCAAACAATTCCGCGATGGGTTTTGGCGAGCTGAAAAGGTAGCCCTGCATTTCGATACAGCCGGCGGCTCGAACGAGCTCCAATTGTTCCTCTGTCTCGATACCCTCCGCCGTCGTGCCCACTTTAAGGACAGTCGCAATTTGCACGACCGCTCGCACGATTGCTATGGATACTTCATTTTCGCGCGAGAGATCGCGGATGAACGATCGATCAATCTTTATTTTGTCCAATGGAAAACGCCGCAAATAGTTCAGTGAAGAATATCCCGTGCCAAAATCATCCAGCACGATTTGCACGCCAAGCTCACGCAGCCCTTGTAACAAGGCAAGCGTTTTGTCGTCGTCCCGCAAGAGCATTTCTTCGGTAATTTCGAGCTCCAGCCGATGTGGCGACAGCCCGGAGGCCGCCAGCGCGGTAATGATACCCCGCGTTAATTCGCGCTCTCTAATTTGAGCCGGCGACAGGTTGACCGCCACCTTGATGTCCCCCGGCCATTTCACCGCATCCATACAGGCTTGCCGCAAGACCCATTCTCCCAGCGGTATAATCAGGCCGGTCTCTTCGGCAATTGGAATGAACTCGGCGGGCGCGAGCATCCCGAGTTTCGGATGTCGCCAGCGCGCGAGCGCCTCCAAGGCGACGACCGCATTATCCCGGATGCCGACGACGGGTTGATAGTGAAGCTCCAGTTCCCCGCTGGCAATCGCGCTGCGTAAATCGGATTTAAGGCCGCGCCGGGCTTTCATCGTCGCCGCCATTTCCGGCTCGAAAAGGCGAAAAGCGTTGCGGCCGGCGGCTTTGGCCCGGTAAAGCGCCATGTCCGCCTGCTTCATCAGTTCGATCGGCGTCGTCGCATTGTACCGGGCGATTGAAATCCCGATACTCACGTTAGTCGTCACATGGAGCCCGTCAATTATAAGAGGCGCATTGATCGCGTCTTGAATGCGTTCGGCCAATTTCGATACGCCCGCCGGCTGCTCGACCGCACTCTGAATGATCGCAAATTCATCGCCACCCAACCGGGCAATCGTATCAGTTTTATCGATGCAGTTGAGCAATCGCGCGGTAACGTTCTTTAACAGCTCATCGCCGATCGAATGGCCGTGCGTGTCATTGATATCCTTGAAATGATCCAGGTCAAGGCAAAGCACCGCCAAATGCTCTCCTCTCTTGAGGCATTTAAGCTCATGCTTAAGCCGTTCATAGTATTGAGCGCGATTGAGCAGGTCAGTGAGTGGATCATGATGAGCCATGTGCAGAATTAAGCTTTCCGCCTTTCTGCGCTCGGTAATATCTTCGATGACCGCCATCAAGTGATGCGGCTTTTTGTCGGCGCCATGTACAACCAGCCGGGTTGTCGTTACGTCGCGCAGTCCATTGTTGGGGGTCTGAACCGGGAATTCTCCGCTGAGGCTTCGCCTGTCCAATTGCAAGGCTCTCTTGTCGTGCTCCTCTATGACGGCCGCGTCCGTTGCCGGAAAAAGCTCGAATACGGTTTTTCCAATTATCTGGTCCCGGGATAATCCCAGAAATGCTTCGTACGCCCGATTTACCAGAATGAACCGTAACGCTTTAAGCTCCTTGACAACGATCGGTACTGGAACGTTTTCAATCAGAGCAGCGAGAGCATCCTTGGTTTGCCGAACCTCATCTGAGGAAAGTATAATTTCTTTATGACGTTGTTCGAGTGATTCCGCCATCAGGTTGAAACTAGTCGCGAGATCTCCCAGTTCATCTTTCGTGTGGATCGCGGACCGATGGCCAAGCTTGCCGGACGCGAGCGCCGAAGCATCTTTCCCAAGTTGCCGGAGCGGGCGGACGATACGTCCCGAAAGCATCCAAGCAATCGTGAGTGCTACTATGATTGCAAGCGTGCTGAACAGAGCGCCCCAATCCAATCGATGTGCTATCTTTGTGAGGGCAAAATGGTTGGGAATGCCCACCGACACCAGCCAAGGCACGCGATGAGCGGTCGATGACCCGGTAATGCGTTCGACGTCGTCAGACCAGAGGATGATATCGCTGGCTTCTTTTGCCGTAATGTGACGCGCAATATTTTCATTTTTGCTGAGGTCGCGACCGATCCAACTCGGGCCGTCGGCGCTCTGAGCCAAGACAATGCCATCCTCGTTCACAACTCTGACAATGCTCCCATCAGGAAGACTATTAGTTCTGAGCGCGTTCTGGAAATGCTCGAGTTGAACCCCGATAGCGAGTATTGCACGCAATTGACCCTGTTGATCCTTGACCGGGCGCGCGAACACAATGATCCATTGTCCATTTATACGCGAGTGGATGACCTCGCTGATCGAGAGATGCGAGCCATTCAATACATTCTGGAAATATGCACGGTCGCCGAAATGAATTGGCTGACCAAGCCGATTCCCCGTCATTCCGATTTCGGTGCCATCAATAGAAAGCACCAGGATGTTGTTTATGAAGTCGGGTAGCTCATTCTTGACTTGTTGTAGCAAGACATCGTTTTTGCTTTTATCGTCTACATTTGTTGATACCGCATGCGAAAGCCCTGCCATTAAATTTTCGATATCTCCGACCTGGTCGTCTACTTGCGCCGCGAGCAGCCGGGCTTCGTTGAGGCTGCGCTGAGCGGCTGTGACGAATTCATTATGCCATTGGTCCCAAAGTCCAATACCAATGAGAGCCACAAATGGAATGATGGCCGCGACGACCAATCCCAAAAGTCTCGCTCGAATGCTGCGAGGCAGCATCAATCCGCCTCCACCCCGTGAGTTTAAAGCTATGCGGGCCTAGACGTTCTTATCTTCTGACGTATTTCGTTGGGGTTCTTGGGTCCTTGCAAGAAACTCTGATTTTTTCAGTACGCTTAAAAAATGATAAATCGATATATCGGGTTTCGCAGCAAATCCCACGCGTTGCCCGGATATACGCGCCCGCAAGGGCCTCTTGACCTCCTCGCGGCAAGCTCGCAAGTAAAGGCGCTGCTGCCGGCCGGCAGCCGCACCTGGGAAAGACTTTAGGATTGCGAGATGGACAAATTCACCACGTTGGAAGGCGTCGCCGCGCCCATGAAGATGATCAATGTCGACACCGACATGGTCATCCCCAAGCAATACCTGAAGACCATCAAGCGCACCGGCTTGGGCAAAGGCCTGTTCTCCGAGCTGCGCTACAAGGACGACGGAGCCGAGAACCCCGACTTTGTGCTCAACAAGCCGGCCTACCGGAAGGCAAAAATCCTGGTCGCCGGCGACAATTTCGGCTGCGGCTCCTCGCGCGAGCACGCGCCCTGGGCGCTGATGGATTTCGGCATTCGCTGCGTGATCTCCACCTCGTTCGGCGACATTTTCTACAACAACTGCTTCAAGAACGGCGTGCTGCCGATCCGCGTCAGCCCTGAGGATCTGGAAAAGCTGTTCGACGACGCCGAGCGCGGCGCCAATGCCACGCTCTCGATCGACCTGGAAAGCCAAGAAATCCACGGGCCGGACGGCGGCGTGGTCAAGTTCGAGATCGACGAATTCCGCAAGCACTGCATGCTCAACGGCCTCGACGATATCGGGCTGACCAAGCAGAAGCAGAGCAAGATCGAAAGCTACGAGGACAAGGCCAAGGCGGCGCGACCGTGGGCGTGAAGCTCGCGGCGGCCGCGGCCGAGGTCCGGTCTCGTCCGGCGGCCGATAACGACGATTTGTCCGGTCGCTTCAGGCAATCCCCGTGGACGCAACAGTTATCAGAGTCCTGAGCACGCATGCCGCGCTCGACGTGCTCAACGAGCTCGGGCCGAAGTTCGAACGCGCGACCGGGCACAAGCTATCGTTCGGTTATGACCCCGCGAAAGCGGTCAAGCGCCAGATCGAGAACGGCGCGGCCTTCGATGTGGCGATCGTGACGCGGCCGGTATTCGACGACCTCGCCGCCCAGGGCAAGATGGCGCCTGAGACGCGCGCCGATATCGGGCGCTCGGGCTTAGGCGTTTCGGTGCGCAAGGGCGCGGTCAAGCCCGACATCGCGACGGCCGAAGCGTTCAAGCGCGCGCTGCTCGCCGCCAAGTCGGTGGTGCGTTCCACCGAAGGCACCAGCGGCATCTATTTCGAAACGCTTCTCGGCCGCCTCGGCATCGCCGAGACGATGCGCGACAAGATCGTGCTGGGACCGAGCGGCCGCGTTGCCGAACTGGTTGCACGCGGCGAAGCGGAAGTGGCGATCCAGCAGATCGCCGAACTGTTGCCGGTCGCCGGCGCGCAATATGTCGGGCCGTTTCCGCCGGAACTTCAGCTCTACTCGGAGTTCGCCGCCGGCGTCGCCACCGCCAGCCGGCATCGCGACGCCGCCAAGGCCTTCATTGCCGCGATTACGACGCCGCACGCCATCGCGCTGTTCACGGCCGCGGGGCTTGAGCCGATCCGCCGCTGATTGGCGTATGCTGGACGACAAAGCTGCCGGAGGAAAACGCCCATGCGACCGTTCGAGGGAATCCGGGTGATCGACGTCACCCATGTGCTGGCCGGGCCGTTCGCCGCCTATCAACTGGCGGTGCTGGGCGCCGACGTCATCAAGGTCGAACACCCCGACAATCCCGACCAGAGCCGCGGCGCCGGCACCGACAAGGAGCTCAACCGCCGCAACATGGGCACTGCATTCCTGACGCAGGCGTCGAACAAGCGTTCGATCACGCTCGACCTCAAGCAGGAGAAGGATCGCGAAATCCTGAAGAAGCTGGTGGCAACCGCCGATGTGTTCGTGGAGAATTATCGGCCCGGCGCGTTCGAGGCGCTGGGGCTGGGTTATGAGGCGCTGGCGGCGATTAACCCGCGACTGATCTATGCGTCGTTTTCGGCCTTCGGGCAGAATGGCCCGCGCGGTTCGCAGACGGCTTACGACCACGTCATCCAGGCCACCTCCGGCATCATGGCGATGACCGGAACGCCGGAAGCCAATCCAATCAAGTTCGGCTCGCCGGCGGTCGACTATGCCACCGGCATGACCGGCGCCTTCGCGCTGTCGGCGGCGCTCTATCAGCGTGAGCGCACCGGCAAGGGCCAGCGCATCGACATGGCGATGCTCGACGTGGCGATGATCCTGATGAGTTCGCACTTGACCGGATATTTGCGCAACGGCATGCATCCCAAGCCGAACGGCAACCGCCATCCGCACGCCACCAACAGCGCCTACGCGACGAAAGACGGACTGGTGATGCTGGGCGCCAGCAACTTGCGCCAGCAGCGCCGTTTATGGACACTGCTCGAACGGCCAGACATGATCAAGAAGACCAACGAGGAGCGCGACGCCGATCGCGATCGCGAGGCCACGCTGCTCACCGAGATCATGATGACGCGCGGCGCCGATGAGTGGGAAGCGTTCCTGCAAGCGCGTCACGTGCCGGCGGCGCGCGTGCGCAGCATGGGCGAGGCGGCAGCCGATCCGCAATTGGCGAGCCGCGGTATTATTCATCGGCACGCGGGCGCCCAAGGCGTCGAAGGCGGCTTCGGCGTGCCGCTCGCCGCCTTCACCTTTGCGCATGGCGGCCCGCAAATCGATACGCCGCCGCCCATGCTCGGCCAGCACAATGACGAGATTTTCCAGGAGCTCGGCGTCGCGCGCTGACGCTATTCGGCCGCAACAAGTCCTTCGAGGTCGGCGCCCTTGGTCTCCGGCGTAACAATGATCGCGTAGATCGCCGCCAGCGCATAGATCATCACCAGGCCGCCGATATAGATGTAGGCCTCGTGAATACCGTAGGCCTTCAGGATCAATCCGGCGACGATCGGGATCAGCCCGCCGCCATAGACCTGCGCGATTTGATAGCCCGCGCTGGCGCCCGAGGCGCGGTAACGGGTCGGGAAGTTCTCCGTGTAGAAGGTCGGGATCGCGCCATAGCCGAATCCGAACACGAAGCCGAAGCCGACGACCTCGGCGATTGTCGCCAGCCAGAAGCTGCCGGTGTTGACCAGATAGAAATACGGAATAGCGAAAACCAGGAACACGATGGCGGCGATCAGCAGAACGATGCGGCGGTTGATGATGTCGGCGAGCAGCGCGCCGATGATCATGAACACCAGCATGAAAGCCGCGGCGATCAGGCCGATATATTCGGGCGTCGAGCCGGTGAAGCCGACCGCCTTCATGTAGCTGGTGCCGAACACGAAGTAGAGGAAGAAGGCGCCGCCGAACATGGCGTTGACCAGCGAGGTGCGCAGGATGGTGCCGGGCATGTCGCGCCAGACCTGCCGCGCCGGACTTTCGAGCACGGCGTTCTGCGCGCGGTGGCGCTCGAACACGAATGAGTTCCTCGGTGCGCCGGCGGATGACAATGCCGACGATCGCCACCAGGAAACCGATGACGAACAGGATGCGCCAGCCCCAGGCGGTGAAGTGCTCGCCCGTCATCAGCGATTTGGTGACGATCACCGAGCCGAAGCCGAGCAGTAGGCCGATCGGGATGGCGAAACCGACCCAGGCGCCCCAGAACGCGCGGTACTTCGAATGCGCCGCCTGTTCGACCACCCACGTCGCGGCGGTGCCGAACTCGGCGCCGAAGCTGATGCCCTGTAACAGCCGGAACACGATCAGCAGCACCGGCGCGACGACGCCGATGCTGTCGTAGGCCGGCGTCAGGCCGATGGCGAGCGTGCTGACGCCCATCAGCACCAGCGCATAAACCAGCGCGTCCTTGCGGCCGTAACGGTCGGCGAGATGGCCGAAAATATAAGCGCCGACGGGGCGGATGATGATGCCAAGCCCGTAGACGCTGATCGCCGCGGCCACCGCGGCAAGGCCGGGCAGCTTGAAAAAGATGCCGCCCCAGATGGTGGCCGCGATCACGCCGGTGATCAGAAAATCGTATTGCTCGATCACCGAGCCTACGATACTCGCCAGCGCGACTTTGTAGATTTGCCTTTGGCTGGGGCTTTTGGCTGCGTCATGCATGGCATTTTTCACTGACGGGAGGGATGACGCGCGTATAACCCTGTGGAATTCTCGAAAGTTCCATGGCTACCGGTCCACTTTTCCCGAGACGAGCAACGCGAGAATTCACGCCGCGGTCGTGTCTTGTTTTCGGCGGGCTGTTGCCCATCTGCCACACGCTTTGAAAGCCAAATCTGTTATAGTTCCTAGGCTTGAATGGGAGTCGGGGAATTGAAAGCACTTTTGTTGGCCAGCACGGCGGTCCTTTTGAGCGGGACCGCGTACGCGGCCGATCTTCCGCCGCGCATGCCGGCCAAAGCGCCGGTCGTCGCAACGGCACCTTACTCATGGACCGGTTGCTACGTCGGCGCCCATGCCGGCGCCGGCTGGGCGCGCACAGGTTTTTCCGACCCTACGGGCGTTAACATTGCGCCGATAGGCGATGTCGTTGGCGTGAACAGCAGGGCCGGGTTTGTCGGTGGCGGCCAGCTTGGTTGCGATTATCAATTCGCGACCAATTGGGTCGTCGGGCTCGCGGGCGATTTTTCCTGGGCCGATATCGACGGCCAGGAGAACGATCCATTCTTCCCTGGCAAAAATCCTACTATGCCGCGCACCGTGCACTCGCGCACCGACTTTCTTGCCAGCGCGACGGGCCGGATCGGCTATGCCTGGGATCACTATCTGCTCTATGCCAAGGGCGGCGCTGCTTGGAGTCACGACAAATATCAGGCCAACAACTTCAACTGCACTACTATTGCCTTCGTGTCGTGCAACACCAGCGCCAGCGACATGCGCTTGGGCTGGACCGCCGGCGGCGGATTGGAGTGGGCCTTCGCCCCGGATTGGTCAGTGCTGGTCGAATACGATCATTATGGATTCGGGACCAAAAGTTTGACCTTCACAGACCCAGCTAACCCCGGCTTTCCGGCTACCTTCAACGTGAAGCAGGATATCGACTTGGTCAAAGTCGGCCTCAATTATCGCTTCGGTGGCCTGTTGCGCTGATCGTGCTGTTTAGCGCTGCGGCACGTTCTTCCTTTTCCATGCCTGCCAGGCTTGCCGCGAGAGGCTGAGGAAGCTCAGGCTTGGCGTCGCGACGACGGTCTGCGATTTAACAGGCCATGCCGCGGTCTTGTCCAGGTTCCAGCCGGACTTGAGCATGTAGCGGATCATCGCCTGATTGCTGGTGAGCACGGTCGCCAGGATCGTGTTCAGACCGAGCGTGTCGAAAATGTAATCCTGAAACGGTCCGCGCAAGTCGTCGGTCACGCGCCAGTGGCGATATTTCTGCTCGCCGATCAGCAGGAACATCAGGCAACGTTTCAGCCGGTGGTCGATATCCAGGCGGAAGAAGCCGATGAGCGAACCGCCCTGTTTCTCGAAAATGCCAATGAGCAAATGGGATTTCTGGTCGAAGTTTTTGATGTAGGCGGCGACGCCGTCGCGTGTCATCGCCTTGGGGCCCGCGTTGAGCAGCCGCAGGTTTTTCGGATCGTCCATCCAATTCGCCCAGCGCTCCGACGCGTCGGCGGCGGTGAGCGTGCGCAGCAGGTAGTTGCCGCAGTCGAGGTGGACTTCCCGTTTCGGGATATTTGCCGCGGGCGGCGTCGCCATGCCGTTACTGCGCCTGCGCGCCCGACTTCTTCACCAGCGCCGACCACTTGGTTTCCTCGGCGTCAATGTCGGCGGCGTATTGGTCAGGCGTGGTCGGCAGCGGCTCGGCGCCTTCGGTAGCGATACGGCGGTGCACGTCTTCCGAGTTGAGCGCTTCGCGCAGCGCCTTGTTGAGCGTGTCGACGATCGGCCGCGGCGTGCCGGCCGGAGCGACGATGCCGTAATGCAGCACCGCCTCGAAGCCGGGCAGCCCCTGCTCCGCCACCGTCGGCACATCGGGAAATATCGGCGAGCGCTTCAGGCTGGTGACGCCGAGCGCGCGCAGCTTGCCTTCCTTCACCAGCCCGATGGCCGGCGGCAGCGACGAGAAATAAATCGACACATGGCCGCCGAGCAAATCGGTGAGCGCCGGCCCCGAGCCCTTGTAGGGAATATGCGTGATGTCGATGCCGGCCTGTTCGGCAAACAGCACGGTGCCGAGATGAATGCCGCTGCCGGTGCCGGCCGAGGCGTAATTAAGCTTGCCCGGCTTCGCCTTGGCGAGCGCGATCAGCTCCTGCACGTTATGCGCGGGCAATGACGGGTTCACCAGGATGATGAGCGGGCTGGTGGCGATCAGCCCGACCGGCGCGAAATCCTTGCGCGGATCGTAGCCGGCATTGGGATAAAGCGTCGGATCGATGGCGAGCGTGCCGGTGCCGCCGAGGCCGAGCGTGTAGCCGTCGGGCGCGGATTTGGCGACTTGGCGGGTGCCGAGCGAGCCGCCGGCGCCGCCGTGGTTCTCGATCACGATCTGCTGGCCGAGCGTCTTGCCCATGGGTTCGGCAACGCCGCGCGCCAGCACGTCGTTGCCGCCGCCGGGCGCGTAAGGGACGATCAGCACGATCGGGCGATTGGGAAAGCCGGTGGCCGCTCCTTGCGCGCGCGCCACGAGCGGCCAGGCCGCGGCCGCGCCGCCGAGAAGCGTCATGAATTCGCGTCGTCGCATGAACTGCTCCCAGCTCAGAGCTACGCTTTGAGCACAGCTAAATCATAGCAGGTTGCCGCGAAGCGGCGAGCATGAATTCGCGCTGAGCACGTTCTACCTGCGCGCCAGGGCGAGCCGCAGGAGCGGGATATCGTCATTGACAGAGGTGGCATGCCATGCACAAAATTACGTCACCCGCCGCACGTGCATGCGATTGCAACGGCCTCGTGCCGACAACCAAAAAAGCGGGAGATTTCGGAGGCAGGGGCGCATTTTCGAGAGACCGGTCCTGGGCGCTGTGGGGGCGCACGCCGCTGTTCCGGCGAACTTACCGGGAGGATAACATGAAAGGACTCTGGATTATCGCGGCCGGTGCGACGCTGTTCGCTGCACCGGCATTCGCCGCCGACAACACCATCACGATCGGCATGACCGTGTCGCGCACCGGTTCGCTCAATGTCAATTCCGTGGCCGAACTCAAGGGCTCCGAGCTTTGGCGCGATCAAGTCAATGATGCCGGTGGCATCAAGGTCGGCAACAAACAATACAAAGTGAAGTTCGTCGAGTACGACGATCAATCGCAAGGCGGGCGCGTCCAGCAGCTTTACACCCGGCTCATCGTTCAGGATCATGCCGCGTATCTGTTCAGCCCCTACTCCTCGGGACTGTCCGCGACCGCCGCGGTGATTACCGAGCAGTATGGTAAGGTCATGCTGGTCGGTGGCGGGGCCGAGGGAAAGATCTTCGAGCTCGGCAACAAATATCTGTTCCAGTGCATCACCGCCGCCGATCACTATCTCACGGGCGCGATCACGGCGCTCAAGGCAAAGACCCCGGGCGCCAAGATCGCGTTCGCCTATTCCGACGACCCATTCTCCAAGGCGGTGGTCGCGGCGGCGCGTAAGCAGGCCGCCGACGCCGGGTTCAAGGAAGTGCTGGTCGAAGCCTATCCAGCCTCGACCACCGACTTCAGCCCGATCATCAACAAGATCATCTCGTCGAAGGCCGACGTGTTCATGGGCGGCGGGCACTATCCGGATGGCGCAACGCTGGCGCGCCAATTCTACGATCAGAAGGCGGGTCTCAAATCGGTGACGATCCTGGTGGCGCCGGACAGTCCGAAATTTGCGAGCCTCGGGCCTGCCGCGGTCGGCGTAAGCGTGCCTTCGCAATGGGAGCCTTCGGTCACGTATAAGCCGGACTTCGGACCCACGCCGGCCGAATTCGCCAAAGCGTATCAGACCAAATTCAATACCGGCGTCGACTACCACGCGGCATCGGGCTACATCGAAGGCCTCCTTCTGCAGCACGCGATGGAAAAGGCCGGCTCGATCGAACCCGACAAGGTCGCAGCCGAGCTCACCAAGATGGAGGTCACGACCTTCTTCGGCAAATACAAGGTCGCGAATGACGCAAGAATCATGGATTGCAGGTCGCGCACGAGATGGTTCTGGCGCAATGGCAGATGAAGGACGGCAAGTTAAATCTTGAGATGGTCTGGCCGGATGCGGCCAAAACCGCCAACTTCAACCTGGCTGCGAAATAAGTGAGTGACCCGCGTCGGGGGCCGGAACGTTTTACCGGCCCCCTGACGTGAGCCACAAAAATGATCGGCCTGTTTGCCTCCCTCGTAGACGGCCTGCTCGTCGGCTCGGTCTATGGCCTCGCCGCGATGGGCATTTCGCTTATTTGGGGCGTCATGGACGTGATCAACCTCACCCATGGCGCCATGATCGTGGCCGGCATGTTCGGTCTCTACCTGATGGTCAACGACCTCGGCGTTCCGGTCTATGCGACCTTGCCGCCCGTTCTCATCGGCGGCCTCATGGTCGGCGTCGCGCTTTATTGGATTGCCGTGCACCGCATGATCGGCCGGCCGCCGCTGATGAGCCTGCTCTCCACCTTCTCGGTCAACCTCGTGCTGATCGGCCTCGGGACCGCCGAATGGGGCACCGTGCTTTTCAACGTGCCGGTATCGTTGCCCGGTTTCAGCATCGGGCGCTACACCTTCCCCGGCGCTCACATCATGGCGGCGGTATTGACCGCGGCGATCGCCGGCCTGCTCTATCTGTTTTTATTTCACACCCGTCCGGGCAAGGCGGTGCGCGCGGTGTCGGGCAATCGCGAGGCCGCGGAGCTGGTCGGCATCCCGACGACCCGGGTGCTGGCTTTTGCCTTCGGTCTTGGCGTCGCGCTCGCCTGCGTGTCGGGCATGCTGATCGGAACCCTGTTCCCCTTCACCGTGCTCTCCGGCGACGCCTATCAACTCAAGAGTTTCGTGGTGACGGTGCTCGGCGGTCTCGGCAATCCCGCTGGCGCCTTGATCGGCGGCATAGCGCTCGGGTTGTTCGAGGGGCTCACCACGCCGTTTATGCCCGTGAGCTGGACGCTGGTGTTCGAGTTCGTGCTGTTCGTCGTGGTGCTGATCGCGTTTCCCGGCGGGTTGCTCAATCTGCGCTTGCCGCGGCGCGCCGCTTTGCGCGCGGACGCTGACGCCGGACCCGTGCCGCGATGATCTTGCTGCGCCGCCCCTTTTTCTGGATCGTCGCGGCCATCATCGTAATGTTCGTGGTGGCGCCTTCGATCGGCAACAATGTCCAAATGCGCGAGGATCTGCTGCTCGCCGCCGTCTACATCGTTCTGGCGAGCAACCTCAATTTGATGCTCGGTTACACCGGCTACGTCAATTTCGGCAGCATCGTCTTCTTCGGGCTCGGCGGCTATTTCTGCGTCTACTTCATGAGCGCGCTGGGCTGGGGCCTGGCGCCGGCGGCGCTGGTGGGCGGGGTCGCGGTGAGCGCCTTTGCGCTCCTCTTCGGTCTCGGCATCCTGCGCCTGCGCGGCGCCTATTTCGCGCTTGCAACCATCGGCGTCAACGAGGCCGTGCAGGCCTTCGTCACCAACTTCGAGCCTTGGGGCGGCGGCACCGGCATCTATCTGTCGACCGAGTTGTTCCAGCCGCTGGGCGGCCCCGCGCACGCGCTCTGGATCATCTATTACATCCTGGTCGGCGTGATGGGGCTGTCGCTGTATTTGAGCTACTTCATCAAGACCTCGAAATTCGGCCTCGGACTGCTCGCCATCGGGCAGAACGAGGACGCGGCCGCGGTCCTGGGCGTGCCGACGCCGCGCTACAAGGCGCTGGTTTACTGCGTCTCGGCGTTCCTGCCGGCGGTCGCCGGCGGACTTTATTTTTTCAAGGGCGCGTTCATCCAACCGATCGACGCTTTCGATCTGCAGTTCTCGACCGAGGCGATCGTGATCGCCATGCTGGGCGGCCAGGGCACCGTCATGGGACCGGCGCTCGGCGCCTTTATCTACGAGCAGCTTCGCGGCTGGCTCCTGACCTCGGACACGTTCGCCAATTTCCAGCTCGTGATCGCCGGCGCGCTCCTGCTCGTCATCGTGATCTTTGCGCCCGGCGGGCTCATGGGCTGGCTCTATGGGCGCTGGCCGCGGCTCAAGAAGGTGCTCGAATGACGGCACTGCTCGCAATCGAAAACCTGAGCAAGCGCTTCGGCGGCCTGGCCGCCGTGCAAAAGCTGAGCTTCACCGTCGAGGAGCATGAGATCCTCGGTCTTATCGGGCCGAACGGCGCCGGCAAATCCACGCTTTTCAACCTCATCAACGGCGTGTTCGCGCCGGACGCCGGGCGCATTATCTTCCGCAGCGCCGATATTACCGGCGCATTGCCTTTCAACGTGGCGCGTGCCGGGCTCGCCCGCACGCACCAGATCGTGCAACCGCTCGGCGCCATGTCGGTGCTGGAAAACTGCACCGTCGGAGCCTGCTTCGGACGCGAGAACCTGCCGCTGGCGCAGGCACGTCAAGCCGCCGCAGAGGCCGCGAGCTTTGTCGGTCTTGGTGAGCGCCTGGAATCGCCCGCCTCCGAGCTCACCATCGCCGGCAAGAAGCGCCTCGAACTTGCCCGCGCGCTCGCGGCTCAACCGACCCTGCTGCTGCTCGACGAAGTGCTCGCCGGTCTCAATTCGACCGAGGTCGAGCGCATGATCGACGTGATCCGCCGCATCCGCAAGCGCGGTATCACCATTCTGATGATCGAGCACCTGATGCAGGCGATCATGTCGCTTTCGGACCGCATCGTGGTGCTCAATTCGGGTCAGAAGCTCGCCGAGGGTCCGCCCGCCGTGGTCGCCAACGACCCGACCGTGATCGAGGCCTATCTCGGAGACCCGCAACTCGCGGCTGAATTTCGCGGAGCGGTGGCTTGACATGACCGCGCTGCTCGAAATGGAAGCGATCGAGGCCGGCTACGGCGAGGTGCAGGTGCTGTGGGGCATTTCGCTCGCGGCCAAGCGCGGCGAGCTCACCACCATCGTGGGCGCCAACGGCGCCGGCAAGACTACGACGCTGCGGGCGCTCGCGGGCTCCATCCCGACGCGGCGCGGGCGCGTGCTGTTCGAGGGTGAGGATGTGACGAAGCTTGCGCCTCACGCCAAGGTCGCGCGCGGTATCGTGCTGGTGCCCGAGGGGCGACAACTTTTTGCCGCCATGAGCGTGGAGGAGAACCTCGAAATGGGCGCATTCTCGCGCCGCGCCCAGCGCACTTTCGACACGCGCCTCAAGGAAGTGTTCGAACTGTTTCCGCGACTCAGGGAGCGCCGGCGCCAGAAGGCCGGCACCTTCTCGGGCGGCGAGCAGCAGATGCTCGCGATCGCCCGCGGCTTGATGTCGGACCCGGAGATTCTCATCATCGACGAACTTTCCCTCGGCCTGGCCCCGGTCGTCATCCACCAGCTTTACGGCACGCTCAAAACGCTCAAAGCGGGCGGGCTCTCCATCCTTCTCGTCGAGCAGAATGTGCATCTTGCCTTCGCGCTGAGCGACTATGCCTATGTGATCGCCGAGGGCCGTCTGTTCACCGAAGGCCGTCCCGCCGAGCTGGTAAAGATGCCCGAGATAAGGCAGGCCTATCTGGGGCTGTAGCCGGAGCTATCGCGCCGCGATTGCCTCCGCGATCGCCACCGTGCGGCGCGCCATTTCGGCATGCAGACGCTCGACCATGCGGCCGTCGATCGACACCACGCCTTTGCTCTTGTTCTCCGGCAGGTCGAAAGCGGCGATCATCTTGCGCGCCATCGCAATTTCTTCCGGCGACGGCGAGAATGCCGTGTTACAGCGCTCGATCTGGTTGGGGTGGATCAGCGTTTTGCCGTCGAAGCCGAGCTCGACGCCTTGTTTGCATTCGGCGGCGAAGCCGTCGGCATTGCCGATGTCGTTATAGACGCCGTCAAGAATATCGATGCCGTAGATGCGCGCCGCCGCGACGCAGGCGGACAACCAGCCCAGCATCGGCGCGCGACCCGGCACGAGATGCGCGCGGGTATCCTTGGCGAGGTCGTTGGTGCCCATCACGAACCCGGACAGGCGCGATTTGGAATCTTTGGCCTCGGCAGCGATCGACAGAATATTGAAGATGGCAAGCGGCGTTTCGATCATCGCCCAGATGCGGATTTTACGGTCGCTGTGCATGTCGAGCAGGCGGCGGCCCACCATTTCGAGCATGTCCGGGTTTGATATTTTCGGCACCAAAATGGCGTCCGGCGCGGCATGTGCGACGGCGGCGAGGTCATCGGCATGCCAGGGCGTGTCGATGCCGTTGATGCGGATGAACACCGCGCGCGCGCCAAAGCCGCCGGCTTTGACGACGTCGGTGACTTGTTGACGCGCGGCTTCCTTGGCGTCGGGCGCGACCGAATCCTCGAGGTCGAGGATCACGCCGTCGGCGGGCAGGGTTTTCGCCTTTTCCAGGGCGCGGGCATTGGAGCCCGGCATGTACAGCACGCTGCGGCGCGGACGGATGGTCATGCCCGCGACTTTATCGGCCGTCGGGAAACTATCAAGCTGCGCGGCGCCGGTTAGAGCTCGATCCGTTAGATTGAATCACTGTGCGTCCCTGACATTTTGCTTGCGCATGATCTTTTCCGAAAACCGTTCCCACTTTTTGGGATCATGCGCTAATTGGCGGCCGCCGTTTGTGGCTTGATGATCTTGTAAAGCTGGAAACGGTCGCCGTCGGCGACGAGCCGCAGACGCGTGGGATCGGGATTGGGTGCTTCGTCCTCGGTGAACAGGACGTAGAGATAGTCGAACTTCGTCCAGTTCAGCCAGAACGCCGGCATGTTGGCCGTCGGGCGGTCGGCCGCGACGACGAGCTGCGCGGTCGAGGGCGGCGTGCCGTCCCTGAGGTCGGCATAGTCGCGATATTCGGGACGCACGTGCAGCACTTGCTTGCCTTGCACGGTGAACACCGTGGTCACCAGCGCGGAACGCTCGATGGTGGCGATGCAGGCGGCATGCACCAGGCCGAGGTCGCGCACGTCCTCGCCGAGCGCGCGGTCGGCATAGGCGACGAAGACCTTCGAGCCCGGCACGATGCGGCGCACCGAGGAGCGGAACTCGCTGGTCGAATCCGACAGTTGCGACCAGTTGTAATCGATCTCGATCAACCGCGCGGTGATCATGACGATCAGCGCGATCATGAACGCCCGCCGCACCAGGCGCCGGCGCAGCTCGAGATCGCCGCAGGCGAACAACATGAAGACGACACCGAGCGGCACGCGCTGGTCGGTCATGTAGGTGTCGAACATGATGCGCGGCAGCATGATGTAGACCGCGGCGCCGACCACGATCAGCGGCAGAACCAGGGGATGAAAGCGGAGCACATGATGGCGCACGCCCCACACGATGCTGGCAACCATCGCGGTAATGAGCGCGAAGGCGGCGATGTCGGAATAATCGCTGATGACGTACATCAGCCCGTCGATCTTGCCGTGCTGCTCCCAATAAGTGGAGCCGACGAGCTGCATGGTCGGGCTGGCGCCGAGCAGCGGCGCCGCGGCGAGGAACGGCAGGCCGCTGGCGACGAAATCGATGATGCGGGCGGGCCAGGGTTCGAGCCGGCGCTCCCACAGCCGCGAAATCTCGAACGAGAGCACGCCGATGCCGTAAATGCCGAGCGCCGAGAGATGGCAAAAGAACAGCGCAAGGATACAAGCCGTCGACAGCGCGAAGCGCGCAGGCCACATGCGCTCGCGCAACGCGGCCCAGCCGGCCAGCGCCCACAACGCGATGCCGATGCCGAAAATGTAGTTCATCAATCCGACCAAGAAGATGTAATTGTAGAGCAGCGGAAAAGTGAACAGCGGGAATACCGACCAGCGGCCGATCAGCGCGCGGTTGAGCGCGAGGCAGCCCGACACGATGAGCGCGAACATCAAGACGATGAAAACCTGACCGGCGAGATACACGTTCACGACGCGCGCCAGCAACGGCACGATCAGGTCCATGGTCAGATTCGGGATTATCTGCCAGTCGATCTCATAGAAACGGGCGAGCTGCGGGTTCCTGGACAACGTCGCGATCACATGCATGCGGGCAAGGTGATTGACGTAGTCGGACAGCGGCGGCAACGGATGCGTCCAGATCGGGATGGAAATGAGCAGCGTGAACGCCGCGAACAGCACGCCGATCTGTGGCGCCGAGAAGCCATGCGCGCGCAATCGCGACGACGGCGGATAGGAGACGATGGGCTTGTTCGGCTGCAGCATGCGCGGTCCGGCCTTCATTCTTCAGTCGCCGTTTGCACCTGAACAACCCATGAATAGGCCGAAGTTCCGGCGCCGGTATGCCATAAAACGACGCCAGCCAGCGCGAAAACGGCGATCCGGGCACGGCATTTGCTTGACTCCGGGGGCAGCCGATAAGTTAAGCAGGGCGGAACGGGGATCAGCGATGAATTTTCCGCAACGTTTGATCGATGGCTACAACGCTTTCGCCAGCGGCCGGCTGCGGCTTGAGCAGGACCGCTACCGCGAGCTGGCCGAGCTGGGCCAGTCGCCGCAGATCATGGTGATCGGCTGCTGCAACTCGCGCTGCTCGCCCGAGGTCATTTTCAATGCGCGCCCCGGCGAGCTGTTCGTCGTGCGCAATATCGCCAATCTGGTGCCGCCCTATGCGCCGGATGGAAATCCGCACGGCGTGTCGGCGGCGCTCGAATTTGGCGTCGTGGCGCTGAAGGTCAAGCACATCGTGGTACTCGGCCACGCGCAGTGCGGCGGCGTTCGCGCCTTCGCCGAGGATGCGGAACCGCTGACGCCCGGCGACTTCATCGGCAAATGGATGTCCCTCATGGCACCGGCGGCGGAAAAGATCGGCCCGCGCGGTAGCCGTTCTTCGGCCGACTATCTTACCCTGCTCGAGCAGGCCAATGTCGCGCTTAGCCTCGACAACCTGATGACCTTCCCGCGCCTGCGCAAATTGATCGAGCGCGGCGAGGTCGCGACGCATGGCGCCTATTTCGGCGTCGCCAGCGGCGATCTGTCGGTGCTGGATAAGATGAGCGGGGAGTTCCGCCAAGTTGTGCCGAAAGTCACCGCCTTCAACGTACCGCGATTTTAACTTGGTCGTCCCAGCTTTCGCGCTACGCGCTTCGGCGAACTCTACCCGCCGAAGCTCGCAAAGCGAGCGTAGGCGGGTCGCGGGGACGACGGAAGCGGTTACGCCGCCTTGCGCTTGGCGCTGATCAGCTTGCGGTTGATCAGGCACTCGGCGATCTGGATCGCGTTGAGCGCTGCACCTTTACGCAGATTGTCGGAGACCACCCAGATTTGCAGGCCGTTGTCGACCGTCGGATCGGTGCGCACGCGGCTGATATAGGTCGCGTCCTCGCCGACGCATTCGTACGGCGTCACGTAGCCGCCTGGCTCGTGCTTGTCGATCAGCAGGCAGCCGGGCGCGTTGCGCAAAATGTCTTGCGCCTCGTCGACGCTGATCGGATTCTCGAACTCGATGGCCACCGCTTCGGAATGGCCGACGAACACCGGCACGCGCACGCAGGTCGCGGTGAGCTTGATCTTGGGATCGAGAATCTTCTTGGTCTCGACCACCATCTTCCACTCTTCTTTGGTGTAGCCGTCCTCCATGAACACGTCGATTTCGGGGATCACATTGAACGCGATGCGCTTGGCAAACTTCTTGGTCTCGATCTCGCCGAGCGTGAACACCGCCTTGGTCTGCGAAAACAATTCGTCCATCGCCTCCTTGCCGGCGCCCGAAACCGATTGGTAGGTCGCCACCACCACGCGCTTGATCGTAGCCTTGTCGTGCAAGGGCTTGAGCGCGACCACGAGCTGCGCGGTCGAGCAGTTCGGATTGGCGATGATGTTCTTCTTGGTGAAGCCCGAGATCGCGTCGGCGTTCACCTCCGGCACGATCAGCGGCACGTCCGGGTCCATGCGCCAGGCCGAGGAATTGTCGATCACCACCGCGCCCGCCGCGCCGATCTTCGGCGACCACTCCTTCGACACCGCGCCGCCCGCCGACATCAGGCAGATGTCGACGTCGGAAAAATCGAAATGGTCGAGCGCCTTCACTTTCAGCGTCTTGTCGCCGAACGAGCATTCCTGGCCCACGCTCTTGCGCGAGGCGAGCGCCACCACCTCGTCGGCGGGAAATGACCGCTCGGCCAGGATATTGAGCATTTCGCGCCCGACATTGCCGGTGGCGCCCACCACGGCGACCTTGTAACCCATTGTTAACGCTCCGAAATAATTTCCGCACCGCACCCGGCCCCGGCACAACCGAATGGCAGCGCTTCTAAGCGAGAACTGGCTTGAAGACAACGGCGGCTTGCCGGAAGGGCCATGCACCCAGCCCTGCATTCATGGCGTGAGGAACTGCGATCCACCGTGGTGCGGTTATTCGCATATTTGGGCGGCGTTGCGGTGCTTTCCATGGCTGCCGCGCAGATTTTTCAGTCCGCGCCGGCCGTGACCGCCGCAACTGCCGTCCATCAGCCGACGCAATGGACCGAGATCGAGCGACCCTTCCCGGCTTTCGCGCTATCCATTCCCGAAGCAGCCGACGTGCCATCGGGCTATGTCATTCGCCGCCATGCCGAAGGCGGCGGCCGCAAGGACATCCTGGCGCTGGGCGAGCCGGACGGTGTTGCACCCTATCTCCAAGTCGAAATCTATCGCCCCGGTGCCGAGATCAGCCGTTTTGCCGGTGCCCAGACCGCGATCGCCGTGGAAGCGGCCGCGTTCGGGCCGATCGCGCTGCGCAGCGACGGAGAGCCGCTGGCGAGCAAGTTCGGCCCGCTGTCGATCTTTGCTTTCGACACCTCGAAAGGCAAGCCACGCCATTGCCTCGCCTTCGTGCGTGCCTATGACGATCCGCGCTTGCAATTGTCCGGTTGGTTCTGCCAGGGCGGCGCCGATTTTATCGAACGCTCGACGCTCGCCTGCGCGCTCGACCGGCTGACGCTGCTTTCCGCCGGCAGCGAGCCGAAGGTGGGCGCGCTGTTTGCGCAAGCCGAGCTTAACCGCAGCTTCTGCGGCCAGCGCGACCCCATTCTGGCGTCGACACCGAAATACAAGCTTTTGTGGAAGGCGCTGGTGAAGCGCCCGGAGCCGCGGCGCATCGGCCGCTAGACGATCTCATCCGCGACATTGGTCTACGTTGCAGCGCGAGAACGATTCCTCGCGCGGCGGCCGCCATTTCGATTGACCGGCGGATTATTTCGTCCGATCATATTCGAATAATAATATCTAAAGCCGCGGCGATGGCCGAGCCGGCTGCATAAAAAAACCTCTCGGGAGAGGAAACAATGATCACACGACGTCATCTGCTTGAGACGGCCGGCGCGGGCGCAGCACTGGCCGTGTCCGGACTGAGCCTGCCAAAATTATCGCAAGCCGAAGCCGCCGGCGCCGAGCTTTCGCCTGGCGTGCCACAGGGCATCGGCAGCTACGTCACCATGGGAACGCTGCCGGGCAAGAAGCCGCTGATCCAGCTTGCCGACCGGCCGCCGAATTATAAATCCCCGCTCGAATATTTCCGCACGCCGATCACGCCGAATGACGAGTTCTTCGTGCGCTATCACCTCGCCGACATCCCCGAGGTCAAAGCCGAGGGCTACAAGATTTCGGTCGGCGGCGACGGCGCCAACGGCCAAGCCGAACTCACGCTCGACGATTTGAAGAAGCTGCCCGCCGCCGAACTGGTCGCGGTCAATCAATGCTCGGGCAACCGGCGTGGCCTGTCGAAGCCGCACGTCGCCGGCGTCGAATGGGGCTACGGCGCCATGGGTTGCGCGCGCTGGAAGGGCGCGCGGCTCAAGGATGTGCTCGACAAAGTCGGGCTCAAGAAGGAAGCGATCGAAATTGCGTTCAACGGCGCCGACGGGCCGGCGGTCGATAAGACGCCCGACTTCATCAAGAGCCTGCCGGTGTGGAAGGCGACCGATAAGTCGACGATTATCGCCTATGAGATGAACGGGGCGCCGCTGCCGCACTTCAACGGCTTCCCCGCCCGCCTCATCGTGCCGGGTTGGACAGGCACCTACTGGATGAAACATCTCATCACCGTCACCGCGCTGACCAAGCCGCAAGGTGGGTTTTGGATAAATCCGGCCTACCGCATTCCGCTCGGAAAATTCCCGGTGGTGGCGCGTTTCACGTCGCAGGAATACGCGCCAAATACGCCGATCACAGAGATCGTGGTCAATTCGCTGATCACCAGCCACCGCGACGGCGCCAAGATCAAACCGGGCAAGGTGACGGTGAGCGGCATGGCCTGGGACGGCGGCTACGGCATCCGCTCGGTCGAGGTTTCGACCGACGGCGGCAGGAGCTGGTCCTCGGCAACGCTGGGACAGGACCTCGGCCGCTTTGCATTCCGGCCGTGGAGCTTCGAGTTCAACGCCAAGCACGGCATGAACACGGTGATGGTCAACGCCACCAACAAAATCGGCCAGGGCCAGACGTCCGAATTGATTTTCAACCCGGCCGGCTATCACAACAACGTCATGCAAAACATCACGCTGTCGGCCTGAAGGAGAATGACCATGCGGACATTCGTCATCGCTATTGCCGCCGCACTGATCGCGCTTCCGGCGGCGGCTGCCGAAGTGCAACTCAAGAAGGCGCCCGGCCTCGGTAAAGTGGAAGCCAATTGTCAGGCCTGCCACAGCCTGTCGTACATCCCGATGAATTCGCCGTTCCTCAACGCGGCGGGCTGGACCGGCGAGGTCGGCAAGATGATCAAGGCGTTCGGGGCGCCGATCGACGACGCCGACGCCAAGGCGATCGCCGATTACCTGGCGAAGAACTACGGTACCTGAAAGCCACACCTCGCCGATATCGCGCGAACTCCGCTCCGCCGCACCGGTGGGGCCGCTTTCTTAAGGATTCGGCGTCACAATTCCGTGTGATTCGCTCTATTGCAGCGAACGGAACCCCGCTAGACTGCGTTGCACTAGAGAACCCTCGGCGAGGACCCCATGCGAATGAATTTTTTTGCCACTGCGTTTGCCGTTGCCGCGGCTATGGCGATGCTGGCCGCGCCGGCCGATGCGGCGGCCAAGAAGAAGCGCGTGGTCACCGCCACCGGGCATACGGTGTTCGTGAGCCGTGACGAAGACGGCCGTACGCGCACCCGCATCATTATTCAGAAGCGGTCTTATCTCGACCCCGGCACCGAAACTTTCCCGGGCGAGAACGCCGGCAACGACTATGTCCAAATGCCCAATCAGCACGCCACAAGCGTGCTCGACAACACCGCATTCGGCGGCAACCAGTCGGCGCTGCCGAACCAGTGGACCCTGCCGGGCAAGAATAATCCCTTCCTGCCGTAGGCTCAGCTGCCGGCTCCGAAGCGAAAACGCGGCCGATCGGCCGCGTTTTTTGTTTGGGCCCAGTAATCACTGGCGGGCTTGGCGAAACGGAATTGCTATTTGTCCGTAAGCTGATCCAACTCCGCGAGGATCGCCGAGCCCATTTCCGTTGTGCCGAGAACTTTCGTGCCCTCCGACTTGATGTCGGCGGTGCGCAGTCCCTTGGCGAGCGTGGCGGCGATCGCCCGGTCGATCATGTCGGCTTGCTTGCCAAGGTTGAACGAGTAACGCAACGCCATCCCGAACGAGGCGATCATCGCGATCGGATTGGCGATGCCCTTACCGGCGATGTCGGGCGCCGAGCCGTGCACCGGCTCATAGAGCGCCTTGCGCTTCTTGGTCTTGGGATCGACCTCGCCCAGTGACGCCGACGGCAACATGCCGAGCGAGCCGGTCAGTGTTGCTGCGATGTCGGACAGCATGTCGCCGAACAGATTGTCCGTCACGATGACGTCGAACTGCTTGGGCCAACGCACCAATTGCATGCCGCCGGCATCCGCCAGCATGTGCTCAAGCTGCACGTCCTTGTATTCGCGCGCGTGCAGCGCCGCCGTCACCTCGTTCCACAGCACGCCCGATTTCATGACGTTGCGCTTTTCCATCGAGGTGACCTTGTTGCGCCGCTTGCGCGCCAGCTCGAAGGCGACCCGGCCGATACGCTCGATCTCGTAGGTGTCGTAGACCTGGGTGTCGATGGCGCGCTTCTGGCCGTTGCCGAGATCGGCGATGGTTTTCGGCTCGCCGAAATAGACGCCGCCGGTCAATTCGCGCAGAATGATGATGTCGAGGCCCTCGACCACCTCGCGCTTCAGGCTCGATAAATCGGCGAGCGCCGGATAGACGATGGCCGGGCGGATATTGGCAAACAGCGCGAGATCCTTGCGCAGACGCAACAGGCCCGCTTCGGGCCGCGCGTCATAAGGCACCTTGTCCCATTTCGGCCCGCCCACCGCGCCGAACATCACCGCGTCGGCGGCCTTGGCTTTTTCTACTGTCTCGTCGGTCACCGAAACTCCGTGCGCGTCATAGCAACTGCCGCCGACCAGCGCTTCCTCGGTAACGAACTTGTCGGGACCCTTTCGGTTGAAGAAGTCGATGACGCGTTTCACCTCGCCCATCACTTCGGGGCCGATACCGTCGCCGGAGAGCAGGAGGAGATGGTGGGTGGCCATTTGTTACGCCTCGCTGTTACGACACGCGGATTGCTAAAGCGCATGGCAGCGCTTGGCAAGGCGGACGGCTGCGAGAAGCAGGTGGGCTAGGATGAACCCGCGCGTAATGGCATAGTCGCGGTACGTCCAACCTTCCGGGGAGGCGGTCATGGCTCAAGCCCAACTCAAATCGCAACGCGATTGGCCGTTCCCGGTCACGCCGCTGCATCCGATGTTCGGCTGCGAAATTACCGGTATCACGCTCAAACAAGCGGTGTCGCCGGCGATGTTTGCCAAGGTCTATGAGGCCTTTCTCGATTACGAGCTCATCCTTTTCCGCAACGTCGACTTGCCGCCGGCCACGCAAGTCGCCTTCGCGCGCAACTTCGGCGAGGTGCAGGTGCACGTGCTCAGCCAATATCACGGCTACAAGGAGCACCCGGAAATCTACATGCTGTCCAACCTCGACAAGAACGGCAATCCGAGCGGCAAGCACCCGGACCGCGGCACGCTTTACTGGCACACCGACGGCTCGTGGAAGGAGCGCACCGGCCAGGCGACGATGATGTATTCGGAGATCGTGCCGCCTGCGGGTGACGGCGGGCAAACGCAATTCGCCGACATGTATGCCGGCTACGATCTGTTGCCCGCCGGCATCAAGAAAAGGATCGACGGCAAGCGCGCGATCCACAATTTCACGTTTTCGCGCAAGCGCCGCCACGGCGAGGATCCGCTCACCGCGGAGCAATCGGCCAAGGTGCCACCGGTCGCGCATCCGATCGTGCGCACGCATCCCGATACAGGACGCAAGGCGATCTTCCTCGGCGATCACGCCGAGTCGATTGAAGGCATGAATTACGAGGAAGGCCGCGCGTTGATCGAGGAAATCAACGTGCTGACCACGCCGCCGGACAATATCTATTCGCACACCTGGCAACCGCGCGAATGCATGGTGTGGGACAATCGCTGCACGCTGCATCGCGCCACCGGCTTCGACGAGGCGCGGTTCAAGCGCGTGATGCGCCGCTGCACCATCATCGGCGACAAGCCGTTTTGAGCGGCGCGCCGTTCGGCGCGTTGGGGGCGAATGCCCGGAATTTCGGCGCCGTTCAAGGTAGTCTCTGACATCGCAGCACGTTAGAAGAGCCTGATCCGTTTAGATTAAATCGCCGTGCGTCCTTAACATTTTGCTTGCGCATGAGAAAGATCATGCCGGTACAGCGGCCCAAAGTGGTGATCGTCGGTGCCGGTTTCGGCGGACTGGAGGCCGCGAGGGCGCTCCGGCGGACGCCTGCCGACGTCGTCGTGGTCGACCGCCAGAACCATCATTGCTTCCAGCCGCTGCTCTATCAGGTCGCGACCGCGGCGCTGTCGCCGGCCGACATCGCCTGGCCGATCCGCCACATCCTGCGCGCGCAGCGCAACGCCACGGTGCTGATGGAAGAGGTCACCGGCGTCGATACCGGCAAAAAGCTGCTGCACACCAATTTTGGCGACGTCGCTTTCGATTATCTGGTGATCGCGACCGGCGCCGCGCACTCCTATTTCGGGCACGACGACTGGGCCGAATTCGCGCCCGGCCTCAAACGCATAGAGGACGCGACTCGTATCCGCCGCAGCATCCTGATCGCGTTCGAGCGGGCCGAGCTGACGGCCGACAGCGCCCAGCAGCGGCGCCTGCTCACCTTCGTCATCGTCGGCGGCGGCGCCACCGGCGTCGAAATGGCCGGCGCCATCGCGGAGATCGCACTACAGACGCTCGCCGCCGATTTCCGCCGCATCGACCCGCGCTCGGCGCGCATCGTGCTGGTCGAAGCGGGCCCACGCCTGTTGCCGGCCTTCCCGCCCGAACAATCGGACTATGCGCGCGCGGCGCTTGAGCGCGCCGGCGTCGAGGTGAGAACCGATACGCGCGTGACCAAATGCCACGCCGGCGGCGTCGATATCGACGGCGGCCGGATCGATGCCGGCACCACCGTCTGGGCCGCCGGCGTCGTCGCCTCGCCGGCCGCGCGCTGGCTTGGCGCCGAAGCCGACCGCGCCGGGCGCGTGAAGGTCAATCCCGATCTGTCGGTGCCGGGACATCCGGACATCTTCGTCATTGGCGACACCGCTGTCTTGGCCAGCCGCGAAGGCCAGCCGGTGCCCGGCGTGGCGCCGGCGGCAAAACAGATGGGACAGTATGTCGCCAAATTGATCGCCGCGCGCATCGCCGGCCGGCCGGCGCCGGCGCCGTTCCGCTACAAGCATATCGGCGAACTGGCGACGATCGGGCGGCGCGCCGCGGTGGTGAAATTCGGCCGCCTGCAATTGCGCGGATTCATTGGCTGGCTGTTCTGGAGCGTGGTGCATATCTATTTCCTGATCGGGCTGCGCAACCGCTTCGTCGTCGCCGTCACCTGGTTATGGAGCTATCTCACCTTCCAGCGCGGCGCGCGGCTGATTACCGAGTCCAATTCCAAAAAATGACGCTGCCGTGATGGCGACGCGCTGGACGCCGGCGCACGAAATCACAAGACTAAAACGATCCGGAGAGGGAGGCGACCCATGGCTCATGTTCTCGCGAGACTATTGTGCGCGGCTCTGCTGGCCGCGGCGCTGCCGGCCGCCGCTCGAGCGGCCGAACTCGATCCGAAGGCCGTCGTTTATAAGCTGCCGGACCAGATCAAGTGGGGTCCGGTCACACCGGGCGGAAATCAGCAAGCGGTGCTGTTCGGCGATCCCACCAAGCCGGGACTATACGGCGTGCTCACCAAGTGGCTCGCCGGCAACCATTTCAGCCGGCCGCATTTTCACCCGCGCGATCGCTTCATCACCGTGATTTCGGGAACCTGGTGGGTCGGCAGCGGGCCTCAATTCGATCCCGCCAACGCCAGCGTGCCGATGCCGGCCGGCTCGTTCGTCACCCATTTCGGCAAGCAAGTGCACTGGGACGGGGCCAAGGATGTCGACACCGTTCTCTTGATCGTCGGCGAGGGACCGGCGACCGCCACGCCGTTCGTGAGCGCCGATCGGCTCAAGTAGACTACTGCCCCGAGAACCAGTTGTAGCCCTGGTTTTCCCAATAGCCGCCGCGGTCGGTGTTGGTGACTTCCATCGCCACCACGTATTTCGGGTTTTTGAAGCCGAGCTTGGTGGGGATGCGGATTTTCATCGGGAAGCCGTAAGCGCGCGGCAATATCTTGTGGTCGAACTTGAACGACATCTGCGTCTGCGGATGCAGCGCGGTCGGCATGTCGACGGTGTTGGTGTAGCCCTCGGCGCATTTGAACCAGATGTATTTGGCCTTGGTGTCGGCGCCGATGCGCGTGAGGAAGTCGGACAACACCGCGCCCTGCCAGGAACCGATTGCGCTCCAGCCTTCCACGCAGACATGGCGTGTGATCTGCGAGACTTCGGGCAGCGCATGCAATTCGGCCAGCGTCCACGGCTTCTTGTTGTCGACCAGGCCGGAGATTTCGAGCTTGTAGGTTGCCGGGTCGACCGCCGGCGCTTCGTCCTCGTCGTAGTAGGCGTTGAAGGGGAACGGCCGCGTGATGGCGCTCTCGGGAAATGTGGGCGCCAATTTGGTGCGGCTGAACAGCGCGGCCTGCGCGCCATCGTTGAAAGAGGAAATCTTGCGCAGCACGCCTTCCGCGGTATCGCCGTCGATGATGTCGCAGCCCGTGAGCATGGCGAGCGCGCCCAAACTTGCCGCGCCGCGCAGGAAGCCGCGCCGCGCCGGATCGGGCATCAGTCTGGCGGCGTCCTTGATCAGGAGCTTAGGATCGACGCCGGGAATGATGTTGCGCTGGCGCATTTGACTACTTCCCCGCGATCATGGCGCGCAGGCTTTTGGGCACCAGCAGCGCCAGCGCCACATGCACGACCAGGAAGCCGACGATCGCCGCCATGGCGAAGAAATGCACGTAGCGGGCAAAATCGTAGCCGCCGAACAGCGCCGTCAATTCCTGGAATTGCACCGGCTTCCAGATCGAGAGCCCCGATAGCACGATCAGGATGCCGGTGAGGATCACGCCCGCGTACAGCGCCTTTTGCACCGCGTTGTAGTGCGAGAGGTCGTCATGCGCGAGTTTGAAGGTGAGCGCAGCTTTGGCGTCGGCCAAAACCTCGGACGGATAGATCGGTAATAGCTTACGCTTGAAGCGGCCGGTAGCAAGACCGAGCGTGACGTAGAATATGCCGTTAATCACTAGCACCCACATAGCGGCGAAATGCCAGAGCAGCGCGCCGGCGAGCCAGTTGCCGAGCGCGATCTGGCGCGGGAAGGTGAAATTGAACAAAGGCGACGCGTCGTAGATTTGCCAGCCAGAGCCGATCATCACCAGGATCGCCAGCGCGTTGATCCAGTGGCTCACGCGCACCCAGGCGGGGTGGATGACCTTGTCCGCGCCGGCATGCCTGCCGCCAATTGCCAGTTCCGCGCTCATTAGATGTTCACCGGTTGATCTTGGATATTATACGACGCTACCGGCGAGACGTATGCAGGCTGCCGGCAGCGGCGCGAATTTTCTTTACATGCTGATCTTCATCTGAAGCTCGCGCGCCTTGGTGTAGTAGTCCTCCTGCACCGCGTGGTTTATGACGGCTGGGGCGTCCGGCCGGCGCTTCTTCACGTGGACCGGCTTGATCTTGGTCTTGTGCTCAATTCGGCCGGCTTTGTCCGACTGTCCCGCGCTCGTGCCGTCCGCGCAGGCGGGCGCCATGGCGGCGCCGGCGGCGAACACGACCGCCATGACGGCCGAAAACAACGGCTTTTTCATCTCGCGCCTCCGCTCGCTATCCTGATCGTTTGCGTGCCCGACGATTATACGGCCCGGCCGGACCCACAGATGCACGAGCCCGGCCGGCAGCCGGATTCACTTGCCCATCTTGTCCTTGGGCATATCGTCCTTGGACATGCTGTCCTTCTTCATCGAATCCTTCGACATGCCATCCTTCGACATACCGTCGTCTTTTTTCATCGAGTCCTTCGACATGCTGTCCTTAGACATGGTGTCCTTCTTCATGTCGTCCATGGCGTAGGCCGCGGGCGCGAGCGGGGCCGTGGCCAGACCGGCCGCGGTCAGCGCCGAAAGCAGAATGCTCTTTTTCATCGGGTGTCCTCCCTGAGGAATGAACTTGGCAATCCATCCGCTATCACAGGGGCTAAACACGTCCTCATCAGTTTCCCGTTGGCGGAAGCTGGCGTTCGTTTCACGGTTTTGTGAGAATGGCCGCGCCGGGCCGGATCGATGAAGGAGTCATGATGTGAGCCAATCGCCCGCCGCCAAAGCCAATCCAGGCAACTTCTTCGAGGACTTCCGCCTCGGCCGGGAAATCCACCATGCCACCCCGCGCACGGTGACCCTCGGCGACGTGGCGGTCTATAACGGGCTGTTCGGGCCGCGTTTTGCCGTGCAGTCGTCGGATACCTTTGCCGCCAAGATCGGTTATCCACGCTCGCCGGTCGACGACTTGCTGGTGTTCCACGTGGTGTTCGGCAAAACCGTGCCCGACATCTCGCTCAATGCCGTGGCCAATCTCGGCTATGCCGATTGCCGCTTTCTCAAGGCGGTCTATCCCGGCGACACGCTCAATGCGGTGTCGGAAGTGATCGGGCTCAGGGAAAATTCCAACCGCAAGACCGGCATTGTCTATGTGCGTTCGCGCGGCTTCAACCAGCGCGGCGAGACCGTGCTCGATTACGCGCGCTGGGTGATGGTACGCAAGCGCGACGAGGCGGCGTCGCCGCCTGGCGATAAAGTCCCCGATTTGCCGAAGAGCGTCGAGCCCTCCCAACTCGGCGCCGCCTGCCCGGTCGTCGATAGCGCAGCCTACGACAATGTGCTGGCCGGCAGCCCGCACCGCTTCGGCGACTATAAGACGGGCGAGAAGATCGACCATGTCGACGGCATCACGGTCGAGGAAACCGAGCACATGACCGCGACGCGGCTTTACCAGAACACGGCGCGAATTCATTTCAACCAGTTCACCGAGAGCAAGAGCCGCTTCGGCCGCCGGCTGATCTATGGCGGCCACGCCATCTCGCTGGCGCGCGCGCTTTCGTTCAACGGACTCGGCAATGCGTTCCACGTGGCAGCGATCAACGGCGGCCGTCACGTAGCGCCGCTGTTCGCGGGTCTGACGGTGTTCGCCTGGTCCGAGGTGCTGGCGACCGCCGATTTGCCCGGCCGCAACGACGTCGGCGCGCTGCGCTTGCGCACCATCGCCACCAAGGACCGGCCGTGCGCCGACTTTCCGTTCAAGCTTGCCCTCGCGACCGCCGAAGGCGGGACCCGTGGGAGCGGCGACGAGTACGATCCGGCGGTGATCCTCGATCTGGACTACTGGGTGCTGATGCCGCGCTAAGCGCTCGCGCGCAGATGATCGACCAGCTGGCGCGCATAAGGCGGCAGCGTGTCGATGTCGCGCACGCAGATCGACAATTCGCGCAACGCCCAGGCATCGGTCAGCCGAACCGAACTGATCGCCATGTTGCGTTCGGTGCGCTTGACGGTGGTCTCCGGCACGATGCCGACGCCGACATTGCATTCGACCAGGCGGCAGATGGCGTCGAAGCTACGCAACTGAACGCGCAGCCGTAACGGCCGGCCGACGCGGTTCGCTTTGTCGGCAAGAAAACGTTGAATCGCGCTGGCGCGGTCGAGACCGACCATGTCGTAATCGAGCACCTCGGCAAAGCCGATGCGCGGACGGTTGGCGAGCGGGTGATTCTTCGCCACCACCAGCACGAAGCGATCGCTGCGGAACGGAAATGTGTGCAAGCCGCCGTAATCGACGGTACCGGCGACAATGCCGATGTCGGCGGCGCCTTCCGCCATCAGGCCGACGATCTCGTCGGACAGCCGCTCCTCAAGATCCACGCTGATATCGGGATAGGCCATCAGGAACGAACTCAGCGTCTCCGGGAGGAATTCGGTGAGGGCGTTGGTGTTGGAGAGCACGCGCACCTGACCGGCCAAACCACGCGCGTAAGGCGTCAAATCCTCCTGCATTCGTTCGCTTTGCGCCAGGATTCCACGCGCGTGCTGGAGCAGTGTCCGCCCCGCCTGTGTCGGAACCACGCCCTGGCGGCCACGCACCAGCAATTCGGTGCCAAAAGCGAGTTCCATCTTGCGGATTCGCGTGCTGGCGGCGGCCAGTGCCAGATTGGCGCGCACCGCGCCATGGGTAATGCTGCCGGCTTCGACGATATGGCGGAACAGGTTGAGGTCGGTGAAATCGAAGCGCATGGGACCTTATCCTTCTTATTTGACGAAGGCAGGCTACACAAACCACATATTGCACCGTGTGATTTAAAGGTACAAGCTTCGTAATTGATGAAGTAGCCGGTTCTGGCGGCGCAATCAAGCGGCACGCTGCCGGTGCATTCTGGCCGCCAAGTGAGCATGACGATGGCCGAGCTTGACGCGGGATCGGCGGCCGGAGCCGCGACGCCCCCGTCCGCTCTCTCCGCACCTGCAAATCTACAAGCCGATGCTGACGCTGGTGATGTCGATCGTCCATCGCATCACCGGCGCCGCGCTGTATTTCGGAATGCTGTTGATCGGCTGGTGGCTGATCGCGGCGGCCTCCGGGCCGACCGCCTATGCCTATGTCGAATGGTTCATGGCCAGCCTCATCGGGCGCTTGATCCTGTTTGGTTACACCTGGGCGCTGCTGCATCACATGTTCGGCGGCATCCGGCATTTGATCTGGGACACCGGGCACGGACTGGAGCCGGCGGAGCGCGAGAGGTTGACCCTAATCACGCTGGTCGGCTCGATCTCGCTCACGCTCATTCTCTGGGTGGTCGGCTACGTCGCCATGGGGGGGCCGCGATGAACGAGCCTCACATGCGCACGCCGTTGCGCCGGGTTCGCGGGCTGGGCGCCGCGCATTCCGGCACCGGACATTTTTGGCATCAGCGCGTCACTTCGGTGGCCGGCATTCCGCTGTCGCTCGCGCTGGTGATCATCATCATCGGGCTCTTGGGACGCAACCACGCGGCGGTCGTGCAAATTCTCGGGTCGCCGCTGGTCGCCATCGTCATGTTGTTGTTCATCATCAACAGCGCCTATCACATGTGGATCGGCATGCAGGAAATCATCCTCGACTACGTGCACGAGGAAAAATTGAAACTGCTCAGCCTGATGGCTAATACGTTCTTCGTCTTCGTCGTCGGTTTCGTGTCGGCTTACGCGATCCTCAAGCTGTCGTTCGGAGTTCTAGTCATGGCCACGAACGGAAAAACCAACGGAAAATCGGCCGCCGCACCCACCGCCAGCGGCAAGGCCTATCCGATCGAGGATCACAGCTACGACGTGGTGGTGATCGGCGCCGGCGGCTCCGGCTTGCGCGCCGTGGTCGGCTGCAGCGAAGCCGGCTTGCGCACCGCCTGCATCACCAAGGTATTCCCGACCCGCTCGCACACGGTGGCGGCGCAAGGCGGCATTGCCGCGGCGCTCGGCAATATGGGCGAGGACGACTGGCGCTGGCATATGTACGACACCGTCAAGGGCGCCGACTGGCTGGGCGACCAGGACGCCATCGAATATCTCTGCCGCAATGCGCCGGACGCGGTTTACGAACTCGAGCACTGGGGCCTGCCGTTCTCGCGCCGCGAAGAAGACGGCAAGATCTACCAGCGCCCGTTCGGCGGCATGACCACGCATTACGGCAAAGGCACCGCGCAGCGCACCTGCGCCGCCGCCGACCGCACCGGCCACGCCATGCTGCACACCATGTACGGCCAGGCGCTCAGCACGCGGCCGAGTTCTACATCGAGTATTTCGCCATCGACCTGATCATGGACGACGAAGGCCGCTGCCGCGGCGTGGTGGCGCTCAATATGGACGACGGCTCGATCCATCGCTTCAGCGCCAACATGATCGATCATCGCCACCGGCGGCTATGGGCGCACCTATTTCTCCTGCACCTCGGCGCATATCTGCACCGGGGATGGCAATGCGATGGTTCTGCGCGCCGGCCTGCCGCTGCAGGACATGGAATTCGTCCAGTTCCATCCGACCGGCATTTATCCGCGCCGGCTGCCTGATCACCGAAGGCGCGCGCGGCGAAGGCGGCTACCTGGTCAATTCGGAAGGCGAGCGCTTCATGGAGCGCTACGCGCCGTCGGCCAAGGATCTGGCCTCGCGCGACGTGGTGTCGCGCGCCATGACCATCGAGATCCGCGAAGGCCGCGGTGTCGGCAAGAACAAAGACCACCTGTTCCTGCATCTCGATCATCTCGACCCGGCGGTGCTGCATGAACGGCTGCCCGGCATCAGCGAAACCGCGCGCATCTTTGCCGGCGTCGACATGACGCGCGAGCCGATCCCGGTGCTGCCCACCGTGCACTACAACATGGGCGGCATCGCCACGAATTACCACGGCGAGGCCTTGACCAAGAAAAACGGCGACGCCGACACCGTGATCCCCGGCCTGATGGCGCTTGGGGAAGCCGCTTGCGTGTCGGTGCACGGCGCCAACCGGCTCGGCTCGAATTCGCTGATCGATCTCGTGGTGTTCGGCCGCGCCGCGGCGCTGCGCTGCGCCGAAGTGCTCACCCCCGGCGACAAGCAACCCGATCTGCCGAAGGATTCCGCCGACCGCGCGCTGTCGCGCCTCGACAAGTTCCGCAACGCCGCAGGCGCCACGCCGACCGCGCAGTTGCGGCTGAAAATGCAGAAGGTGATGCAGGAAGATTGCGCGGTGTTCCGCACCGGCGAGGTGCTGGAACAAGGCCACAAGCGCATCCATGAAGTTCATGACGGCTTGGCCGACATCCACATCGTTGACCGCTCGCTGATCTGGAATTCCGACCTGATCGAGGCGCTTGAGCTCGACAACCTGATGGCGCAGGCGGTGGTCACGATGGATTCGGCGCGCAACCGCACGGAAAGCCGCGGCGCGCATGCGCGCGAGGACTTCCCCAATCGCGACGACAAGAATTGGATGAAGCACACGCTGGCGTGGATGGATGACAAGGGCAAAGTGAAGATCGATTCCCGCCCGGTGCACACTTATACGATGACCAACGACGTCGCCTATGTCGAGCCGAAAGCAAGGGTGTATTGATGAATTGTGTCGCGGATGCAGTGCAGCACGGAGCGAAGCGAAGTGATGTGCTGCTGATCCGGGACCTTACCGAGGTTTGAGTTTGTAACGGTCCCGGGTCTGCAGCGCGCCGCTTCGCGCTGCACTGCGTCCGGGAAACGGAAGCAGGAATAAGCCATGGTTGAATTCACGCTGCCGAAAAATTCCAAGATCACCCAGGGAAAGACCTGGCCGCACGCACCCAAGGCGGTGAACTGAAACCGAATTCCGCATCTACCGCTGGAATCCGGACGATGGCGCCAACCCGCGCGTCGACACCTATTACGTCGATCGCGACGACTGCGCGCCGATGGTTCTCGACGGGCTGATCTGGATCAAGAACAACGTCGACCCCACGCTCACCTTCCGCCGCTCCTGCCGCGAAGGCGTGTGCGGCTCCTGCGCCATGAACATCGACGGCACCAACACGCTCGCCTGCACCAAGGCGATGGACGACGCCAAGGCGCCGATGCGGATTTATCCGCTGCCGCACCAGCCGGTGGTGAAGGACCTGGTGCCGGACCTGAAGAATTTCTACGCGCAATACGCCTCCATCGAGCCATGGCTCAAAACGGTGACGCCGGCACCCGAGAAGGAATGGGTGCAGAGCCACGAGGACCGCAGCAAGCTCGACGGGATGTACGAGTGCATATTGTGCGCGTGCTGCTCGACTTCGTGCCCGAGCTACTGGTGGAATTCGGATCGCTATCTCGGCCCGGCGGCGCTGCTGCAGGCCAATCGCTGGATCCAGGATAGCCGCGACGAGGCCACCGGCGAACGACTCGACAATCTCGAGGACCCGTTCCGGCTCTATCGCTGCCACACCATCATGAATTGCTCGAAGGCCTGTCCGAAGGGCCTCAACCCGGCGAAGGAAATCGCCGTGCTGAAGAAAGCGATGGTCGACCGGCAGGTCTGACAGACATGGCGTCATGCTCGACCATATCGGCTTTCCAGTTTCCGATTACGCGCGATCAAAATCCTTTTATCTGAAGGCGCTCGCCCCGCTCGGCTATGCGTTGGTGATGGAAGTCGAACAGAAAGTAGAGAAGGGCTTTTCGGCCGGCGGATTTGGCAGGGATAGAAAACCGGAATTCTGGATCGGCGGCGAAGGCAAGCTCAACCGCGCAATTCATATCGCAATCGTGGCCAAGGATCGCGCCGCCGTCGACGCGTTCTACCGCGCTGCCTTGGCCGCCGGCGGTAAGGACAATGGCGCGCCCGGCCTGCGCCCACATTATCATCCGAATTATTACGCTGCCTTCGTGTTCGATCCCGACGGCCACAACATCGAGGCCGTCTGCCACGCGCCGGCGTGACGGCGTGACGGCGGCCCAAACGAAGCCATGCTATTCTTGCCACCATGGACGAGCCCGCGCTCAACTTTACCGGCGTCACGTTGTCACCGCAAAAGGAAACGGTGCGCGTGTTCTATAAGGAGATGTGGGACGGCGCCGACAAGAGCCTAATCCCGCAAATTTTTATCCCGATTTCACCTTCCGCGGCTCGCTCGGGCCGACGCTCGTCGGCCACGACCAATTCGCCGGCTATGTCGACGAGGTGACCGGCGCGCTGGGCGATTACACCACCGATATCCTGGCGCTGATCGAGGAAGGCAACCGCGTCGGCGGCAAGATGCGGTTCCGCGGATTTCACCGCAAGGAGCTGTTCGGTGTGCCGCCGACCGGCCGTCACGTATGGTGGACCGGCATGCCGATCTTCACCTTCGAGGGACCGAAGGTGCGCGACCTTTATGTGCTCGGCGATATTTACGGGCTGATCGCGCGGCTGAAAGGCTACCCGGCGGGCAGGCCTCACTCGCATTTGTTTTCCGACTTGCAGAGCTTTTCCAGCTCGGGGAATGGCTTGTAGGCGAGCCTTGGCGCATTGCCCGTTGGCCGGCTCGACGAACTGATTGAGATGGCCGCCGTAGAAATAAGCGATGCGGTCGGTGCTGCCTGCGATATTGGCGGCTCGCGTCCCGCGCGTTGTAGCGGACGCAGACCATGTAGCGCTGATCCTTGTCGACGGGCCGAGCACGGGATCGGTAATATAAGCGTCGCGGATATTGGTCTGGTCGATCAGCGTTTGCGTCAGCGTATCTGAAGATTTCCTGCTTGTATTGGGCAGGAAATATATTCGGATCGACCGGCATCTCTTTGCTGCTCCGTGCACGCAGCGAGCGTACCGGCAGGATCGCGATCAGAAACCAGTTTCCGGCTGGCCGACTTGATCTGGACTTTCCTCGTCGTACGGATCGCGTCCGCGATATTATCCAATCCTGTTTGCGGAGGTCCAGCCGAAACAGCGTCGCCACTCAGTCGAGCTTGAGTTTCTTGCGGCGCTGGGCGAGGGTGCGCAGCCGCAACGCGTTGAGCTTGATGAAGCCCTCGGCGTCGCGGTGATCGTAGGCGACCGCCCCCTCCTCGAACGTCACCAGCTCCTGGTCGTAGAGCGAATATTTGCTCTCGCGCCCGACCACGGCGACGTTGCCCTTGTAGAGCTTGAGCCTGACGCGGCCGGTGACGAATTCCTGGCTCTTGTCGATCGCGGCCTGCAGCATCTCGCGCTCCGGCGCGAACCAGAAGCCGTAATAGACGAGCTCGGCGTATTTTGGCATCAGCTCGTCTTTGAGATGCGCGGCGCCGCGGTCGAGCGTGATGATTTCGATGCCGCGATGGGCGGCGAGCAGGATGGTGCCGCCCGGCGTCTCGTACATGCCGCGCGACTTCATGCCGACGAAGCGGTTCTCCACCAGATCGAGCCGGCCGATGCCGTTGGCCTTGCCCAGTTCGTTGAGCCTGGTCAGCAGGCGGCCGGCGACAATTTCTTGCCGTCGATCGCGACCGCGTCGCCGCGTTCGAAATCGACCGTGATCGTGGTCGGCTTGTCCGGCGCTTTTTCCGGATCGAGTGGTGCGCGAATAGACGATAGTCCGGCACCTCTTGCGCCGGGTCCTCCAGCACTTTGCCTTCCGAGGACGCGTGCAGCAGATTGGCGTCGACCGAGAACGGCGCTTCGCCGCGCTTGTCCTTGGCGATCGGGATTTGGTGCTTCTCGGCGAATTCGATCAGCTTCGTGCGCGAGGTCAGGTCCCATTCCCGCCAGGGCGCGATCACGGTCATGTCCGGCTTGAGCGCATAATAAGCGAGCTCAAAGCGCACCTGGTCGTTGCCCTTGCCGGTCGCGCCATGCGCGACCGCGTCGGCGCCGACCTTCTCGGCGATCTCGATCTGCTTCTTGGCGATCAGCGGCCGCGCGATCGAGGTGCCGAGCAGATATTGCCCTTCGTACAGCGCGTTGGCCCGGAACATCGGGAACACGTAGTCGCGCACGAATTCCTCGCGCAGGTCCTCGATGAAGATGTTCTCCGGCTTGATGCCGAGCAGCAACGCCTTCTTGCGCGCCGGCTCGAGCTCCTCGCCCTGGCCGAGATCGGCGGTGAAGGTGACGACCTCGCAGCCGTAGGTCGGTCTGCAGCCACTTCAGGATGATCGAGGTGTCGAGCCCGCCCGAATAGGCGAGCACGACTTTGTTGATCTTGGCCTTTGCCATGCGATGCCGGTCCTTGCGCCAGACCGTCCTTAAATCCTTGAAAGCGCGGGGACTATAGGCGGAATGCCTGCGCGCGCAAGGCGTGCCCTATTCGGTCACGTCCTCGTAGACGTCCATATCCGCGCTGCCCGCGAGGATCGCGCGCCAGCCCTGCAAAAAGGTGCGCACCATCGGGTCGCTCGCCACCTTGTGGCGGTTGAGTTCGAGCGCGGCATGCGCCGCGTATTCGATCTCGATCAGGAGCTGGGCGCGGTCGTCGACATTCTGCAGCACGCGAAAACCGGCGCCGCCGAGCGTCCGGTAGAACGGCGCGGCGCTGCGGATGAGCGCGAGGACCTGCGCCGGGTCGCCGAGCGCCCGCATCTTGATGTGCAACACCCGTTTGAGGTCTTCCACTGGCTTGGTCACAAGCTCCTCCCGACACGAATTGGCGCGATTTTAACATCGCGCGGGCCGACGCTGTCACGGAAGCATATGCCGCCGCCTGACGATCATCGGCAAGCCGCCGCCCGGCCGCACGGTCACCCGGTGCACCGGCCGGACGACATAGCCCGGCGCCAGTTCCAACGTGAAATGCCGCATGACAGTCGCAACGACGATCAAGGCCTCCTGCATCGCCAAAGTAGCGCCGATGCAGACGCGCGGCCCGACGCCGAACGGAAGATAGGCAAAGCGATCGATCGTCTCGCGCGCGCCGTCGAGGAAGCGGTTGGGATCGAATTTGTCGGGATCGCTCCATAGTGCACGATGCCGGTGCAACACGTAGGGCGCGATCACGACCATGGTGCCGCGCTTAATCGATACGCCGGCGAGTTCGTCGGACGCGAGTGCCGCGCGGCTGATCGCGGCGATCGGCGGATAGAGCCGCATCGCCTCTTCAATCACGGCGCGCGTTTCAACCAAGCGCTCTGAAAGGCCGTCGATGTCGCCGTCGAGTTCGCGATCGGCCTCGGCCTGCACCCGGCTGCGCCACTCGGGCGATTGCGACAGCAGATACAAAGTCCAGGCAATGCTGTTGGCGGTGGTCTCGTGCCCGGCGGCGATGAAGGTGAGGATGTTCGCCCGCACCTCGACTTCGCTCAGGCCTTCGCTAGTTTCCGGATCGCGCGCTTCGAGCAACAGCGTGAGAATGTCGCGCGGCACGCTCGCCGGATCTTCGGCCATGCGCAGGCGGCGGGTCGATACGATCGTATCGATCGCGGATTCGAAAACGCGAAGCATGGGCCGCACTCTCCAGCGGCTGAGCCGCGGCACCACGGCCGGCAGACCCAGCACGTCGAATGGGTCGAGACGTCCGATCGCCTCGAAATAGTGTTTCATGGCGATGCGGATTTCCTCCGCGCTGCGGCCGAGCCCGTCGGCGAACATGGTGCGTTCCAGCACCTCCAAAGTCAGCCGCGTGACCTCGACCGCGATGTCCTCGATCTCACCGTCGCGCCGCCCCAAACGTTCGACCAGGCACGCGGCGGCATCGATCATAGCGGCGGAAAAACTCATGACGGTCCTGCGCGCGAACAACGGCGCCAGCACGCGGCGCTGCGCGCGCCACTGCTGGCCCTCGGCGGTCAATAGTCCGTTGCTCAGGCCGGCCGACAGCACACGCCTTTGCAGCCAGTCCTTTTGGTAGTTCTGGCTGTTGTCCATCAGCACGCGGCGTATCGCGCCCGGGTCGCTGACCAGCGCGACGCGCCCGATCGACAGGCCGCCCATGACGACCGGCTCTTCGAAATGCGCTTGCGTCCACGCTTCCAGCGGGTTGCGCGCGAGCACGCGCAGCAGCGCTAGTGGACCCAATGGCTTGAGGCGCGGCGTCGGCGCCGGCGGAAGCAATTTTTCGGGCGATCCGAGCAAGACCTACTCCGACCGCTAATGCAACGTGAAGTTATTCATGTACCGTGCAGCCCCGCGCGACAAAGACGATCTGGGTATCGATATATCCGTTCACAATATCGCGGCGACGGCCCACAGGCCACAGCGGACGGCCGAGTAACCTTACCGGTCAGAGTTCGGTTTTCCGCTTCCGCAGCAGTTCGACGATGAAATCATGCCCGGGCAAGGCGAGGCGCTCGACGCCGCGCTCGACGCCTTCGTCGGAGAGCTGCGTGCGTGGCCAGCGATAGATCAGGCCGTGCACCAGCCAAATGATCAGGAAGGTGAACACCCCGGCGAACAAGGTGTCGGTGAAAAAATGGGCACCCATCACAATGCGCAATGCCGCCATGCCGATGCCCAGCGCCAGGGCCGCGCCGCAGGCGAGCGCCCGCCACGGCGGCGGCACCAGCACCGCCGGCGCGATCGTCCACACCGCGCCAGAGACGTCGCCGGACACGAACGAACAGTTGTTGTCGCACTCACCGCGCGGATCCCACCAGGCGACGAAATGCTCGGTGCCGCCGAATTGCGTCACTTCGATCGGCCGCGGGCGCGCCCAGTGATCCTTGAGCACGATATTCGCGACGAGTCCCGGCCCGAGCGCAACTGTCGTCATCAGAAACAAAATGGCGCGGCCCGACAGCAAAAGCCGGCGGCGCGGCAAAATTAGTTTGAACGCCAACGCCGCGACGACCGACACGATCACCGCGGTCCCCACCCACAGCCCGATGTCGCGCGCGAGCTGTAGCGGCTGCGAAAGGCGCAGCGAGAAATTGTAGCCGTCACTGACCATAGTGTTGAACGGCGCGGAAACCATGAGATCGAGCTGGGGAAAGAGCCCAAACACCACGCCGACCACGGCGGCCAAGCTAAGCGCGATCGTCAGTCCGGTACGGTTCATGTTTTTCCTTTGCGCATGCGCGCTGCCCGTCTAGCCGAGAGATGCGGAAATGAAAAGCGCGAGCCGACAAGGCCGCTATAATCATGGCATGGCCAATGTACCCACGGTCGATTTTTGGTTCGATTTTGCCTCCACCTATTCATCCAGCGGCCATGCGCATTGCCCCTGTGGCGCGCGATCGCGGCCGTTTCTGCTGGGGCCGATCTTCAAGGCGCAAGGTTGGGATAATTCGCCGTTCAATATTTATCCCGGCAAGGGCCGCTATATGTGGCGCGACCTCGAACGGATTTGCGAGGCGCTCGCCCTCAGCTTCAAGGCCGCCAACGCCGTTTCCGCAGAATAACGCTGTTGGCCGCGCGCGTCGCGCTGGTGGCGCTGGCGCAAAGTTGGGGCGAAGATTACTGCCGCGCGGTCTATCGCGCCGAATTCGCCGAAGGCCGCAACATCGGCGAGCCAAACGCGCTCGCCGATGTTCTTGCCGGCTCGGACAGAACGCGGACGCGATTTCGCAGCGGGCGCAAGCGGACGCTGCCAAGGCGGTGTTGCGCGCGCAGACCGATGAGGCGCAGCGGCTGGGGATTTTCGGTGCGCCGAGCTTCGTCACCACCAATGGCGAATTGTTCTGGGGCAACGACCGGCTGGAAGCGGCGCTGGACTGGGCGAAGCGCTAGCTGACCCTGACCCGTTCGCTTTCGCGCCAGCGGCCGGCATTGCGGCCGGCGATCAGCCAATAGGTAAAGCCGAACACCACGCCGACCGCGGCCGCGATCTCGGCCTCGCGCGAGATCGGCGGCGGCGGATGGTCGATCGATTCCTCGTAGGCGGTAAAGCCCGCGCTGTAGTATCCGAGCAACAAAATCGCCGCGCCGGCCGCCGCCTGAATCGCGAGCGAGCGGATGGAAAATGCTTCCGCCAGGATGATGGCGATCAGAATGGGCAGGAAGCCGACGATAGCGGTGACGCCGGAGGCGAAAGCCGCGGTACCCCAGAAGAACACGTGCTCGACCGGGTCGGTGCCAACCATGTGCAATTCGGCGCCGAGGAGCGCTATAGCCGCGGCGATGCCGCCGGCGATTGTCGCCATGAACAGCGCGAACAGGATGACGATGATGCGGCCGATGAGCGCCATCGTTCAGTCCGTCATCGCCATCGCCCGCAACGCCATACGCTCGCGGGCGGAAAGTTTCTCGGTCGCGCTCTTGAGTTGGCCGCAGGCGGCCAAAATGTCGCGGCCGCGCGGGGTGCGCACCGGCGAGGCATAGCCGGCGTCGAACACCACTTGCGAGAACTTCTCGATCTGCTCCCAGTCGGAACATTCATATTTGCTGCCGGGCCACGGATTGAACGGAATGAGATTGATCTTGGCCGGGATGCCCTTCAAGCAGTCGCACCAGCGCCTTGGCGTCGTCGATAGAGTCGTTGACGCTCTTGAGCATGACGTATTCGAAGGTGATGCGCCTGGCGTTGGAGACGCCGGGATAATTGCGGCAGGCGTCGAGCAACCGCGCAATCGGATATTTGCGGTTGAGCGGCACCAGTTCGTCGCGCAGGTCGTCGCGCACGGCGTGCAGCGACACCGCCAACATGCAGCCGATCTCGGCGCCGGCGCGCGCGATATTCGACACCACGCCGGAGGTCGATAGCGTGATGCGGCGCTTGGAGATGGCGATGCCGTCACCGTCGGCGACGATCAAGAGCGCGTCGCGCACGGCATCGAGATTGTAGAGCGGCTCGCCCATGCCCATCATAACAATATTGGTGATGCATCGGCTGTCGCCAGCCGGCACGACGCCGTCGGTCGGGCGAATACCGGCCGGCCAATCGCCGAGCCGGTCGCGCGCCATCATCACCTGGCCGACAATCTCGCCGGCGGTGAGATTGCGCACCAGACGCTGAGTGCCGGTGTGACAGAACGAACAGGTGAGCGTGCAGCCAACCTGGCTGGAGACGCACAGCGTGCCGCGGTCGGTGTCGGGGATATAGACGCATTCGACCTCATGCGGCCGCTCGCCAATCCCCTTACCTTGCGTCTCGCCCGGCAAACGAAGCAGCCATTTACGCGTACCGTCGACCGAGACCTGCTCGGCCACCACCTCGGGCCGTTCGAGGGTGAAGCGCGCGCCCAACGCCGCGCGCAATTTTTTCGAGACGCTGGTCATGGCGTCGAACGAGGTGAAGCCGCGGAAATAGATCCAGTGCCAGAGCTGCTGCACGCGCATCTTGCGCTGCGACTCCGGCACGCCGACGTCACCCAAGAGCTCGGCGAGCTGCGCACGCGTGAGGCCGACCAGCGACGGTTTTTCGGGCGCGACGTAGCGCTCAAGCGGCGCCCTCTCAACGAAAGGCGCCGAGGCCGGTGCAATTTCGATTGTGGTTGCCATAGTTTCAGGTCGCGATAGCCGCGCGTGGCGGCTTTGCCGGCAATATAGGGCGTGGACGCCTTACTTGCACTCCTCCGCCACCTTGTCGAGCGCCTGGGCCAATCCCTTCAGCGAATAGGAGTCGGTGGTCTTGGTGCCGTGGCTGGACACGCTCTTGATCACCAGATCGGCGCCCTTGCGCATGGCCTCGACCATTTGCGCCTCTTCCGCCGCATTCTTCACCCAGGCGCCGTCGTTCTGGGTATACATCACGTAGCTCGCCGAGCCGATGGTGGCGGTGGCGTCGACGCCCGGCTTTTGCGGATAGCCGACGATCATCGACACTTCGTTTCGCACCTTCTCGGCCGGCCGGGTGGAAACGAAGGCGTAGGACGGGTCGCGGTTGCGGCCCTTCGGCTCGGTTTCGGCCTTGGCCGGTTTGGCCAGTGCGAAACAGACCTTCTTGCCGCCGGGCGATGCCGTGTAGGCACCCCAATCGCCGAACTGGCCGAGCAGCACCGCTTGCTCGGTGGGTTCGGGCTTGGCGGGTTTTTTTGGAGCTTGTGGTTTCGAGGCCTGCGCATAGGCGGCGGTGCCGCAAGCCAGGGCGGCGGCGGTCAGCAGTACAATCGCGGGGCTTTGCCAAAGCGTTTTCGTCATCGGGCCCTACCGGTTGAAGTGAACGACGGCGTTCCAAGCCGCCCCCCAAGAGAACAGCTGGATATTAGCCCATTAGAGATGAATATCGACAAGGTGAAGGCGGCAATCCGTCGCTCCGACGAGAAAACACAGGCCTAAGGCTGATGCCGCAAACCTGCCGGCGGGCGTGCTAGATAACCTGCCACACCGATCCAATCGACCGAGTGACCATGAAAGCCCTGCTCTGCACCCGCTACGGCGCCCCCGACGACCTCGAACTTGCCGACATCGCCGATCCCGTGCCTGGACCGGGAGAGGCGGTGGCGCGCATCGAGGCGGCGGCGCTGAACTTCTTCGACACGCTGATCATCGCCGGCAAGTATCAAACCAAGCCGGCGATGCCGTTCTCGCCGTCGGCGGAATTCGCAGGCACGGTGGAAAGCCTCGGGCCAGGCGCGGCCGGTTTCAAAGCCGGCGATCGCGTGCTCGGCTATTCCGGCTACGGCGCCGCCCGCGAGCGCATCGCGATCGCCGTCAACCGACTGGTCAAAATCCCCGACGGCCTCGACTTCGATCATGCCGCCGGACTTTGTGTCACCTATGGCACCACGCTGCACGCGCTCAAGGATCGCGCCAGGCTCAAGAGCGGCGAGACCCTGGCAGTGCTTGGCGCATCCGGCGGCGTCGGTCTTGCCGCGATCGAACTCGGCAAGCTCGTCGGCGCGCGCGTGATCGCCTGCGCCTCGTCGGCGGAGAAGATCGCCTTCGCGCTCCAGCACGGCGCCGATGACGGTATCGACTATGGCAAGAACGATCTCAAGGATGCGCTGCGGCGCGCGACAGACGGACAGGGCGCCGACGTGATCTACGATCCGGTCGGCGGCGCTTACGCGGAAGCCGCGTTGCGTTCGATCGCGTGGCTCGGACGTTATCTGGTAATCGGCTTCGCCGCCGGTGAAATCCCGAAGCTGCCGCTCAATCTTGTGCTGCTCAAGGGCTGCGACGTGCTCGGCGTGTTCTGGGGCTCATGGATCGAACGCGATCCGGCCGGCCACCGCGCCAACATGGCGCAAATTCTCGCCTGGTGCGCGGAGGGCAAATTGTCGTCGCATGTGCACGCGGTCTATCCACTCGCCGATGCGCCGGCCGCGCTCAAGGCGATCGCCGCGCGGCAAGTGATGGGCAAGGCGATCTTGCGGCCCTAGAGCTTCGCCAATGCGTCGCGCGCGGCTTGGCGGTGCACCGGGCGGATGTGGTTCGCCACCATCTGGATCGCGGTCGCCAGCACCGCGGCATCGTCGGTGAAGCCGATCACCGGCAGCACATCGGGAATGGCGTCGACCGGCAGAATGAAATAGGCGAGCGCGCCGGCGAGCGTCGCCTTCACCGGCAGCGGGGTGTCGCGGTCGAAGGCACAGTAATAGGCGGCTAGCAGATCCTCGGTAAAGGGAATCTGCGCGGCGACGCGGCGCAGCTTGCGCCAGAAACTTCGGCGCAGCGCCCCTTCATCCTCGCCGTTACCTTGCCAGAAGGCGCTGCTTGCGAATGCCATAGGCTGTAGATGGTTGGAGAAATCGGCCCCTGCAAGGCGCGTCGAACCTCACCCGGCCAATTTATCCATTGCCTCGGCGAGCTTGATATCGAGCTCGGTCAGCCCGCCGGCATCGTGGGTCGACAGAGTCACCTCGACGGTCTTGTAGACGTTGAACCATTCCGGGTGATGGTTCATCTGCTCGGCGACGTCGGCGACCTTGGTCATGAAGGCGAACGCCTCGCGGAAATTCTTGAAGGTGAATTTGCGCGTGATGGCGTCGCGGCCGGACACGTCGGACCACTTGCCAAGCTTGCCCAAGGCGGCCTTGCGGGCTTCCGCAGTCAGTTTTTGCGCCATGACGACCCTCCCCCGTTAACGCCGCGACCCTCGCAAAGGGTCCACGCCGATACTACCTCTTGGCTGACGGTCCCGACCATACGAGGCATTTCATGTCCTGGTCATTGAACATCGGCAGGGTGGCCGGCACGGTCGTGCGCATCCACCTCACCTTCCTGCTGTTTCTCGCCTGGATATTCGCCGCCAGTTACGGCCAGGGCGGCGCGTCCGCGGCTTGGGATAGCGTCGTGTTCATGGTGCTATTGTTCCTGTGCGTTCTGTTGCATGAGTTCGGTCATATCTTCACCGCCCGCGCCTTCGGCGTGCCGACGCCCTATGTGACGCTGCTGCCGATCGGCGGCGTCGCCCAGCTCGAACGCATCCCTGAGGAGCCAGGCCAGGAATTTCTCATCGCCATCGCGGGGCCGCTGGTAAACGTGTTCATCACGATCCTGCTGGTGGTGGTCGGCGGCGCGGCGTTGCAATCGAACGCTGCGGCCGGTCTCGATAATACGCAATTTTCGCTGGTCGACCGGCTGGCGTCGGTGAACCTTTTCCTCGCTTTGTTTAACATGATCCCGGCCTTCCCGATGGACGGCGGCCGCGTGCTGCGCGCGCTGCTGGCGAGCCGCATGGGCTATGTGCGGGCGACCGAGATCGCCGCCGCGATCGGCCAGTTCGTCGCCTTCGCGCTCGGCTTCATCGGCTTGATGTATAATCCGATCCTGATCTTCATCGCCATCTTCGTCTATCTCGCGGCCTCATCGGAAGCGCACATGGTGGCGCTGCGCGCCGTCTCGCGCGGCGTGCCGGTGAGCCACGCCATGGTGACACATTTCGAGACGCTGACCCCCGAGCAACACCTCGATGCGGCGGTGCAGACGCTGCTGCAAACAGGCCAGGGCGAATTCCCGGTGGTGGACGGCACCGGCAAGCCGATCGGTGTGCTCGGCCGCCGCGACGTCATCGGCGCCATCAAACAGCGCGGCCCCGACGCCCGTGTCGCCGACGCCATGATCGCGGTGCTGCCGACGGTCGGCCACCGCATGACTTTGGAACAGGCTTTCAAGTTGCTGCAACAGAAGCAGGCTCCGGCGGTCGGCATCACCGATGCCGGTGGCAGGCTGGTCGGCCTGGTCACCGGCGAAACCATCGCCGAGATGATGATGTTGCAGAAAGCAATGCCGCGCGGCAGCCAGAGCGGGCCCTGGGGCCGGCCGGCGGGCGCGTGACCGGCTTAACCTCGTTCAAGAGGTCCGCGAGCCAACAGTTGCTTCCCGCGGCGTCGTGACTATATTGCGCCGCAACAAAGTCGCGGGCCCCGCAGGATTGCCATCCGGCAATCCTGCCGCTTTTTAGGAACGGATTTCCTTTGGAAATCCTATGCCGGGCCCGCGCTCGGTTTCCGGAACCCGCATGAACCTACGCAATATCGCCATTATCGCGCACGTCGACCACGGCAAAACCACGCTAGTCGACCGGCTATTGCAGCAATCCGGCGCCTATCGCGAGAACCAGCGGGTGGTCGAGCGCGCGATGGATTCCAATGATCTCGAGCGCGAGCGCGGCATTACCATCCTGGCCAAGGCGGCCTCGGTCATCTGGAAAGACACCCGCATCAACATTGTCGACACGCCCGGCCACGCCGATTTCGGCGGCGAGGTGGAGCGCATCCTCAACATGGTGGACGGCGCGCTGGTACTGGTGGATGCCGCCGAAGGCCCACTGCCGCAGACCAAGTTCGTTGTCTCCAAAACGCTGAAGATGGGCCTCAAGCCCATCGTCGTCATCAACAAAGTGGACCGTTCCGACGCGCGCGCAACCGAGGTGGTGAACGAGGTGTTCGACCTGTTCGCCGCGCTCGACGCCAGCGACGAGCAACTCGATTTCCCGATCCTCTACGGCTCGGCCAAATTGGGCTGGATGGCAGCCAAACTGGACGGCTCGCACGACGACGGCATGCGGCCGTTGTTCGATCTCATCCTCAGCCACGTCAAGCCGCCGATGGTCGATACTGGGCCTTTCCGTCTGCTCGGCACCATCCTGGAAGCGAACCCCTATCTCGGCCGCATCGTCACCGGCCGCATTACGGCGGGCTCGGTGAAGCCGAACCAAACGGTGAAGGTGCTCGATCACGACGGCAAGCTGATCGAGAACGGCCGCGTCACCAAGGTGCTCGCCTTCCGCGGCATCGAGCGCGTGCCGGTGGAGGCGGCGGAAGCGGGCGACATCGTCGCCATCGCCGGGCTGCCGGAGGCGACCGTCGCGATGACGATCTGCGATCCGTCGGTCGAAACGCCAATCCCGGCGCAGCCAATCGACCCGCCGACTTTGGCGATGACGTTCCGCGTCAATGATTCCCCGCTCGCCGGCACCGAAGGCACCAAGGTCACCGGCCGCATGATCCGCGACCGGCTGCTGCGCGAGGCCGAGGGCAACGTGGCATTGCGCGTGCGCGAGTCCGACGACAAGGACGCCATGGAAGTCGCCGGCCGCGGTGAATTGCAGCTCGGCATTCTGATCGAGCAGATGCGGCGTGAAGGTTTCGAGTTATCGGTGTCGCGGCCGAAGGTCCTGCTGCGCGAAGAGCCCGCGACCGGCGAACAGCTCGAGCCGATCGAGGAAGTCGTCATCGACGTCGACGAAGTTCATTCCGGCATCGTCGTGCAGAAAATGGCAGAGCGCAAAGCCGAGATGCTGGAGATGAAGCCCTCCGGCGGCCATCGCCTGCGGTTGGTGTTCCACGCACCAACGCGCGGACTGATCGGCTATCAGGGTGAATTGCTGACCGACACGCGCGGCACCGCCATCATGAACCGGCTGTTCCACGCCTACGGGCCGCACAAGGGCCCGATCCAGGGCCGCCGCAATGGCGTGCTGATCGCCAACGATAAAGGCGAGGCGGTCGCCTACGCGTTGTGGAATCTGGAAGACCGCGGCCCGATGATGATCGAGCCGGGTTGGAAAGTTTACCGCGGCATGATCGTTGGCGAGCACACCCGCGATAACGACCTGGTCATCAACGTGCTCAAGGGCAAGCAACTCACCAATATTCGCACCACGTCGAAAGACGAAGCCGTCCGGCTGACGCCGCCAATAAGGATGACGCTGGAAAAGGCGCTCGCCTATATCGAGGACGACGAGTTGGTCGAGGTGACGCCGAAATCGATCCGCCTGCGCAAGAAGCTGCTCGACGAGACCGATCGCAAGCGAGCCGACCGCGCGAAGGAAGCGGAGGCGGTCTGACATCCCGTGGCCCTGCCCCGGAAACGGCTCCAGAGCTGTCCTATATTGGGACGGGTTAAATCGGAAATCAGAATCACCTGCCGCGGCGGCGCCTGCACGCAACGGATATCGCAAACGCCGCGCGTGAAGCCGCGGTTCGCATCGCTCGCCTCATAACCTCGATTTTTCAGCAGCTATAGCGTGTTTCTTACCGCAGTGTGACCAGTAATCCACACCGTTTACTGATCATTAATCATAGGGCTTGAAGGCCGCAGAGTTCGTTGCTTGTATTCCGCAATGAGTACGACCCTCATAGAGATTCGCCGCGCGAAGGCCTCCGATGCGATGGATGTCGCCGCAACCCATGACCAGGCATGGCGCACTGCCTATCAGGGCATCATCCCCGGCAACGAACTCGACAAGCTGATCAACCGGCGTGGACCGGACTGGTGGGATAGCGCCATCCGCAAGGGCAGCCGCATCACCATCCTGCAATTCGGCGAGCAGATCGCGGGCTACGCCAATTACGGACGCAACCGGGCGCGCAGCCTGTTCTATGACGGCGAAGTTTACGAGCTTTATCTGCGACCCGAGTTCCAGGGGCTGGGCTTCGGCCGCCGCCTCTTCTCCGCCGCGCGCAAGGACCTCACGCAGAGTGGCTTGAAGAGCTTGGTCGTGTGGGCGCTGTCCGATAACGAGCCGGCGGTGGACTTCTATCGCGCGCTCGGCGGCCGCGCGGTCGCACGCTCGTCGGAACGCTTCGGATCGAAGACGCTCGACAAGGTCGCCTACGCCTGGCAGTGAGGCGGTGCCGTCAATTTCTCAACCGCAAACTATACCCGTCATCCTGATGCGCGAGCCACCACAAGTCGGCTATAGCCAACTTGTGCGCTTTAAATTCCAATGTCGGGTAAACCCGACATTGGTGGATGAACGGTCAAGATTTTCTACGCATTGGCCGTCGCCCACGCTACGCGCGGCCACCTCTGGGTGACGGACGTAGATTAGATACTCGGCGCCGGCAGACCGTTCTGGATGCACGTGGCGTAAAGCGTGTTTAACAGCAGGCAGGCGATGGTCATCGGCCCAACTCCGCCGGGAACCGGCGTGATCGCGCCGGCGACGGTCTTGGCCTCCGCGTAAGCGACATCGCCGACGACGTGCACCCCGCCGCGTTCGCCGACAACGCGATTGATGCCGACGTCGATGACGGTCGCACCGGGTTTGATCCAGCCGCCGCGAACCATTTCGGGGCGCCCCGTCGCCGCGACCAACAAGTCCGCGCGCGCACACACCGCCGGCAGATCGAGCGTTTTCGAATGCGCGATGGTCACCGTCGCATTCTCTGCCAGCAGCAGTTGCGCCACCGGCTTGCCGACGATGTTGGAGCGGCCGATCACCACCGCTTCCATCCCCGCGAGCGAGGGGTGCATGGTCTTGGCCAGTCGCACGCAGCCGAGCGGGGTGCACGGCACCAGCCCGGGCCGCCCGCTGGCAAGCCGGCCGGCATTGAGCGGATGAAATCCATCCACGTCCTTGTCCGGATCAACCTGCGCGATGACCTTGTCCGGGTTGATCTGCGGCGGCAGCGGCAACTGCACCAGAATGCCGTTGACCTGCGGATCGCCATTGAGCTGCGCGATCAAGTCGAGCAGTTCGGCTTCGCTCACGTCCTCTGGCAAATGCTGATCGAACGACCGTAAGCCGGCCGCGGTCACCGCTTTCGACTTGTTGCGGACATAGACCTTGCTGGCCGGATTATGGCCAACCAGCACGACCGCGAGACCCGGCACGATGCCGCGGTCGCGCAGCAGACGATGCACCGCATCGGTCACCTTGCCGCGCAGGTCGGCCGAGATCGTCTTGCCGTCAATGATGCGGGCAGGCACGAACAGTCTCTCCATCGTCATGCCCCCGCACTCGGGTCCGGCTTCGCCGGCCCGAGCACATGCCTTGTGCCGGGCATCCACGACTTCTAATCCCGACAGAGCCTAAAGACGTGGATGGCCGGGACAAGCCCGGCCATGACGAATTGTTAGCCCGAAGCGCAAATCCTCTCCAGCGCCGCGACCATCTCAGAACACGTTCGGGTAAATGTACCGGACGATCACGTTTTCCAGCAGCAGGATCAGCAGGATCAGGATCACCGGCGACACATCGATCCCGCCGAGATGAGGCAGCATCGAGCGGATCGGCCGCAGCAGCGGCTCGGTAAGCCGATACAGGAAATCGCCGACCATGTGCACCACCTGATTGCGGGTGTTGACCACGTTGAAGGCGACCAACCAAGAGAGCACGGCGGCGGCGATCAGTAACCAGATATAGATTTGCAGCACCAGCAGAACGATATCGAGGACAGCGCGCATGAGAATCCGCCTGTTCGAGGTGGGCGGAAATTAGCGGGTCGCATCGGCTTGAACAAGCCGAACCGGCGGCGGTAGCGGCAGCGGGTTGACAGTGCCAAACCCCGGCCCTAAATGGCGCCCACTCGCTGAAAACCGCGCAAAGACCAGCGTTGCGCCGCGAAGGCGGGGCCGTAGCTCAGTTGGGAGAGCGCCTCGTTCGCAATGAGGAGGTCAGGGGTTCAAATCCCCTCGGCTCCACCACTCGCCTTCGCCAAGGCTTCGGCGAGCAAGGCCTTCGCGGGGCGAGTGTGCGCCAAAGCTCGAAGAGCGAAGGCGGACTGCCTTCGGCTGGCAAGCCAGCCCGCGTACGAAGGCTGCCCGCCGTGGCCCGCAGGGCGAAGACGGGCTCTCTGCTTTCAAATCGACCAATCCGCGCCATTCGCCGGCCTAGCGTCAACGTCGAGAAGTCGCCGCCCGTAGCGGAATGACGATCTCACAGCGCAAGCCGGCTGGCTCGAAGGCGAGGCGGGCGCTGCCGCCGAGCTCGGCGGCGATACCGCCCTCGATCAGCTTGGAGCCGAACCCGCGCTGCTGCGGTTCGGCGACCGCGGGCCCATTCTTCTCCACCCACTCGATGCGCAACATCGCGGGACCGTCGGCCGCGTCGCGCTCGGTTTGCCAGCGGATCTCGATGCGGCCGCCGGGCACAGACAGCGCGCCGTATTTGACGGCGTTGGTGGTGAGCTCGTGGAACGCCATCGCCAATGTGAGAACCGCGCGCTGGCGCAACACGAAATCCTCGCCGCGCAGCACGATCCGTTCCGGTCCCGCGCCGATATAGGGTGCGATACTGGCCGACAGCAGTTCGCGCAACTCGGCGCTCTCCCAATGATGCCGGGTGAGCTGGTCGTGCGCCTTGGAGAGCGCGATCAGCCGGCCCTCGAAACTGTCGCGAAAGGCCGCGGGCGTCGGCGCGCCGCGCACGGTCTGCGAGGCGAGCGACTGCACGGTCGCGAGCGTGTTTTTCACGCGGTGGTTCAGCTCGTCGATCAACAGCTTCTGGCGCCGCTCCGCCGCCTTGCGTTCGGTGATGTCTTGAACAACGCGCACCAGATAGAGCAGGTGTCCATCGGCGGCGCGCACCGGCGAGGAATAAACCGACAGCCAGATCAACCGTCCGTCGTTGCGGTTGAGCCGCTTCTCCACCGAATAGAATTCCAGTTCGCCGTTGACCTGCTTGCGAAAACCTTCGCGATCCGCATCGGCGTCGTCGGGGTATGTATGGGTGAACAGCTTGGTGGCGAGCAAGTGCTCGCGACTGTAACCGGTAATGGCGCAAGTCGCCTCATTGACGCGCAGGAAACGGCCGTCCGGCGCGACCTCCGAAATGCCGATCGCGGCATGCTCGTAGGTGGCCGCCAGGCGCTGTTCCTGCTCGAGCGTATGCAGTCGCGACTGTTCGAGCGCGGCGGCGGTGCGCTTTCGCTCGGTAATGTCGATAAAACAATTGACCGCGCCGATCACCTCGCCTTTGGCGTTGCGCAGCGGATCGATATTGAGCGACACAGTTACGCGCGCACCGTCCATGCGTTCGACGATACGCTCGACATCGCGCGCGGGCTTTCCGGTCGCCAGCACTTCGGCCAGCTCCGAGCGCTGCAGCGGCGTGCCGTCGACATGGAAAAACCGCGCGGCGGCGGTGAACTCCTGATGCGTCTGCCCCGGTTGCGGGCTGCGGCCCCAGATCTCGACGGCGCGCTGGTTGTATTGAAGGATCTGGCCCTGCGCGTCGCAAATGAACGTCGCGATCGGCAGCATGTCGAGAATGCCGTCCGAGGCGCGCAACATCGCGCCGAGCGCGGCCGGCGTCCGCCGCGCGGCGGGCCGGTTATCGTCGTTTGAATCAAGCATCCACCCAGCCTCCGCGCGTGGGCTGCCAACTCCCCCCGTGAACCCAGGCGCAACGATCAGGGCGGCCGGCGATTTGTCAATGGTTTAGGGCGGCCGGCGTCGGGTTCCACATGCGGCGTGCGCGCAAAATATAGCTTAAGGGGCGGCCGCCGGCTGGCCGGCCAGTTTGCGGCCGATCCAGTGATCGATAAAGGCGGCGAGCCAGTTGCGCGAGGCGTGATCGTGCACGGCGCGGCCGGCGATATGCTCGTGGCGCTGCTTGGTGCCCGGAAGTTCCATGCGGTGGGCGCCGCGCACCAGCCAGCGATACATCATGGCGTGGGTGACCTCCGGGTGAAACTGCAACGCGTAGCCAGTGCCGTAACGAAACGCCTGCACCGAGAATGCATCGCCTTCCGCCAGCAATTCTCCGCCCGCCGGCAAGTCGAAGCCCTCGCGATGCCATTGATAGACGTGGTCGGGCCACTCGGCGCAGATTGTGCGCCCGGCCTGCGTCGGACGAATCGGATAGTAACCGACCTCGGCGTGGCCTTGCGGGTGCGGATAGACGCGGCCGCCGAGATGGTGCGCCATCATCTGCGCGCCGAGGCAGATGCCGAGATAAGGTTTTTTGTCGCGCAGCGGCACACCGATCCAGTCGATCTCACGGCGCACGAAATCTTCTTTATCGTTGGCACTTTGCGGACCGCCGAAAATCGCCGCGCCGGCATGCGCATCCATCGTCTCCGGCAGCGGATCGCCGAAACGCGGGCGCCGGATGTCGAGCGGATAGCCGAGCTTGCCCAGCACCTGGCCGACACGGCCGGGCGAGGAATGCTCCTGGTGCAGGATGAGAAGGACCGGCTTCAACATGGCGGTTCGGTGCGCGATTCTGCGCTTCTACCGAGTACTAACGGCTTTGCCGGCGTTTGCAATATCGGCGGCTGGCGGCAGCTAGCGCATGATCCCGAAAAGTGGGAACCGGTTTTCGGAAAAGATCATGCGCAAGCAAAATGTTAGGGACGCACAGTGTCAATCTAACGGCGCTCTAAGTGCGCGGCACGGACCTGCGCCGGCGCTGGCGGGCGTCCACCAGCGCCAACACCAGACTGCGCGGGGTAATCCTGATCAGAAGGACGATCAGCTTGTTGATCAAGCCCGGCACCACGGTCCGGCGCCCTTGCATCAGACCACGATAGCCCTCCTCCGCCACGCGCGCCGCGCTTAGGGTGAGAATCGCCGGGGCCACGCTGGCGGAAAGGCCCGCGCGCGAGGCGAATTCGGTCGGCACCGGGCCGGGACAGAGCACGGTTACCCGAATTCCACGCGATTTGAACTCGCTGTGCAGCGCCTCGCTGAACGAGAGCACAAAGGCTTTGGTGGCGTAATAGACCGTCATGCCGGGACCCGGCAGGAAGCCAGCCATCGAGCCGACATTGAGGATGCCCCCGCCATGGCGGGCGAGGCTGTCGACAAAAGCAAGCGAAAGGCTGGCGAGCATGCGGATGTTGAGGTCGATCATCGCCAGTTGCTCGTCGCGATCGAGCGCGGCGGAATTCCCGATCAGGCCGAAGCCGGCATTGTTGACGATGTATTGCGGCTCGGCGCCATGCGCCGCCAGCGCCTCGCCGATCAGACGGACGGCGTCGCCTCGTTGCAGGTCGGCAACGATCACCAGCGGTCTTGCACCGCCGACCGCCGCGATTTCATCGGCCAGCGCGCGCAGGCGATCCTCGCGCCGCGCCACCAGCGCCAGATCATGGCCGTGGCGCGCAAACACGCGCGCCAGCGCCGCGCCGATGCCGGCCGAAGCGCCGGTGATGACGGTGACCGGCCGCAAGCCGCTCATTGATTAGCGTTGCCCCCATCCACGCGGGATGCCGAAACCCGCTCGCGCAGCGCGATCCGCTCACCTTGCGGGACGCAAAGCAGATCGGCCGCCCGCCAGATCAAGTTATCCTCGAATTCGCTCACGACGCCATCGGTATAAGCGATTTGCCACATCATTTCGACCATGCGCGCGCGTCCCGCCGCGTCGAGCGAGCGGTTGAGTCGGGCGGTGAAGTGATAGAGATCGACCGCCTTTTGCTCGGCCTCGGTGGCGGCCGCGACCAGTTCATCGGCCGCGGCATCGTCCAGGTTGAAGCGCTGCTTGAGCAGGGAATGCAGCTTGTCACGCGCAGCGTCCGAGACCGTGCCGTCGATGGCGGCCGCATGCATCAAGAGCGCGGCGGCGGCCAGGCGATAATCGTCGTCCGCGAGGCGGCTGGGATGCTTGCCGCCCTCGTTCAAATCGGAAATCAGCTTTCGCAACGAATCGAACATGATCGGATTCCTCGCGCAGGCGCACCCCACATGCTGCATTTATGAACACGATCGGCCGTCCGGTAGCCCGGACGGCCGCTGCACCGATGATCACAGTGACGGCTATTCGAGATATTTGCTCGGCGGAAAGTCGCGCGAGAATACCGGCTGCTCGACGGCCTTGTTGGGATCGTAGGTCCAGAACTGATTTACCTGCGGATAGGTCTTGATGATCGTGTTGGTGAGCTTGCCGTTCACGCGCGCAACCTTGCGGATGTGGATGTCGAGGATCGGCGTGCCGTATTGATCGAGCCGCACCGGGCCGATTGGCCCGTGGCTGAGGCGGACGTTGTGCATAGCCTTGAGGAAGGCCGCGGCAGCGTCGGTCTTTCCGCCGGTGGTCTTGAGCGCTTCCTCGATGATGAGCAACGCGGTGTAGGGACCCGCGGTGTAGAAGCCGGGATCGTGCTTGTACTCGGCGTTGATGCCGGCGACGAATTTCTTGTTGTCCGGCGTGTCGAGACCGGCGGCGTACCAGCCCGCGGTAAAGACGCCGGCCGCTTCTTCGCCCATCACCTTGAGGATGCCCTCGTCGGTCGAGGTGGTGTTGCCGAGGACGGCGACCTTGCCCTTCAGCCCATAATCGCTGAACTGCTTGAGGAAGCGCAGCGGGTTCGAGCCGGCAAAGCCCATGTAGATGGCGTCGACGTCGGACTTGACCTGCGCGAGATAGGGTCCGTATTCCGGCGCGTTGAGCGGCGGCCAAAGCTTCTGCACGATCTTGCCGCCCGCCGCCTCGAAGGCGAGGTGGAACCCGCCGGCGCCTTCGTGGCCGTAAGTGAAGTCTTCGGCGACGATAGCAATCTTCTTGTAGCCGAGCGTCTTGGCCGCGTAATCGCCGAGCGGATAGGTCACCTGCGGCGCCGTGCCGAAGGCATGCAGGACGAAAGGATTGGGCAGGCGGCTTTTGAGATCCACGGTGGCGGCCGAAGTCGTGGTGATCAACGGCACTTTGGTGTCATGAACATAGCCGTCCATCGCCAAAGCTTCGTTGGTCGCCAACGGACCGATCGTCACCGCCACCTTGTGGCGCTCGACCAACTCTTGAGTTTTGGTCTTGGCAAGCGCCGGGCTGCCAGCGGTGTCCTGAGTGATCAGTTCGATCTTGCGCCCGGCGATCATGCCATTGCGCTCCTTGAGGAAGAGTGCCGCGCCTTCTTCCTGCTGCTTGCCGCCCGCTGCGAGCGGGCCGGTGAGGACCGTGAGAAAACCGACTTTGAGCGGCTCCGGCGTTTGCGCGAACACGCGCGGCGCCGGGAGCATGCTGATTGCCGCGCCCGCCTTGAGCAGCGTGCGGCGCGACACCCCCGATTTACCGGTCCTCGTGGACATTGCAGCTTCCTCCCTGGGTTTCAGTCGTTTCCCTTATGCCGGGAAATCGATTGGATGATTGAATGAACGGTCGAACCTAAGATAGCAACGGCACGGGTCGTGGTCTCTGCCCCCAATCAACCCCACCAGTGTGACAATAGTCGCACATCCACCGCGTGAGACAATGAAGTTGAACGGGCAACGAAACTTTCGGGCCCGTAACAAGAACCGGCAATGTTGTGAATTCAGTCCCGCCGCCCAGTGACTTTCCAGCGCGGCCAAGCGCGGCCTATTGGATGGCCTTGCCCTTGCGGTAGCTGTCTTCCAGCAACTGGATGTTGTTCAGCACGTATTTATTGCCGGGGTCCTTGCGCTGGGCGGCCGCCAGTTTCTCGTGCGCGCGCTTGTAATCGCCGCGCAGCATGTAGGAATAGCCCTGGTTGTTCAGTATCTCGGTGGTCGGACCGAGAATGCCGACGGCCTGGGCATAGGCGCGGTCGGCGAGATCGAAACGGCGCAAACGGTCGTAAGACGCGGCAAGCCCGAGCCAGGCTTCCGCGTCGCGCGGATGCAGTTCGGCCGCGTGGCGGAAATATTTCTCGGCCAGTCCGAAATTGTTGGCGCGGTATTGCTTCTTGCCGAGGCTCAAAGCGTCATACGGGTCGCTGCCGAGCAAGCCCGGTTCGGCGGCGGCCGGCACGCCGAGCACCGGCGGCGCCATTTCGGCGGCCGCGGTGTCGTCTGCCGGCGCGGCGGCATAAGCGTCGGCGCCGGCCGCTTTCGATTCGAACGGGTTGGAGAATTTGCCGGCGCTGCAGCCGGCAAGCCACAAGGCGGCCATCGCAATAAACAGGGTTCGGGCAATTCCAATACGCATTACAAAAGCCTGCCGGAAACGGCCACGAGCGGGACAAGGGCTAAGCTAGGAGAGGTTAGTTAAGAAATTCTTCACCCTGTGATTTGACGCGGGTAAATCAGAAATAATGCCCGACGTGCAGACGCACGAATACCGGCAGCAGGATGACCACGAACAGCACCGGGAAGATGCACACCATCATAGGCACCGACAGCTTCGCCGGCAGGGCATAAGCCTTTTCCTCGGCGAGCGAGAGTCGCTTGTGCCGCATGTCGTCGCTGTAAACCCGCAGCGCATCGGTGATGCTGGAGCCGAGATCGATCGACTGGTTGATCAGCGTCGCGAAGGCGTGCGCCTCGTCGAGCGCCAGCCGGTCGGCGAAGCGTTCGAGCGCGTCCTTGAGCGGGCGGCCGGCGCGGGTTTCGAGATTGGTCATGTGGATGTTGGCGGACAGCGAAGGATAGCTGTCGCCGAGCTCGCGGCCGACGCGTTCAAGGGCTGCTTCCATCGACAGTCCCGAATCCGCGCAGACGACCAGCAGGTCCATGAAATCCGGAAAGCCGGAGCGATGCTCGACCTTGCGGGCGGTAATGCGCCGGTCGATGTACATGCTGGGGCCGACATAGCCGGCGATGCCGCCGACGATCACCATTAGCCAAAAGAACGTCTCTCCGTGCGACGCGATCACCGGTCGCGCCAGGAACACGGCGGCGGCGACGCCGATGGCGAGCGCGGTACGCCCGATAAAGAAATAGGCGACGCCGCGCAGATCGTAGATGCCGGCCTGGATCAGGCGGCGGCGCAGCACCTTCATGTTCTCGTCGTTGGCCGTTGAGTAGTGTTTGTTGGTGTACTCGAGAAGCTGCGATACCGCCTTCAGGCTGGAATAGCGCAGCGAGCGCTTCGTGTTGGCGCCGCGCTGGGTTTCGTCGAGTATGTTCGAGGCGCGCCGCTTGACCGAGCCGCGCACGCGCGCGAACGCCATTGCCGAGAACGCCATGGTACCGGCGGCGAGAAACACCAGCACCGCCATCAACATGTTGGCGTTGTCGTTGAATAAGTTGCCGAACGTCGACGTCATCATGTTCATCGCTCAGATCCTGAAATTGACCATGCGGTACATGATGAAATTTCCGACGCCCATCCAGCAACCGGCCAGCACTAGACAAATTTTGGTCAGATCCTCGCCCCAGACGCTGGCGTAGAAGCTTGGCACCAGGAAATTGATCACCGCGAACATGCCGATCGGCAGCGACGACAGAATCAGCGCCGAGGCGCGGCCTTCCGCGGCGAGCGCGCGTATCTTGCGGCGCATCTTGAAGCGCAGGCGAATCACGGCCGACAGGTTTTGCAGGATTTCGCCGAGATTGCCGCCGGTCGAGCCTTGGATCGCGACCGCGGTGACGAACAGCGGCAGGTCGTCGGTGCCGACGCGGAAATAGAGATTGCGCATCGCGGTCTCGAGATCGGCGCCGTAGGTGATTTCGTCGGTGACTGTGCCGAATTCGCTGCCGATCGGGTCGGGCAGTTCGCGCGCCACCATGTTGATGGCGATCGGGACCGGATGGCCGGCGCGCAGCGAGCGCACGATGATGTCGATGGCGTCGGGGAACTGCGCGGCGAATTTCTTCTGCCGGCGCGAGCGCAGGAACCTCAGCACCATGAACGGCAGCACGAAGCCGCTGAACAGCGCGGCGAAAACGGCGTGCAGCAAGTGCCCCTCCAACGCGATGGTGGCGAAGAATGCGCCGCTCATGCCGACGATGACGACAAGGATCAGCCGTCCGAGACCGACGGTCAGTCCCGACTGAAGCACGAGCTTGTTGAAGTTCAATAGCGGCAGCGTGTATTCGCCGCCACTGGTCAGCCCACGTTCGCGCCGCAACTGCACCAGCACGCTTTCGCGATCCGGCTTGCTATCCATCACTTTGAGACGGCGGTTGATGTTATTGCGGTAGGACGCCTTGTTGTAGAACAGCAGGTAGACGCCTTCCGCGAACATCGCCGCCGAGACGCCGACCAGCAGATAGATCAGGTAAACCGGATCGAAGTTGAACATGACGAAGTCATTTTCCTTTGAGCACGATTTTGTCCGAAAACCGGTTCTCACTTTTCGGGATCATGCTCTAGAGCGGCTGCGAAGGGTCGAAGAAATTGCCGGGCAGCTTCACACCTTGGTTGAGCAGATGGGTGAGGAAGCGCGGGCGCACGCCGGTCGCCGTGAAATGGCCCTGCACACCGCCGTCCGGTGCGGTGCCGGTGCGCACGTATTTGAAGATCTCCTGCATCTGAATGATGTCGCCTTCGAGCCCGGTGATCTCCGCGATCGAGGTGATCTTGCGTTTGCCGTCGGACTGGCGCTGCAACTGCACGATGAGCTGGATGGCGCCGGCGATCTGGCCGCGGATGGAAGCAACCGTCATCGGCAAGCCGGCCATGCCGATCATCTGCTCCAGGCGCGAGATGGCGTCGCGCGGCGTATTGGCGTGGATGGTGGCCATCGAGCCTTCATGACCGGTGTTCATGGCCTGCAACATGTCGAAGGCTTCCTCACCGCGGCACTCGCCGAGGATGATGCGGTCAGGCCGCATGCGCAGCGCGTTCTTCACCAGCTCGCGCTGGCGGATTTCGCCCTTGCCTTCGATGTTGGGCGGCCGCGTTTCCATGCGGCCGACATGCGGCTGTTGGAGTTGAAGTTCGGCGGCATCTTCGATGGTGATCAGGCGCTCCTTTTCCGAGATGAAGGCGGAAAGCGCGTTCAGCATGGTGGTCTTGCCGGAGCCGGTGCCGCCCGAAATGATCGTGGTGATGCGCGCCTTCACCGCCGCCGCCAGCAGGTCTGCCATTGGCGGGCGCAGCGCACCGGCTTCGACCAGCTTGCCGAGGTTGAGCGGCTTCTTGGAGAATTTGCGGATCGAGACCAGCGGCCCGTCGACGCCGATCGGACGCACCGCCACGTTGACGCGCGAGCCGTCTTGCAGGCGCGCATCGCAGAGCGGATGGGATTCGTCGACGCGGCGGCCAACTGCGGAAACGATTTTATTGATGATGCGCAGCAGATGTTGCTCGTCCTTGAAGCGCACCGACAGCGGTTCGAGCACGCCGCGGCGCTCCACATAGACGCATTCGTGGCCATTGATAAGGATATCGTTGATGCTCTCGTCCTTGAGCAACGGCTCAAGCGGACCAAGGCCGGTCATCTCGTCGAGGATTTCCGAGACGAAGTCGGAAAGTTCCTGGGTATTCAGCGCCAGGCGCTCGGCCAGCACGTATTGCGACACCAGCTGCTGGACGTGCCTGCGGGTTTCCTCTTCCGGCAGCTTTTCGAGCGCCGAGAGGTTGATTTCCTCGATCAACCGGCGATGCAGACGGACCTTGGCGTCGAGCAGCTTGTCGCTGAGCAGCGGATTGGCGGCGGCCTGCGGCTGCACCGGCGGGACCTGCTCCGCCGGTACTTCCGGAAGCGCGGCCCAGGCCGGGACGCCCGGCGCGGACGTCGCCGGTTGTTCGACCGTAGGCGCCTCGGGCGCGCCAACGCGTCGGAGTGAGAAACGGCTGGCCATCGCTTAATCCTCTTTAGTCTTGGGCGTGATTCTTGGGCGCACTCATTTCGAAACGGCGACCGCGCTATTGCGCGACGGAAAGCTTGAATTTCTTGAACGGCCCCGCGGCCTTTTCCTCCGGCTTGGCCTTGCCGGGCGCGGATTCCAGCATCAGCTTCTTGAGATGCGCGGTAATCTTGTTGCCGGGCTTGACCTCGTCGAGCGGGATGCCGCGGTCGATCGCTTCGCGCACCAGGGCGTAATCGTTGGGGATCGCGGCGACGAAGGCATCGCCGAGCGCCTGCACGAGATCGCCGTGGCGCAGGCCGGACGAAAACATGCGGTGCTCGAAGCGGTTGACGATGACTTGCGGATTCGGTCCCTCGCCCAACCGCTCCTTGATCGCCGCCACCAGTTGCTTGGCGTGGCGCAGGCTGGGCACCGTGGTCTCGCTGACGATGAACAATTTGTTCGAGCCGAGCAGCACGCTGTCTGTCCACGAGAACCAAGTGCGCGGCATGTCGAACACGACATAGTCGAAATTGGTGGAGACCAGGTCGAGCAGGCGTGTGACCACATCGGGGTCGAACGATCGCATTTCCGCCGGCCGATTCGGCGCGGCGACCACGGCGAGGCCGGACGCGTGATAGGAGAGCATGACCTCAAGCAATTGCCGGTCGAGACGGTCCGGCCGCGGCTCGATTTCCGCCAGGTTCAGGCGCGGTTCAAGATCAAGATAGTCCGCCACCGCGCCGTTCTGGAAGTTCAGATCGAGCAGGCAGGTGGACGGCTTTACGCGCGGGCCCGCCGCTGTTGAGCATGAGCATCGCGGTCTGCACCGCGAGCGTGGTCACGCCGGCGCCGCCGACGGCGGGCAGGAACGTGCAGATCTGCGCCTCGGTCGGCTCGGCGCCACCGGTATGACTCTGCGAAACGCGCGCGCAGGCGCGCACCAGATCGATGGCCGCCACCGGCTTCACCAGGAAGTCGGCGACTCGCATTTGCAATAGCGTGCGGGCGACGTTCTCGTCGAAGCTCTGCGTCACCGCGACCACCGGCGGCCAGGCGCGCACGCGCGCCATCAGCCGAGTGAGCGCGGCCATCTCCTCCGCGCTGCCGGCGTCGAGATCGACCACCACGACGGTGGCTTTCGCGACATCGAGCGTGTCCCCGCAATCCGCGATCCGCCCCGGCACCATGGTGAGTTCGATCGCGTTCGAGGCGCCGAACGTCGCGCGCGCGGAACGATCGAACTCGGCGTCGGCGGTGAGCACGACCACATGAGTGCGATTTGGGTCGGGGCTGGGGGTACGGCCTAGACGCATGATGTCAATCGATCCCGCTTACTTCACCGCCGCCGCCGGCGCAGTAACCGTCGGGCCGACCGGCGCTGAGTTATTCTGGTTATTGCCCGATTCCTGCTGATAGCTGGAGGAGGTGCCGATGCCCCGCGGCTTGATAACCTTGCCGGTGCGATAGCGCGTAACGGCGCTTTCCATCTTCTCGCCGCTAAACGCGATATTTTTGTTAGCACTGTCGCGCGGCCACGGATCGACCATCTGCGTCGCCTCATTGGTCGCCACCGAGTTGCCGCCGCTGAGCGCAATGGTGTCGCGGCGATCGAGATATTCCGAGCAGCCGGCGAGCGCGGCGAACAGCATGGCGAGCGCGAGCGTGCGCAGCATCTTATTGGACAGCCGCATCGGAGGCCCCCTTCGGCAAATCGAGCATGTGCCCGGTGAACGGACGGTCGCCGGCGGCGGCGACGCGCGCCGTGACCGGGGTCAGCGCGAACGCTTCTGCCCGCGTAACCTCGGTCTTGCCGAGCAGGAAGAAATCAGGATCGTTGGGCGGCAGCGTGTCGTCGGCCGGCGTCCTGACGACGTCGCCCGGCCGCGCCGGACGCACCACGTGCGGCGTAACGATGATGACAAGGTCGGTCTCGTTCTGCTGGTAGGACTTGCTGGAGAACAGCGTGCCCAAGACCGGCACGCTGCCAAGCCACGGCAATTGGTCGATCTGATTCTTATTGTCGTTCTGCAACAGGCCGCCGATCATAAAGCTCTGCCCGTCGCGCAGCTCGACCGTGGTCGAGGCGCGGCGCACGGTGAGCGCCGGCACCGAGACGCCATTGACCACTGTCACGGAGTGCGTGGTGTCGATCGCACTTACCTCTGGCTCGATCTTCATATTGATCAGACCGCGGCTGAGCACGGTCGGCGTAAAGGCGAGACCGACGCCGTATTTCTTGTAGTCGACGGTGACCTGTCCGAGCGTCCCCGCGACCGGGATCGGGTATTCACCGCCGGCCAGGAAACTCGCAGTGTCGCCGGAAAGCGCGACCAGATTAGGCTCGGCCAGGCTGCGGGCGATGCCCTTCTGCTCGAGCGCATTAATGGCCACGTCGGTGAGTGCGCCGCCACCGGCGATCCGCGCGATCGCAAAGCCGAACGGAGACGCGCCGGACAGCACGCCGGCAGCCACTTCGCCGGGCGCGAAAGTGCCGCTGCTTGCGGGCGCCGTGAGCGGCAGATTCGAAGCGGGCTGCATCGAGCCAATATTGGTGGTGCTGCTGCCGCCAAAACGGTTCCACTGCACGCCCAGCTCGCGACCGGCGGTGCGCGAAATCTCGATGAAGCGCACTTCCAGCATCACCTGCTGCGGCGACATCACCGACACTGAGTTGATGATGTCCGGCCCGAACTGGCGCGCGATGGTGACCGCCTGGTCGAGGGTGGCGGCATCGGCCACTTCGCCCGAGAGCATGATGCGGCCGTTGACCGAAGACGCCTGGAGATGCGAACCGGCGAAACGGCGCTTGAGTTCGTTGGTCAGTCGGCTGATGTCGTATTGCACTTCAACGTCGAAGATGCCGATCAGCTTCTTGCCTTCTGCATAGACCGACACGCGCGTCGTGCCGATCTTCTTGCCGAGGATAGACAGCGTATGGTCGGTCAGTGGATTGACGTCGGCGACATCCGGATCGCCGACCATGACGTCGACGAAGCTGGTGCCGGTACGCACGTCCTGCGACTTGCCGATGGTGACGCTCACCATGGCTGTATGGGTATTGCCGGTGATCTGGACGACGCGATCCTGCGCATAAACTTCGCCGGCCATGCACAGCAGCGTCGCCGCCAGCGCAACCATCAAAGCGATCGCCAGATCGCGCAGCCAATTGCCGCGCGGCGCGGCCCCGTCCGTGCGCCGCCAGGCGAAGCCGGCGGCATATTCGTTTTTGCTATTCACGACACACTCCCCACCCTTGATTAACCCCATGCCCGAGACTATCGGGCGCCCACATCCTGGCCGGTCGTCATGTCCCCACGACTACCTTCGACCGGCACGGTGTATTCCTGTTTCGCCGCGGCGCGCGTGACCACTACCGTCGTGGTCGCGACCTTGTCGCTGACGACCGGCTCGTTACTGCTCAAGTCGTTGAGCGTAATCTTGCGCGTCCGCGTCTCGGCGGTTTCGCCCGCCTTGCGCAGCAGCAGCGACAGATTGCCGACCGACGACGCCAGCCAGACCTTCTGCGCTTCCACCGTATTCACTTCGAGCGTGACCGACTTCGCCACCGTCGTCTTGGCGGCGCGTTCGTCGGCGATCTGATCGACAGCGAGCACGCGCGCGTTCTGCAACACGACCTCGGTCGAGGCCGAGCCCTTGTCGATCTGCCGCGTGAGCACGACGTCGACGCGGTCGCCCGGCAGCACGAAGCCGCCGACGCCTTCCACGTCGTTGACGCGAATGGTCACCGCTTTCATGCCCGGCTTGACGAGCGCCGACAGCGTTGCGCGTTGACCGGGGCCGGTGATCTTGAGCGACAGCACCGGCTCGTTCGGCTCAATCGCGGTGAGCACCACGCGGCGGCCACCATGCAGCAGGTCGCTAATCTTGGTGAAGGCCCCGCTCGGCACCGAGGCCGCCGGCCACGGCACTTCCTGCAGCTCCGACGCATTAAGCTCGGTGCCGAACCGCAGCGGCTGCTTGGCGACGACGATTGTCTGCATCGCCGCCGGCTTCTTATTCGAACTCCAGATTCCTCGCCTGCAGGCTGGCCTGGTTGTTGAGCCAGACCTGGGCGATGAACACGGCGAGCAGGCCGAAGACGACGGCGAACCCGATCATGACGATGGTGCTGGCACGCAAGGTTTTTGTCCCGTTTGACGCGACCTGAAACTTGGTCGTTTTGCTCGTCACGAGACTAAGAGGGACAAAGTATTCAATTGCTAATTTCGTCAGCGCAATTGTTTCTATGCTGAAGAGCGGCTGAATTACTATTGTTTACGATCGGTGTCCGCGCTACATAACTTTAGAGTAACCTTTCGAGGCATTAAGAATACTACATAGTGACCACGCACAGTTTGTAACGATTGATTGAGCCTAACGATGTCTTGCCGGCGGCGAAAAGCCCGCCAATACGGGCCCACGCCCACGTAGCGCCATCATCCGCCGCACCGTGCGATAGCGCCCCGCCAAATATAGGTTACCGAATGACATAAGCGGCGTTGCCCGTGCCGCGCGGTTGCGGCAACATGCCAATGAGGTCACAACAAGCGCCGCGTCCGCAACGCGTGCGCATAACAATTTTTCTTGGGAGAAATTGTCAATGCCGGGGCCGCGCATCAGCTACGTCGATCCAAAGACCGTCAAAGACCCTGCCATGATCGCTGAATTCGAGCGTTGCGCGCGGGAGGGAACGCCGCGGCCGGAGAGCCAGGCGGTCCGCGCCCACGTGCCGGCGACATTCTGGTCGTTCGCCAATACTTGGCGCGACGTGTTCAAGAATGGCGTGGCCGATCACAGCATCAAGGAGCTCTGCCGCATCTATGTGTCGCGCTCTGTGCTCTGCGAGTTTTGCGGCAATCAGCGCTCGATGAAGGCGGCCAAAGCGGGCCTTAGGGAGGACGACTACTCCGACCTGATCAATTTCGAGAGCTCAACGCGCTACGACGAGCGGCAAAAGGCCGCGCTTTCTTATGCCGAGGCGATCACCTGGGATCTGCCGACCGACGACGCTTTCTGGGCGCGCCTGCGCAAGCACTTCAGCGAGCCCGAGCTGGTCGAGATCGGCTATTTTATCGCCATCACCATGGGCCAGCAGCGCTGGCTGCGCACGTTGAACATCGAACACCACCAAATTCTTGCCGGCAGCGACGGCTCGATGGCGCCCGGCTTCGAGACCGCGGAAGCGCTTGCGCGCTCCAAGCAGGCCGCCGATTATTGGGCCAAGATCAACGCCAAGCCAGCGAAACAGGCCGCCGAGTGACAAGTCAGCCAACGGCAGCTTCCGCCATTCGTCCCTCCACCCCGCAAGCCGCCGCCGGCGAGCCGCGCATCCGCGTCAGGGGACTGTCCAAGCGCTACGGCGCGCTCGAGGTGTTCCGCAACATCGAATTCGACGTAGCCGAGCGCGAGATCGTCGCCATCGTCGGGCCGTCCGGTTGCGGCAAGACCACGCTGCTGCGCTGCATCGACGGGCTGTTGCCGCACGACGCCGGCGAAATCTGGGTCGGGAATGAGCGCGTCGAAGAGCCGATTGCCGGCGTCGCCATGGTGTTCCAGCATTTCGGCCTGTTTCCGTGGAAGACGGTGTTCGACAACGTCGCTTACGGCCTGCGCATGGCCGGCGCGTCAAAAGCGGACGTCGCGCGCAAGGTGCCTGAGTTCATCAAACTGGTCGGCCTGACCGGCTTCGAAACCGCGTTCCCCTATCAGATGTCCGGCGGCATGCAGCAACGCTGCGGGTTGGCGCGCGCGCTGGCAATCGAGCCAAACGTGCTGCTGATGGACGAGCCGTTTGCCGCGGTCGACGCGCAGACCCGCGAGATCCTGCAATTCGAATTGCTGCGCATCTGGGAAGAACGGCCGACCGCGATGGTGTTCGTCACGCATTCGATCGAGGAAGCGGTGCTGCTCGGCCATCGGGTGATCGTGCTCAAGGGCAGACCCTCGATCATCCATGAGACCATCACCATCGATTTGCCCAATCCGCGCACGCGCGCAACGCTGCGCGAGCCGCGCTTTGCCGAATTGCGCGAGCAAGTCTGGGGCACGCTAATGCGGGAGGCGCGCGAAGCCGAATTTGTTCTCGAACGCTGAAAAACAAAAGTTACAAACGAATAGGGAGGATTCAATGATCCGCAGGACCTTAAGTCTGATGGCCGGCGCCTTGCTGGCAGCATTGCTGCTGGGCGCCAACCCGGCCGCCGCGCAAGGCAAGAAGCTCGTGATCGCCTTGCCCGGCATTCCGCCGATCTTTTCGGTCACGATCGCCTACGTCGCCGAGAAGCAGGGTTTCTTCAAGAAGCATGGCGCTAACGTGGAAATCCGCCCGTTCGACAACGGCACCGCCGCCGCGCGCGCGGTCGTCGCCGGCGACGTCGATATGGCGTGGTCGCCGACGCCGCCCGTCATCAACCAGGTTTCCAACGCCGACGTGCCGCTGGCCGCGCTCTACGGCATGCCGAACCCGGATTGGGTCATTGGCACCACCGAAACCGGCAAAACCTGTAAAGATCTGACCGGCCAGGATGTGGGCGTCGACTCGATCAACGGCGCCCGTTCTGTGGCGTTGCGCTCGATGCTCACCGGCGGCTGTCCCGATGTGAAAATAGAGGGCGTGAAGCAGGTGGCGCTTGGGTCCGGCCCCGGCCCCGCTTTGCTCGCGGGACGGCTGCGTTACGCCGTGCTGCATCTCGACGACCTCGCCGAGATTCAAGCGCAGGGCAAGAAGCTCAACATTCTGCTGGCGATGAAGAACACCAATCCGACCAGCCACTACCTGATGCTGGTGGCGCGCAAGGACAAGCTAAAGACCGACCGTGACGCCTACGTGCGGGCGCTCGCCGGCATGATCGAAGCCGCCCATTTCATGCAGGATCCGAAAAACGCCGACGCGGTCGCCGAGGTCGCAACCAACACTGGCCACAGCAAAGAAGTGAACAAGGAAGCGCTGAAATCCTTCCTCGCAATCGACTTCTGGGCGGCGAAGGACGACGGCCTGCCGCGCAACAAGATCGAATCCGTCGCCAAGCTGATGAAGAAGATCGGCGCCATCAAGCCCGACAAGGAGCCGGTGACTTTCGAGAACCTGGTCGATGGCAGCGTCTGGAAAGACGCCAACGCGATGGTGAAATGATAACAGCGGCGATCCGGCGTAACGCGCCATTCTGGATCAGCCTGGCCGCCGGCATCGCCCTCTGGGAGATCGCGGGCCACAGCACCAGCGCGGCCTTCATGGTGCCGTTTTCGGAAACGATGGCGCGGCTCTGGCAATTGATCTCGACGGGCGAATTCATCGCGCAATTCCTCGACTCGGCGACACTGTTCCTGACCGGCTTTGTGCTGGCGCTCATCGTCGGCATTCCGCTCGGCGTGCTGCTGGCGCGCATGCCAATGCTGCGCATCGGCGTCGAACCCTACATCATGACGCTCTACGCCACGCCAATGGTGGCGCTGATCCCGTTCATTCTGTCGATGATGGGCTTCGGCTTTGCGCCCAAGGTTCTGGTGGTGTTTTTGTTCGCGGTTTTCCCCGTGCTTTACAATACGGTGGAAGGCGCGCGCAGCATCAAGCCCGAAATGATCGAAGTGGCGAAGTCGTTCCGCTCGAACGAGTGGGCGCTATGGCGCGAGGTCATGCTGCCTTACACCCTGCCCTACACCATGACCGGTGTGCGCCAAGCTATCGGCCGCGCGCTGGTCGGCATGATTGCGGCGGAATTTTTCCTGTCCGCGACCGGGCTCGGCCAACTCATCATGGGCGCGTCGCAGAACTTCGATACCGGCGGCGTATTCGCTTCGATCTTCATCATAGGCCTTATCGGCGTCGGATTGATGCGGCTGGGCCTGAAGATCGAGCAGCATTTCGCGCGGTGGAGACAGTAGCGCATGATCGCGAAAAATGGGAACCGGTTTTCGGAGAAGATCATGCGCCGGGGAAGCAAGTGATGACTGAGCAAGCCATCGGCGTTTCCGCCCCGCTCGCCGCGCCCAAGGCGCCGGCGCTCGGCGGCCGCCTGCTCGGCACGTTCTTGCCGCGGCTAATCTGCGGGCTGGTCATTCTGCTGGTTTGGGAATTCGTGGTCCGCGCCTTGGCGCCCGCTTATGTCGCCAAGCCGACCGCCGTCGTGATTGCAATCCCGCGCGTCATCACCGATCCCGCTTTTCTCAAAGCAACCGCCGCCACGCTGGCCGCCGTGGCCAAGGGCCTCGCTTTCGCGCTGGTCTTCGGCACGATCATCGGCCTGCTGATGGGACGCATGCCGATGTTCGAGCGCGCCATCCGGCACTACGTCAATGGCTTCTACGCCGTGCCGATGATCGTCGTGCTGCCGTTATTCTCGCTGTGGTTCGGCTATTCGCCCGCAACGCGGATCGCCACCATCATCTTCGCCGCGATTTTCTCCATTATTGTCAATGTCGCCGACGGCGCACGCTCGGTGCCGCGCGAATATCTTGAGGTCGCGCGCTCGTTTCGCGCCGGCCGAATACGCATGCTGGCAGAGATCGTGCTGCCAGCATCGATGCCCTATCTGCTAGCCGGCTTCCGCCTAGCCGCTGGCCGCGCGCTGATCGGCGCGACAGTGTCAGAGTTTTTTCTCTCGATCGGCGGGCTCGGCTATTACATTCTCTACAACTCGCGCTCCTATCATCACAACGAAGCCTTCGTCGGTGTGTTATTGCTCGCCGGCTTCGGGGTCGGCTTCGAGCTGGCGGTGAACTGGTGCACGCGGCATTTCATGCCGTGGTACAGACGCGAAACAAACTAGCGTTAAGGACTCAGCATATGTCTTCCGACCCTTTGCTCAAGGCCGCGATCGCGCATTGGGGCCCGCGCTTTGTCGCCAACGGCGTGGTGCTGACCGACTTCGAGGAGGTCACCGGCGCGATGTCGTCTTATGACGATTGGTGCCGGGCCTGGTCGGCGCGCGCCGCGCATCACGAGCAGCTCGGCCGCGAGGCGCTGGCCAAAAAACACTTCCTCACTGCCGGCGAATGCCTGCAGCGCGCCGGCGTCTATTATCATTTTGCTTCGTTCCTGTTCGTGCAGGACCAGGCGCAGATGAAAGCCGCGCACAAGAAGCAGATCGAATGCCGCCAAGCCGCGCTTCCTCATTTAAAACCGCCCGGCGAACGGGTCGAAATTCCCTATCAAGGCAAGACCTTAGCAGGCATCTTGCGCAAGCCCGCCAGCGCCGAAAAGCCGCCGGTAGTCGCGATGGCGGTCGGGCTCGAACTCGACCAAAGAGGAAACCGACGCCTACGAACTCCCGTTCTTGGCGCGCGGGCTGGCGACGCTGGTGTTCGAAGGGCCCGGCCAGGGCGAGGCGCAGTACGATTTTCCGATTCGCGGCGACTACGAGGTCCCGGTCAAAGCCGTGCTCGACTACATCGGCACGCGGCGCGATCTCGATAGTGCGCGCATCGGCATGTGGGGCGTCAGCCTCGGCGGTTACTACGCGCCGCGCGCCGCCGCTTTCGACAAGCGCATCAAGGCTTGCATTGCGCTTGGCGGACCGTTCAATTGGGGCACCAATTGGGACAATCTGCCACAATTGACGCGCGAGGCGTTCCGGGTGCGCAGCCATTGCAGGACTGACGAGGACGCGCGCACGAACGCGATGACGCTGTCGCTCGAAGGCGTCGCGCACAACATCACCTGCCCAATTTTCATCGTGAATGGCCGGCTCGATCGCATTGTTCCCGCCGTCGACGCCGAACGTCTGGCGCGCGAAGTGAAAGGCCCGGTCGAGTTGATGATGATCGAGGACGGCAATCACATCGCCACCAACCGCGCCTACCGCTGGCGCTCGCAGAGCGCGGACTGGATGGCGGAGCAGCTGAAGAGCTGATCCGTCATCCTGAGGCGGCAGCCGAAGGCGGCCCTCGAAGGATGAACGGCCGCCACCCTTCGAGGCTCGCTGCGCTCGCGCCTCAGGGTGACGGTGAAATTGTCGCGAAGCCTCGTGGGAAATGATGCATTCGCTCGATCCCACTCCTGGTGATCACCACCATCTCGCCGGTCTGCACGCCGGCTTTGCCATCGTTCGTCACGACATTGGGCTGGATCACGACCGTCTGCCCGTCGCGGAACGGTTCTTGCGGCACGGGTCCGGCCGGACGGCTCTTGCTGCCGAGAATCGGCGGCAGGTAACCGCCGCCATAGCCGTGCAGCAGATCGTCGATGATGGTGAAGCCGGCATCTTCGATGACGCCTGACGCTTCGATCACCTGTGCCGGCGTGGCGTCGGCTTTCAGCACTCCCGCAATCGCGTCGAATGCGGCGTCGGCCGCCGCGTGCAGGTCGCGATAAAGTTTAGTCGGCTCGCCCAGCGCGAAGCTGCGCAAGACCTGACCGGGATGCTCCCAGAATGCTGCGCTGATCTCCGCCACCACCACATCGCCCTGCTGCAAGCGGCGCGTGGTCGCGAACTGCCGCGGCACGCCGAGATCGGGCGCGCCCATCGACGTGGTGCCGATATAGTGGATGACGTTGGTCGCGCCTTGAGAAATGTAAGCGCGCTCGACCAGGTCACCGAGTTCGCGCTCGTTTATGCCTATTTTCAAGCCGTCGCGCAGGCCCGCCATGCCGAGATCGCTGAAATAGGCGCCGATCCGCAGCCAGTCGATCTCCTCATTTGATTTCACCTGCCGCAGCTTGATGTAGGCGCGGGTCAGATTGGCAATGTTGGGATAGCGCGCGGAAAGCCGCGCATGCTGCTCCGCGGTTAACGGTCCGATATAGGCGATGCGGTCGCTGCGTGGGCCGCGCTTCTCCAGAGCTTCGATCGCCGCGGCAATCGACGATTCGCCGCCCCAAGCCACATCCGCCCGGTCCGCGACAAGTTGCGCTTGCGGCGCGTGATTGACGTACTGCACGAACAGCGCGTCGCGCTCGCCCGGCGACAAAACGCCGACCGCTTCGGCGGTCACCGGCCATTGCGTCAGCCATTGCACCGCCGAGCCGAAGCGGTTCAACCCGCAAAAAATCGAGATGATCGCAGCCATGCTCGGCGAGCAAGGCCTCGACCGCCGCGCGACGGCGCGCCATCTCGCCGTCCGAAAAACGCGGGACTTGTGCCGAGACAATGCGGGCGAGATGCGCTGGAAGCGTCACGGGGCTTTCTTCGGCAGCGCCACGATCATGTCGAGCTCGATGCGCGCGCCCGGCGACGACAACTGGTTGATACACACCGTGGTCGAGGCCGGCCGCCAGTCGCCGAAATATTTCGCCATGGTGGCGTGCATGGCGTCGGCCTCGCGGAAGTCGGTGAGATATTTCGTCACCTTCACCACGTCGCGCCAGCTTGCGCCGGTATGATCGAGGATCGACTTGATCGCCTCCATCGCTCGCGTGGTCTGCTCCTCGATCGAATGCGGGTGCACGTGCTCGGCATCGACATGCGGATGCTTGTGATAGAGCGGCGACGGCGTCGCACCCGACAGGAACATCAGGTCGCAGGCGCCGACGATATGGACCGCCGGCGCATAAGGCATGGTGTGCGCCTGCTCCGGCTTCGGGTGCACCGGCTCGAGCTTGAAGCCGCGTTGCGGCTTGGTTCTGACATTCATGCGAGTCTCCCTCGGAAATATCGGGCAATTTGGGACCGAAACGCGCTTCAGTGCAACGGTTGATCGCTGGCTAAGAAACGCTAACGTGCGCCTCGACAAGTCCTTGGGAGAGCAAGAATGCCCTCGACGATCCTCAATTCCGCGGTGTTCCGCGACATTTTCACCACGCCGGCGATGCGCGGGGTATGGTCGGACGAGAACCGCGTGCAGAAATATCTCGACTTCGAGGCGGCGCTGGCGCGCGCGCAAGCCAAGCTCGGCATCATCCCGAAGAAAGCCGCCGCCGAGATCGTCCGCCACTGCGTCGGCCGACAAGATCGACATGGCGTTGCTCAAGAGCGCGACCGAGAAGATCGGCTATCCGGTGCTGCCGGTGGTGCAGCAGCTGGTCAAGCTGTGCAAGGACGGGCTTGGCGAATGGTCGCATTGGGGCGCCACCACCCAGGACATCACCGACACCGCCACCATCATGCAAATCCGCGAGGCGCTCGACATCGTCGAGAAGGAAATCGATGGCCATTTCCGACGCGCTCGCCAAGTTGGCGAAAAAATATCGCGACACGCCGATGGCCGGCCGCAGCAATCTGCAGCAGGCGGTGCCGATCACGTTCGGTTACAAGATGGCGACCTTGCTCGGCGCCTTCGAGCGCCACAAGCAGCGCCTCGAGGAGATGCAGACCGCGCGTGCTGGTGGGCGAATTCGGCGGCGCTGCCGGCACGCTGTCCTCGCTCGGCAAAGACGGGCTGAAGGTGCAGGCCGAGCTGATGCAAAGTAGCTCAAGCTCGGTCAGCCCGACATTTCCTGGCACACTGTGCGCGACCGCATCGCCGAAGTCGGCTGCTTCCTCGGACTGGTCACCGGCACCTGCGGCAAGATCGCCTTCGACGTAAAGCTGCTGATGCAGACCGAGGTGGAGGAAGTCTACGAGCCGTTCCACGAGGGCCGTGGCTCGTCTTCCACCATGCCGCAGAAGCGCAACCCGATTTCATCGGTCTACATCACCGCGCAGACCGCGATGGTGAAGCAACTGGCTGCGGCGCTCCTGGAAGCGAAGGTCGAGGACCACGAGCGTGCCACCGGCCCGTGGGAAATCGAGTGGATCGCGCTGCCGGAAATCTTCATGCTGTCGGCCGGCGCGCTGGCGCAGACGCGTTTCCTTGTCGAAGGCTTGCAGGTCAATGGAAAGAAAATGCGCGAGAACCTCGACATCACCAACGGACTGATCATGTCGGAGGCGGTGATGATGGGTCTTGGACCGACGATTGGCCGTAACAGAGCGCACGACCTGGTCTATGACGTTTGCCGTCGAGGTGGTAAAGACCGGCCGTCCGCTTGATCGACCTGCTGGCCGAAGACAAAGAGATCAGCAAGCACGCCAACCGCAAGGAGCTGGAAAAACTGGCCGACCCGGCGAATTATCTCGGCGTCGCCGGCGAGATGGTCGACCGCGTTCTGAAGATGCGCAAGAAAAAGAAATAACGTCCGTCCTTCCGGCATCGTCCGCCAGATCGCGAACGCGACAACCAACGTCGCCACGCCGATCATCGCAAACAGCTCCGGCACGGCGACGCCGAATTTCTGCATGATCGCGACCGCAATCGTCGCGCCGGTCATGAACGCCGCATTGAGCACATTAACCGCCGCGACCGTGCGCGCGCGGTAATCCGCGCCGGCCCAAGCTTGCACGGCGGCGAAGACCGGCACGATGAACAACCCGCCGGCAACAGCAAGCCCGATGAGATCGACGGCGGCGCGGATGCCAAGCGTCGATGCTAACACTTCGCCCAGCGCACGCGGTTCCACCGCCGGTGCCAGCGCCATAGGTCGCCAGACCGAGATCGAGCGCGAAAACGCCGAGCAGCACCGCACCGGCCAGTGTGGTCCTGAGCACGATGCGCCCGCGCGCGATCATCGCCGCAAAAGCCGAACCGGCCCCGACCGCAATCGAAAACAGCGCGAGGTAGGCGGTTACGGTATCTTCGTTGCCGCCGATCAGCGTCTTGATCAGCGGCGGCAACAACGACAACACGACGATGCCGATGAGCCAGAACCAGCTCGTCACCATCGCGCCCCACCACAGCCGCGCATCGGCGCGCAAATGGCGGATCATCGCCGCAGTCGAGGAGGCGATGTTGGCCGCGATCCTGAGCCGCGGCGCGCCTTCCCCGGTCGGCGGAATAAACAGCGCCGCAATCCAGCAGGCCAACGAAAATCCCATCACCAACGCGGCGAAGCCGGCGATATCGCCGCCGCCGCGCGCCGCCAGGCCGCCGACGATGGTGCCGGTAAGGATTGCGACGAAGGTCGCGCCTTCCACCAGCGCGTTACCGGCCGGTAATTCCGCGCGCGGCAGATGGTCGGGCAGAATGCCGTATTTGATCGGGCCGAACAAAGCGGCGATCACGCCGAAGCCGGCGAGCGCGCAAAACAGCACAGCAACCGATTGCTGCGCGAAGCCGATAACCGCCAGACCCGGCGACAAAAATTTCAAAAAATTTCAGCCACTGCGCCACCCGCGCCTTGTCGTAGCGGTCGGCCAGTTCGCCGCCGAGCGCAGACAAGAAGAAATACGGCGCGATAAAAATGGCGCTCGCCAGCGTGATCAGCGCCTCCGTGCCGGTGCGCCCGCCGAACAAGATCAGAAAGACCAGCGTGGTTTTGAGAAAATTATCGTTGAATGCCGCGAAAAACTGGCACCAGAACAGCGGCGCAAAGCGCCTCGACAGCATCAGCGGGAGCGGCATTGCCCCAGTATGGCAAAGTCCCGCCCGAGGCGGTGCCTTACCGGCAAGAAAAATGGGCGGCCCGGAGGCCGCCCAAGATGACGCTTCAGACAGAACGCAACCACGTACTGCAACTTAAAGGCGGAACTTTCCTCCGTTGGCGGAATCGACCACGATTGCGGCCATGCTCAAGGCGATGGCAATCACGGCGGTAACGACAAACAGCGAGGTCCACATGGCAAGCCTCCTCCTTGGCGCTAGGCGCGCGGGGAAGTCTGGCCGGAGCAACGCGCAAAGTGGGCTTTGGTTCCTGGGTTTCTTGCGCCGGACGAGGGAACTTGGTGACAAATCGGCGTGCTGAAAGCGTAAAATTATGCGCGATTTCGACCAAAACCGCGGGGTGACAAAATAAAAGCCGGGCCGGCCTTCGCTCACGCTTCGGCGGGCAATCTTCGCGGAACGAACGATGGCTTGCCAACCGAAGCGGCGTTGGCCGTGTACGGCCTGAGACATAGGTGACATTTCGTACCGGACACATGGGTAACACTTTTCGCCTTTTGGCGGGAGGTGTTGATGCCATGGCAAGTGAGTTCGGTGATGGAAGAGCGCCTTCGTTTTATCGCCCGCCTGTTGGACGGCGAGGCCATGACGGACGTATGCCGGGATTTCGGCGTATCCCGCAAGACTGGCTACAAGATATTCGGTCGTTACAAGGCGCACGGGCTTGAAGCCCTGACCGACCGGTCACGCCGGCCGGTGCGCTATGCCAATCAGCTGCCGGGCCAGATCGAGAGCCTGATTGTGCGGCTGAAGGCTGAGAAGCCGCATTGGGGCGCGCGCAAAATCCGCGAGCTCCTGGTCCGGCGGCTTGATGGCGATCTCAGGGTTCCGGCCAAGAGCACCATCCATGCGTGCTGGCGGGCCAACGCCTCGGCATCAAGGAGGTCGACGAGGGCATTTGGCTCGCAAGTTTCATGCACTACGATCTCGGATACTTCGACCTGGAGCAAAAAGCCTTGCAGCCCCTCGACAGCCCGTTCGGCCCGAGGTTGTCACCTATGTCTTAGGTACGATCTGTCACCCATGTCTCCGGGCTGGACACGGAACGGACCCGCGATGGTTGGTGCCGGCGGAGGGATTTGAACCCCCGACCACCCGCTTACGAAGCGGATGCTCTACCGCTGAGCTACGCCGGCCGCGCGCATGAAATGCGCGCCACTGATATCGATGGGGGCCTGGAATAGCAATACGCGTAGCCGCTTAACGAAAAAGCTGCATGAACCGCTGCCAGGGCGCCGGCGGCGGCGCAGTCGGTTCCGGCACCGGATCGCTTTCCACCATGGAATCGAGCCCCGGATCGTCGGGGGCGTGCACCAGCGGGATTACAGATTCGGTGGGCTTGGGTTTAGCGGCGGGTTTCGCCGACTTGCGGAGCGGCGGCTCCGGCTTGGGCGGCGGAGGCAGCGCGACCTCCGCCGGCACGGTGGCCGGCGGCTGGGCGATGTCGATCATGGGCCGCGTGATGCCAATCTCGGTCAGCGGCAGCTTCCACACGAAGCCGTCGAGGCGCCCGTTCGGCGATACCGGCAGCCAGCGCTCGGACACCACGCCATCGGCGGTCCACACCGGATCGCCGGCCGCCCGCATCGCGCGGCCCAACCATTCGCGCACGCGGCCTTCGTCGCCGCGCTCGGTTTCCTCGATCTCGGCCATCAGCGTGGCGACCCGCCGCGTCGGGGCAGAGAGATATGGGGCAAGCGCGGCGCGCGCGACGCCGAATTCGCGTGCATCGAGCGCGGCGCGCGCAACCGCCAGCGCGCCTTCGCGTTGGCCCGGTATGCTGTCGGCGATCTTCTGCATGCGCGTCAAACGTTCGCGCGCGCTGTCGCCAGGCCGCAAATTCGCATAAGCCTCGGCAATGTCGGGATGCGGATTGATCGACCATGCCTTCTCCAAAATCTTGCGGGCCTTGCGTTGCTCGCCCGCTTCCGCCAGCCGCCGCCCGGCCAGCGCCGCGGCTGGTACCAGATCGGGCGCGAGCTTCACCGCTTCCAGCACCGCGGCGCGCGAAGTATCGCGATCAATGTCTTGCAGTGCCAGCGCGCGGGCGGTAAGCAATACCGCGCGCTTGCGACGATAGTTGAGCTTTTCGAGCGTGCCCTTCATATGATCGAGCGCAGCGAGCGCGCCGGCCCAGTCGGCGGCGGCGCAGCGATATTCGAGCACCGCCTGTCCAGCCCAAGCCGGCGCTGGCGATACCCTGCCCGCTTCCTCGGCCGCGAGTCGCGCCGCCCGCGCGTCGTCGCGCCGCCGCGCCTCGATATAGAGACCGCGCAAGCCCAGCAGCTTGGTCTCGTCGTGCCGTGTCATTTCACGGAAGGCGCGCTCGGCGCCGCCGCGGTCGCCGGCCATCTGCGCCGATTGCGCGGTGAGCAGCAGCGCCAGCGGATCACCGGGCGACAGCCGTGCCGCATCGTCGGCGGATCTCCGCGCGCTGCGCAAATCGCCGGCGCCGACCGCGATTAAACCGCGCGAGATCGCCAGATAACCTTTCATTGCGCGGCGATGCCGGAAAAACAGCGATACCTGTTCGGGCGCGCGCAAAACGGTGCGCACGATCGCCCACAGCAGCATGAGCACGAGCGCCAGCGCGATGATGGCGAGCGCAGCCACCACCACCGAAGTTTCAATGTGGTAGCCCATCCAGGTGACGACGACGTCGCCGGGCCGGTCGGCGACCCAGACAACGCCCGCCGCCAGCACCGCAACCGCCAGCAGGAACAGGATCACCCGGATCATCTCGCCCTCACTTTGGCCCGAGCGCGCGCGCCGCGTCGGCGGCGTATTGACGGGCGGCCGCGAGCGCAGCCTGACGCGCTTTTGCCCTTTCGATCCAGGCCTGCGCCGGCGCGCGCGCGGCGTCGGGCAGCTTGCCGAGATTGGCGAGCGCGGCGGCAATGTCGGCCTTGGCCGCGTCGATTTCGAGGCGCGCCAGCACCGCGGACGGATCGTCGCCGGGCGGCGCGTTGATCGGACGAATGCGCACCAGCTGGGCGGCATTGGCCGCCAACCGATCGAGGAAGCCGCCTTCCGGCGCCTGCGCGCCGGAAATCTTGAGTATGGCCGGGAGCTGGGCGCGCAGCTCCTGCGCCAAAGTTTGTGCCGTCGGCACACCGGACGCCGCGAAGGATGCGAGCGGTGCGAGCGTCTTGTCCTCGCCGCCAAGTTGCTTGACCGCGGCGAACACGTCGGCAAACGGCGCGCCGGACAGAACCGCATCGCGCATCACCGCGGCGCTCAAAGCCAGCCGCGCGGCATTGTCGGTGCCGCTGCTCTTGCTGGCAATCTTGGTTAGGTCGGCGCGCGCTGCCTGGGTCTCGCGCTCCAGTGCGGCGATGCGCTCTTTCAATATATCGATGTCCGCGCCCGAGGTCCCCGTGACCCCGCTTGCGTTCATCGATGCTTGTAGCTCCGCCACCGCCTTGGCGGCCGCGTCGGCTCGTTCGCGCGCTTGGCTCGTATTGGCGGTGATATCGTCGCTGCGGCGGTTGAGCGCCGTAAGCGCAATGCCGAGCGCCTTCATGGCGTTTTCGGCGGCGGTGAGCCGCTCGGTCACGCCGGTATCGCCGGTGGGCAGCTTCTTGATCGCATCTTCGATTCTGCTCACGCGATGGGTCAGCGCGTCGACTGCTTTCGTGTCCGCCGGAGCTTGCGCGTTCGTCGCGGTCTGGTAACGCACCGGCAGCAAGCCGGTCAGCCAGAGCGCGAGCATCACCAGCATTATCGCCGCCGCACCGGCAATGCCGGCTGCGAGCGTTGCCAGGCCGAATGCACCACCGCGCACCGTTCCTCCCGTGACTGGTGGCGCGTCCTTCGCCAGTTCGGGCGGCGGCTCTTGCCCGGCAGCCGGAGACGGATCGGGCTGCGATGGCGAGGCTGGCTCGGGTGACGGCATTTCGGTCGCGGTGAGATCGATGGTCGGAGCCGCGCGCTTCTTGCGGCGCGACCCCTGGGCCGCGTCTTGCGGTGTGGCTTGGGGCGCTGTCTCGGAGGCCTCCGGTGTGGTGCGCTTGTCTGCCATGCAGTCCCTCGACAAATCGGCCCACCCGACTGCAGGAAATAACGCAAATGGCGCAGCGGCGCCAATCAAGCCTGCGCGCGCTCCAGGCTCGCGATCAACGCTGCCTCGTCCGGACGCGGCGCGATCGAGATGTGGCAGGCGCCGGCGTCCGAGAACGGCCCGGCGATCTGCGCCGACAGGCAGATATGCCGCACGCCCAGTGCCTGGTCGATAATGCCAGCTCGGCGGGCGCCGGCGATATAGTTCTCCGCGCTACGCTTGGAAAAATGCAAAACGGCGTCAACCTTGCCGGTTTGCAGCGCCGCGGTCAGCGTGGGCAGAAACGGCGCGGCGGCCGCGCGGTAGACCACCGCCATTTCCGCCGCGATGCCGAGCACAGCCAGCTCGCTGACCAAGTCGGCGGCGCGGTCCTCGCCGGCCAAATAAAGCAATGGCACCGACGCATCGGCGCGGCGGGCGGCGATGAGCCGCACCAGATCGCGCACATCGCCGCAGGCCGAGGAGACATCAGAAAATCCAGCTCGTCGCGCGGCATCGGCACTGCGTTCGCCCACCGCAAACAACGGCAGCTTGGTGAGCTTGTCGCACGCCGGATGGCCGGCAATGGCGCCGGGCGCATTGGCGCTGGTGACGATGACGCCACCCCAGCCGCCGGAAAGGTCGGCGGCCACCGGCTCGACTTGCAGCAGCGGCGCAATCAACACCTCATGCCCCCGCGCGCGTAAAACGGCGGCGGTGCGCTCGCTATCTGCCTGCGGACGGGTAACGACCAGGCGCATGTTCAATCGAAAAGCCCACGCGGCGCATCGCGCTTGATCGTACGTCCAGCTTCGGCGCCCATCTTGACCGCGTCGGTGCGCGGGCCGCGTACATTATGATCATACGACGGATCGCCATCCGGATGCGCAAGCAGCCCACTGAAGTAAATCGTGTCGCCGGAAATAACGGCGTAGCCGCCAATCGGCGTCTTGCAAGAGCCGTCAAGCTCTGCGAGAAACGCGCGCTCGCAGGCAAGCGCGGTCGAGGTATCGGCATGGTCGATGCGCGCCAGCATTTCACGCGTGCACGTATCATTCTCTCGTGCCTCGATGCCGATCGCGCCCTGCCCCACGGCCGGGAGAAATTCTTCCGTGCTCATGATCCTGGTCGCACGATCCGCGAGCCCGAGCCGTTTCAATCCCGCAAGTGCAAGAATTGTTGCATCGACGTCACCATCATCGAGTTTGCGCAGTCGTGTTTCGACGTTGCCGCGCAGCGGCACCACGCCCAGATCGCCGCGCGCACGCTTGGCGATCGCCTGCCGACGCAGCGAGGCGGTGCCAAGCGTAGCGCCCTGCCGCAGATCGGCGAGCGAGCCTGCCTTGCGGCTGATGAACACGTCGCGCGGGTCCTCGCGCTCGATGCAGGCCGCCAGCATCAATCCGGCCGGCAACACAGTCGGCATATCCTTGGCCGAGTGCACGGCAAGATCGATACGGCCGTCAAGCAGCGCGTCCTCGATCTCCTTGGTGAACAAGCCCTTGCCCCCGAGGTCCGCCAGCGGCCGGTCTTGGATGGCATCGCCGGAAGTGCGGATGATGACGAGCTCGATCGCCTCCTCATTATTATTCAGCCCGAGCGTTGCGGTCAGCTGCGCGCGCACGGTGCGCGCCTGCACCAGCGCCAACGGGCTGCCGCGCGTGCCGATGCGCAAGGGGCCGGATTGCGTCATATTACCTCTCGATGCTAGGGCACCTTTTAGCGCATGATCCCGAAAAGTGGGTACCGGTTTTCGGAAAAGATCATGCGCAAGTAAAACCTGCACCGTCCCTGTAAAAGGGAGGGCCGGAGGGAGAAATGATCGTTCTCGGGATCGAGACCACCTGCGATGAGACCGCCGCGGCGGTGGTGGAACGTCTCGAGGACGGCCGCGGCAAGATTCTGTCCAACGTCATTCTCAGCCAAGTCGGCGAACACGCGGCCTTCGGCGGCGTGGTTCCCGAGATCGCCGCCCGCGCGCATGTCGAGGCGCTCGATCTCATTATCGCCAAAGCTATGGAACAGGCCGGTCGCGCTTTCGACCAAATTGACGGCATCGCCGCCGCCGCCGGCCCCGGGTTGATCGGCGGCGTGATCGTCGGGTTGACCACGGCGAAGGCGATCGCGCTGGTCCGGCGCAAGCCATTGATCGCGATCAATCATCTCGAAGCCCACGCGCTTACCCCGCGGCTGACCGACGCGACGCCGTTTCCCTATTGCCTGTTTCTCGCCTCCGGCGGGCACACCCAGATCGTCGCGGTGCGCGGCGTCGGCGACTATGTGCGGATCGGCACCACGCAAGACGACGCCATTGGCGAGGCCTTCGACAAGACCGCAAAGCTGCTCGGCCTCGGCTATCCCGGCGGACCGCAGGTCGAGAAGGAAGCGACACGCGGCGATACCGCCCGCTTCGCGCTGCCCCGTCCGATGCACGGACGCAAGGACGCGGATTTCTCGCTGTCCGGCCTGAAGACTGCGCTGCGTCTGGAAGCGGAAAAAATCGCGCCGCTGTCCGCGCAAGACGTCGCCGACCTGTGCGCTTCGTTCCAGCAGGCGGTGGTGGACGTGATCCTCGACCGGCTGCGCGCGGGTTTACGTCTGTTCCGCTCACGCTACGGTGCGCCGACCGCACTGGTCGCCGCCGGCGGCGTCGCCGCCAACCAGGCGATCCGCAAGGTGCTGCACCGTCTCGCCTTCGAAGTCGGCACCGTGCTGGTGGTGCCGCCGCTCGAGCTCTGCACCGACAATGGCGCCATGATCGCCTGGGCCGGCTGTGAGCGGCTGGCGCTCGGGCTTACCGACACGCTCGGTGTCGCGCCGCGCGCGCGCTGGCCGCTCGACGAGATCGCGGCGGCCAAGGGCAAGCTGCAACGGACGGCGGCATATAAATGACAATCCAGCGCATCGCCGTGCTCGGTGGCGGCGCCTGGGGAACGGCGCTGGCGCAGACCTGCGCGCGCGCCGGGCGCGATGTCACGCTATGGGAATTCGAGGCCGGCAACGCAGAGCATCTCGCGAGCAAGCGCGAAAGTCGCTTTCTGGCCGGAGTCCGCCTGGAAGACAGCATTAAGGTGACGCGTGCGCTGGCCGAGGCCTCGCGCAACGACGCGATCCTTCTGGTTGTTCCGGCACAATCGATGCGCGCGGTGGTCAAATCGCTGGCGCAAACCATCGTTGCCGGTTCGCCGCTGATCGCCTGCGCCAAAGGCATCGAACACGGCACGCACAAATTCATGTCCGAGATCATCGCCGAATGCGCGCCCAACGCGATGCCGGCGATTCTTTCCGGTCCAAGCTTCGCCGCCGACGTAGCGCGCGGTTTGCCGACCGCGGTGACGCTGGCCGCGGCCGACGGCAGACTGGCCGGCGATCTGGCGCAAGCGATCGCGTCGGCGAGCTTCCGTCCCTATCATTCGACCGACGTGCGCGGCGTCGAGGTCGGCGGCGCTACCAAGAACGTACTGGCAATCGCTGCCGGCATCGTCACCGGCCGGGGGCTTGGGGCGAGCGCCGCCGCGGCGCTCACGACACGCGGCTTCGCGGAACTCACGCGGTTCGGCAGGGCCTATGGCGCCAGGCCGGAGACGATGACGGGCCTCTCAGGCCTCGGCGATTTGATCTTGACCTGTTCGAGCCTGCAATCGCGCAATTTTTCCTTCGGCGTCGCGCTCGGCAAAGGCGAGAAACCGGACGGCGCCGCGCACGGGAAATTGGCCGAAGGCGCCTTCACCGCGCCGGCGCTGCTGGAAATGGCACACGAGAAGAATATTGAGATGCCGATCTCGGCCGCGGTCGCCGCCGTGCTGGCGGGAAAATTGAGCGTCGATAAAGCTATTGAGTCGCTGCTTACGCGCCCGATCAAAGCGGAGGAATGACATGGCCTACTGGCTGATGAAATCCGAACCCGGCGCCTGGTCGTGGGATCAGCAAAGGAAAAGCGGCGCCAAAGGCGAAGCTTGGTCGGGGGTGCGCAACTTTCAGGCCAAAGCCAACATCATGAAAATGAAAAAAGGTGATCGTGCCTTTTTTTATCATTCCGGTGAGGACAAGGCGGTCGTCGGAATTGTCGAGGTCATTCGCGAGCAGTACCCCGACCCGACGGCGAAAAAGGGCGAGCCCTGGTTGGTGGTTGACGTGAAAGCCATCGAGCCGATTGCCAATCCGGTGATCCTGCAAGCCATCAAGGCCGAGCCAAAACTAAGGGATATGGTGCTGGTCAAAAATTCGCGGCTCTCGGTGCAGCCGGTGACGGCGGACGAATGGAAAATCGTGTGCAAGATGGGCGGGCTATAGCGGGAGGCATGCATGACCTTCGCAGGCATTAATTACTGGGCGGCGCTGGTGGCGGGCGCCGTCGGCTTCGCCTTCGGCGGCGTTTGGTATCGCCTGCTGGCTGCGCCATGGAAGGCGGCACATGGTTTCACCACCGAGCAGATCCGCGTCCATCACGGCAAAGGTGCGGCGCCCTGGCCGCTCATCGTCGCGCTCCTCGCCGACCTGATCATGGCCTGGATGCTGGCCGGCGTGATCGGCCATCTCGGCGCGGTGACAATCAAGAACGGCGTCATCTGCGCCGCCTTTATCTGGTTCGGCTTCGTTATCACGACCCTGGTGGTCAACAACACCTTCGGCATGCGCAGCCCCAAGCTGATCGCTATCGACGGCGGTCATTGGCTAGCCGTGCTGCTGCTGATGGGTGCGATCATCGGCGCCTGGGGGGCCTGAAAATCCCTTAAAGCCCCACCGAAGTAGGGCAAAGCGCGCCTTGTCGGTCGCGCGCGCGCCGTCGCATAATGGCGCCAACCAGAAACGAAGGGATGCCCACGGCGTTTAACGAGGGCGGGAGGAAGTTCCGATGTCCGACAAGATCTATGACGTTCCGTCAGCCTGGCAGAAGCGCGCCTTTGCCGACTCGGCGAAGTACGAGGAGATGTACGCGCGCTCGATCAAGGACCCCAATGGCTTTTGGGCCGAACAGGCCAAGCGCATCGACTGGATCAAGCCGTTCAGCAAGGTCAAGAACACCTCCTATGCCGGCAACGTCTCGATCAAATGGTTTGAGGACGGCACGCTCAATATTGCCTATAACTGCGTCGACCGGCATCTCGCCAAGCGCGGCGACCAGACAGCGATCATCTGGGAAGGCGACGATCCGAAGAACGACAAGAAGATCACCTACAAGCAACTGCACGCCGACGTCTGCCGCTTCGCCAACGTGCTGAAGGCGCGCGGCGTCAGACGCGGCGACCGCGTCACCATCTACATGCCGATGATTCCGGAAGCGGCGGTTTCCATGCTCGCCTGCGCGCGCATCGGCGCGATTCACTCCGTGGTGTTCGGCGGCTTCTCGCCCGAACTCGCTCGCCGGACGCATTTCGGATTGCAAGTCGCCCATCGTCATCACCGCCGACGAAGGCGTGCGCGCGGGCCGCAAGATTCCGCTGAAGGTCAACGCTGATGCCGCGGCCGACAAGGCCGGCGGCGTTACCACCATGATCGTCATCCGCCACACCGGCGAAAAGGTGAATATGCAGGCCGGGCGCGACGTCTATTACGACGAGATCGCCAAGACCGTTGGCGCCGATTGCCCCTGCGAGGAGATGAGCGCGGAGGATCCGCTTTTTATTCTTTACACGTCCGGCTCGACCGGCAAGCCGAAAGGCGTGCTGCACACGTCGGCCGGCTATCTGCTCTACACCGCGCTCACGCATCAATACGTGTTCGATTATCATGACGGCGACATTTACTGGTGCACTGCCGACGTCGGCTGGGTCACCGGCCACAGCTACATCGTCTACGGCCCGCTCGCGAACGGCGCCATCACCATGATGTTCGAGGGCGTGCCAAATTATCCAAGCACGTCGCGTTTGTGGGAAGTCTGCGACAAGCACAATGTCAACATCATCTACACCGCGCCGACCGCAATCCGCGCCCTGATGCAAGGCGGCGACGCGCCGGTGAAGAAAACCTCGCGCAAATCGCTGCGGCTCCTCGGCACCGTCGGCGAGCCGATCAATCCGGAAGCCTGGGAGTGGTACTATCACGTGGTCGGCGACGGCCGCTGCCCGATCGTCGACACTTGGTGGCAGACCGAAACCGGCGGCATCATGATCACGCCGCTGCCGGGCGCGACCAGGCTTAAGCCCGGGTCGGCGACGCTGCCCTTCTTCGGCGTCATCCCGCAGATCGTCGATGCCGACGGCAAGGTTCTGGAAGGCGCGTGCAGCGGCAATCTCTGCATTGCCAATTCATGGCCAGGGCAGATGCGCACGGTCTATGGCGATCACGATCGCTTCATCCAGACCTATTTCGCCACCTACAAAGGCAAGTACTTCACGGGCGACGGCTGTCGCCGCGACGAGGACGGCTATTACTGGATCACCGGCCGCGTCGACGACGTGATCAACGTCGCCGGCCACCGGCTCGGCACCGCCGAGGTGGAGAGCGCGCTGGTGGCGCATCCAAAAGTGTCGGAAGCCGCCGTCGTCGGTTATCCGCACGACATCAAGGGCCAGGGCATCTACGCTTATGTCACGCTGATGACGGGCGAGAAGCCGAGCGAAGACCTGCGCAAGGAACTGGTCGCCTGGGTGCGCAAGGAGATCGGCCCGATCGCTTCGCCCGATTTAATCCAGTTCGCGCCCAGCCTGCCGAAGACGCGCTCCGGCAAGATCATGCGCCGCATCCTGCGCAAGATCGCCGAGGACGAATCCGGCAATCTCGGCGACGTCTCGACGCTGGCCGATCCGGCCGTGGTCGACGACTTGGTCAACAACCGGCAGAACAAGCGCGCGGCCAAAGCGGGGGCGTAAGCAACCCCCCGCCATGGATCTGCTCGGGTCCGGCTCTGCCGGCCCGAGCGTCGTTGCGTTTTAACCGTCATTTACGCTATTTCGAACTTTCGCCCGAGCCGCCCGTGATCCGCCTTATTATTGCGGCCCTTAACAATCGCGAGCGGATGCAATGGTCCTTGTGTTTCGGCGTGCGGTGCTCATTATCGCGGTCGTGTTGAGCACCGCACTACATATGGCGCCGGGAGCGAAGGCGGCCACCCACGACGTGGTTAGCTTTCCGGCTTCTCGCCCGGCACCATCGTGATCAAGACCCATGAGCGCCGGCTTTATTATGTGCTTGACGATGGCCGTGCGCTTCGCTTTCCCGTCGGCGTTGGCCGCGCAGGCATGACCTGGACCGGCAACGCGCGCATCGAAGGAAAATTTGTCCATCCGGCCTGGGCGCCGCCTGCTTCCATCCGGGCCGAAAATCCGCGCCTACCCAGAGTCATACCCGGCGGTGCCGCCAACAATCCGATGGGGGCGGCCGCGCTCACCTTACGCGGCGGCGAATATGCCATCCACGGTACCAACCATCCCGAATTGATCGGGGGCTTCGTCTCGCACGGCTGCATCCGCATGTACAATAGCGACATACGCGAGCTCTATCGCCTGGTCGCTGTCGGCACGCCGGTGGTAGTGGAGCGGTGACGCGATCACCATCGCGACACCGCCGTATCATTGTTCTTTGTCGCCCCAACCGGTTCGGACGGAGACAATCTGTACCAGCATTGCCGTACTGCACGACCTTTTGGCGATGAGCCTGAGGGCTTAAACCTGTGAGTTATTGAGGTTTTTTCTCGCCGCTTCGCGCCCCGGCCACAATTCATGGCAATGATCGGAGCATGGCGCGACCGCGCACCTCCCCCCAGCCAGAAGTCCCCGGCCTCGCCGCCCGAAGGATCGCCGCCGACATTCTTGACGGCGTCCTGCGGCGAAAGATCGCGCTCGACGAGCAACTCTCGGGCAAGGCTGTCCATCCCGGTCTGGCCGGGCTCGCCGACCGCGACCGCGCGCTGATGCGCCGCCTCGTTGCTACCGTGCTGCGGCGACTCGGCACGCTGCGGCAGTTGCTCGGCGGATTTCTCGAGAAAGGCTTTCCCGCCGAAGCGCCGCGCGCGGAAACCATTCTGCTGATCGGCGCCGCGCAAATTCTCTGGCTCGAAGTGCCCGACCATGCCGCGGTCGATCTGTCGGTGCGGCTGGCGCAAGCCGACCGCCGCGCGGCGCGCTATGCCGGCCTGATCAACGCGGTGCTCCGCCGCGTGGCGCAAAGCCGCACCACGACTCTGCCCGCCCGCGTCACGCGCGACACGCCGGAATGGCTGGTCAAGCGCTGGACCAAACGCTACGGCGCGGAAACCGCCCGCGCCATCGCGGAGGCTAATGGCCACGAGCCCACACTCGATCTCACCGTAAAGTCGGATGCCGAACTCATGGGCCGAACGGCTGCGCGGCCGCGTGCTGCCCACCGGGACCGTACGCACCATCGCGCATGGCGCGATCTCGCTGCTGCCGGGCTTCAGCGAAGGCGCATGGTGGGTGCAAGACGCCGCCGCATCGCTGCCTGCCCGCCTGCTCGGCGACGTGCGCGGCAAGGCGGTCGCCGATCTCTGCGCGGCGCCGGGCGGAAAGACCGCGCAACTGGCGTTTGCCGGCGCGCAAGTCACCGCGGTCGATCGTTCGGCCGCGCGGCTCAATCGCCTGCGCGAAAATCTCACGCGGTTGTCGCTGCAAGCCAACACGGTCGTCGCCGATGCGCTGGAATGGCAACCTAAATCGTCTATGGAGGTCCGTTCGACGCCGTGCTGCTCGACGCGCCTTGCTCGTCGACAGGCACCATCCGCCGCCATCCCGACGTGCCCTGGCTCAAAAGCGAAGCCGACATCGCCGTGTTGGTATCCTTGCAGCGGCGGCTGCTCGACCGGGCGGTCGAATTGCTCAAACCGGGCGCCACGCTAGTTTATTGCGTCTGCTCGCTGGAGCCGGAGGAAGCCGAGGACCAGATCGCCGCCCTGTTGGTGCGCGAACTCGCGTACCGTCCGCATACCTGTTGCGGCGCAGGAGGTTTTCGGGCGCGCCGAATTCCTGACCGCCGACGGCGACCTGCGCACATTGCCGCCGCAACTGCCCGACCCCGATCCCCGCTGGGGCGGCCTCGACGGATTTTATGCCGCCCGGCTCACGCGAAAAGCGCCTTAATTCACGCATTGGACTGGCATATTGGAGCTTTGGCGACCCTTCGCTATCGTGTGGGGCGCACGGAGAATCAGGTTACGCCGCAGGGGACGAACACTTTCATGATGCGGGTTTCGGTCGCGGAGCGATCAAGGCTCTCCGAGTTCATCGGGCGCCGCGCGTTCCGCAGGCTGCTCGGTGGCATCAACACGCATCCGCTGTTGCGCTGGCGCTTTGGCACGACCAAGACCGACCGGCTGGTGATCGCGCCGCAGGACCTGCGCACGGCCGATGCCACCCGCGCCGCCGAGATCTATGCCAGCCGCTTCGCCTTCGCCGGCAAGGTGGTGATCTGCGACCGCCGTTCCCCGTTCGAGATGACGCCGCCGTCCGACGAATGGGCGGTGATGCTGCTGTCCTTCTCCTGGCTGCGCCACCTGCGCGCCGCCGACAGCGCCATCACCCGCGCCAATGCGCGCTCGCTGATCGACGATTGGATCAACTTGCAGGGCGGTTGGCATCCGGTCGGCTGGCGCGTCGATATTCTCTCGCGCCGCATCGTCTGCTGGCTCAGCCAGGCGCCGTTCATCTTGCAGGATGCCGACGCGCGTTTCTATCGCCGCTTTCTGCGCAGCTTGTCGCGACAGGTGCGCTATCTGCGCCGCGCGCTGAAACAATCGCGCGACGGCCTGCCGCGCCTGCAGGCGGTGATCGCGCTCAATTATGCGGCGCTCTGCATGCAGGGGCAGTCCAGCAAGCTGCGTGCCACTGCACGCCGGCTGATCGACGAACTGCGCCGCCAGATCCTCCCCGATGGCGGACACATCAGCCGCAACCCCGGCGCACTGATCGAACTGTTGGTGGATTTGCTGCCGCTGCGGCAACTGTTTTCCGCGCGCCATTTGCAGCCGCCGCAGGCACTCAACAACGCGATCGACCGCATGATGCCGATGCAGCGTTTTTTCCGTCACGCCGATGGCAATTTCGCGCAGTTCAACGGTATGGGGCCGACGCCGGTCGATCTGCTCGCCACCGTGCTCGCCTATGACGATGCGCGCGGCGCACATGTGTCGAACGCGCCGCATTCCGGCTACCAGCGCATTGACGCCCGGTCGACCGCCGTGCTGATGGATACTGGCCGGCCGCCGCCGCTGTCCTTGAGCCAGGAGGCGCACGCCGGTTGCCTTTCGTTGGAGCTGTCATGGAGGCAGCAGCGGCTGGTGGTCAATTGCGGCTTGCCGGCCGTGAACAAGGAAAACTGGCGACAGGTGGCGCGCGCCACCGCGGCGCATTCCACCGTCACGTTCAACGACGCGTCGTCCTGTCAACTCCTCGAATCGCGCCGCCTGCGGCGGCTGTTGTTCGGCACGCCGATCGTCGCTGGGCCGCGCGAGGTGCGGGTGACGCGTGCAGACACGGCCGAGGGCACGAGCTTGACCGCCTCGCACGACGGCTATGCCGACGCCTTCGACGTGATCCACCATCGCGCGCTGACGCTGAGCGCCGACGGCCGTTCGCTCGACGGCGAGGATAGCTTTACATCGGCGACCGGAACCGCACTGCCGGTGCGACAAACGCGACGAATTCGCGGTTCGCTTTCACCTGCATCCGTCGATCAAGGCCAACCGGCTGTCGGACGGCCGCGGCGCAATCCTGCTGCTGCCCGACCGCGAGGTGTGGACGTTCATCAGCTATGGCGGGGCCGTGAAAATCGAAGAAAGCGTTTTCCTGGCCGGCTCGGACGGCCCGCGCCGCACCGTGCAGATCGTGATTTACGGCCACGCCCGCAGCGAGGCCATGGTGCGCTGGAGCTTCCGCCACACCCCACCGACGCCGCTGGGCAGCCGCACGGAGCGGGCGGACGAGCCGGAGCTACCGCTGTAATCATTGTGGATGTCTGGCGAAGCGGACGAAATGCCGAATACACTTTCGCCCGCTTCCTGTGCTAGCCCCTGAGCCAAGGAAAGCACATGACCGGTCACCCGCGCCGTATTACCCGCGCCCTGCTGTCGGTATCCGACAAGACCGGACTGGTGGATTTCGCCACCGCGCTCGCCGGCTACAGCATCGAACTCGTCTCCACCGGCGGCACCGCCAAGGCGCTGAAGGAGGCCGGGCTCAAAGTGATCGACGTCGCCGAGCTGACCGGCTTTCCCGAAATGATGGACGGCCGGGTCAAGACGCTGCATCCGAAGGTGCACGGCGGCCTGCTCGCAATCCGCGCCGACAAAGAGCACGCCGCCGCGATGGAGAAGCACGGCATCAAGCCGATCGACCTGCTGGTGGTGAACCTTTATCCCTTCGAGGCGACGGTTGCGAAGGGCGCCTCGTACGAGGATTGCATCGAAAATATCGACATCGGCGGCCCGGCCATGATCCGCGCAGCCGCCAAGAACCACGCCGACGTGACCGTGGTGGTCGAGCCCGGCGATTACGCCAAAGTGCTGGGTGAGCTCGCCACACACGCCGGCATGACCTCACTCGAGCTGCGCCAGAAATTGGCGGCGAAGGCTTACGCGCGCACCGCGACCTATGACGCGGCGATCTCCAACTGGTTCGCCGAAATGCGGCACGATAGCGCGCTGGATTACCGCGCGTTCGGCGGCAAGCTGATCCAGCCGCTGCGCTATGGCGAGAACCCGCACCAGAGCGCGGCGTTCTATCGGAGCCCAAGTGAACGCTTCGGCGTCGCCACCGCGCGCCAGATGCAGGGCAAGCAGTTGTCGTACAACAACATCAACGACACCGATGCGGCTTACGAATGTATCGCCGAATTCGATGCCAAGCGCACCGCGGCTTGCGTGATCGTCAAGCACGCCAATCCATGCGGAGTTGCCGAAGGTGCCAGCTTGGCGGACGCTTACAGGAAGGCCCTGGCCTGCGACGCCACCTCCGCCTTTGGCGGCATCGTCGCGCTCAACCGCAAGCTCGACACCGACGCCGCCAAGGCGATCACTGAGATTTTCACCGAGGTGATCATCGCGCCGGATGCCACCGACGAGGCCATCAAGATCGTTGCGGCGAAAAAGAATCTGCGGCTGTTGCTGGCCGGCGGTCTGCCCGATCCGCGCGCCAGTGGCCTGACGGTGAAATCGGTCGCCGGCGGACTGCTGGTGCAATCGCGCGACAACGCGGTAGTCGATGACATGCAGCTTAAAGTCGTCACCAAACGTGCGCCGAGCGAGAAAGAGCTTGCCGATCTTCGTTTCGCCTTCCGCGTCGCCAAGCATGTGAAATCGAACACCATCGTCTATGCCAAGGGGCTGGCCACCGTCGGCATCGGCGCAGGTCAAATGAGCAGGGTCGACGCCGCGCGCATTGCCGCGCGCAAAGCGGAGGACGCGGCAAAAGAGTTGAAACTACCGGCGCCGCTGACCAAAGGCTCGGTGGTCGCCTCCGATGCGTTCTTCCCGTTCCCCGACGGACTATTGGTCGCGATCGGGGCTGGCGCCACCGCGGTGATCCAGCCCGGCGGCTCGGTCAACGACGATAAGGTGATCGGCGCCGCCGACGAGCATAACGTGGCGATGGTGTTCACCGGCACAAGGCATTTCAGACATTGATGTTTCTTATCCCTCCCCCGAAAGGGGAGGGTCGGCGCGAAGCGCCGGGGTGGGGTTATCTTTGCGTCGCGCCCCCACCCGTCGGCTGCTTCGCTCGCCGCCACCCTCCCCGCTTGCGCGGGAGGGATAACAATCACTCCCGCGCCAAATCGCCCAGCAAACTCGCCGCCACCGAGAGCTTCGATAGCGTCAGCCCGGAGCCGGCGATTTCGTAAATCGCCGCGCGGATGCGTTCGACTTCGGCCTGGCGCGGCTTGACCCATTCGTCGACCGCGCCCGCGCCGGCCAATCCTTCATCAGCTTTGCCATTGCCGACCATGGCGGCCGTCAGCCGCCGCTCGGCATCGCCGATCGAATCGAGCGCGCGATCGAGCGCCAGCCGGTCGAAATAATCCGACACCACGATGCCCGGCACCGCGCCGGCGACGCGGTCGAGCTGAAAGAAAGCTTCGGTCGCGAAATAAGTCGCGGTCACCTCGCCCACCGGCTTCTTGGCGCGGTCCGCCACCAGCACGATATCGGGTGCGGCTTTAAGCACCGCCAAACTGGCGATGCGGCGCGCCAGATCATCCGGCACGCCGGCTCTGGCAAGCTCGGCTACCCGCGCGTCGCGCGCGGCCAGCGCCGGCTTAGACAGCGCGCCGTCGAGCGCGGCCGCGACCTGCGCGATGCCCTCATGATAATGCGCGATGACCGTCTCCAGCCCTTGCTTGAGATCGACGTTGCGCAGGAACCAGACCAGCCGGTCGAGCAATAAGTCCTGCACCGCGGCGTAAAGATCGAGCTGGGTCTTGCCGGAAATCTTGTTGTCCAGCGCGTCGATCTCGCCGTTAAGCGCGATCAAATCGAAGCTATTGCGCACCGCCGCGAAAGCGGCGGCGATCGCCGAGGGCAGGGCGCCGGTCTGGTCGGCGATGCGCACGATCAGCGTGGCGCCGCCACGGTTGATCATCGAGTTCGTCAACTGCGTCGCGATGATCTCGCGCCTCAGCCGATGCGCGTGCAGCGCGTCGTCGTAGCGCTCCGACATTTCCTTGGGAAAATAGCGCTCGAGCTCGCGCCCCAGATAAGGATCGTCGGGCACGGTCAAATCGAGCAGTTCGCTGTAGAGCGTGAGCTTGGCATAGGCCAGCAGCACCGCAAGCTCCGGCCGCGTCAGCGGCAGATTGCGCTTGCGACGGTCGGCCAGCGCGATCTCGTCGGGCAGGAATTCCACCGCGCGGTCGAGCTGCCTGTGCATTTCGAGCGTTTGCATCAGCCGCTGCTGGAAGCCGAGATCTTCCAGCCCGCGCCGCTGCGCCAGCGATAGTGCCAGCGTTTGCTGATAATTGTTGCGCAACACCAGGCGCGCGACCTCGCCGGTCATCTCGACCAGCAGCGCGTTGCGTGCTTCGATGGTGAGCGCGTCCGATTGCAGCAGCGGACTGAGCGCGATCTTGATGTTGACCTCGACGTCGGAGGTGTTGACGCCGGCGGAATTATCGATGGCGTCGGTGTTGAGCCGGATGCCGGCGAGCGCCGTCTCGATGCGGCCGCGCTGGGTCATGCCCAGATTGGCGCCCTCGCCGACCACCTTGACGCGCAACTCGCCGCCGCTGATGCGGATGGCGTCATTGGCGCGGTCGCCGGCCGCCTCGTCGCTCTCGCTCGCCGCGCGCACATAAGTGCCGATGCCGCCGAAGAACAGCAAATCGACCTGCGCCTTCAAAATGGCCTTCATCAGCGCCTGCGGCGTCACGGCCTCGGGCACGCCAAGCACTTTCTGCGCCTCGGGGCTGAGCCGGATTTCCTTGGACGCGCGCGGATAAACCCCGCCGCCTTTGGAAATCAGTTTCTTGTCGTAGTCCTGCCAGCTCGAGCGCGGCAGCGCGAACATGCGCTGGCGCTCGGCGAAGCTCGCGGCCGGATCGGGATCGGGATCGATGAAAATATCGCGGTGATCGAACGCCGCCACCAGCCTGATGGTGTTCTCGCGCAACATGCCGTTGCCGAACACATCGCCAGACATATCGCCGACACCGACCACGCTGAACGGCGTCTTGCCGATGTCGACATCCATCTCGCGGAAATGCCGCTTGACGGATTCCCACGCGCCGCGCGCGGTGATGCCCATCACCTTATGGTCGTAACCGGCCGAGCCGCCGGAGGCGAAAGCATCGCCCAGCCAGTAGCCGTGCTCGATCGAAAGTCCGTTGGCAATGTCGGAGAAGGTCGCGGTGCCCTTGTCGGCCGCCACCACCAGATAGGGATCGTCGCCCTCATGCCGCACGACATTGTCGGGCGGAATGATGCTGCCGTCGTGGTGGATGTTATCGGTGACGTCGAGCAGTGTCGATATGAACAGCTTGTAGGTCGCAATGCCTTCGGCCTGGAATTGCTCGCGCGTCGGCTTCTTCGGCATCAATTTGGGCACGAAGCCGCCCTTGGCGCCGACCGGCACGATCACCGCGTTTTTCACCTGCTGCGCCTTCACGAGGCCCGAGAATCTCGGTGCGGAAATCCTGCGGCCGGTCGGACCAGCGGATGCCGCCGCGCGCCACCTTGCCGAAGCGCATGTGGATACCTTCGACGCGCGGCGAATAGACGAAGATTTCGTACAGCGGGCGTGGCAGCGGCAAATCGGTGATCTTGCCGCTTTCGAACTTGACTGCGATTAACGCCTTGATCTGGCCGTCTTGGTCGGTCTGATAGAAATTGGTGCGGATCGCCGACTGCACTGCATTGACGAAGTGACGCAAGATGCGGTCCTCGTCCAGGCTCTCGACCTTTTGCAACTCCTCTTCGATGCGCGCGGCGATTTCTTTTTGTTTGGCCTCGCGCGCTTGCACGGCATCGGGCCGCGGATCGAAACGGGCGTGGAACAGCGCAACGACATCGCCGGCGATCGCGGCGTGTTTGACCAGCGTTGCCCACATGTAATCTTGCGAGTAGGGCACGCGCACCTGGCGCAAGTAACGCGACAGCGTGCGGATCAGCGCCACGTCGCGCCAGGCCAGCGCGCCTGCCAGGGTGAGCGCGTTGTAGCCGTCGTTCTCGGCCGCGCCGCGCATTACCATCAGGAAGGCGGCTTCGAGCCGCGCCTTGCCGGCGTCGAGATCGATCATGCCGCCGTCGCCGCGCTCCAGCAGCATGTCGTGGAACCAAGCGTCGGCCGCGCCGTCGCCCTTCGGCTCGATGTGATAGGTACGTTCATCCACCACCCGAAAACCCATATTTTCCAGCACCGGAACGCGCTCCGATAGCGGCAGCGGACGCTGCCGGCTCCACACCTTGAGGCCGACCGCGCGTTGCTCCTCTTCGAGCCGGTGATGGAAATCGACGCCGAGCGGGCGCTGCTCGCTGAGGCCCTCGACCACGCGTATGTCGCCGGCCGCGATTGCCGGCGAATAGGCTTCCTGGAAGCCGGCCGAGAAGGCGTCGCGATAACGGTTGAACAGACCGCGCGCTTTATCCGGCGGATTGACCAGCGCCAGCGCGTCGTTAAGCCCATCGGTCCACGAGCGCACGATCGCCGCGACCTCGCGCTCCAGCGTGGCGGCGTCGATATCGGGCGTCTGGCCGCCGGACCGGCCGATGATGAAGTGCACGCGCACCAGCGGGCCTTCCGGGAAATATGGATAGAATGCCGAGACGCGGCCGACGAAGGTACTGGCGAGATAGTCGCCGATCCGCGCGCGGATGTGGCTGTCGTAACGTTCGCGCGGCACGAACACCAGCGCCGACACGAAACGGTCGAAGCGGTCGCGCCGCGCCAGCACGCGCACGCGCGGCCGCTCGTCGAGCTGAAGGATAGCGAGCGCGAAACGATAGAGCAAGTCTTCGTCAACCTGGAACAGTTCGTCGCGCGGATAGTGCTCCAAGACGCTCGCCAGCGCCTTGCCGGAATGGCTGTTGGCGTCGAAGCCGGCGCGCTGCTCAACGCCGGCGATCTTGCGGCGGAGATAAGGAATGCTGTGCGCGGTGCGCGTATAGGCAGTCGACGTGAACAGCCCGACGATGCGCTGCTCGCCGGCCAGATTACCCGACGCATCGAACCGCTTGATGCCGATATAATCGAGATAGACGCGCCGGTGCACCTGGGCGTGGATATTGGCCTTGGCGATGATCAGCAGCCGCGGCTCCTTCAGGAACGCCATGATTTCCGGCGTGTATTCGAGCAGCTCATTGCCCTGTTTGAGCACGCGCAAATCGTGCGAGCGCATGATGCCGAGCGCGCTGTCGAAATCCGGTGTCAGCGCTTTGCCGTCGAAGCCATAATCGCGCACGCCGATAAAAGTGAAGTTGTCGGCCAGCAGCCATTGCAGGAACGCGATAGCCTCGGCGATTTCATCCACCGGCAGCGGCGGCGGATTGGTTTTGAGTTCCGCGGCCGCGGCATTGACGCGATCGAGCATCGGCCGCCAGTCTTGCACCGCCAGCCGCACCTCGCCGAGCACGTGCTCGAGCGCGCGCACGATGTCGGCGCGCGCCGCCTCGTCGGCGATCGGCTCAAGATGAATATGAATGAAGCTTTCGCGTGCGCCGTCCGCGGCAGGAGCGCTCAGCGCTTTGAGCATGGCGCCGTCGCGCTGAACGCCGAACACCGGATGCGCCACCAGTTGCACGGTGAGCCGGCGCTCGGCGATTTCGCCCATCGCCGAGTCGACCAGGAACGGCATGTCATCGTTGACGATTTCGATCAGCGTGACCGACTTGCGCTCGCCCAATTCTTTCAGCGCCACGTTCTCGCAGCGGATTTTCGGCGCGCCCGGCTTGCGCTGGCGCAGAAAATCGAAAGCCCGCTCGGCCAGCGCGGCGAGATCGGCCGGCGCGTAGCACAACACGTCTTCCGCCACCGCGCGCTCATAGAGCCGCGCGACGAACGTGGCCGGGATGTCCTTGTGGCGCGCGCCAAGCGCCGCGCCGGCCTGTTCGACCGCGGCGCGGGCGGCGCTTTCGCGTTTGCTGACGGGAATATCCACGGCCATGAAATCATGCACCGGTTGCCGGATTCGGTCGAGCGTGGATTGCAGTTTTCATAGTCCGTGCCGGGCGGTCGCGAGAAGCACACCATTGGGTAATGAGCCCGTGACGGCTTTGTAAAAAAGGCCCCGCAATGTCCTCTTAAACCACTGACATAAAAGCCAAAAGTGGCACGCGGCGGCCGTATCGCGGGGCGCGATTACATTGTATTCTGACGGCCAAAATGGGCAGTCAGGGACGCTCGCAATGAACAAGATGGATAAGCCGGTCAAAATCGCCGGTAAGACGGCAAAACCGATCCCGCTCAAGGCGGCGCCTCCGGCCGCAGACGACGCGCCGGTGATCGCGCTCAATCTGCCGAAGGCGAAACTTTCGCCCGCCATGACCTCTTATTTCAAGAAATGCCAGGACAAGCTCGGCTTCATCCCGAACGTGCTGGTAGCCTATGCCTTCGATATGACCAAGCTCGAAACCTTCGTCGCCATGTACAACGACCTGATGCTGGGCAACTGGGACTCACGAAACTCGAGCGCGAGATGATCGCGGTCGCGGTGTCGTCGCAGAACCGCTGCTACTACTGCCTCACCGCCCATGGCGCCGCGGTGCGGCAATATTCCCGCGATCCACTGCTGGGCGAGCACATGGTGATGAACTATCGGGTTGCGCGCCTCTCCAAGCGCCAGCGCGCCATGCTCGACTTCGCGGCCAAGCTGACGGTCTCGCCGGCAGCTGTGGAGGAAACCGATCGCGAGCGGCTGCGCCGCGTGGGATTTTCGGACCGCGACATCTGGGATATCTCGACGGTGGCCGGCTTCTTCAACATGTCGAACCGCGTCGCCTCCGCGACCGACATGCGGCCGAACACGGTTTATCATGGGCAAGCGCGCTAGCTTATTACCTTCGTCATGGCCGGGCTTGTCCCGCCCATCCACGTCTTTAACTTGCCGCGCCTAGAAAGGCGTGGATATCCGGCCCAAAGCCGGGCATGACGAGCAAACCATGACCCGTTTCGCCCGCATCTTGTCGTTCGCTTTCGCGCTTCTGCTGGGCGCCTCCGCTCACGCCCAGGTCGCGCCGGCCAGGCAGGCGCTGCCGATTCCCCCGGCACAGGCGATCGTCGCCCGCAACGGCATGGTGGTGGCGCAGGAAAGCCGCGCCGCCCGTATCGGCGTGGAGATTCTGGATCGCGGCGGCAACGCGGTGGACGCGGCGGTGGCGGTCGGCTTCGCGCTCGCGGTCACCTATCCGCGCGCCGGCAACCTCGGCGGCGGCGGCTTCATCGTGATCCATCTCGCCAAAGGTCGTAACTTGGACAATCGCGACACGACAATCGACTACCGCGAGACCGCGCCGGCGGCGGCAACCCCAACCATGTTTCTCGATGCCAAGGGCAATCCCGATCCGGAAAAGTCGCGCGATTCAGGACTCGCCGTCGGCGTGCCCGGCACGGTGGCGGGGCTGGCGCTGGCGCAGCGCAAATACGGCTCCGGCAGACTATCGCTCGCCGATTTGATCGCGCCGGCGATCGATCTCGCGCAAAAAGGCTTTCCGGTCGAGGACGACACCGCCAACTCGCTGCCGCGCGCGAAAGAGCGGCTGGCGCGCTGGCCGTCGTCATCCGGGATTCTGCTCAAGAACGGCGGCGACCCATTGCAGGCCGGCGACCGGTTGATCCAATTTGATCTGGCCGACACCTTGCAGGCCATAGCGCAAGATGGCCCTGCGGCATTCTATCAAGGCCGCATCGCCGGTGAGATCGTGGCCGCGGTGCGCGCCGCCGGCGGCATCATGACTGCGGACGATCTGAAAAGTTACCGCGCGATCGAGCGCGTGGCCGTGCGCGGCAGCTACCGGGGCTACGATATCGTGTCGATGCCGCCGCCGTCGTCCGGCGGCGTTCATCTGATCGAGATGCTGAACATCCTGGAGGGCTACGATCTCGCCAAGCTCGGTCGCGGCGAGCAAGCGCTGCATTATATGATCGAGACGATGAAGCGCGCCTATGCCGACCGCGCCGTGTTCATGGGCGACCCCGACGCGGTAAAAATTCCGGTCGCCGGATTGATCTCGAAAAAATACGCAGCCGCGCTGCGAAGCAGCATCGGCGACAAGGCAACACCGGCCGCCGACATTCGCGCCGGCAAGCCGGCCGATTTCGAGGGCCACAACACCACGCATTTTTCCGTCATCGACCGCGACGGCAACGCGGTGTCGAACACCTACACGCTGAATTTCTCTTATGGACTGGGGCTGATCGCCGACGGCACCGGGGTGATGCTGAACAACGAGCTTGACGATTTCACCGCCAAGCCGGGCACCGCCAACGCCTACGGGCTGGTCGGCTTCAACGCCAACCTGCCGGGGCCGGGCAAGCGCCCGCTGTCGTCGATGACGCCAACCATCGTGCTGAAAGACGGCAAGCCGTTTTTGATTACCGGCTCGCCCGGCGGCAGCCGCATCATCACGGCGGTGCTGCAAGTCATCACCAACGTGATCGACTTCCACATGCCGATCGACAGAGCGGTGAGCGCGCCGCGCCTGCACAACCAGTGGCAGCCCGATGAGACCTTCGTCGAGCCGGGATTTTCGCCGGACGTGCTCGAAGCGCTGAAAGTGCGCGGTCACAGAATCGTGCCGACCAGGCCGCACACCTCGGCCAATTCGATCGAAGTTATCCCGAAGGGCGAGTTCACGCCGCAGGGCTACGTCGGCGCTGCCGACACCCGCACCCGCGGCGCGCTGGCGGCGGGGTATTGAGGATTTTTGTGACAGCCCGCCTTTGCCAAGATAAGGGGTCTTTCTTCGAGAAGGCTTGCTTGCCGAGCCGTAGCTCGCGGCTACGGTCCGCCTTCGCCCAAGCGGGCTTCGGCGCGACAGCCTTCACTCGTTTCGCGAGCGAAGGCTGGAGCGGGCGAAGGGATTCGAACCCTCGACCCCGACCTTGGCAAGGTCGTGCTCTACCCCTGAGCTACACCCGCATCCGTTAGATATCTGGCCGAGATCGCAATTCCGGCCGCCAAGCCCGTTCCTATAGCCAAAAGGTTGACCACATTGCAACCTTGGCCGGTCCGGGCCGTCAATCACGATTAACGCGCCTTTTGTAGCGGCGCCTGGGCGCTTCCGCCGGCACGGCGCGGCCAATCCAATCCGGGTTTTGCTCGCAAAAGCCGCGATTGCCGCCGAGGATGTTCGGCACGCACTCCTCGAAGGTCCGGTAAACGCAGTGCTTCAGCACCGAATGACCGTAAGTCACCGCGGAACACCACGGCGCATCGCCATAGGCCCGCGCCGGCCGCAGGTCGACGGCCAGGACGGCCATGAAAACAGCGGCGGCCAGCACATAACGCATCGGCTTCAACCTCGTCGGTTCCCGCGTGATACTAACACCAGTCCCGGCTAAATAGTTGCAGGCATGGCAACGACCCCTGAACAGCTGTTCGCCTTTCTCGATCGTTGCGGCATCGCGCATGCGACGGCCGAGCATCCGCCGCTGTTCACGGTCGAGCAATCGCGCGCCCTGCGCGGGCAGATCCCGGGCGGTCACACCAAGAATTTGTTCCTGCGCGACAAGAAATACGAGCTTTATCTGGTGGTGGCGCTGGAAGACGCCGCGATCGATCTCAAAGGCCTGCACCGGCCGCTCGGCGCCACCGGGCGTTTCTCGTTCGGCGCGTCCGATCTGCTGCGCGAGGTGTGGGGGGTGGAGCCCGGCGCGGTGACCCCGTTCGGCGCGATCAACGACCGCCAAGCCCGCGTCACCGTGGTGCTCGATACCGCCATGATGGAGCACGAAACGCTCAACTATCATCCGCTGGTCAACACCATGACCACGTCGATCAGGCGCGACGATCTGGTGAAGTTCCTGGAAGCGACCGGGCATATCCCCCGCATCGAACGGGTATCCGGCCACGCGGCGGGGACGTTCTGACCCGATTGCAATCGCCGGCCGGATGACCCATTTAATCCGGCATGGAACCGGGCGTTAGGCTCGCGAACGATCTGTAGGCGGTAAAATATGCTGCAAAACGGCGGGGCAACGGCGACGGCCGACAGCGCGGTCATCGAGACGACGACACAAGGCTTCCTCAAGGACGTCATCGAGGAATCCAAGCACCAGCCGGTGCTGGTGGATTTCTGGGCGACCTGGTGCGGCCCGTGCAAGCAGCTCACTCCGGTCCTGGAAAAAGCGGTGAAGGCGGCCAAGGGCAAGGTGAAGCTCGTCAAGATGGACATCGACAAGCATCCGGAAATTCCCGGCCAGATGGGCATCCAGTCGATTCCGGCGGTGATCGCGTTTTCCAACGGCCAGCCGGTCGATGGCTTCATGGGCGCGCTGCCCGAGAGCCAGGTGATCGCGTTTTTAGAGCGCGTGACCAAGGGCAAGATCGGCGCCGAGGAAAAGGATTTGATGAAGGAAGCCGATGCTGCGCTTGCTGCCGGCAACGCCGCCGAGGCCGCCAATCTGTACGGACAATTGTTGAAAGAGGACAGCGGCAACGTCGCGGCGCTCGCCGGGCTGGCGCGCTGCTACGTCGCGACCGGCAATATCGAGCAGGCAAAGAAGACGCTCATTATGGTGCCGGAAGCCAAGCTCAACGATTCCGCTGTAGCGGCGGCGCGCGCGGCGCTTGAAATTGCCGAACAGGCGAAGTCCGTCGGCCCGATCGACGAGCTGGAGAAAAAAGTCGCCGCCGATCCGCTCGACCACCGGGCGCGTTTCGATCTAGCCGCCGCGCTCAACGCCAAGGGCAAGCGCGCGGATGCCGCCGATCACCTGCTCGCGATTGTCAAGCGCGACCGCAAATGGAACGAAGACGGCGCGCGCAAGCAGCTCGTGCAATTCTTCGAGGCCTGGGGCCCGACCGATCCGGCCACCGTGGAAGGCCGCAAGCGGCTGTCGTCGATTTTGTTTTCGTAATCTCGATCCGTCATCCTGACGCGGCCGCGAAGCGGCCCTCGAAGGATGGACGGCCAAAATCTTGAAGAACCTGGCTGTCATCCTTCGAGGCTCGCAGCGCTCGCACCTCAGGATGACGGGAAAAACTGGCGATTGTGGAAACAACGTAATGCCGACGAACGCCCAATATCGCGGGCCGGTCGATCTGCCCGAAATCATTCCGGTGTTCCCGCTGCCGGGCGCGCTGCTGCTGCCGCGCGGCCAGATGCCGCTCAACATTTTCGAACCGCGCTATCTCGCCATGATCGACGACGCGCTGCGCGACGGCCACCGGCTGGTCGGCATGATCCAGCCCGATGCCGCGCATGCTCCGCGCCCGCCGACAAGCCGCCGCTGTTCAAGGTCGGCTGCGTCGGCCGCATCACCCAGTTCGCCGAAAGCGGCGACGGCCGCTATCTGCTCGAACTCACCGGCGTCGCCCGCTTCCGCGTCGAGCAGGAAATGACGGTGAAGACCGACTACCGGCAATTTCGCGTTACTTTTGCGCCGTTCGCCGACGATTTCATCGCGCGCAAGGGCGAGGAGGCGGTCGACCGCGACGCGGTGCTTAAAGCCTTGCGCGCCTTCATGAAGGCCAACGATTTAAAGGCGGATTGGGAAGGCATTGACCAGGCGCCGAACGAGGCGTTGGTCAATGCGCTGTCGATGATGTCGCCCTATGGCCCGCCGGAAAAGCAGGCGCTGCTGGAGGCGCCCGACCTGAAAACCCGCGCCGAACTGCTGGTCGCCATCACCGAAATCGAGCTTGCCAAGAAGAACACCGAGGGCGAGACGCAGTTGCAGTAATAACTTCTGTCGTCCCCGTGAAGGCGGAGACCTATTCGCCGCGGTCTATCGATAGTGCACGGAGTATGGGTCCCGGCCCTCGCGGAGCCTGTCATCGGGCCGCGCTTCGCGCGGACCCGTTGGCTCGGCCGGGACGACAGAGGAGGGAGCTGTGCTATAACGCTGCCGCAATTGCCGGGAGCCCGCTATGCCCACCACGCCGACAACCGATCGCCCCGAAGGCCACGTCGATCCCAAGCTCTTGGAAATCCTGGTCTGCCCACTGACCAAGACCACGCTGGAATACGACGCCGCCAAGCAGGAACTGATCTCGCGCAAGGCCAAGCTCGCCTATCCGATCCGCGACGGCATTCCGATCATGCTGCCGGAAGAGGCGCGCAGGCTGGAGTGAACCGATTGCTCGTGTCCCGGATGCGGTGCAGCGCGCTAGCGGTGCACCGCTCATCCGGGACCTAGCTTACTTTAAAAGTTTACCGGGGTCCCGGGTCTGCAGCGCACCACTTCGTGCTGCGCTGCGCCCGGGACACGATGCAGAAAATGGGAAGGAAACCACCATGATCAAAATCTGGGGCCGCAACACCTCGTCCAACGTGCAAAAGGCGATGTGGGCGGTGGGCGAACTGGGACTCGATCACACGCGCATCGATATCGGCGGCGCATTCGGCAAAAACAACGAGCCGGCTTATCTGGCGATGAACCCGAACGGCCTGGTGCCGACGCTGGAGGAGGAAGACGGTTTCCTGCTGTGGGAATCCAATTCGATCGTGCGCTATCTCGCCGGCAAGCACGACAAGAACGGCGTGTTGGAGCCGAAAGACGCCAAACAACGCGCGCTCGCCAGCCAATGGATGGACTGGCAATTATCGGTGGTCGGGCCCGCCATCACGCCCGCCTTCTGGGGCCTGATCCGCACGCCGCCGGAAAAGCGCGACGCGGCCGCGATCAAGGCATCGCAGGACAAGACCACCCGATGCGATGAAGATGCTCGACGCGCAACTGGCCAAGACGGCCTACGCCGCCGGCCCGGCATTTTCCTACGGCGACATTCCGGTCGGCGTGATGGCCTATCGTTTTCGCCAGCTTGTGCCCGACCGGCCGTCATTGCCCAACCTCGAGCGCTGGTTCGGCCTGATCTCCAAACGCAAGGCGTTCCACGATCACGTCGGCAGCATTCCGCTGACGTAACGCTCGATCTATCCTCTGGCATTATCGGGCTTGACCCGGCAATCCATGATGACGCGCGGCAACAAAAATCTTTCGTAAGGCTGTACTTGCGGATGCGTTTCATGGATGCCCGGGTCAAGCCCGGGCATGACGGAGAGAATTTCGTTTTGCAGAATTCTACAACGCCTCGCCGCGCAGCAGCTTCGGCACGTCGCCGGTAAATCCAGCCGCCTCCCGGATAAACACGCGCTTGAGCGCCGGCATACGCTCGACCAGCCCAAGGCCGACATCGCGCACCAGCCGCAGTACACCGTTGCTGTTGGAAAACAACCGATTCAATCCGTCGGTGGCGACGCCCATGGTCATGGTGTCGAAGCGGCGCCAGCGCTGATAGCGCTCCAGCACATCCGGCGCGCCGATATCGAGCCCGAGCCGCGCGGCGTCGGCGATGGCTTCGGCGAGCGCGGCGACGTCGCGCAGGCCCATGTTCAATCCCTGCCCCGCGATCGGGTGGATAATGTGCGCGGCATCGCCGATCAGCGCCAGCCGTTCGGCGATGAAGCTGCGCGCGGTGAACAGCCCGAGCGGAAAGGCGCGGCGCGGCCCGACGACCGCGATGTCGCCGAGTTGCAAGCCGAAGCGTTTTTCCAGTTCGGCGTGAAATTCGTCGTCGGGCAGCGCGACGATGCGTTCCGCCTCGCGCGCGGTTTCGGTCCACACGATCGACGAGCGTTTCCCGTCAGCGGCAAGATCGCGAACGGACCGGCCGGCAAGAAATGCTCCTCGGCGCGGCCATTGTGCGCGCGTTCGTGCGCGACTGTGGTGACAATCGCCGACTGGTCGTAATTCCAGCCATGCGTGGCGATGCCGGCCCGTTCGCGGATTTTCGAACGCGCGCCGTCGGCGCCGACCAGGAGCCGCGCCGAAATCGTCTCGCCGTCGCCGAGCATGACATCGATCGCATGGCCCGCGTGCTCGAAGCCGCTGACCACGCCCGCGCGCAGTTCGATGCCAAGCTCATTCGCCTTCTTGACCAGCGCATCGACCAGATGCCTGTTCTCGATCATGTGCGCGAACGGCTCGCCTTCCTCCACCTCGCCGCCAAAAGTCAAGAAAGTCGGACGCACGGCGTCGTCGAGCTTTGAGTCGGTCACCACCATATCGAGGATCGGCTGGGCATTATCGGCGACCGCATCCCAGACCTCGATCGCCTCGAACAACCGGCGCGCGGCCGCCGCAATCGCCGAGGCGCGCGGGTCCTTCGACGTCACGGACCCGAACGCCGGGTCCACCACCGTCACCGAGAACCCCTCGCCCAGCCCCTGGCGCAGCGCGATCGCCAGCGCCAGGCCGGCAAAGCCCGCCCCGCCGACGGCCAGATCGGTTTTATGGTGCGGCTTGAGCGCTTCCGGCATCCGGCTTTCTTTGCGGCTTCCTTGTAAAACCCGGCCCAGCATAGCAGGTTGGGGCAGCATTTGACCCCATACCGGCCGCGTCCATGACCGCTACCAGCTCCGCCGTTGCAGATCTGCTCACTATCCTCGATCTCGAACCGCTCGAAGTGAACCTGTTCCGCGGCCGCTCGCCGCAAACGGGCTGGCAGCGCGTGTTCGGCGGCCAAGTGATCGGCCAGGCGCTGGTCGCCGCGGTGCGCACGGTGGAAGGCCGTCCGCCGCATTCCATGCATGCTTATTTCCTGCTGCCCGGCGACCCCAAGCAGCCGATCATTTACGACGTGGACCGCATCCGCGACGGCAAGAGTTTCACCACGCGGCGCGTGACCGCCCGCCAGCACGGTCATCCGATCTTCTCCATGCTGGTGTCGTTCCATGCCGACGAGCCGGGGCTCGATCATCAGGCGAAAATGCCGGACGTGCCGCCGCCGGAAAAACTGCCGAGCGAAGCCGAGGTACGCGAGAAAATTCTGCCCGCGATGCCGGATCCGGTGCGGCGCTACTACGAGCGCGAACGGCCGATCGAACTGCGGCCGGTCGAGTTCGAGCGTTATCTTGGCAAGAAATATCCCGACGGCCGCTTCAACGTGTGGATAAAGACCACCGGCCGGCTGCCGGACGATCCGGCGATCCATCAATGCGTGCTGGCCTATACTTCGGACATGGGCCTGCTCGACACCGCGTTGGTGCCGCACGGGCGTACGCTGTTCGAAAAGGAATTCATGGCCGCCAGCCTCGATCATGCGCTCTGGCTGCACCGGCCGTTTCGCGCCGACGAGTGGCTGCTCTATGCGCAGGATTCGCCCAATCTGCATGGCTCGCGCGGCTTCTCGCGCGGATTGATCTTCACCCGCGGCGGCACGCTGGTCGCCTCGGTGGCGCAAGAAGGCCTGGTGCGTCAGCGGCGCGCCCCGCAAGGCTGACATGAAGCGGTCCTTCGCGGCGCTTGTTTTTCTGCTGTCGATGCCGGCGGCCTCGCTCGCCGCCGCCGGCAGGGAGCCGCCACCGCCCGGCTCGTTCCCCGGCGCGCCGCCGCAGTACACGCGCTTCTCCGCCGCCGAGATCATGCGCGGGTTCCTCGCGCTCTCGTTCGGCTCCGATCTGCGCATCGGGGCGGCGCCGCGCGGCATCCGCCGCTTCGATCATCCGATCCGCGCCGCCGTGATTGCCGGCGGCAGCGTCGACCGCGCCGCGGCGATGCAGCGCATCCTCGCAGAATACGCGGCCAAGGTCCCCACCCTGCACTTAGCGTCGCGCCGGGCGCGGCGGACGCCGACATCGAGGTGCGGCTGATCGACGCGAAAAGATTTCAAGCCGGCGCTCGAGGCGGCATTCGGCGCCAAAGTGATGCGCCGTTTCATGGTGCGCACCGATCCGATCTGCATAACCAGCGTCGGGTCGGATGAATCGGCGCGATCGCGCATTCTGTCTCCTTCATCATTGTCGACAAGGGCGACGACGTCTTCCTCGACTGCGCCTATCACGAGCTGCTGCATGCCTTTGGTCTGTCGAACCACGACCAGGGCAATCCTTGGACCACGCTCAACCAGAGACGGATGGTCGGCTACCTCACGGTCTACGACCGTGCGCTGCTCGCTCTGCTGTACGACAAGCGGATCCGGCCCGGCATGACCCCGCGCCAAGCGCGTGCTGCGCTCCCCAGCTGATCCGGGACCTCGGCCTCGCCAGTCCCAGTTACCGCTGATTAAGACAGCAACACTGCCATAAAGTGCTCTTTTGAGCGGCAATTGCCTTGGGATACAGCAATATAGCCGCTTAATTTTTGATCTGCCTGTCGATACGCTGGGCAAATCAGCCCGACCGGAAGCCGCCGGGAGGGCTTTCATCATCTCCGGCGCGCGATCCCAAAAAGGCCCCCCGATTTTATCAAGGCCGGCCCGACTTTCGGACTGGATCAAGCGCCACTGCAAGACGTTGCCGGGAAGGAAAATCATGAAGCTGGTCATCGCAGTCATCAAACCGTTCAAGCTCGATGAGGTGCGCGACGCCCTCACCCGCCTCGGCGTTCACGGCATGACCGTGACCGAGGTCAAGGGCTATGGGCGGCAGAAGGGCCATATGGAGATCTACCGCGGCGCCGAATACGCGGTGAATTTCCTGCCCAAGCTGCGGATCGAGGTCGCGGTCGCCAGCGACCAGATCGATCAGGCGATCGAGGCGATCGCCGCCGCCGCCAAGACCGGACAGATCGGCGACGGAAAAATCTTCGTCACGCCGCTCGAGCAAGCCGTGCGCATCCGCACCGGCGAAACCGACGTCGACGCACTTTAGCCTTGCAATCGGGGGGATTTGAAATGACACGGGCGCAATTACGCCTCGCCACAGCGGCGGCGACGGTGACACTGGTCGCATCGCCGGCTTTCGCGCAAAGCGCCAAGATCGACGCCGCCGACACCGCATGGATGTTGGGCGCCACCGGGCTGGTGTTGATGATGACGATTCCGGGCCTCGCACTGTTCTATGCCGGAATGGTGCGCAAGAAAAACGTGCTCGCCACCATGGCGCAGTGCATGGCGGCCACCTTCCTGGTCTCCATCTTGTGGTCGGTCATCGGCTATTCGCTCGCCTTCACAGGCGACGGCGCGTATATCGGCACGCTCGATCGCATTTTCCTCAATGGGTTGACGCTCGATGCGATCTCGCCATTCGCCAAGACCATCCCCGAAAGCCTGTTCATGATCTATCAGATGACCTTCGCCATCATCACGGTGGCGCTGGTGGCGGGCTCGGTCGCGGATCGTATGCGCTTCTCCGCGTTTCTCTTGTTCTGCGTATTCTGGCTGTTGCTGGTCTATGTACCGATCGCGCATTGGGTGTGGGGCGGCGGCTTCCTCGGCAGCTACGGCGTGATCGATTTCGCTGGCGGGCTGGTAGTGCATCTCAATGCCGGCGTCGCCGGACTGGTGGCGGCCTATGTGGTCGGCAAGCGGCGCGGCTACGGCAGCGAAAATCTGGCACCTCACGATCTCACTTTGGCGGTGATCGGCACCGGCCTGTTGTGGGTCGGCTGGTTTGGCTTCAACGGCGGCTCCGCCCTCGGCGCCAATTCGCGCGCCGCCATGGCGATCACCTCGACGCATCTCGCGGCCAGCGCCGGCGCCTTCACCTGGATGGCGCTGGAGTGGTGGACGCGTGGCAAGCCGTCGGTGCTCGGCATGATCTCCGGCGCGGTGGCGGGCCTAGGCACCATCACGCCGGCCTCCGGCTTCGTGCTGCCGATGCAAGGCGTGCTGATCGGCCTGATCGCCGGTGCGGTCTGCTTCTGGGCCTGCACCTGGTTGAAGCTCAGGATCGGCTATGACGATTTACTCGACGTGTTCGGCGTGCACGGCATCGGCGGGCTGACCGGCACGCTGCTCACCGGCGTGCTGGCGGTCGGCGCGTTGTCCGCCACTCCGGAAATGCCGGGCGGCGTGCCCGGCCTGCTTGAAGGCAACCCGCGGCTGGTGCTCGTTCAACTCTATGGCATCGTCGTGACGCTGGCGTGGTCCGGCATCGTGACTTTCATCGCGCTCAAGATCATCGGCGCCATGCTGCCGCTGCGGGTACGCCATGAGGACGAAGTGATGGGGCTTGACGTCACCCAGCACGGCGAGGCCCTACAGTAGCGAAAGCAAGCCGCCTCCGTCGTCACGGCGGGTGCGGTTTTTGCCGCTCCGTGCGGCTGATTAAAATTTATGCAGGCCCGATGAGTCCTGGCGCGACTTTGGGCTAACGCGTATTGGCGTCACCGGGCCGCTGCCTCAATCGTAAAAATTCGTTCATCGAATCAGCCAGATACCACCCATTCCGGCATCTGGCACGGCGTTTGATTCTCCTGTTCTGGCCATGCTCGCAAAGTACGCTTTTCGGGCCCGGCTCAGTGAACCCGCCCGCACTGCGTGAATGTAGAAAACGGGCTCAAGCGGGGATCGAATCCATGAAAATCGTCATGGCCATTATCAAGCCTTTCAAACTCGACGAGGTCCGCGACGCTCTGACCTCCATCGGGGTGCAAGGGCTGACTGTCACCGAGGTCAAGGGCTACGGGCGTCAAAAGGGTCACACGGAAATCTATCGTGGAGCCGAGTATGCGGTGAGCTTCCTCCCGAAAGTCAAAGTGGAAGTGGCGGTGGCAACCGACCAGGTCGACAAGGTCATCGGCGCCATCACCGGTGCCGCCAAGACCGGCCAGATCGGCGACGGCAAGATATTCGTCTTCGCCCTGGATCACGCCGTGCGCATTCGCACCGGCGAAACCGACGCTGCGGCGCTTTAGTAACCCGCACCGCAAAACAATACGGACAGGAGTTAGACCATGACGTTGAAGAAATCCTCCCGTGCGGGACTGTTGACTCTCGCCCTCGGGATTATGCTCGGCCTGTTTCTAAGCGTGGCGACGTATAATGCGTCCTACGCGCAGACGCCGGCGCCCGGCGCTGCTCCGGCCGCACCGGCAGCCGCTCCCGCTGCTGCACCGGCGCCTGCACCGGCGTGCGCCAATGACCCCGATCCCAAAAAGGCCGTGCTGACGAAGTGCGCGCCCAATTCGGGTGACACCGCCTGGATGCTCACTTCCATGGCGCTGGTGCTGATGATGACCGTTCCGGGCCTCGCCCTGTTCTATGGCGGCATGGTGCGGAAAAAGAACGTTGGCGACACCGTGATGACGAGCTTCGCCATCACCTGTCTGGTGACGATCATCTACGCAATTCTCACGTACAGCTTGGCGTTCACGCCCGGCTCGCCCTATATCGGCGGGCTCACTCGCGTGTTCCTGCAAGGCATGCTCAGTGACATAGCCACCGGCGCGGGAAATCCGAACCCGCTCGCGGCGACGATCCCCGAGACCGTGTACATGTGCTTCCAGATGACCTTCGCGATCATCACGCCAGCGCTGATCGCGGGCGCCTTCGCCGAGCGCATGAAATTCTCCGCCATGCTCTGGTTCATCGGCCTGTGGGCGATTCTGGTTTACGCCCCGGTCGCACACTGGGTCTGGTCCTCGGACGGCATGCTCTCCTCCGGCAATTCCGATGCCTATATCAAGGTGCTGGACTTCGCCGGCGGAACCGTCGTGCATATCAACGCTGGCGTCGCCGGTCTGATGTGCGCGATCTGCCTCGGCAAGCGCAAGGATAGTGGTCCCGGCCACAACATGGTCCTGACGCTGATTGGCGCCTCGTTGCTGTGGGTCGGCTGGTTCGGCTTCAACGCCGGCTCCGCCGTCACCGCCGGCCTGCAAGCCGGCATGGCAATGACCGTGACGCAGATCGCCACGGCGGTCGCGGCTTTCACCTGGATGCTGGTGGAATGGGCCATCCGCGGCAAGCCCACCGTCATCGGCATCTCTTCCGGCGCGGTCGCAGGCCTCGTCGCCATCACACCGGCTTCGGGCTTTGTAGGCCCGGTCGGCTCGATGGTGATCGGCGTCGCCGCCGGCGTGCTCTGCTACTGGGGCGTCACCGGCCTCAAGCGCATCCTCGGTGTTGACGACGCGCTGGACTGCTTTGGCGTCCACGCGGTCGGCGGCATCGTCGGCGCGCTACTCACCGGCGTGTTCGCGATCAACGAATACGGCGGCACCGCCGGCCTGATCGAGGGCAATCGCCGGTCAGGTCATCAACCAGTTCGAAGGCATCTGCATCGTGTTCGTCTACGATGCCATCGTCTCGCTGATCCTGCTCAAGATCATCGACGCGATCATCGGCCTGCGCGTCACCGACGAGGTGGAGCGCGAAGGTCTCGATCTCGCGCTGCACGGCGAGGTAGTGCAGTAAGCGCAAGCTAGCGGTAGGGGCGGAAACCCGGCACTGTCCCTTCCGTCGAGGCCCTCGGTTCGCAAGAGCCGGGGGCCTCTCTTTTTTGCCGCTCCGAAACGAGAAAGCCCGGCACACGCCGGCAGGTTTCTCGGAGGGACCCTGCGGGCACCTTAACGCTGGTTCAATCGGCCTAAAACCAGTTCCCGATGGTTAATCGGGTCTTAACCTCGACCTCCGCTATTGTGGTTCACCGTTGTGCCGCGGGCCGGTCCCGCTTGTGTAGCCGCATGCCCATGATGACCGCCCAGCGCGAGCCTTCCAGCATCCCTGCTCCGGCGGCCGAAGGCCGCTCGCCGTTCGTGCGGCTGACCGAACTGATCGCCGGCATCGCGCCCGGCAAGCCCGCCATCAATTTGTCGGTCGGCGAGCCGCAGCACCCGATCCCGTCTTTCGTCGGCCCGGAGATCGCCGCGCATCTTGACGAATTCGGCCGCTATCCGGCCAACAAAGGCGGCGAGCCGTTCCGCCGCGCGGTCGCGCAATGGCTCGGCCGCCGCTACAAACTGACGCGGCCGGTCGACGCCGACAGCGAAGTCCTGGTGCTCAACGGCACGCGCGAGGGCCTGTTTCTCGCCGCCATCGCCGCCAAGCGCTGGGTCAAGCCGCGCGCCGGCAAGCCGGCCATGCTGATCCCCAATCCGTTCTATGCCGCCTATAGCGCCGGCGCGCTCGCCGCCGATTGCGAGCCGGTCTATCTGCCGGCGACACGGGAAAGCGCCTTCCTGCCCGATCTCGACGCGCTCGACGACGCGCTGCTCGCGCGCACGGTCGCGTTCTACATCGCCTCGCCGTCGAACCCGCAGGGCGCGGTCGCCACCCGCGCCTATCTCGACAAACTCGCAGGCCTCGCGCGCCGCTTCGGCTTTCTGGTGTTCGCCGACGAATGCTACTGCGAGATCTACAGCGAGCATGAACCGCCCGGCATGCTGGAAGCATCCGGCCCCGACTTCGCCAACGCCATTGTTTTCCACTCGCTCTCCAAGCGCTCCAATTTGCCCGGCTTGCGCGTCGGCTTCGCCGCCGGCGACCGCACGCTTCCTCTCGGCCTTTCTCGAGCTGCGCAATATCGCGGCGCCGCAGGTGCCGGGCCCGCAGCATGTCGCGGTCGCCGCCTATGGCGACGAAGCGCACGTGGAGGAAAACCGCAGACTTTATTCCGCCAAGTTCGATCTCGCCGACCAGATCATCGGCGACCGTTACGGCTACAAACGTCCGGCCGGCGGATTTTTTCTCTGGCTCGACGTCTCGAAATACGGCGGCAGCGAAATCGTGACCAGAGCGGTTGTGGCAGGAAGCCGGCGTGCGCGTCGTGCCGGGCCGCTATCTCGCGCGCGAGCAGGCCGACGGCAGCAATCCCGGCGCGGATTACATCCGCGTCGCCATGGTTCAGGACAAAGCGACCACGGCGGAGGCGCTGCATCGCCTCGTCGCGGTCCTCGGGTGAGGTAGAGATTAAATGCCGCGATCGACCGCAGCCTCGACGCCGTTGCTTTCATCGCCGAGCATTTCCGCGACATCCTGCGGCGGCGCTTTCAGCGAACTGGCCGGCCTCGCACTGATCACGCTGGCGCTGCTGGGTGCGATCGCGCTCGCCACCTGGTCGGTGCAGGACCCCTCGCTCAGCCACGCCACGCGAGACGCCGGTCCACAATCTGCTCGGCTTCCCGGGCGCGATTTTCTCCGATCTGGCGATGCAACTGCTCGGCCTCGCCGCCATCATGCTGCTGCTGCCGGAAATGCTGCTCGGCTGGCGGCTCCTAGCGCACAAGCCGGTCGGCGAGAAATGGCGCGGCCTATTATGGATCCTCGCCACCTTTTTCGCCGCCGCCTTCGTCTCCACGTTGCCGCGCATCGGCTCCTGGCCGCTGCCGACGGGACTGGGCGGCGTATTCGGCGATGCCATGTTGCGCGCGCCAGCGTTCGTTTTCGGCCCGCTGCATGGAATGACGAAGCTCGTCGCCGCCTTGCTGTTCGGCGCCGCCGCCGCGATGACGATCGCCTTCGCCGCCGGCGTCGGCTGGAAGCGGCGCGCCGAGCGCCAGGTCATGCGCGAGGCCGGCGAAGACGATCGATGAAGACGGCGGCGATCGCGCCTCGGCTTGGCTCGGCATGATCGCGCACGCGCTATTGAGCTGGAAAGCGCGCGCCGGCCGCCTCTTGCGCGGGACGCCGCGCACGCCGCTGCGCGCCGCCGAATTTGTAACTTGCCGGCGGCAACCGGCCCGCGTCAGGAGCCGCGTTTCGATGCTTACGGCCGCTGCGCCGCGCCGGCCGAACCCGGCTTCGCGGACGAGGATGACGAGGCGCAGCCCGCCATGCGCCGCACGCGCCGCGCCGCGCGCGCCGGTGCGCCGTTCGGCCAACGGCTATGTGCTGCCCTCGCTCAATCTGCTCACCGCCCAGCGCGTCTCTGAGCGCACCACGCTGTCTAAAGACCTCATCGACGCCAACGCGGTGGCGCTTGAAAGCGTGCTCGGCGATTTCGGCGTGCGCGGCGAGATCATCAATGCACGCCCCGGCCCGGTGGTGACGCTATACGAACTTGAGCCGGCGCCCGGCATCAAGTCGTCGCGCGTCATCGGGCTTGCCGACGACATCGCTCGCTCGATGAGCGCGGTGTCGGCGCGCGTCGCCGTCGTTTCCGGCCGCAACGCCATCGGCATCGAGCTGCCCAATCCCGACGCGCGAGAAAGTCTACCTGCGCGAATTGCTTTCCGCGCAACGACTACAACGAAACCGCCGCCAAGCTGCCGCTCTGCCTCGGCAAGACCATCGGCGGCGAATCGGTGATCGTCGATCTTGCGCGCATGCCGCATCTGCTTGATCGCCGGCACCACCGGCTCGGGCAAATCGGTCGCCATCAACACCATGATCCTGTCGCTGGTCTATCGGCTACGTCCCGATCAATGCCGGCTGATCATGGTCGATCCCAAGATGCTTGAACTCTCCGTCTATGACGGCATCCCGCATCTGCTCACGCCGGTCGTAACCGATCCGAAGAAAGCGGTGGTTGCGCTGAAGTGGGCGGTGCGCGAGATGGAGGAACGCTACAAGCGCATGTCCAAGCTCGGCGTGCGCAATGTCGACGGCTACAACGCGCGTCTCGCCGAAGCCAAGGCGAAGGGCGAGACGCTGCACCGCACAGTGCATACCGGCTACGACAAGGAAACCGGCGAAGCGATCTACGAGAAGGAAGAGCTCGATCTCGATCCGCTGCCCTACCTGGTGGTGATCGTGGACGAGATGGCCGACCTGATGATGGTCGCCGGCAAGGACATCGAAGGCGCCATCCAGCGCCTGGCGCAGATGGCGCGCGCCGCCGGCATCCACGTCATCCTGGCGACGCAACGTCCGTCGGTCGACGTGATCACCGGCACCATCAAGGCGAACTTCCCGACCCGCATCTCGTTCCAGGTCACCTCCAAGATCGACAGCCGCACCATTTTGGGCGAGCAGGGCGCCGAACAACTGCTCGGCCAGGGTGACATGCTCTATATGGCGGGCGGCGGGCGCATCAGCCGCGTGCACGGGCCCTTTGTGTCCGACGACGAAGTCGAAAAGGTCGTGCGCCACCTGAAGTCGCAAGGGCATCCGGAATATCTGGAAGAAGTCACCGCCGGCGGCGACGAAGAGGGCGAGGACGGCGCGGTGTTCGACGCCACCGGCATGGGGCTTGCCGAAGGCGGCGATCTCTACCAGCAAGCGGTCGCCATCGTGAAGCGCGACCGCAAGGCTTCCACGTCGTACATCCAGCGCCGGTTGCAGATCGGCTACAACCGCGCCGCTTCGCTGATGGAGCGTCTCGAACAGGAAGGCATCGTCGGGCAGCCCAACCACGCCGGCAAGCGTGAAATCCTGATTCCGGAAAACCCGGCCGATGACCGGTTCTAAGTCCGGCCGAAGCGCATTATCGCCGTCAGCGTCGAATCAGCGCATTATTGGCGTCGCGAAATAGCCACAGCCCGCCCCTAACAAAACGGGACGTGCGCATGGCTCGGAGATCGTGATGGCGGGACAGTTCAATTCGCAAACCGGCCGCAAACTAGCGATCGCGGCCTTGCTCGCCGGCATGGCGGGTGCCCCGGCGCTGGCCGAGAGCGCTCCCCTGCCAAAACCGCGGCCGGCTGTCGCCGGCGCGATAGCGGCGCCCGCTGTTGCGCTCAGCGCCCGCGCCCAAGCGCCGCAGGCGTCGGCGACGAAACCGCCAAATCCGGTTTCCAATCCGTTCGCCGCCTTGCTCGGGCGGCCCGGCTCCTCCAGCGCGCTCAGCCCCGAGCAGCGCGGCATCATTGAGCGGGTGAATAATTATCTTTCCAACATGCAGGTGCTGTCCGGCAATTTCATCCAGGTCGCGCCCGACGGCCGCCGCAGCCAGGGCGAGTTCTACATTTCCAAGCCCGGTCGCGTGCGTTTCGAATATGACGACCCAAGCCCAATCGAGTTGATCGCCGACGGTCAGTCAGTGGTAGTGCGCGACCGCAGTCTGGCGACGCAGGACGTCTATCCGCTATCGCAGACACCGCTGCGCTTTTTGCTCGCCGACCACGTCGACCTGATGAAGGACTCCAGCCTGGTCGCGGTCTATGCCGACGACGTGTTCGTCACGGTGGTGGTCGAGGAGAAGAACGGCATCGTCGGCACTAGCCGGCTGATGATCATGTTCAGCGCCAAGGACATGCAGCTCAAGCAGTGGACGGTGACCGACCCGCAGGGTTATGACACAACCGTCGCGGTGTATAATCTCGACACCAGCCGCCGGCCCGATCCCAGTATGTTCAAGATCGATTACACGAATTACCACAATTAATAACCGTCATCGCCCGCGAAAGCGGGCGATCCAGTAATCACTGAACGATCTGTGGATACTGGATGCCCCGCTTTCGCGGGGCATGACAGATGTTTATGTTGCTCAAATGCCCCTCAAGATCACCACCTGGAACATCAATTCCGTCCGCCTGCGCATCGACCTGGTCGCCATGTTTCTCAAAAGCGCACGTCCCGACCTGCTCTGCCTGCAAGAAACCAAGTGCCCGGACGACGCCTTTCCGCTCAAGCGCTTCAGGCGGCTCGGCTACGAGCATTCAGCGCTCAACGGGCAGAAAGGCTACCACGGCGTCGCCGTGCTCTCGCGCCTGCCGTTCGAGAGCTTCAGCTTCGACAATTTCTGCGGCAAGACCGATTGCCGTCACATGTCGGTGGTGTTGGGCGAGCGCGCCGGCCTGAAAGACCGGATCACCCTGCATAATTTCTACGTGCCGGCCGGCGGCGACGAGCCGGATCCGCAAATTAATCCGAAATTCCGGCACAAGCTCGATTTCCTCGACGAGATGCGCGTGTACCGAGGCTTGCGCCCGGAAAACTCCCAGCGCGCGATCCTGGTCGGCGATCTCAACGTGGCGCCGCTCGAGCACGACGTCTGGAGCCACAAACAAATGATCAAGGTGGTCTCGCACACGCCGGTCGAATGCGAGAAGCTCAACGCCGCGCGCAATGCCGGCCGATGGATCGACAGCATGCGGGTGCTCACGCCGGAGCCGGAGAAGCTCTACACCTGGTGGAGCTATCGCGCGATGGACAATTGGCGCGCCGCCGACCGCGGGCGCAGGCTCGATCACGTCTGGACCTCGGACGCGCTCGCCGATCGCGTTTGCAAGATCAAAATCGCCAAGAACTATCGCGGCGCCGAGCGGCCCTCCGACCACGTCCCGGTGACGGCGACGCTGGAACTCTGATTAGCGCATGATCCGTTTAGATTAAGTCACCATGCTTCCCTAACATTTTGTTTGCGCATGATCTTATCCGAAAACCGGTTCCCACTTTTCGGGATCATGCGCTAGTCGATCTTCTTGAGCTTTGTCTTCACGCCGTCGAGATCGCGCGTCCAATCGTCGACGCGTTCGGCCACCATGTCGCGCAATTTCTGCGCGGCGGCCGGATAGCCTTCCAGCATTTTGCGGAACAGACTGCGCGAAATGCGGATCACCACCGTCGGCCCTTTCGCGATCGCGGTCGTCGCGCACACCGTGTCGGTAAGCAGCGCCAGCTCACCCACCAGCGTGCCGGGGCCGGCGGTGAATTGCCTGCCCTGCAACGGCGCGTTCGGCTCCAAGAGCAGCGAACCTTCCTGCACGACATAGCCGCCGTCGGCGAGCTCGCCGGCGTAGAACAGCACCGCGCCGCTCGGCAGATGCCTGGTCTCCGCGCCGATCGCGAGAATGCGCAACGCCTGCTTGCCGAGCACCGCGAAGGTCGGCACCTGCTCGAAGAAGGCGATGTCGGATTCGAGAGACATGGCTTAATACCCGGTCATTCCGCGGCCCACGCGCTTCGCGCGTGTCCCGGAATGACGCTGAAATTGTTTTTCACGGCACCAGCTTGTAGCCGCCGGCCTCGGTCACCAGGATCGCAGGCTGAGCGGCGTCCTTCTCGATCTTCTGCCGCAGCCGGTAAATGTGGGTTTCCAGCGTGTGGGTGGTGACGCCGGAATTATAGCCCCACACTTCCTGCAACAGCGTCTCGCGCGACACCGGCTTCTGCGCGGCGCGATAGAGATAGCGCAGGATGGCGGTTTCCTTTTCGGTCAGCCGCACCTTGCTGCCCTTCGGGCTGAGCAAAAGTTTCGAACTCGGGCGGAACGTGTAGGGCCCGATGGTGAAGACGGCGTCCTCGCTCGCCTCGTGCTGCCGCAACTGCGCGCGGATGCGCGCCAGCAATACGGCGAAGCGGAACGGCTTGCTGACATAGTCGTTGGCCCCCGATTCCAGCCCCAGGATGGTGTCGGAGTCGGTGTCGTGGCCCGTGAGCATGATGATCGGCGCCTTGAAGCCGTTTTTGCGCAGGATGCGCACCGCCTCGCGGCCGTCCACGTCGGGCAGGCCGACATCCATGATCACCAGATCGACCTGGCCGCCTTTAGCCGCCTGCACCCCTTTGGTGCCCGAGTCTCACCGCGGTGGCGTCGAACTCCTCGTGCAGCGCCAATTGCTCGACCAGCGCCTCGCGCAGTTCGGCATCGTCATCCACGATCAGGATGGTCCGTCGGTTGGGCATCGCCTAAGGGTCGCCTTGCGGGAATATTCGCGAAGTAGAGCATTCAGGGCTAAAAGAGCAAGCGTGAACTGGGATTTAGCCTCGATTTGGGGAGTTTTGAACCGTGCCGCGGGCAAAACGTGAAACATCGTTGCTGTGGCTGGCGGTGCGGCGCAAGCCCGGCGAGCCGGCGCGCGGCGTGCTGCAAGCGGGGCCGCTGGTGCTGCCGGTGGCGCTCGGGCGCGGCGGCATCAAGGCCGACAAACGCGAAGGCGACGGCGCGACCCCGCGCGGCACGTTCCGCCTCGTGCGGGTGTGGTGGCGTGCCGACCGCCACCCGCGTCCGGCGACATTATTGCCGGTCCGCCACATAAAGCCGGATGACGGCTGGTGCGAGAACCCCGCCGACCGCCGCTACAACCGGCCGGTCAGGCTGCCGCCGCGCGCGAAGGCCGATCGGCTCGCGCGCCAGGATGAGCTCTACGATTTTATCATCGAGATCGACCACAATACGCGCCCGCGCGTGGCGGGCCGCGGCAGCGCCGTCTTTATACATGTGGCGCGGCCCGGCTTCGCGCCGACCGCGGGCTGCGTCGCGCTCACAACAAGCGCGCTGCGCCGGCTGCTCGCGCGCATCGGCCCGCGCACCAGACTTACGGTAAACTGATTATTACCGCCGTCGCGCCGGCACCATTGATTAAGCATAGTCGCGCGCGATCACCCGCATAACCGGCACATTAACGGAACGCGCATCGCGCCGTGGTAGTTCGATGACAACGCGGGCGGCGTGCAAGAAGCGCAAAACAAGGCCGCGCCGGGGTGATCATGGACACATCGACCACGCATCATAATTCCCTTCAGGCCCATGCGCCCGTGCGCTCCGCCAACGAAATGATCGGCCGCGTGGCGGCTGTCTCCGGCTCGCAGGCGACCGTCGAACTCACCGCGCGCAGCACCGGCGGCGATCATCCCACCGTCGGAAAATTCATGGGCATGGTGGCCGGCAAGGCGGTGATCATCGGACTGGTCACCGATATCGGCGAGCAGGCGATGGTGGCGCCGGGCGGCGGACCAGCCTACCGCAAAGTCGCGCGCCTCGATCTGATCGGCGAGATTTGCTCCGGCGACGGCGGCGCGGCGCGCTTCCAGCGCGGCGTCATGGAATACCCCAACATCGGCGACGGCGCGCTGCTGCTCACCGAGCGCGAGTTGCGCCTGGTCTACGGCGCGGCCGATGCCGACCACGCCCACGTCGGCGACTTGCAGCAGAACACCGATATCGCCGTGCAAATCGACATCGACCATCTGGTGAGCCGGCACTTCGCCATCGTCGGCGCCACCGGCGTCGGCAAATCGAGCGGCGTCGCCATCATCCTGCAGAAGATTTTGGATACGCGCCCGAACCTGCGCATCTTCCTGGTCGATCCGCACAACGAATACGGACGCTGTTTCGGCGACAAGGCGCAGGTGCTCAACCCGCGAAACCTGCGGCTGCCGTTCTGGCTGTTCAATTTCGAGGAAACGGTCGACGCCTTTTTCGGCGGCCGTCCCGGCGTCAGCGAGGAAGTCGAGATCCTGTCCGAAGTCATTCCGCTGGCGAAGTCGGCCTATCTGCAATACCGCGTCAACAACGAGCATCTGCTCGCCAAGAAACGCAATCCGCGCGATACCGGCTTCACCGCCGACACGCCGGTGCCCTACCGCATCGAAGACCTGATCAACTTGCTCGACGAGCGCATGGGCAAGCTGGAAAACCGCAACTCGCGCATGGTCTATCACAAGCTGATTGGCCGCATCGAGACGTTCCGCAATCATCCGCGTTACGCGTTCATGTTCGAGAACGCCAATATCGGCGGCGACACCATGGGCGAAATCCTCGCCCATCTATTCCGCCTGCCGCCGGACGGCAAGCCGATGACCATCATGCAGCTCGCCGGCTTCCCGGCCGAGGTGGTCGACTCGGTGGTGTCGGTGCTTTGCCGCATGGCGTTCGATTTCGGATTGTGGAGCGACGGCGTCGCCCCGCTGCTGTTCGTCTGCGAAGAGGCGCACCGCTACGCGCCCGCCGACAAGCACATCGGCTTTGGTCCGACCAAGCGCGCGCTGTCGCGCATCGCCAAGGAAGGCCGCAAATACGGCGTGTTCCTCGGCCTGGTGACGCAACGCCCGGCCGAAATCGACCCGACCATCGTGTCGCAGTGTTCCACGCTGTTCGTGATGCGGCTGTCGAACGACCGCGACCAGGCGCTGATCCGCTCGGCGGTGTCGGACGCCGCGGTCAACCTGCTGTCGTTTATCCCTTCGCTCGGCACCCGTGAGGTCTTCACCTTCGGGCCCGGCGTCGCGCTGCCGACCCGCATGCGCTTCAACGAATTGCCACCCGAACTGCGGCCGAACAGCGAGGCGATCGGCAGCACGCGCTCCGATACCGGCACCAATATCAGCCGCGACCTGCTCTCTTCGGTGATCGAACGCTGGCGCAGCGCCAGCATGAGCCACCGCGGCGGCGACGACGATTTCCTTGAATACGGTTCGCCGCCCGATGCAGCGCCCCTGCAGCCGGCTGCGCCGGCGCCGGTCCCGCCCTCGCCGCGCGGCGAGGCCTTGCGCTCGAGCCTGCTGAAGAAGCCGCTCGATGCAGGCTCATTCGGCGGCCCGCGGCCGCCGCTCCCGCCGACGCGCTTCCGCTGACCGCTGCTACCGTCTCCGCCAACGGCGTCCGCGCGAAACGCGGCCCGATGACAAGGCTCCGGCGAGGACCCACACTCTGTTTCTTATCCGGATAGCGAGCGCAGGGGTTATGGCTCCCGGCTCTCGCTTGCGCTCGGCCGGGACGGCCTTGCCGGCCGTTCCCCGAAAATCGCGCTGCCGACCCGCACATGGCTGGCGCCAAGCTGGATCGCGGTCATGAAATCCGTGCTCATGCCCATCGACAGCAGCTTGAGCCCGTTGCGCCGCGCGATCTTGGCGGTAAGCGCGAAATGCGGCCCCGGCGCCTCGTTGAGCGGCGGAATGCACATCAGGCCGGAAATGGTGAGGCCGAAGCGGACGCGGCATTTGTCGAGAAAGGCGTCGGAATCCTGCGGCAGCAAGCCCGCCTTCTGCGCCTCGGCGCCGGTGTTGATCTCGACGAACAAAAGCGGCGAGCGCCCCTGCTTGGCGATCTCCTTCGCCAGCGCTTCGCACAAGCTGGCGCGATCGACCGAATGGATGGCGTCGAACAGCGCCACCGCTTCCTTCGCCTTGTTCGATTGCAGCGGGCCGACCAGATGCAGCGCGAGGCCTGCGCGCCTGGCCTGGAGCGGCGGCCATTTCGTCTTTGCCTCCTGCACGCGGTTCTCGCCGAACACGCGCTGGCCGGCGGCGATCACGGGCTCGATCTGCTCGGCTTGATGCGTCTTCGACACCGCGATCAGCGTGACTTCGTCGGAAGCGCGCCCCGCATCCTTACAGGCGCGCGCGATGCCGGCGCGGACTTGTTCGAGACCGGTCGTGGAGACGGCGGCGATCATGCGCTGCCTATAACGCAACGTACCGTCCGCCGCCACTTCAAATAAACGGCCGCGGCCGGTGGTGGCTCGGGTCGTCGCCGGCGATCGCGACGAGCGCGGCGCGGTCGACAAGCTCGAACACGCGGTCCTTCCAGCGCACGGCTTTCGACGCCGTCAGCCGCTTGAGTGTCTTGTTGGTGTGCACCAGCGACATGCCGAGCGTGTCGGCGAGATGCTGCTGGGTGAAGGGAAACTGGATGCTCGCGTTTTTGGTCAGTCCCGCCTCCTCGGCGCGTGCGAACAGATGCAGCAGAATGAACGCGGTGCGCTCGATCGCGGTGCGCCGGCCGAGGCTGACCAGATTCTCGTCGATCAATTGCTCCTCGCGCGCCGCCAGCCAGGTGATGTCGAAGGCGAGCGAAGGAAACTGGCTGTACAGGTCCCACAATTTGCTGCGCGGAAACACGCACAGCACCAGCGGCGTGAGCGCTTCCACCGAGTGCTCCATCTCGCGCATCAGCGTGCCTTGCAGCCCGACCATGTCGGCCGGCAGCGCGTAATTGAGAATTTGCCGGCGGCCGTCGTCGAGCGACTTGTAGCGGAAGGCCCAGCCGCTCAACACCGTATAAAGATGCTCGCTGCGCGCACCCTGGCGCAAAAAGCTCGCGCCGGCATCGACGCGCAGCTCATCGGTCTTGAATTGTTTGACGAAGCCAAGCTCTTCGGGGGTGAACGTCCGCAGGCTCGCCCGTTTCCGCAGCGGACAATTCTCGCAAGGTGTGTAATGGCCGTTCAACCGGCCGTTGCCCAAAATCATGCAGCGCAGTCCCCGGGTTTATTAAATCGACGCTTGCTATGTCTTATTTAAATGCCTCCCCGCTCAATTCGAGGCACAAGAAAAAGTTCCATGGGGAGCTGGAGGAGGTCGTGACCGCCACCGATACGCCGCTTGCCGGCAAACACTTTCTTGTGCTGGACGACGAATTGCTGATCGCGCTCGACATCCAACAGATTCTGGAAACCGCCGGCGCGACGAATGTGATTTGCGTCAGCAACGCCGCCGATGCCTTGGCCGCGCTGCGGGGCAGAACGCATATCGATCTCGCGGTGCTGGATGTCGTGCTGAGCGGCGCGACGCGCACATGCATGCCGGTCGCCGTCGCTTTGGCCGCGCTGAACATACCGTTTGTATTTCTCACCGGCATGTCCGGCGAGAACTTGCATACCGAGCGCTTTCCGCAGGTGCCCGTCGTGGAGAAGCCTTATCAGGCGCCGTTGCTATTGGCCGCGGTCGCGCGCGCGTTGGGGATGATTTGAAGACCGGTGCGAGGTGGCTCGACCCGGCGTCCCGCTTAGCACGGCACAACTTCACAACGGTTACGCATCCAAGCGGGGCCGCCGGGTCGCGGCGGCGGCGAACGTAACGCTTACGCAAAACTCACGCCGCCGCCTGCCACTCCAGCATCACCTGGCGCGCCGGTTTGTTGAGGTGGATCTTCTCGTCCACGTTCTGCACCAGGGTCACCGGAATAATGTGGTGCTGTCCGCCGGACTGCGGATCGCCCTTGGTCAGCACGATCTTGTCGTCGTCTTTCGTGCAATCGACGGTGCCGACGTGCTTGCCGTCGGCGCCGAGCACTTCCATGTGTTCTTTGATGTCTTGAACTTTGACCGCCATACCGCACCTCCTGTTACCGTGGTGCTAACCCGTGCAGGCGGCGGGTGGTTCCCGCCGGAACCGGCGGCTAAATGTTCCATCTAGTCGGACATCACGTCTTCCAATCGAACGCTACGGCCCGCTCGTAGGCTTGCGCGCGCCGCCTCGATCCGGCGCCGAAAACGCGGATCGTTTTCGAGCCGATAGTCGAACCAATCATCCTCCGATTTCAAAGCCGATGAGGACCCCAGCCGGTTTGCCGTGCCGTGTAATGACGACTTCCTGCTTTTCGGCCACGCGCAAGAAGTGCGAGAGGTCGTTCTTAACCTCGGACAGCGGAACCTCTTTCACGCCGGACTTGCGAATTGAGCCAGCCATGCTTCAGCCTCCGATTTATCGACGATCGCCAAGATCTCTACACTTGCACCTGAAACATCATAGAAAACCCGAATATCGCCGATGCGAAGGCGAAATTGCGGACGGTGAATGCCGCGCAGCCGTTTGATGCGGCTACGGCTGGTTTTCTTCGGTTCGTGCCTAAGATGCGTTTCGAGTGCTGTCCGTGTCGCGGACCGTGCGACCGCCCTTAGCCTCTTGAGGTCCTCGACGGCTTCCGGGGCCAAGACAATGGCGAAGCGCATTTTGGCTATAATATAGCCAGAATTGCCGCGTCGTCAAACCATCGAATTTGTTACGAATTGCCAAACGGCCAGCAGCCGCCGATTGACCCTCAAGCCCCTTTCCTGTCTGTTCCGCGCACTCTAAAAAGAGCCGGAAATGACCGCCGATTTGAGCAAAAACGAGCGCCCCGACCGCTACAACGCTGGCGAGGCCGAGGCCCGCTGGCAAAAGGCGTGGGACCAGGCCGGCATCTACGCCACCAAAAACGACGACCCGCGCCCGAAATATTACGTGCTCGAGATGTTCCCCTACCCGTCGGGGCGCATCCACATGGGCCACGTGCGCAACTACACCATGGGCGACGTGGTCGCGCGCTTCAAACGCGCCATGGGCGTTTCCTGCGTTGACGGTTTTGGACGGCGCTGAAACGATTAGCTTATGCGATTTGAGATTTTGGGCCAGATTTCGGACGTTGAAACCTTCGTCACAGGATCGAGAATCCGCGAAATCGCCCGATTGCGGAGAATCTTATGGGCGCGGTCGCTGGCGCAAACGGAAGGGCATCGCGCGCGTCCGGCTCGGGGATGGCGCTATCCAGCTGGCCGAAGTACACTGGTATGAAGCCGCCGGAATCGGGCGCAAGGAATTCAAGATCAAGCACCTGCTTTAAAGCGCGACACCATGGCAAAGACTCAATCGAAACAGTTGCTCGTGTGCATCGACAACGACGGCTACCCGGCATCGCTGGAGAAGCGCAAGATTTATGTGGCACTGGCCGACCGGGCTGCCGAGAAGCATAGTCTCGTCCGGGTCATCGACGAATCCGGGGGCGATTATCTCTATCCGAAGACATTCTTCCGCGTGATCGCATTACCGCAGTCGGTTAAGAAAGCCGTTCTGGCGGCTGCATGACGACTGCGTGATTTGGGTTTAGGTAGGCCGTATCAGCAGGCAGCAGGGCGTGTTAGCCGAAGGCGTAACCCGCCGCGTGGAAGGATGGAATGGCGGATTGAGCTTTAGCTAATCCGCGCGCTGCCGTGGCTGATCCCACCCGGTTGACCGGCGATGCCCTTTCCTGTCTGTTCCGCGCACTCTAAAAAGAGCCGGAAATGACCGCCGATTCGAGCAAAAACGAGCGCCCCGACCGCTACAACGCTGGCGAGGCCGAGGCCCGCTGGCAAAAGGCGTGGGACCAGGCCGGCATCTACGCCACCAAAAACGACGACCCGCGCCCGAAATATTACGTGCTCGAGATGTTCCCCTACCCGTCGGGGCGCATCCACATGGGCCACGTGCGCAACTACACCATGGGCGACGTGGTCGCGCGCTTCAAACGCGCCATGGGCAACGCCGTGCTGCATCCGATGGGCTGGGATGCCTTCGGCATGCCGGCCGAGAATGCGGCAATCGACCGCAAGGTGCATCCCAGGACCTGGACCTACGACAACATCGCCGCGATGAAAAAGCAGCTTCAGTCCATGGGGCTGTCGCTCGACTGGGCGCGCGAGATCGCCACCTGCGATCCGGCCTACTACAAGCACCAGCAGGAGATGTTTCTCGACTTCCTGCGCGCCGGCCTGGTCGAGCGCAAGCAGTCGAAGGTGAACTGGGACCCGGTCGATCACACCGTGCTCGCCAACGAGCAGGTGATCGACGGCCGCGGTTGGCGCTCGGGCGCGGAGGTCGAGCAGCGCGAGCTCACGCAGTGGTTTTTCAAGATCAGCAATTATTCAGAGGAACTTCTCAAGGCGCTCGACACGCTCGACCGCTGGCCGGACAAGGTCCGGCTGATGCAGAAGAACTGGATCGGCCGCTCGGAAGGCCTGCTGGTCCGCTTCATGCTCGATGCGGCGACGACGCCCAATAAAGAGAGCGAGCTGGAGATTTTCACGACGCGGCCGGACACTTTGTTCGGCGCCAAGTTCATGGCGCTGTCGCCCGATCATCCGCTCGCCGCGGCGGCGGCCAAGAAAAATCCCGAAGCTCGCGAAATTCATCGAGCAATGCCACCACATGGGCACCTCGCAGGCGGCGATCGACACCGCCGAGAAGCTCGGCTTCGATACCGGCATCAAGGCGGTGCACCCGTTCGACCCCAACTGGAAGCTGCCGGTCTACGTCGCCAATTTCATTTTGATGGACTACGGCACCGGCGCCATCTTCGGCTGCCCGGCGCACGACCAGCGCGACCTCGACTTCGTCAACAAATACGGCCTCGGCAACACGCCGGTGGTCTGCCCGCCCGGCCAGGACCCGAAGACCTTCATCATCACCACCACCGCCTATGACGGCGACGGCCGCATGATCAATTCGCGGTTTCTCGATGGCATGACCATCGAGCAGGCGAAGGAGGAAGTGGCAAAACGCCTGGAAAAGAAACGGCGGCTTCCAATTTCGTTTGTCCCCGCGAAAGCGGGGACCCAGAGTTACGAGCACCGAGCACGCAGCTCCTGGGTTTCCGCTTGCGCGGGAACGAACGGGCGGCACCAGTGGCGCAGCGCCAAGTCAACTATCGCTTGCGCGACTGGGGCATTTCGCGACAGCGTTATTGGGGCTGCCCGATCCCGATCATCCACTGCGTCAAATGCGGCGTGGTGCCGGTGCCGGCTAATGATCTCCCCGTCACGCTGCCGGACGACGTGTCGTTCGACAAGCCGGGCAATCCACTCGACCGTCACCCGACCTGGAAGAACGTCAGATGTCCGCAATGCGGCGGCCCGGCGCGGCGCGAGACCGACACCATGGACACCTTCGTCGACTCATCCTGGTACTTCATCCGCTTCACCGATCCCTGGATCAAGAACGCGCCGACCGATCTTAAAATGGCCAACCACTGGATGGCGGTCGATCAATATATCGGCGGCATCGAGCACGCGATCCTGCATCTGCTCTATTCGCGCTTCTTCACGCGCGCGATGCGCAAGACCGGCCACATCGACATGGACGAGCCTTTCGCCGGCCTGTTCACGCAAGGCATGGTGGTGCACGAGACCTATCGCAGCAAAAGCGGCGACTGGGTCGAGCCCGCGACCGTCAAGATCGATGGGCTGGGCGACGCGCGCCGGGCCACGCTCGCTGCGACCGGCGAGCCGATCGAGATCGGCCCGATCGAGAAAATGTCGAAATCGAAAAAGAACACGGTCGATCCCGACGACATCATCGCCGCCTATGGCGCCGACACCGCGCGCTGGTTCATGCTTTCGGATTCTCCGCCCGAGCGCGACGTGATCTGGACCGAGGAAGGCGTGCAGGGCGCCTGGCGCTTCGTGCAGCGGCTCTGGCGGCTGATCGGCGAGATCGCCGACATCAAAGCGCGCGCCGCGCGGCCGGCCGAATTTAGTGAAACGGCCTTGACCGTCCGCAAGGCCGCCCATCGCGCGCTGGCCAACGTCTCAGACGACATCGCGCGCTTACGCTTCAACCGCTGCGTCGCTCATATTTATGAGTTCGCCAATGCACTGTCCGACGCCATCGGCGCGGCCGAAACCGCGCCCGCAGCCGATTTCGCCTGGGTCTTGCGCGAAGCCGGCGACATCCTGGTGCGGCTGTTTCACCCGATGATGCCGCATCTGGCCGAGGAATGCTGGGCGGCGCTCGGCCACAAGACCCTGGTCGCCACCGAGGCCTGGCCGCAGCTCGAGGCCGATCTCCTGGTCGAGAACGCCATCGCTTTGCCGGTGCAGATAAACGGCAAAAAACGGGCCGAAGTGACGGTTAAACGCGACGCCAGCAATGCCGAGATTGAGGCTGCCGTTTTGGCGCTCGATGAGGTAAAAAGGGCGCTGGACGGCAAAAGCCCGAAAAAGGTCATCGTCGTCCCGCAGAGGATCGTCAATGTGGTGGCCTAATCAATTGACCCGCATTTGCGCCGCGCTGGCGCTGGCCGGCCTCACCGCCGGCTGCTTCCAGCCGCTTTACGGCGACAGGTCCGCGCCCGGCAGCCCCGGCATCGTCGACCGACTGAGCAGTGTCGAAGTCGCGCCGGTCGATGCGCCGAACGGCACCCGGCTCTCCCGCGTCGGCGTCGAGGTACGCAACGGCCTGATCTTCGGCCTGACCGGTGGCGGCCCCGCCGCCGCGTCCAACTACAAGCTCGACGTGCGTCTGAGCTCCAGCCAGACGCAGGTGATCGTCGACATCAACACCGCGCGCCCGGACATCCAGAATTACGGCATCGACGCCACCTACACGCTGAAAGATATTACGACCGGCAAGACGGTGGTCAGCGGGCAGACTTTCTCGCGCGTTTCCTACAACATTCCCGGCCAACAGCAGCGCTTCGCCGGCGACCGCGGCTTGCGCGACGCCGAGAACCGCGCCGCGCAGGCGATCGCAGACAGCATCCGCTCCCGCCTGGCGTCGTATTTTGTGGCGGGGACGTAAGCTCGGCTGTCGTCCCCGCGCAGGCGGGGACCCAGTAAACGCCGACCATTATTGTAATAATCGAAACGTTCCTGATTACTGGATGCCCGCTTCGCGGGCATGACACAGACCATGACCGCCATCAAAGCCGCCGAGGTCGACCGCTACATCGCCAGGCCCGATCCGGCGCTGCCGGCGGCGCTGATTCGTGCTGCGACGCGCGAGGGTCACATGATGCCGGTGATAAACGTCACCGATCCGCGCTTCGCGGTGCCGAACGATCCCGACAGTCTGCGCAAGCTGCTCGACGCGTTGCGCAACGAAGAAGGCCGCAACCGGCGCATCCCCAAATTCATCATGCGATGGATGCTGAAGTCAGCGACCAAGCGATCGCTCCTGCTGCAAGCGGTGTTCGGCGGCAACGCGGCGTTTGTCGACGGCATGAGCACCTATGTCATGAAGCTTGGCGCCGACAATCTGCCGCCGCCTTACGACAGCCCGATGGACCGGCGGGTGGCGGCGTCGCCGCACCTCACCTTGTTGCGCCTTCGCACGCAACAAGTGGCGCGGCTGCTCGCCGACGGACTGGTGGCGGAATTGGCGAGCGCCGTGATGGCGCCGCTGCATTTGATCAATATCGCCGGCGGTCCTGCGATCGATAGCCTGAACGCGTTGATAATCCTGAACCGCGCGCACGGCGATCTTTTGCGGCGGCAAATCGTGATGCATGTTCTGGATCCTGACGAAGTAGGGCCGTTTTTCGGGAAGAACGCGTTGGCCGCTTTGATGGCGGATGGCGCGCCGCTCGCCGGGCTCGACGTTGTCTTTCGATCACCGCCGCTACAATTGGGACGAACCGGCGCCGCTCGGCGCGCTGGTGCACGAACTGGGCGCGGCCGGCGCTATCGTCGCCGCCTCGTCTGAAGGCGGTCTGTTCGAGTACGGCAGCGACGCCGCGATCGTCGCCAATCTTGAAGCGTTGCAGGCCGGCAACGTGACACTGGTCGCCGGTTCGATCACCAGTTCCGACGAAGCGCGGCGGCGCATGATCACCGCCAGCCGGTTCAAGCTGATCCCGCGCGGCCTGGAGGGCTTCACACCGCTGGCCGCACGCGCCGGCTACCGGATCGCGCAAGCCGAAACCGCGCAACTGAGCGACCAGGTTTTGCTGCGACCGGCGTCATCGGTTAGCCTGCCATTGTCATGACCGCCATTAAAGCCTCAGACATCGAACGCTTCGTCGCCAGGCCCAATCCCGGCCAGCCGATCGTCTTGGTTTACGGGCCGGATGCCGGCCTCGTGCGCGAGCGGGTCGATGCGCTGGTGCGCGCCTCGGTCGACGATCCCAGCGATCCGTTCGCCTTCGTGCGCATCGAGGGCGAGGAGCTTTCCGCCAACCCGGCGCGGCTGGTGGAGGAGGCGAACACGGTCCCGCTGTTCGGCGGCCGCCGCGCCGTGCTGGTGCGGGTCAACCCGCGCTACAATCTGGCGCCGGCCTTGACGACGCTGGTCGAGGCGCCGGCGCCCGACTGCCGCGTGATCGTCGAGGCCGGCGAACTGCGCAAGACGTTGCCGCTGCGCACGCTGTGCGAGAAAGCCAAAACGGCAGCTGCGCTGCCTTGCTATCTCGATGACGCCAAGGCGGTCTCGATCCTGATCGACGAGGAAATGCGCGCGGCCACGCTCACGCTGGCGTCCGATGCCCGCGCGGCACTCGCATCTCTGCTCGGCGGCGACCGGCTCGCCTCGCGCAGCGAGCTGCGCAAGCTCGCCGTCTATGTCACGGGCCGCGAACGCGTCGAGCTCGCCGACGTGATGGCGGTGGTGGCGGACGCCTCCGATCAGGCGCTCGACGGCGTGATCGATGCGGCCTTTGCCGGCGAGACCCGCGACGTCGAAGCCGAATTCGGCAAGGCGCGCGGCAGCGGCGCGTCGCCGGCCGCCATCGTCTCGGCGGCGATCCGCCAGGTCGCCAACCTGCACAAGATGAAGCTTGCGGTGGACGGCGGCGACACGATCGAGTTCGCCATGATGCGCGGCGCCCCGCCGGTGCACTTCACGCGCAAGAAAGAGGTGGAAGCCGCGCTGCGCAGTTGGACGCCGGCGCGGCTGCTGCGCGCGATGCAGCAACTCGCCGAGGCTTCGCTTGAGGCGCGCCGCAATGCGGTGCTGGCCGAAACCATCGCGCAGCGGACTTTATTGTCGATCGCGGTGAGCGCGCGGCGGAGAGAATCGTAACCCGCTGTCGCGGGCGCAGCGCGGCACCATCAGCGCGTTCACGCGCTAATGGCGCTGCACCGCGTCCGGGGCATGAGAATTTCACAAATTCAACTGATAACTATGCGGCACCCAGCGATAGCCGCCGCCGGTCTTGTCAACCCAGCCCAGCCCCGGGAACGGCATGTGGTAACCGGCCGCGAACAACTTGTCGGCCGCGGCCATGTCGAGGATGCGCTTGCGGGTGGCCACCGCTTTTTCCTTGTCGTCGTCAACATCGAGATGCAGATCCGGCCGCTGGATCGCCACCACATAGTGATTGCAGGTGTCGGCCCAATTGAGCAGCCGCTTGCCCTCGCTTTCGACCATGAATGCCAATAGCCCGGGGGAATGCCCGAAGGCGTCGACCGCGGTGATACCGGACACCACCGTATCGCCCGGCTTGATCATGGTGGCGCGGTCGGCCAGCGGCACCACGATCTTCACATAGAGCTCGCGGTTGAACTTGCGCGCATCGCGCACGTTCTCGCCCTTTTTCCAGAAATCGAAGTCCGCTGCGCCGAACACGTAACGCGCCTTCGGAAACACCGGCTGCCCGCCCTTGGTCAGCCCGCCGATATGGTCGGGATGGCCGTGCGTGATGACCACCACGTCGACATCTTCCGCCTTGTACCCGGCCAAGCCTAAGCGCGCGACCAGTTGTCCCGGCGGCAAGCGGCCCTTCATCTGCTCGTGTTCGGTGCTGAGCGAGCCGTTGCCGGTATCGAACAGCACCAGCTCTTTGCCGGTATTGACCACCATCGGCGTGAATGGATGGAAGTAGCGATCCGCTTCGATGCGGTTGGCGGCGGCGAGCGCCTTCACCGCGTCGGCATGCGCCTCGCCGCCGAAAGAGGGCGTCAGCCCGGGGCGGATGACATAGCTGTCCATGATGGTGGCGACTTCGAAGCCGCCGAGCTTGAAGCGGTAAATGGTCGGCTGCATTTCACCTTGCATTGAAGCGGGCACGCCAGTCCTCCCAATTGTTCAAAACGTGAATTACGTTGGATTTACCGCATGCAGGGCGGGATAACCAGCACCCAGTGCCATGCTTTCCGGGCGCGCCTCGCTCGACGCGTTCGCGCCGAAGTTTTGGGTATTCGCCGGCCAAGATCGCCGCGAGCGCCAAGCTGCTGTCGCAGACATCCATCCGACCCGGCGCCGGTGAGAAACTTCTCGTATTTCGTTTTTTGCTCCACGGCGCCGCGTACCGGATGCGATAACCCTGCAAATAACCCGCGTTCTGTCAGACCTTGTTAAGCAGAAAGGCCTATGACTTCGTCTATGAGAAAATCTCTGCCCGACCAGATGTTCTCCGAGACCGACCAGCAGCCCAGGTTGACGACGCTGCGCAACTGGGTGCTCGATCACGAAGTGACCGAGATCGAGATGAGCGAGCGGCAGTTCTGGAATTTCGCGCTGCTGCAGCCGGTTGCCGAGAAGCCATGGGTTACGTTCATGGGACGGGCGCTGCGCGTTCCGACCATGCCGGAAGACGCGCAAAAGCGCCTTGGTATCTACGACAAAGTCGGCCCCGGCGCGATTTGACCGCCGGCCCCCGGATAGGTCGCATCCGAATTTGCAGATAAAGTGCAAACCGGATGGGGACCTGCGGGAGGGCTGAGGCCATGGACAAATCCAGCGCTTTGAAGACCGAGCTGCACGAGACCGAGCAGCGGCTGCTCACCGAGCTGCGCACCTTGCGCCGCGGCACGCGCGCCAGCCGGACGCCGCGCGAATCCCAACTCACCGCGGGGCAGCGCATCGCCGACACCGTCGCCGCCAACATGGGCTCGTGGCGATTCATCATCATCCAATCGATCATTCTGCTCATCTGGATCGTCCTCAACGTCACCGCCTACATCCAGCAATGGGATCCCTACCCGTTTATCCTGCTCAACCTGGCGCTCTCGTTCCAGGCCGCCTATGCGGCGCCCTTCATCATGATGAGCCAGAACCGCCAGCAGGATATCGACCGCAAGAAGGCTGAGAACGATTTTGAGGTCAACGTAAAGGCCGAGCTCGAGATCGAGCTCTTGCATCAGAAAATCGACCAGCTGCGCGAGACCGAGGTCGTGAACCTGACCGCCGCGGTGAAGGAGCTCTCTTCTCTGTTGCGTGAGAGCCAGGCTGGCACGCCGGCTAGAGGCGTCCCATCAAGGCCAGAATGATCAAAATGATCAGGACCAGGCCGAGTCCGCTCGAGGGGTAGTAGCCCCAGCCGCCGCTATAGGGCCAGGTCGGCAAGGCGCCGACCAAAAGCACGATCACGATAATCAACAGAATAAGCCGCATCCTCGCCTCCTCCGGATAACCCCTGACGCAACGCGGCCTTATGGCTTTGGTTCCGCGCGCGGCGAATTTTAGCCACCTTCGGAGCGCACCGCTGCCGCAGCTGGAACGCGTTCGGCGCGGCTTTCGTTATGCCACGCCGCAAAAAAATGGATTGGTGAATCATGGATCGAACCGCTGCAACTGCGCTGAGCAAAGTGCCGGAGGTGACGCTCATTTTCTGGCTCATCAAGATCGCCGCGACGACATTGGGCGAAACCGGCGGCGACTCGGTGACGATGACGCTGCATTGGGGCTACCTCGACGGCACGGCGTTGTTTCTCCCGCTGCTCGTGGTTCTGGTGGTGCTACAGATTGTCGCGAAGAAATTTCACCCGTACCTCTATTGGGCGACGATTGTTGCCTCCACCACATTCGGCACCACCATGGCGGATTTCGCCGACCGCTCGCTCGGCATCGGTTATGCCGGCGGCGCGTCGATCTTGCTCGCCTGCGTCGTCGCCGTGCTCGCGCTCTGGCATTGGTCGCAAGGCACCGTTTCGGTCGACACCGTCAACACGCCGAAAGTGGAGGCGTTCTACTGGGCCGCCATCACGTTTTCGCAGACGCTCGGCACCGCGCTCGGCGACTGGACCGCCGAATTCGACCGGGCTTGGCTACGAATACGGCGCGCTGGTTTTCGCCGCCGCTCTGGCGGTCGTCGCCGCCGCTTACTATTGGACGAATGCGCCGCGCGTGCTGCTGTTCTGGATCGCGTTCATCCTGACGCGGCCGCTCGGCGCAACCGTCGGCGATTTCCTCGACAAGCCGGTGAGCCACGGCGGACTTGCCCTGAGCCGCCCGATCGCCTCGGCGGTGATTGCCGCGGTTATTCTGCTGTGCCTGCTGGTGCTGCCGCAGCGCGCCGGCAAGCATCCCGGGCATTCGCAAGGGCTGGCGTAAGCGGCCCGGCGCCGCGTCATGCCTGCGCGTCGAGCACCTGGCGGATTTTGCGCGCGACCACGCCCTCGATCAGCGGCTTCGATATCAGTTCGGTGTCGCGGTCGAGCCGGCCTTGGTGCACGATGGCGTTGCGCGAATAACCGGTCATGAACACGATCTTGACGCCCGGGCGCCGGCGTTGGACCTCGGCCGCCAGCTCGCGGCCGTTCTTGCCGGGCAGCACCACGTCGGTCAGCAGCAGGTCGAATTTCTTGTCGGCGTCGAGCAGGCGCAGCGCGGTGGCCGAATCCTTCGCCTCAATCACCTGATAGTTCAAATCCCTGAGGATCTCGGACGCGTACTGGCGCACCCCGTCGTCGTCCTCTACGACCAGAATGGTTTCGCCGCGGCCGCGCTCCGAGCCTACCGGATCGTCGGCCGGCACGATCGCCTCTTCGCCTTCGTGCCGCGGCAGATAAAGCTTGACGGTCGTGCCTTCGCCGATCTCGCTGTAGATTTTGACGTGCCCGCCCGACTGCTTCATGAAGCCGTAAACCTGACTCAAGCCCAAGCCGGTGCCTTTGCCGGCCTCCTTGGTGGTGAAAAACGGCTCGAACGCGCGCTCGATCGCCTCGGTCGACATTCCCAAGCCGCTGTCCGAGATCGCGATGAGCACGTACTGACCGGGACGCAAGCCGGCGTGATGCCGGCAATATTCGTCGTCGAGATAGGCGTTGCTGGTCTCGATGGTCAGCTTGCCGCCGCCCGGCATGGCGTCGCGCGCGTTCAGCGCGAGATTGAGCAGCGTCGATTCCAGTTCGGGCAGGTCGGCCTCGATCTTCCATAGCCCGGCGCCGCTGATCGTTTCCAGTTCGATGTTTTCGCCGAGCGTGCGGCTCAGCAGATCGGACATGCTCACGATCATGCGGTTGACGTCGACCGTCCGCGGGCTGAGCGGCTGGAGGCGCGAGAACGCGAGCAAACGCCGGGTCAATTGCGCGGCGCGCTCGGCGCCGGCCAGCGCATTGCCAAGCGCGCGCTCGGCCCGGGCCTCGACCACGCCGCGCTTGGCGATGCCGATATTGCCGATGATGATGGTCAGCAGATTGTTGAAGTCGTGCGCGACGCCGCCGGTCAACTGGCCGACCGCCTCCATCTTCTGCGCCTGCCGCAGCGCCTGTTCGGCCAATTCGCGGCGCTCGGCTTCGGCGTAGAACTCGCGCGTTCGCCGCAACGACAACAGCACCAGCGTGAACAGCAGCATCGTCGCTGGAACGCCGAAATAAAGATGCGGCGACATCGTGCGCAGCCAGTCGTCAAAGATGATGGCGGTGCCGATGCCGGCCGACACATAGAGATTGCCGTAGCCGAGCTTGTGATAGGCGATGCGCTGGTGCACGCCTTCGGCCACATTGTTGGCGGTGGCGATGCCGCCCGCCGGCTTGACCGTTACGTTGCGCATGAAGTCGCTGTCGGAGCCAAAACGCGTGATGTCGTTCGGCGGCGCCGGATAGCGCGCGAGGATCGTTCCATCGGCGCGCGCCAGCGAAAAGTCGCCGCCGGCATCGCGCGCAAGCTGCCCGTAGAAGTCGATGAAAGCCTTCGGCTCGACCGCGACCACAATAATCCCGGCGAATTCCCCGTTCGGCGATTTACGCCGCCGGCTGACGCCGAAGAAGTCGCCCGTGCGCACGCGCGGATGCAACACCCCGCCGACGAAAGCCCCGGCGTCATGATCTTTCTGCGCCAGAAAATAGTCGCGGTCGGCCACGCCGGCGGTTTCGGGAATCGGCGAAATCGCCGATGAGACGAGGCTATGTCCGTCTTTGTCGATAATCAAGATGGCGTCGATGGCGGCGGTCGCTTTTGCAAGCTTGCTCAATTGCGCATGCAGGGCCGGCTCGGCCGCCTTGATCTGCTCGTCGGTGAGGTCGCCGGCAATCGCGTCCACGCTGGCGAAAGCCAGAATCGACCGACTGAAAAATCCCCGACGTGTGCTCGGACATGACTCCGAGGTTCGCCCACAACTGTTCGTCGGCGTGCGCAAAGGCGCTCCAGTAGGCGATCCAGCTCGCATAGGAAAAAATCGCCAGCGGAATGGCGAGCGAGGCCACCATCATGATTTTGAGGAGGCGGATTGCAGCGTCGCGGCGGGCGCGCATTCGGACCACTTACCTCATAGAGCCGTTATCCGGCCAGCAAATGTATGGGGGACTTACACCTCTGGAAAGCGGAAAAAAGGTCCGCGCCTTTGGAAAAGCCTAATTTCGCTGTCTGTCCCGCACGCCGCTGAGAGGGATGCGAAGTCCGCGCGCCCGCTTCGTCACTTCTGCGACGCGAGCATGACCAGCGACCCGACGCAGGCGATCGATGCCGGCGCCAGCAGGAAGTATTGCAGCAGCAGCGCCTGCGATGGCGCTTCGGTCGCGGTTGCCATCTCGTAGATCTGCCGGGCGGCGACCGCCGCTGTCAGCGCGGCCGTCCGCACCCATCTGCCTTTGCCGTTCGGAGCCGCGCTCATCTCCCCCTCCATCCCTGCAATAAACGATAAAATTGCAGCCGCGCGTTCGCGCGGCATCTTGTCTTTGTCGGCACTGCAAGGGTTTCGGTTCAACGGCGCGCGTCTGGTGCGGCATTTTAGCCCGGAACGCGCGCCTTTATCTCGCGTTGCTCCTCCGGTGGCGGCCGACAAGACGCGGAGACACTCGATGTCCGGCTTCGATGATCGCCCCCCGGGCCGTTACCCTGCCCCGGTCCCCGACGGACCGCTGTCGCGCCGCGAATTATTTCCAACGCTGATCGGGGCCGTAACGATCGTCGCCGCGGCCATGTCGCTCGCGAGCGGCAATATGGCCGCCGCGCAATCGAAGACCGACCAGAAGACGGCAAAATATCAGGACCATCCCAACAACGGTCAAAGCTGTTCGCTGTGTAACTTCTTCCGCCCGCCAAAATCCTGCCAGCTTGTGGATGGCGACATCTCGCCGACGGGCTGGTGCAGCTTCTTTGCCAAGAAGCCGTAGCGCATGATCCCGAAAAGTGGGAGCCGGTTTTCGGATAAGATCATGCGCGAACAAAATGTTAGAGGAGCAAGGTGATTCAATCTAAACGGATTTAGCTTTAGACCGCCGCGCAAGCGGGGCCCATGTGCCGTTCACAGCGAATCGATGGCCACGATATGGCAGGTCGCGTTGCGGGCCTGGTCGTCGTATTTAAGCGCAACGGAAAATCCCACCCGCGTCCATATGTTGGGGTCGCCGCCCTGCTCCTGCCGGGTGGATTGAACGCCGATATCCTTGAGACCTTGTTTCGAGATAACGCAATCCAGCTTGAGTCGGCAGGTCGGCTTCTCGGCAAAAATTTTCGCCTTGAACGGATTGGTGATGTCGTAATTGGTCTGGACCTTGTGGATGATCAGCACGGCGCGGCCATCGGCATCGATGTCGTAACGGACCGGATCGCCATTTGCGCCGCCGGCCATCGCACCGACCGGGCCGGAAAACAGGCACTGGGTAACGGCCACCGTTTTTTGAGCCTGGGACAGCGCCGGGCTCGCGCCCATCATGGACACGCAAACACCGGTCCACATTCCGGCAATGAAAAATCGCTTCATGAGCGCCATGCCTCCCGATCGGTCTTCGCTGTCATGACCCTCCTATAACATGAACGCGTCAATATCGACATCGGACCGATCTCGATCGTTGTCCCGCGAGCGCAAGGCGGTCTTGCTGCCATTGTCCGTAACTTCCGCACGGAATAAGCTGGACCACCGCAAATTCCAACATGGAGGGTGCCATGCAGGCATCGACGTTGAGCTTCCGTTCGGCCGTCATTCTCGGGATCGCCGGAATGATCATGGGCATCGCCATGGCGGCGTCGGGAAACCATTCGATCTATCCCGCGCACGCACACCTGAACCTGCTCGGCTGGGTCGGCCTTTTCCTGATCGGAATTTTCTACCGCTACTATCCGGCGCTCGATGCCAGCCGGATTGCGCGGTTTCAGGTCGGCATCTGGATCGTCGGCACGATCGTTCTGACCTGCGGGGTCGTCGCGATCTTTCTGGGCCACCTCGAATATGAGCCGCTGGCCATCGCCGGCTCGCTGATCGTGCTGGCCGACATGCTGTTGTTTTCCTACCTGGTCTTCCGCCCCGAGCGATGGGAATTCGGAAGGATGCGCGCTTCGCCGGCGGAGTGAACGCGCAGCGAAGGAGTCATACGCCACGTCATTTCCGAAATGCGGATTTTACCGGTCGCGATTTTGCGCCCCGTGGAAAACTGCGACCACATCGACAACGTCGTCAGCCGCGTCGAGTCGGTACACAACGATGTAAGGCAACCCTGTCACGGGCCACTCGAATGTGCCCGAAACCCGTCCGGCATGTCCCAATTGGGGAAAGCGGCCGAGACGATTGGCACTTTGCAAAATCCGATCAATCACCTCACGCGCCGAACGTGGCCGGTCTTTTGCGATCCATGCGTAAATCCGGTCGAGGTCGTCGTAGGCGGCCTCGCGGATGATGACCTTCATGCACCGCGGCGCGCAAAGCGCTCGCGCACCTCTTCGAGCGTGAGGAACTTCGGATTCGGATCGGCCAGCCGGCGCTCGACTTCTTCGGCCTGCTCATCGGTCAGACGATACGTCGCCTTGTCTTGCTCTTCCATGAGCGTGAGCATTTCCGCCGCGTCTTGCTGGCGCTCGGGAGGCCAGGTCAGTACCCGGTCCAAAATCGATTTCACCTGGGCCTTTGTCATGGCTTAAACATAGCACGCGGGCGCGGGCCCGCCATAGCGGCCCACGGCTTTGCCGTTTTCAGTTGTCAGCCCGCGAACGGGCGACGAACTCGCACTCATTGAACGGCGGAGAGATGCCCGATAACGTGCCCGCGACAAGAACGCCGGGCACGACGAACCGGCCGGCAATTTGCGCATGATCCCGAAAAAGCCTGCCCTCGGACTTGATCCGAGGGTGGGAACCGGTTTTCGGAAAAGATCATGCGCAAGAAAAATGTTAGGGACGCACAGTGATTCAATCTAAACGGATCACGCTCTAGGGAGAGAACCGTGACGGACACATCGCGCACGCTGTCGCGCCGCACGTTGCTGGCCGGACTGGCCGCTACCCCCGCGTTGGCCGCGGTGCCCGCTTCCGCGCAGACCGCTGCAACGTCCTGGACTCCGCAGCAAGCGCGGGCCGCGCTGAAAGACGCCAAGGGCACCAAGCTCGTCTTGCTCGGCACCGCCGCAGGTCCCGTGCCGGGGCGCTCGCGGATGATGACCTCGCACGTCATGCTGAGCAATGGCGCGGCCTATGTGCTCGATTGCGGCATGGGCGTTACCGACCAATACGCCCGCACCGGCATCCCCTTCGGCGCGCTCAAGTCGATCTTCATCACGCATCATCACGCCGACCATAATATCGAATACGGCCCGCTGCTGGTGGTCGGCTGGATCCAGGGGATGCATCTCGACGTGCGCGCCTTCGGCCCGCCGCCGCTCAAGCAGATGACGCAAGATTTCCTGCACGCCTACAAGACCACGATCGACTTCTGGGCCGAGGATTTCAAGATGAAGCCGATTACCGCGGTCGATGTGCAGGAAATCTCGGCGGCGGGGCCGGTGACGCAGGACGGCAACGTCAAGGTTTCCGCCATCCTGGTCGAGCATCCGCCGGTGAAGCCCGCGCTCGGCTACCGTTTCGATTTCAACGACCGTTCGATCGCCTTTTCCGGCGACACCGCGCCGCTCGAAGCGGTGGCGGTCATGGCCAAGGGCGCCGACGTGCTGGTGCACGAGACGATGTATGTGCCGGCGGTGGAAAAATATATCCGCGCCCAGGTCGCCGCGGGCCGGCCGGTCAAGGTGGACGATTTCATGACGCACATGAAGGCCGACCACACGCCGGCCGAGGACGTCGGCCGCATCGCCGCCGAGGCGGGCGTCAAAACGCTGGTGCTCTCGCATCTCACGCCGGCCATAGACAGCATCGCCGACGACACCTGGCGCACGCCGGCGGCGAAGTATTTCAAGGGCGAGATCGTCGTCGGCAAGGATTTGATGGTGGTGTGATGCCTCCCTCTCCCATAAAAAGAGGCGGGCGCGAGGCTAGTGTCGCAATTCGGAAGTTCGCTCGAGTGTTCAGCGTGCTGTACGATATGGCGAACTTCGAATTCGGGACACTAGCCGAATGAATGGGATGGACAACGAAGACCCCTGGACGTGGATGCAGCCCTATGACGTGCGCCGTTTCGGCGACGTCATCCTCGACCGGAAGGAGCAGGAACGCTGGTGCCGCGCCGTGCTGCTCGGCGGCCTGCCGTTCATGTGGCGCAAGGCCGAGGTTGCGCGCAACCTGATCTATGACCGGCTCGAGCTGCGCGAAGGCGACAAGGTACTCGTCATCGGCGAATGCATCGAGCCGTGCGGCTTCGTCGACGACATGCGCGCGCGCATCGGCCCCAAAGGCGAGGTCCGCGTTATCGACATCACCGACGAAGCGCGCGACAACTATATCGCCAAGAAGCGCGGCCGCGGCGGCCAGCTCGCGACCTGGCAGTGGACCTACACACACGAGTTCGCTGACGGCGCTTTCGATTGCGCCGCCTGCCTGCAAGGCGTGCAGCACACCGACGACTGGCGCGAGACCGGCGCGGAAATGCTACGCGTGATGAAGCCCAGGCGGAACATCGTACTGGCCGAGATCGCCTACAGTCCCGAGACCAGAATGAAGATCGAGCTCGACATGCACATCGCGTACGTTTTCGACAAGCTGCTCTCACGCGTCGGCTGGAAGCTCGACGAGTTTCCCTATTACAGCCCGAAGGATCTGGAGACGGCCTTCGCCGGGCTGGTCAATGACAGCGGCGCCTTCGTCTGGAAAGGCATCGAGATATTCTGGGGGCGAAAGCCGTAAGCGGGTCGAGCGATGGTCGCGATATCGGAGCGCAACGGAAAATTCAACCCGCGCGACGCGTTCGATAACGCGATATATGCTCCTCAACTCGACTACCTAAGACCACCCTTCTTATCGATATACGCCGAGAGGGCCAGCGTAATGGCTTTTTTCATCATTTTGATTTCATCTTGCGATACATAACGCGAATTGAAATCATCTGGCTCATCTGGAAGATCGATTGCGATTTTCGGATTCGCGACCACCTGGCGACACGCACTTACATATTCGCGCGTTACTAAATACGCTTTCGCTGCGGTCGGATTGGTTTTCAACATTTCGTCATACACAGCGCGCTCGTTTGGCGGAACCTGCGGTTTCAGCGGCGCCGCGGATGCCCACTGAGAAATGAGAAGGGTGATGAGAATGACAAATATGCGCATCATTTACGCCCCCTCGCGCCGGAATCGCGCTATCTAGCAAGCTCGTAGGATGGGTTGAGCGCAGCGAAACCCATCATGTTTGTGGGGAACAGACGACGGGTCTCGCGTTGCTCGACCCATCCTACGAAAGTCATCCGCCATCCAACTTCCTCAACACCGCATCCAGCTGATCGAGATCGCGATACTTGATATGCAGCGTGCCGCCCTCGCCGCGGTGATCGACCGTCACCTCCAGCCCCAAGGCATCGGATAGCCGCCGCTCCAGCGCGCGGGTGTCGGCATCCTTGGCGCCGCTGGTGTAACCCTTCGCCTCGTTGCGCACGTCGCGCGCCTGGCGCTCGCCGTCCTTGCGCATCGCCGCCTCGACCTGACGCACGCTCAAGCCGCGCTTGACGATGTCCTGCGCGATTTCAAGCGCGTTCGGCTGACCCAACAGCATGCGCGCGTGCCCGGCCGAGAGCTGGCCGCCCGCCACCAGCGCCTTCACCGGCTCCGACAGCTTGAGCAGCCGCAGCGTGTTCGCCACATGCGGCCGGCTCTTGCCGACAATCTTGGCGACGTCGTCCTGGCTGTGGTTGAATTCCTCCATCAGCGCGAGATAGCCGGCCGCCTCCTCCATCGCGTTGAGATCGGCGCGCTGGATGTTCTCGATGATGGCGAATTCGAGCGCCTGCGCGTCGGTCGCCTCCACCACCGCGACTGGCACGTCGTGCAGGCCGGCGCGCTGCGCCGCGCGCCAGCGCCGCTCGCCGGCGATGATCTCGAAACGATCGTCGCTGCCGCGCACCGCCCGCACCACGATCGGCTGGATGATGCCGCGCTCGCGAATGGAATCGGCGAGCTCGTTGAGCTCGGTCTCGCTGAAGGCGCGGCGCGGGTTGCGCGGATTGGCCGTGAGATTTTCGATCGGCGCGCGGCGCGGCTTGCGGCCCTGCTCTGGCGCCGTGGTTTCCTCGCCGACGTCGCCCATCAGCGATGCGAGGCCGCGTCCCAATCGCGAATGATCCGCCATCGCCGCCGCTCCTGAACCTCGTGCCACGCTTGCCTTCCTATTTTCGTCTGACGATTCTTCCAGCCTTTATCCGTCATCCTGAGGTGCGACCCCGGCCTTGAGCCGGGGAAGCCTCGAAGGATGAGCGGCCACTGATCTGCCGTCGCCCTTCGAGGGCCGCGCACGCAAGTCGGCTATAGCCGACTTGCGTATTAAATGTGCCGATCTCGGTAAACCCGAGATCGGTGCGCGGCCACCTCAGGGTGACGGCGCAAGCTACCCCGCCTTCAATTCCTTCTCGCGCTGGATGATCTCGGTGGCGAGGCGCAAATACGCTTCGCTGCCGACGCATTTCAAATCGTAGACCAGCACCGGCTTGCCATAGGACGGCGCTTCCGAGATGCGCACGTTGCGCGGGATCACCGTGTCGTAGACCTTGGGCCCCATGAACTGACGCACGTCGGCAACCACCTGGTTCGAGAGATTATTTCGCGAGTCGTACATGGTGAGCACAATGCCGTGGATCGACAACGCCGGGTTGAGGCTGTTCTTCACCTGCTCGACCGTTTTCAACAATTGCGAGAGACCTTCGAGCGCGAAGAACTCGCATTGCAGCGGCACCAGAATCGAGTCCGCCGCCGCCATGGCGTTGACCGTGAGCAGATTGAGCGAGGGCGGGCAATCCACCAGCACGTAGGTGAAGTCGTAAGCGCGCGCGCCCTTGTTGAGCTCGCCGAGCGCGCTGCGCAGGCGGAAGGCGCGGTCGCGCTGCTGGCCAATCTCGAGCTCGAGGCCGGACAGATCCATAGTCGAAGGCGCGATGTCGAGTTGCGGCACCGCGGTCGGCAGCACGGCCGCGCGCATCGAGGCCTTGCCGGTGAGCACGTCGTAGGTCGAGGTGCGGCGCGACTTGCGCTCGATGCCGAGCCCGGTCGAGGCGTTGCCCTGAGGGTCGAGATCGACGACCAGGACGTGCTCGCCGATGGCGGCGAGCGCGGTGCCGAGATTGATCGCGGTGGTGGTCTTGCCGACGCCGCCCTTCTGGTTGGCGATCGCCAGCACTCGCGGGCGGGCGCCGTCGGCCTTGGGTCCCGGTCTCGGGAAGGGAACGACGTCCAGGTTATCGCTCGGCTGGTCGGACATGTTACGTTTCCGTTGTTATCTCAATGGCTTAGACGTTATTTTCTGGCGCGCTCCAGGCCCCGCACGATGACGATCGAACTGGCCGGATTGGTGACGCTGGGTACAAGTGAGGCCTCAAGTCTCCAATATTTAGCGGCCTCGGTCAATTCAGCCTCTACATCTTGACCCTTGGGGAACAGTCCAAGGGCGCCCTTGGCGATCAAAGCAAAGGCCTGATCGCACACGGTTTTCAATGGGGCGAGCGCGCGGGCCGTCACAACATCAACGGCTTCTGCACAGGTTTCCCCAAATTTCTCAGTCCGTTCCTGGTGTACCTGGGCCGGCAGCCCAAGCTTGCGCACGGCCTCACGCAGGAAATTCGCCTTTTTTCCAACGCTTTCAACTAGATGTATCATCGCGCCGGGTTCATCGGCGAGCGCGCAAGCAATCGGGATGCCCGGGAAGCCCCCGCCCGATCCGAAGTCCACCCATACCCGCGCCTCGGGCGCCAGAGCAACGAGTTGGAGCAAGTCCGAAATGTGCCGGGTCCAGATCAGAGGAAGAGTGGATGTGGCGACGAGGTTGGTCTGTTCCTGCCGGAGCAACAGCAGTTCTACGAACTGCTGGAGGTGCTCTTGCGTTTCACGTGAAACAGGCGTGAGCGCGAGCGCGCGTTTTTTGTCGCTTTCGAGATCGAAACCGCCCTGCCCGCTTTTTTTCAAGCGCGCTTCGCGGCATTTTTGCCGCGTTTCACGTGCGCGACCAAAAGCGTCAGCGCCGCGGGCGTGACGCCGTCGATTTTGCTCGCATGCCCGATCGTGCGCGGACGATTTTGCTGAAGCTTTTGTTTCGCTTCGTTGGAAAGCCCGCGCATCGCCGCATAATCGAGATCGTCCGGCAGCGTAAAACTTTCATCGCGCCGATACGCCGCCACATCCGCGGCTTGCCGCGACAGATAGACTTCATACTTCGCATCGATCTCGATCTGCTCGGCGATTTTTGAATCGATCGCGCGGAAGCGCGGCCAGATTTTCGCGAGATCCGGAATCGAAATGTTCGGATACGACAACAGCTCAAATGCCGTGCGTCGTTGTCCGTCTTTGTTGAGCGCCAGGTCGTGGCGCTCCGCTTCCTTCGGCGTGAGCGAAACCGAATTAGTGAATTCGCGTGCGGCATTCAGCGCCGCGGTTTTTTCGCCGTGGAATTTCGCGCGCCCGGCGCCGACGCAGCCGATTGAAATTCCTTTATCGGTCATACGCTGATCGGCGTTGTCGGCGCGCAGCTTCAGGCGATATTCCGCGCGCGAGGTGAACATGCGATACGGCTCGCTGACGCCGCGCGTCACCAGATCGTCGATCATCACGCCGATGTAAGCTTCGGCGCGATCGAAAATAATTTCATCGCCACCAGCGGCCGCCGATGCCGCATTGAGACCTGCAAGAAGTCCCTGTGCCGCAGCCTCTTCGTAGCCGGTGGTGCCGTTGATCTGGCCGGCGAGATAAAGCCCGTTGAGACGTTTTATTTCGAGCGTGGGACGCAGCTCGCGCGGATCGACGTAATCATATTCTATCGCGTAGCCAGGACGAATGAACTTCGCGTTTTCCAATCCGGGAATTGTCGCGACCAGCGCGTGCTGCACGTCTTCCGGCAGCGATGTCGAAATTCCGTTCGGATAAACCGTCGTGTCGTCGAGACCTTCCGGCTCCAAAAATATTTGATGCCCGTCGCGCTCGCCGAACTTGACGATCTTGTCCTCGATCGACGGACAATAGCGCGGGCCTCTACTCGCGATCTGTCCGGAATACATCGGCGAGCGATGCACGTTGGCGCGGATGATCTTGTGCGTCGCTTCGACCGTGCGCGTGATGCCGCATTCGATCTGGCGGTTTTCAATGCGCGCCGTCAAAACCGAAAACGCTTCCGGCGGATCGTCGCCCGGTTGCATTTCTAACGCCGACCAATTTATCGTGCGGCCGTCAAGACGCGGCGGCGTTCCCGTTTTCAAGCGGCCGAGCGCGACGCCGATATTTGCAAGCGTGCGTGAAAGGCCGATAGCCGGCGCTTCGCCGGCGCGGCCGGCGGGAATTTGTTTTTCGCCGATGTGAATGAGACCGCGCAAAAACGTGCCGGTGGTGAGAACGGCTGCGCCGCAGGAAATGGCGCCGCCGCCGGCGAATTTCACGCCGCAAACGCGGCCGTTTGCAACGATGAGATCGTCGGCTTCCGCTTCGATGACGGTGAGATTGGGCGTTGCGGAAATCGCCGCCTGCATCGCCGCCGCATAAAGCTTGCGATCGGCTTGCGCGCGCGGGCCGCGAACGGCGGGGCCTTTGCGGCGGTTCAAAACGCGAAATTGGATACCGCCCTTATCGGCGACGCGGCCCATCAGGCCGTCCAGCGCGTCGATTTCGCGGACCAAATGGCCCTTGCCGAGACCGCCGATGGCCGGATTGCAGCTCATGGCGCCGATGGTGGCAAAGCGATGCGTCACCAGCGCCGTCTGCGCGCCCATGCGGGCGGCCGCGCTGGCTGCCTCGCAACCGGCATGGCCGCCGCCAATCACGACAATATCGAATTTTTGGTCGAATTGAGCGTGCATTTTTCGCCTCGGATGCAGAGCTTGTAGCGGAGGCGGGGGAAGGGGTCAAAAAACAACCGTTTCCGGCCGATGTTTCACGTGAAACATTCCAGACTCGGTACTATAATACCGCAGAACTCGTGCCTAAGAACTTGGTACTTACGCTATTCCGGACAGAATGTCCGACTTCTCGGTGTACTTCTCGATCTATCAAACCGGATTGTTCTATTTCGTCGCGCCGGCCTGGGTCGTCGCAGGATTGGCGGGATGCTTTTGCGGTGCTCCGCCGAAAAGAAGCGTGCCAATGCCGATGACGGCGATCACCGCGAACAGGGCGATCCAGCCCAAGGCGTTGGACTCCTGGAAAATCTTCTTCCACGCGGGGGTATCGGCCATGGCGAGCTCCCTGGACGGTGGCGATAAGGACCAAAGAGTTCGCGGAATAGGGCGCAGAGGGCGATAGGACCGGTTGTCCCGGCGACCCATTGCCACAGGCGTTCCGGACGAGCGCGCTATTTGCCGATGCAGAAGTCGCGGAAAATTACGTCCAGAATGTCCTCAACGTCGACCCGTCCGGTCAGGCGGCCCAGCGCGGTGACGGCAATGCGTAGCTCCTCGGCCAGCAGATCCTCACGGCCGGCCACCTCTCTATCTTGAGCCCGTCGCAAGGCGGTCAGGATCTTCTCGAGCGCGTGCCGGTGGCGCTCACGGGTCACCAACGCGAACTCGGCTCCGGTTAGGAATTCCCGGGCCTGGTGAGCGACACGATCCAACAGCGCGTCAAACCCCTCGCCAGTTATGGCTGATATGTTGAATTCTAGATCATTTTTATAGGACGCAAGTTCATTTCTTTGAGTTAACTGGTCTTTAACCATGTTCTTTAATAGCTTATTAGGAACGAATACGACATCACTTTTTCCAATAGCTGGTACGACAAATTCACTTCTTTGTTTCACATCATCAATCAGATCGATTTTGTTGCAAATCAGCCAGGTCGGCGGGGTAGATTGGATTTCGGCGCTAAAATCCAGATCATTCCTGGTTCGCTCGCGGAGTCTGTCATCGGGACTCGCGTCGCGTGGCCCCGTTGGCTCGCGCCCCATAATGACAGGGGCGGTACCCGGCGACAATTTTGCTGCACCCTCCGGTGCAGCATTTTTTGCAGCATCCGCGTCGCGCGCATCGATCACCCACAGCACCAAGTCGGCCGCGGCAGCACGGTCGCGCGCGCGCCGCACGCCTTCGAGCTCAACCGGATCGTCGGTTTCGCGAATCCCCGCGGTGTCGAGCAAAGTCACCGGCCAGCCGCTAAGATCGAGATGCACCTCGATCACGTCGCGGGTCGTCCCGGCATAAGGCGACACGATTGCCGCCTCGCGCCGCGCGATCCGGTTGAGCAGCGTGGATTTACCGGCATTGGGCGGCCCCGCGATCGCCACCACCAGGCCTTCGCGCAGCCGCTCGCCGCGGCCGCCGTCGGCCAGCGCCGCGGCAATTTCCGCTTCCAGTTCGCGCGCTATCGCCAGCGCCGGCGCCAGCAGATTTTCCGGCACATCGGCCTCATCGGAAAAATCAATGCGCGCTTCGACCAGCGCCAGCGCCTGAATCAACCTTTGCCGCCAGGTCTCGGCGCGGTCGCCGAGCAGGCCCTTCATCTGGCGGAACGCCTGCCGGCGCTGGCCTTCCGTCTCCGCCGCGACCAGGTCGGCGAGGCCTTCCACCGCGGTAAGATCGAGCTTGCCGTTCCCGAAGGCGCGGCGGGTGAACTCGCCGGCCTCGGCCGGGCGCAGGCCCTCCAGCGATGCGAGCGCTCCTAGCACCGCGGCAATCACCGCGCGGCCGCCGTGCAATTGTAGTTCGGCGACATCCTCGCCGGTTTCGCTCGCCGGCGCCGGAAACCAGAGGACGAGCGCCTCGTCGATGATCTCACCCGTGGCGGAATCGCGGATACGTCCGAGGGCGGCCTGGCGCGGGGCGGGGACCTTGCCGCAAAGCGCCTTGAGCGCCGCGCCGGCGCGCGGGCCCGAGATGCGGACGACCGCGATCGCGGCGGGCGGCCGGCCGGAGGAAAGGGCGAAGATGGTGTCGTTGGCGGACATGGACGCTTTGAAACCAATCGCGGGTTGCCGGTAAAGCAAAAACGGGCCTACGTTATATGTAACCAAGGCATAGGTCATGGAAACGAGGACGAGCCGGCGGAAGACGCAAGGACGAAAGGCAAAGCCGCTGCCGACGCGTGACAAGGTGCACGCGAAGGGAATGCGCCAGGTGACCTTGTGGGTTCCGGATTGCGCCCGGCGAAGTTCGCGGTGGGGGCGCGGCGGCAGTGCGAGCTCACCAACAACAGCCGCTAGGCAGCCGCGGACCCGGCACGGGCCGACGCCATGACCGATTGGACATGAAGCGGGGTCAAATCCGCACCAGCGCGATGGGCGCGAACTACGGCGGCAAGCCGCGTCCGGTCGCCATCATCCAGCACAGTTATTTCGAATTGCTCGACTCGGTCACCTTTTGCGGCTCCGCCCGCGACCCAACCGAAACCGTTTTTCGCATTCCGATCGAGCCCAGCCCGTCGAATGGGCTTACGTTCCGGTCATGCATCACGGTCGATAAAATTCCGAGTGTCCCAAAAAGCAAGCTCGGCCACCGCGACGGCGAACTGACTGCACGCGATATCACGCGACTTGATCAGGCGCCTGCAATATTCCTGGGTTTGAATCGGCCAGCCTAACAGGCACCATAAAAGAATGCCCACACCTGAGCGGGGAAACCGAAATGCCCGAAGTCAAAGTCACGTTCGACGCAGCCGACGACTATGAGCGCTTCATGGGCCGCTGGAGCCGCGCAATCGGCGAGAAATTCCTCGCCTGGCTCGATCCGCCGAAGGGCGCGCGCTGGCTCGACGTTGGCTGCGGCACCGGCGCCTTCAGTGGACTGATCGTGCAACACGGCGCGCCGAAGTCGGTGACCGGCATCGATCCGGCGCCGGCGCAGATCGAGCACGCGCGCAAGAGCTTTCCGTCAGTGGCCTTTCAGGTTGCCGATTCGATGGACATGCCGTTTGGCGACGATGCATTCGATGTCGTCGCTTCCGCGCTGGTGATCCATTTCATTCCCGACCGCGCCAAGGCCTTCGGGGAAATGAGGCGGGTGGCACGGCCGGGCGGCCTGATCGCGGCCTATACATGGGAGCGCACGGCGACGGCGGAATTTGCGCCTTACGCGCCGATGCTGCGCGCGCTCGAAAGCATCGGCGCGGAGGCCTTGCGCTCGCCCACCGTTCCTGAAGGGAATCTGGAAGGATTGCTGGCGTCACTTAACGCCGCAGGCTACAAGGACATCGCACTCACAAAAATCGAAGCCACCCAAAGTTTCCGTGACTTCGAGGATTTCTGGCAAACACAGACTTTGCCGTTTTCACCGCCGGGCAAGTCGGTCGCCAAGCTTGACGACCTCCGGCGTGGCAAACTGCGTGAGGTTCTGCGCGCGACGCTGCCGACGGGCAAAGACGGCAGCATCAGCTATCCGGCACGCGCCGTCGCCTTCAAGGCGCGCGCTCCGGAATAGCCGGATAAGCACGATCATATCCCGGCCTCATGGTGAGGAGCGCTGTGCAGCAGCGCGTCTCGAACATCCCAAGTCGGCTATAGCCGACTTGGGCATATTATTGGGCATATTATTTGTCGATCTCGGGTAGAACCGAGATCGATGGCCGCCCCATCCTTCGAGACGCATCGCTTCGCGATGCTCCTCAGAGCTTGGCCGAAAATGAATGCCGGCTTGTCAGGCTCGTGTCCCGGGCGCAGCGCAGCGTGAAACCATAAGCGCGTTTACGCGCGTCTTCGACGCGCTATGGCGCTGCAGACCCGGGACCCCGGTTTAGTCAAGCAAAACCGGGACCCCGCGTCAGCGGTGCATCACACCGCACGTCGCGTTTACGCGATGTGCAGCATTTCATATGCGCAAGTCGGATATATCCGACTTGCGGTGTGATGCACCGCGCGCGGGGAACGCGATAGACATCTGGCCTCGATTTTCAAGTCCTTCTTTTTCGGCCAAACTTCTAGGGTGTGGCGGAGAGAAGCTGCGGAGTATAGGTCCTGGCTCACGCTACCTCGGATCAAGCCCGGGGTCGCTTGGCCGGGATGACACAAGAAGGCCGCGCCGCTTCATTTTCCCGGCGGGCCGTTCTCCGCCTTGAAGCCGCGGAACGCCCAGCCGGCGGCCAAGCCGAACAGCAACAAGGCGACCGGCGGCCCGAACAGCAACACCGGAACCACCAGGAAATCGCCGGTCGTTTTGAAGCCGCCGTGCAGTCCGTACATGATCAAATAGATGATCCAACCCATCAGCCAGGCGGCACAGAACAATAGCCAGACGCGAAACAAGCCGCGGCGCCAATTCAACGCCAGGATTTCTTCGTCCTTTGCGCTCAACGAGCGCCGAGGAATGCCAAAATGCGTCATACCGGCTGACCCCATATTTCGTGTATTCAATTTAGCTATAAACACCGCACGATGCGACCCGCGTCCGGGCGCAAGTTCCGCCCTTTGCGGAACAATGGTCCGTCGCCACGCCCGGATAACGAAACGGGCGGCGGATATACATTTCACATTTTCTTGAAAGCGCGGCGCGTGCCCGGCCTGTGGGCACTACGCCTGACAGGATGGAACTCGGCGCCGGCGGACGGCGGTTACGCCGCCGCCACGCAATCGATCTCAAGATCGAACGGTCCGGGCCACGAGTGAATGAACATGAAGATGCGCGACGGCGCCTCTTTCGGGAAATAGCGGTCATAGACGGCATTGAAGGTCGCAAAGTGCGCCGGCCCCGGCACACAATAGACATTGCATTTGAGCACGTTGCCAAGCGAGGAGCCGGCGGCCTCCAGGCAGGCTTTAAGCTGCTCCAGCACCAGCTCGCATTGACGTCCGAACGCAACCTTCTTGATCTCGCCGGTCGCCGGATCGAACGGCGGCAGGCCCGACAGAAACACCAACCCGTTCGCGATCGTGACCGGATACACCACGCCGCCCTTCTTGTAGCGCTCCAGATAAGTCGAAATCGGTTCAACTCGCATGCGTTTGATCATACTGTTCCTCTGACGTGAGATTGACACGCTAGCACGCCGACGTGGTGCATGGTTCGGCCGCCACCGAACTGTTGCTGCTTCCGCGCGCGTCCGCGCCACGCTAATATTGCGCCATGGTCGCGGCAAACATGGTCGAGGTGGCGGCGCTGGTTGGCGATACCGCGCGCGCCACCATGCTGGCCGCGCTGATGGGCGGGCAGGCGCTGACCTCGAGCGAGCTTGCCGCGCTGGCGGGCGTCTCGCGGCCGACCGCGAGCGAGCACCTCGCAAAACTTGTCGGCGCGCGGCTGCTCGCGGTCACGCAAAAGCGCCGCAACCGCTATTACCGCATCGCCTCGCCGCTGGTGGCGCGGATGCTGGAAAGCATCAAGGCTGTGGCCGCGATCGAAACGCCGGTGCGCTATCGGCCGCGCTCCGCGCAGGACGACGCGCTGCGCTTCGCGCGCACCTGCTACGATCATCTCGCCGGAACACTCGGCGTCGCCATCGCCGATGCGCTGGCGGCGAAGAAGTACCTTGTGCTGAGCGAGGAGGGCGGCGCGGTCACGCCCGCCGGCGCGCGCTTTCTCAAGACGTTCGGCGTCGCGCTTACGGCGAAATCGTCCGGCCGCCGGATCTTCTGCCGCGCTTGCCTCGACTGGAGCGAGCGGCGCTATCACGTCGCCGGTCTGGTGGGCGCGGAAATCTGGCGCCGTTGCCTGGAACTCGGCTGGGTGTCCCGGCAACGCGGTACCCGCGCGGTGCGCCTGACGGCGGCGGGCCGGCGCGGCTTGCGAGAGGCATTCGGGGTGCAGCTGGATCATTGAGCGCGCCGCGTTTAGCGCAGCTTCGTGGTGTATTGCGCTTCCGCCATCATTGTAATACACTCCTCCCATGAAAACTCTCGCCGTCCGCCTGCCCGAGCCGCTTGTGGCGCAGATCGAAGCCGAATCGCGCACGCGTCAGGTTTCCAAATCCGACGTGGTGCGCGAGCGATTGACCCGCGCCGCGCCCGCTGAGCGGCAGCGCCATGCCTCTTATGAAGCCATCGCCGACCTGATCGGCTCGGTCGACGGATTGCCGCCCGATCTGGGCGCGCGCAAGAAGCATTATCTGAAGGCGATGGGCTATGGCCGCAAGCGTCATCGTTGACGCCAGTTTTCTCGTCACATTGCTCAGTCGCCGCCAAGCCAACCACCGTTGGGCGGATGGTCAGGCCCGTCAATACCCGCCGCCTTGGAAGACTTGCGAAGCCGCGATTTCGGAGACGTTCTATTTGCTGGGCCCTGGCGGCGCATCCGCCATCGCAACACTTCTTCGCCGCAGCGCGATCGTGTCGTCCTTTCGCTTCGACGAGTCGACGGAAGCAGTCCTCATTCTCATGCGGAAGTACGCCGACGTGCCGATGAGCTTTGCCGATGCGTGCCTCGTGCGCATGACCGAGACATTGTCCGACCCATTCCTGCTGACGACCGACACCGATTTTCGCATTTACCGTCGCCACAGCCGCAAGACCATCCCCTGCGTCCTGCCGGCGTAAGCCCTGCGAACTGTTCAATTCGCCGCGCTACATGGACGTTTCGCTCAAGCAGTGGATGGCGGATACGCCGCACGAGCCGGTGCAGGCGCACCTCAATATCGATAGCGATTTGATCGATCGCCTGTCGCAGGAGACAGAGCCGGTCGCGTGAGCCGTTACGCCGTTTTGCGTCGGAATCGCCCGCCCTGCGGTTATGGCTCCGGCTTGCGCGACCCTTTGCCGGCCCGGACCGCGAGCGTTAATTAATCCTTAATCCCCCTCTCACATTATCTTCCCGCCCAATACTCATGGGAGGAAACCATGCGAATTTTCGCGTTGCTCGCTTTTGCCGCGCTTATCGCAATCGCGTCGCCCGCGCCGGCCGCCGAATTCGGTTCCAAGGACGAGGCGGTCGCCATGGTCAAGCGCGTGCAGGCCGAATTCAAGAAGGCCGGCGCCGAGGCCACGTTCAAGGACGTCTCCGACAAAGCGACCAAGGATTTCCACGACCGCGATCTTTATCCCTTCATCTACGATATGGCCGGTCTCTGCGTCGCCCACGGCGCGCGTCCCGCGCTGATCGGGAAAAATCTTATCGACCTCAAGGACCAGGATGGAAAATTCCTGATCCGCGAAATGGTGACGCTGGCGAACGGGCCGGGCAGCGGCTGGATCGACTACAAATGGCCCAACCCGATCACCAACAAGATCGAGGACAAGTCGAGCTACGTCGAAAAGATGGGCGATTATTTCGTCGGCGTCGGCGTCTATAAGCAGTAATCCGGCATGGATGGCCTTGCCGTTTCACGGGCGCCGGTGGCCGCCCGCAAGACATTTTGGAACCCGCGGCCCGTGCTCGGCATATTCCACAATCTGTCCATTCAGATAAAGGCGTCGGCGGCATCGGCCGTGCTGCTGATCTGCCTCTTGGCGCTGGGCGCCAATGCCTACATGACGTCGACGAAGTCCGCGGAGGGCTTGCGCCTGTTGTCGCACGAAATCGAGGAAAAGCTGCAAGCCGTTTCCAATGTCAGCGACGCCATCGTCACGACCCACATGAAAATATTTCGCTATGTGTCGTGGGCGAGCAACGGCGTGAGCAAGACGCTGCTCGATTCTCTTTATAAGCAGATCGTCTCGGATCTTGCCGAGCTGTCGCCCCGCATCGACGAACTGAGCCGGCGGGCCGATCTGTCGGCCGACGAAAACGCCAGCCTGCAAGATCTCAAGGCACGATGGCAAAAGTGCAAAAGCCAGGCCAAGGACACCATCGACGTCGGCCAATCGGACCCGGCCATGGCGACCATGATGCTTGGCCAGACCGACGACGGCTTCAAGGCCGTCTATTCCGACATTCAGAAAATGTCGATGAAGACCCTTGATGCCGCGAACGCGGTCAAAAAAAGCCTGTACGCCGACGCCGAGCGAACCAAGCAGATAATCATCCTCGGCACCTTGCTCGGCTTCGTGGTCAGCGCCTTCGTGACCTTCGTGGTCGGCGCCTCGATCGTGCGGCCGATCAAATCCATCACCGGCGTGATGCAACAGTTGTCCGCCGGCAAGACCGACGTCGAAATCGGCCACCGCGACCGCCACGACGAAATCGGCAAAATGGCGCAAGCCATCGACGTGTTCCGCAAGAACATGATCGAAATGCATATGCTGGAGCAGGCCACCAATCAGGCCGAGCAGCAGCGCGTGGCCGAGCGCCGCGACGCGATGCACGCGCTGGCCGGCGAATTCGAGAAATCGGTGCAACAGATCGCGGAAGAACTGACCGAGGCGGTCAGCGCGATGCACACCAATGCCGAGGCCATGTCGCTGATCGCCGCCCAAGCCCGCGACAAGTCGCAATCGACCGCCGGCATCGTCATAGACACGCAAACCAACGTCGATTCGGTGGCCAACGCCGCCGAAGAGCTGGCAAAATCGATCGAGCAGCTCTCGACGCAAACTCAGAACGCCAGGGAGCTGACCAACAAGACCGTGGCGGAATCGACGAACGCGAGCGCCAACGTCCAGAAGCTGCTCGACGCCGTCAGCCAGATCGTTCCGATCACCGGCCTTATCCAGGCGATCGCGCAGCAGACCAATTTGCTGGCGCTCAATGCGACGATCGAGGCCGCGCGCGCGGGCGCCGCCGGCAAAGGCTTTGCCGTGGTCGCCGCCGAGGTGAAATCGCTGGCGCAGCAGACCGCCAAGGCAACCGAGGAGATCAACCAAAAGATCACCGCGGTGAACGCCTCGTGCGGCGCCGTCGTCGGCATCATGGAGCAGATCATCAACGCGATCGGACAACTCGGCGAGGGAACGATGGAGATGGCTTCGGCCGTGGGACAGCAGGCGGCCGCCACCCAGGAAATTTCCAAGAACGCGCAGCAGGCTGCGAACGGCTCGCGCATCGTCGCAAATAACATCGTCGAATTGGACAATAAGACGCGCGAGAACGACGACGCCTCGGGGCAGGCGCTGGCGGGCGCCAAACGCCTGCTCGATCACGCGGCGACCTTGCGCCGCCAGGTCGACAAGTTTCTGACGCATGTCCGCGCGGCCTAGCGCGCGCCTATTCGTGTTTCGTTTAATTCATTGAAGTGAGTTTGGTCGCGCGACTTTAATGAGCAACCGAGCCAATTTGTCCGCAGCGCAATCCGCGCTAGGGTGTGTTCCAATTAGATTGAATCACCTTGCTTCCCCGACATTTTGTTTGCGCATGATCTTATCCGACCTTGCTTCGCCCGCCGATCCGGCCTTCGCAGCCGAAGCGGCTGCTTCGGCGGAGTAGGCAGCGGGCTTCGCGAAGGCGGGAAACCGGTTCCCACGCTTCGGGATCATGCGCTAGGCTGCGCCGATGTCTGCTTCTCCCGACCCGGGGCACGAAAACCGCCTGGCCCAGGCAACCTCGCCCTATCTGCTCCAGCACAAGCATAATCCGGTCGATTGGTGGCAATGGGGGCCGCAGGCGCTGGCCGAGGCCAAGCGCTCGAATCGGCCGATCCTGCTTTCGGTCGGTTACGCCGCCTGCCACTGGTGCCACGTGATGGCGCATGAATCGTTCGAGGACGCGGCGACAGCCGCCGTGATGAACGAGCTGTTCGTCAACATCAAGGTCGACCGCGAGGAGCGGCCGGACATCGACCAGATCTACATGAGCGCGCTGCATATGCTGGGCGAGCAGGGCGGCTGGCCGCTGACCATGTTTCTCACGCCCAATGGCGAGCCGGTATGGGGCGGGACCTATTTCCCCAAGGATTCGCGCTACGGCCGGCCGGCCTTCACCGACATCCTGCGCGAGGTGGCGCGGATGTTCCGCGAGGAGCCCGGCAAGATCGAGCAGAACCGCGCGGCGCTGCTGGCGCGGCTTGCCGAGAAGGCGCGGCCCACGGGCAAAGTCACGATCGGCCTCAACGAGCTCAACGGCGCCGCGCAGCAAATCGGCAACATGTTCGACGCGGTGAACGGCGGCCTGCGCGGCGCGCCCAAGTTTCCGCAGCCGGCGATTCTGGAAATGCTCTGGCGCGCCGGGATGCGCCCATCCTCTTTGTCATCACTGGGCGGCAAGAGCCCCCACCCTAACCCTCCCCCGCAAGCGGGGAAGGGAAGGGAGCGGGCAGGCTCTGGCAGCGGGGTCTATGCAGGCGATGCGCGTTTTTTCGAGACGGTCGAGCATTCGCTGGATCGCATGGCGGAGGGCGGCATTTACGACCATCTCGGCGGCGGCTTCTCGCGCTATTCGGTCGACGAACGCTGGCTGGTGCCGCATTTCGAGAAGATGCTCTACGACAACGCGCAATTGCTCGAACTGCTGGCGCTAGCCTGGCAGCGCAGCCGAAAAGCGCTGTTCGCCCGGCGTGCACGCGAGACGGTCGAATGGCTGAAGCGCGAAATGACCACGCCGCAAGGAGCCTTTGCTGCCTCGCTCGACGCCGATTCGGAGGGCGAGGAGGGCAAGTTCTATGTCTGGTCGCTGGCCGAAATCGCGCAAGCATTAGGGCCGGATGCCGCCGATTTTGCAGCGCAATATGACGTCAGCGCCGCGGGCAACTTCGAGGGTCATAATATTCTCAATCGGCTCAATCACTTACCGCGCAGCATCGGCGAGGGCGATCCCGCCGGGGCAGACACCCAGCGCAGTCTAGACGATGCAGCACGATTTTCCATGCTGCGCGGTAAGCTATTGGTAATACGAGAGAAACGCGTCAGGCCCGGGCTCGACGATAAGATACTGGCCGACTGGAACGGATTGATGATCGCCAGCCTCGTCAATGCCGGGATCATTCTGGACGAGCCAGGCTGGCTTGTCATGGCCCGGCAAGCCTTTGATTTCATTGCAGCAAACATGAGCAGCGGCGACCGGCTCGGGCATTCCTGGCGCGCCGGCAAGCTGCTGTTTCCCGGGCTGGCGAGCGATTTCGCCGCCATGATCCGGGCGGCGCTGGCGCTTTACGAGGCGGCCGGCGAGCGGGCTTATCTCGAGCAGGCGCTGTCGTGGCAGCGCGCGTTCGATGCGCATTACGCCGACGCCGACACCGGCGGCTATTATCTTTCCGCCGACGATGCCGACGATCTTCTGCTGCGGCCGCGTTCCACCGCCGACGACGCCACGCCCAATCCGAACGCGGTGGCGGCGGGCAATTTGGTGCGGCTTGCCGTGCTGTCGGGCGACGACCGCTGGCGCGCGCAGGCCGACCGGCTGATCGAAGGAATTCTTTCGGCGGCCGAGCGCAATTTGTTCGGCCATGTGGCGCTGCTCAATGCGCTCGACCTGCGCCTGCGCGGCGCCGAGATTGTGGTGACCGGCCCGGAGGCAGACCGCTTCGCGCAGGCGGCGCTGAAATTGCCGTTCCTCAATCGCATCGTGCTGCGCGCAAGCACTGCCGCCGACTTGCCGGCCGCGCATCCGGCGCAGGAGAAGCTGAAGGCGGCGAGTGCAAGCGTGGCCTTTGTCTGCGTCGGCGAAAGGTGTTCGCTGCCGGTGACGGAGCCCGGCAAGATCGCGGAAGCCGTCGCGGCGATGCGTGCGGATTACTAACGGTGCGCTCGACCTTGATCTCGCCACAGCAAACGGCAAAATATCGAGCGCGATCCGATCGGGGGCGGCGATCAGGAGAATGACGATGCGCGTCTTGCTCGCTCTTGTAATGGCCGCGGCTTTTGCCGCTTCGATTCCGTCCGCCCGCGCCGAGGACTGGTGCGGCTTCCTCGACAAGGAACACGCGCGGGTGCGCTGCGGCTATTCCACCATCACCGAATGCAAGCAGTCGCTCGGCGACAACAAAAACGCGATCTGCATTCCCGACCCGTCATTCGCCGAACGCGAACGGCGGGTGCATCCGGCAGCAAGCCGCTCGTAACGCTACTCCCGGAATCGATCCGGCCTCATCCTGAGGAGCGCGCCAAAGGCGCGCGTCTCGAAGGGAGAGGCTTATCGTCAGGTGTTCATGCTCTCGAAGAATTCCGCGTTGTTCTTGGTGTTGCGGAGCTTGTCGAGCAGGAAGTCGATGGCGTCCATGGTGCCCATCGGATTGAGGATGCGGCGCAGCACGTACATCTTCTTGAGCACGGCCGGGTCGGTGAGCAGCTCTTCCTTGCGGGTGCCGGAGCGCGTGATGTCCATGGCCGGGAAGGTGCGCTTGTCGGCCACCTTGCGGTCGAGGATGAGCTCCGAATTGCCGGTGCCCTTGAACTCTTCGAAAATCACTTCGTCCATGCGCGACCCTGTGTCGATCAGCGCGGTGGCGATGATGGTGAGCGAGCCGCCCTCTTCGATGTTGCGCGCGGCGCCGAAAAAGCGCTTCGGCCGCTGCAGCGCGTTGGCGTCGACGCCGCCAGTCAGCACCTTGCCGGATGACGGCACCACGGTGTTGTAGGCGCGGCCGAGACGGGTGATCGAATTGAGCAGGATCACCACGTCGCGCTGGTGCTCGACCAGACGCTTGGCCTTCTCGATCACCATTTCGGCGACCTGCACGTGGCGCGAGGCCGGCTCGTCGAAGGTCGAGGATACCACCTCACCCTTGACCGAGCGCTGCATGTCGGTGACTTCCTCCGGCCGCTCGTCGATCAAGAGCACGATCAGGTAGGTCTCGGGATGATTGGCGGTGATCGAGTGCGCGATGTTCTGCAACAGCACCGTCTTGCCGGTGCGCGGCGGCGACACGATCAGCGCGCGCTGGCCTTTTCCTATTGGTGCCACAATATCAATAACGCGGGCCGAGAGATCCTTCTTGGTCGGATCCTCGAATTCCATCTTCAGCCGCTCGTCGGGATAAAGCGGCGTCAGGTTGTCGAAGTTGATCTTGTGGCGCGCCTTCTCGGGGTCCTCGAAATTGATGGTGTTGACCTTGAGCAGCGCGAAATAGCGTTCGCCTTCTTTCGGGCTGCGGATATGGCCTTCGACGGTGTCGCCGGTGCGCAGGCCGAAGCGGCGGATCTGGCTGGGCGAGACATAGATGTCGTCGGGCCCGGAAAGATAGTTCGATTCCGGCGAGCGGAGGAAGCCGAAGCCGTCGGAGAGCACTTCGACGACGCCTTCGCCGATGATGTCGATTTCCTGCGTCGCGAGCTGCTTGAGGATGGCAAACATCAGCTCCTGCTTGCGCATGGTGCTGGCGTTTTCGACCTGGTGCTCTTCGGCGAACGACAGCAGCTCGGCAGGTGTCTTGGACTTGAGGTCCTGGAGTTTCATTTCCCGCATGGGGGGCATTGATCCTTGGGAAAGTGACCGGTCGAGTCTTGAAAAAATACGAAACTCGCAGCCGGTGAACTTGAGGGGAGAGATCGCAGGTCTGGGGTAACGAGGGATTTTGGAAAGGTGCCCGGAACCCGATGCTGCGTCCGGCCCAAACGTGGGTGCCGGAACGCGACTAGCATCCGCCTGCGTTCGGTGGGAGCAGACAACATAGGCGGGAAAGCGTTTTTTCGCAAGTGGCGAGGCGCGCCGGTGCATGAATTTACGCAGCGGTTAGAACGGCTTGACCACCGCAAAGAGCACGATCGAGATCATCAGCACCGTCGGTACCTCATTGATAATGCGATAGAATTTAGGCCCGCGCCGGTTGCGGCCGTGCGCGAATTCCTCCGTCCAATGGCTGAACAGACCGTGCAGGACGGTCATGGCGAGGACCAGCGCGAACTTGACGTGAAACCAGTGGCGCCCAGCCACTGGCCCTGCAACACCAGCACGATGCCGATCAGCCAGGTCACGATCATGGCCGGCGTTATAATGAATTTAAGCAGCCGGCGCTCCATGACCTTGAAGGTTTCCGATTGCTTTGATCCCGGCTCGGCATCGCAATGATAAACGAATAGGCGCGGCAGATAGAGCATGCCGGCCATCCACGCGATGACCGCAATCAGGTGGAAGGCTTTGAGGTAGAGGTACATGCTTATCCCTCCCCCGCAGGGGCACGCCATCGTTCGAGGCTCGGGCTTCGCCCTCGCACCTCAGGATGACGTGATTAGACGCCAGCGCAAGCCCGTCGTCCTGAGGAGCGGAGCCGACGGGTCCGGCCCGCTCGGGCCGGCCCGATGACAGGCTCCGCGAGCCTCGAAGGATGACAGCCTCAACTTATCCCCGCACGCGCCTGAGCATCTGCTCGACATGGGCGATCGGCGTGTCGGGCAGGATGCCGTGGCCGAGATTGAAGATGAGCGGCCCATTGAAAAAAGCTTTCAGCACGTCATCGACCTCCCGGTCGAGCGCCGCGCCGCCTTCGCGCAAAACCAGCGGATCGACATTGCCCTGCACCGGCACACGCGGCTGGATTTGATCGCGGGCAAATTGGCGATCAATATCGCTTTCCAGACTGACCGCATCGACTCTCGTTTCCTCCGCATAGCGCGGAATATTCTTTCCCGCGCCGCGGGGAAACCCGATGACTTTCGCACCGGGGTGTATCTTGCGCAGCTTTGCGACCAACCGTCTCGTCGGCTGCACGCACCAGCGCTCGAAGTCGGGCGCCGGCAGCGATCCCGCCCAGGTATCGAAGACTTGCACCACATCGGCGCCGGCAGTCAGTTGGTTTGCGAGATAATCCACGGAAGCATCGACCAGACGATCGATCAGATGTTGAAACGCCTGCGGCTCCTTCGCCGCCAGATTTTTTGCCGGCGCCTGGTCAGGCGTTCCTTGGCCGGCGACCATGTAGGTCGCAACGGTCCATGGCGCGCCGCAAAAGCCAATCAGTGCCGTTTCGCGCCCAAGCTCATTTTTTACGCGCCGGACGGTTTCATAGACAGGCGATAAAAGCTTTTGGTTCGCTTCTTGTCGCAAGGACATCGCCGCCTTCGCATCGCTCAAAGGCTCAAGCCGCGGGCCTTCGCCTTCCACGAACCAGAGCTTCCGCCCGAGCGCGAGCGGTATGACTAGAATGTCGGAAAACAGGATCGCGGCATCGAAACCGAAGCGCCGCACCGGCTGCAACGTGACTTCCGCCGCCAATTCCGGGTTGAAGCAAAGATCGAGAAAACCGCCGGCTTTCTCCCGCACCGCACGATATTCCGGCAAATACCGTCCTGCCTGGCGCATCATCCAGACCGGTGGCACCGGCTGCCGCTCTCTATCGAGCACACGGAGCAGTGGCTTTATCCCCAGACGGTCGGTTTTGCCGGCTTCTTCCATAAAGACTCTTATAGATTTCTTTGTAGTGGTTGTTGGAGGGTGGATTGGACTCATGCCTTCCGGTCAACAGCCTGTCCACCGCATGACAAAGCTTGATTCAGAATCGGGTCCAATCCCGCACGGGATCGTCCACAGCCCTGTTGTCGGTTTTGTTGGCGTTTGACGGTCTATCCCCACTCGTCCCCAGACCGCCGTCCACATCCGCGTATCGAATCCATCCTGCCACAACGAAAGCCTCCCAGGGGCAGCTGTGTGGATGGAGGTTGAACGCATTTCCAAGGTGAGCTTGCGCAGCGGGCAAAGGCGTGGCCTTCTCCCGTCCTGTCCACACGCGATTCCGCGCCTATACAGATGCCCGACACCGGTTATTTCCATCTCCATCTCGTTTCCGACGCGACCGGTGAAACGCTGATCACGGTCGCGCGCGCCGCTGCGGCGCAATATGCCAACGTGTCGCCGGTCGAGCATCTCTACCCGATGGTGCGCTCCAAGAAGCAGCTCGACAATGCGCTGGCGGAAATCGCCGAGTCGCCGGGCCTGGTGCTCTACACGCTGCTCGAGGAAGATCTCATTCAGACGCTGGAAACCAAATGCCGCGACCTGGCCCTGCCCTGCATGTCGGTGCTGGGGCCGGTATTGCGGCTGTTCCAGTCCTACCTCGGTGCCGAGACCATTCATCGGGTCGGCGCACAGCACGTGCTCAATGCCGAATATTTCCAGCGCATCGATGCGCTCAATTACACGATGTTCCATGATGACGGCCAGCACGTGGAAGGATTGCAGGAGGCCGACGTGGTGCTGGTCGGCGTCTCCCGCACGTCGAAAACGCCGACATCGATCTACCTCGCCAACCGCGGCATCAAGACCGGCAACGTACCGCTGGTGCCGGGCGTACCGCTCGCGCCCGAGGTCGAGCAGCTCACGCGGCCGCTGGTGGTCGGGCTCTATGCCAGTCCCGAGCGTATCGTGCAGATCAGGGAGAACAGGCTGCTCGGCCTGAAGGCGCATCGCGACGACGACAGCTATATCGACAAGGCCGCGGTCGCCGAGGAGGTGGCGTATTCGCGCCGGCTTTGCAGCAAGCACAGCTGGCCGAGCATCGACGTGACCCGCCGCTCGATCGAGGAAACCGCCGCCGCGGTCATGAAGCTTCTAAGCGAGCGCCGCCGCCAGCCGGTGGCGTGAATCCCTCCCCGTCGGGGGAGGGTGGCGAGCGAATGCGAGCCGGGTGGGGGTGTTATTAATCTATTATGACCATTTCGAAAAACCCCACCGCGCCCGCCTTCGCTTGCACTCCGGCGGGCGAGGGATAAGGAAAAAGCCATGCCGCTCTGGCTTAGCCCACAACCGCTGGTGCTCGCGTCGAAAAGCGACGTGCGCGGCAAGATGCTGGCGGCGGTCGGCCTGCGCTTCGAGATCAGGCCGGCGCAGATCGACGAACGCGCGATTGAAGCCAAAGCCGGCGTGGCCGATGCAGCCGCCGCCGCCCGCTTTCTTGCGCGCGCCAAGGCCGACGCGGTGGCGCGTTCGGTGCCCGGCCGCATGGTGCTCGGCGCCGATCAGACGCTGGCGCGCGGCCTCAAGCGCTTCAGCAAGCCGGCAAGCCGCATCGAAGCCGCCGAGCAGCTGCGATCCTTGCGCGGACGGACGCACGAGCTCAATTCCGCGCTGGCGCTGGTGCGCGACGGCACCGTGTTGTTCGATTGCGTGGACAGCGCGCGGCTCACCATGCGCAATGTTTCCGACCGCTTTCTCGAGGATTATCTCGACATGGTGGGGGACGCCGCGCTGGCGAGCGTCGGCGCCTATCAGCTCGAAGGCATCGGCATCCACCTGTTCGAGCGCATCGAGGGCGACTATTTCACCATTCTCGGCCTGCCGCTGTTGCCGCTGCTTAGCTTTTTGCGGCAGAACAAATTGGTAGACGGGTGACTCGTGTCCCGGGCGCGGCGCAACACGCAGTGTTGCGACGCGGACCTGGGACCCCGGTTAAGAAAGATAAGCTGGGTCCCGGATCAGCGGCGCACCACCTCGCTGCGCTCGTGCTGCGCCGCATCCGGGACAAGTGAGAAAACATGTTCGTTCTCGGCCTGACCGGCTCGCTCGGCATGGGAAAATCCGCCACGGCGAAGATGTTCGCCGAGGAAGGCGTGCCTGTGCACGACGCCGACGCCGCGGTGCACCGCCTCTATGACGGCGATGCCGCGCCGCAGATCGAGGCGGCGTTTCCCGGCACCGCCAAAGACGGCAAAGTGGACCGCGAAAAGCTCGGCAGACGCGTGCTCGGCGATGCCGCCGCCATCAAGCGGCTGGAGCAAATCGTGCATCCGCTGGTGGCCGCCTCAACGGCCCGGTTTTTGGCCGAGGCCGAACGCAAAGGCGCTGCCGTCGCGATGCTCGACGTGCCGCTGCTGTTCGAGACCGGCGGTGACAATCGCTGCGACGCGGTCGTGGTCGTGTCGGCGCCGGCCGACGTGCAGCGCGCGCGCGCCTTCGAACGCCCGGGCATGACCGAGGAGAAACTTGCCGCCATCATGGCCAAGCAATTGCCGGACGCGGAAAAGCGCGCCCGCGCCGATTTCGTGGTGGATAGCTCGAAAGGTTTCGAGGCTGCCCGCGCGCAGGTGCGTGATATTCTCAAGGCGGTTGCTAAGATGCCGAAACGGAATCGAATCTAGTACAACGTCGTTCCGGGACGCGCCGGAATGACAGAAGGACCACATGCGCGAAATCGTCCTCGACACCGAAACCACCGGTCTCGATCCTTTGCAGGGCCATCGGTTGGTCGAGCTCGGCTGCATCGAGTTGCTCAACCGGATTCCGACCGGCGCGACCTTCCACAGCTACCTCAATCCCGAACGCGAGGTGCCGGCGGAGGCCTTCGCCATCCACGGGCTGGCCACCGACTTCCTCAAGGACAAGCCGCTTTTTGCCGCTATCGCCGACGATTTCCTCGCCTTCATCGGCGACGCGCCGCTGGTGATCCACAATGCCGGCTTCGATCACGGCTTTCTCCTTGCCGAACTCAAGCGCGTCGCGCGGCCGCCGATCGCGCGCGAGCGGCTGGTGGATACCTTGCTGCTGGCGCGCCGCAAGCATCCGGCCGGGCCCAACCGGCTCGACGATCTGTGCGCGCGCTACGGCATCGACAATTCGCGGCGCACCAAGCACGGGGCGCTGCTCGACGCCGAGATCCTGGCCGAGGTCTATCTGGAGCTGATCGGCGCACGCCAGGCACAGCTCGGCCTTGCCGAGAGCGCCGCGCGACGCGGCCAGGGCGCTGACGGCATTATGGTGCACCGCGAGCGCGAGGTGGCATTGGCGCCGCGGATTACCGATGCGGATCGGGCGGCCCACCGCGATTTTGTGGCGACCCTGGGCGAGAAGGCTCTGTGGCGGGATTATTTGTAAGTCTTAATCCGTCATCCTGAGAGCCTGGCCGAAAAAGAAGGACTTGAAATCGAGGCAGATGCCTGTCGCGTTCCGCGCGCGGTCCTCTGGTCCGGCCTTCGGCCGGCCAGAGGACAGGCTCCGCACGAAGCATGCCCTCGGGCCGCGCGATGCGTGGACCCGAGGGTGATGCACCGCAGACGCGGGGTCCCGGTTTCGCTTTGACTAAACCGGGGTCCCGGCTCTGCAGCGCCATAGCAGGTCGAAGACGCTAGTAAACGCGCTTATGGTTTCACGCTGCGCTGCGCCCGGGACACGAGCCTGACCAGCCGGCATTCATTTTCGGCCAGGCTCTGAGGTGCGAGCCAACGGGTCCGGCCCGATGACAGGTTCCGCGAGCCTCGAAGGGTGACGGAGATAGGTTGTCAACTCTGCTGCGCAGCCGGGGCGCCGGTCGCCTGCATCTCGCTCATCTTCTGCCGATAAAGCCCGACGAAATCCACCGGATCGAGCAGCAGCGGCGGGAAGCCGCCGTTGCGCACGTTGGTGGCGACGACCTCGCGCGCGAACGGAAACAATAGGCGCGGACATTCTATCAGCACGACCGCGTTCAGGCTTTCCGGCGGAACGTTCTGGACGCGGAACACGCCGGCGAATTCCAGCTCGAAACGGAACATCAGGTTGCCGTTGTTTTCCGCCTTGCCGTCGAGCTTGAGCGTCACCTCGATGTCGTTTTCGGAAAGCGGCTTGGCGGCGACGTTGATCTGGATGGCGATCTGCGGCGGTCCCGAGCCGGCGCTCAGCGACTGCGGCGCGTTCGGGTTCTCGAAAGAGAAATCCTTGATGTATTGCGCCACCACGTTGAGTTGCGGCGGTTGAACTTGACCTGGTGCCGGGCCGCCATTGGTCGTGGACATGAAAACTCCTGGACGCCACTTTTCGGGATCGTGCGCGAACGCGGCGGTTGGCTAACACAGGGTCTTGGAGGGCGCAATTATCGGCGGCTGCGCTCGCTATCGCGCCGGTCGGGCAGCGAAGGGTCGGGCACCTGATGCCACTGCTCGGGCTCGAGATCGACCACGCCGGTGCCGCGCGCGGGCGCTTGTTTCAACCCCAGCCGTGCGGTCAGCGCCCGGCGCAGCGGCCCAAGCAGCAGCAAAAGACCCAGCACGTCTGTAATAAACCCCGGAATTAGCAGGAGAATCCCAGCGATGAGGGTGAGGGTGCCGGCGCCGTCGGCCTGTAGCGCGGTAAAGCCGCCTTGGCCCATGCCTTGGCCCATGGCGACACGCACGCGGGCGATGTGGTTGCCGCCGGCATGGCGCAGCACCACGGCGCCCGCCATTGAAGTCGCCACCGCCAGGAACAGCGCCCACAGAAAGCCGATCGCGCCAGCGACCGCGATGAATGCCGCCAGTTCCATGATCGGCAGCGCCAGCACGGCCAGCAGCAGCCATTTTGCCACATTCATCGATGTTTCTACCTTTGGAGCGTGACCTCACCGGAAAACCGGTGCTCATCCCCGATCGGGTCGGGGACAAGCTTTTCGGCATCAGGCGCTTGCGGTCGAGGTTGGCGTTGGCGTCCCGATCGTTTAAGCTTTGTTCGCGAAGCACAATTGCGCCGAAATACCGGCGCTGGGCCTATGGATTGGCACCGACACCGGCATAGATAGTAACGGTGGGCCCGGTCGCCACGCCGCCGATCCGGCCTCAAGGGTCGCTGACCGACCTGCCGTTACGGCTACCGAAAGCATGCGAGACGTGTTCGACATCTACACCATCATATTCCTGGCGCTCGCGGTATTCATTTTCCTGCGCTTGCGCAGCGTGCTCGGCCAGCGTACCGGCCGGGAGCGGCCGCCTTACGATCCGTACGCGGCGCGCGAGCCGGCGCGGCCGGCGACGGAAAAAGTCGTCGCGCTGCCCAACCGCGCGCCGGAAGCCGCCGCGGCGAAGCCGGCCGAGCCGGCCGTCGCGCCAGGCGAGCGCTGGAAGGGCGTTGCCGAGACCGGCACCCCGCTCGCGGCGGGTCTCGATGCGATCGCCGGGGCCGACCCCGATTTCGATCACAAGCACTTTCTCACCGGCGCGCGCGCGGCGTATGAGATGATCGTCAACGCGTTCGCCGAAGGCGACCGCCGCACCCTGAAGAATTTGCTGTCGCGCGAAGTCGATGACGGCTTCGAGGCTGCCATCGGCGAGCGCGAAAAACGCGGCGAGACGGTGGAGAGCCGTTTCGTCTCCATCGACAATGCCGAGATCACCGCCGCCGAGTTGCGCGGGCGCACCGCGCAATTGACCGTGCGCTTCCATTCCAAGCTGGTGTCGGCGACGCGCGACAAAAATGGCAACGTGATCGACGGCAATGCCGAGAAGGTGACCGACGTCACCGACGTCTGGACATTCGCCCGCGATCTGTCGTCGCGCGATCCGAACTGGAAACTGGTCGCAACCGAAGCCGGGCAATGACCGTATGGCGGCGTTAGCATCTCGCTCGCAGATCGGCGCCGGCTTTGCTCTCTGTCTAATGGCGACGTGTCTGATCGCTAGCGGCGTTCCCGCGGCGGCGCATGAGAGGAAATTCCGCCACGCGCAGGTCGAGCCGGTGAGTTTCGCCAAGCTCGGCGGCTGGAAGGACGACGACCACGCGACGGCCTTCCAGGCCTTCCTGAAAAGCTGCAACGCCATCCTGCAAGGCAGCAAGGCGATGCGGGCGGCGCGGCCGGTCTATGGCGCGCTCTTCAAGGTATGCGAGCGCGCCCACGTGGCCGGCCCACTCGATCGTGAAAAGGCGCGCGCCTTCTTCGAGGATAATTTCAAGCCGGTGCGCATCATGCCGGAAGTTCACACCTACGGCTATTACACAGGCGCCGACGGCTTCTACACCGGCTACTACGAGGCCGAAGTCGCGGGCTCGCGCGTCAAGACCGAGGACTTTAACGTCCCGCTCTATCGCGTGCCGGCAAAACTTGCGGGCAAAAAGAGCACGGTGTTCTCGCAATTCGATCGAACCGCCATCGAGGGCGGGGCGCTGGCCGGCAAGGGACTGGAGATCTGCTGGATCAAAAACCCGGTCGATGCCTTCTTCGCGCAGATCCAGGGCTCCACCCGCGTCAAGCTCGCCGACGGCGAACTGCTGCGGCTTAATTACATTGCCAGTAACGGCAAGCGCTACACGCCGGTTGGTCGCCTCATGATCGCAGCAGGCCTCTGCACGCCCGAAGACATGTCGATGGACAAGATTCGGGAATACATGGAAACCAATCCGGACGAGGGCAAGGCGCTACGCGAGAAGAACCGCTCCTTCGTGTTCTTCTCAGAGACGCCGCTGAAGCCCAACGAGGAGCCCCTCGGCGCGCAGGGAATCCCGCTGACGCCGTGGCGCTCGCTGGCGGTCGATCCCTCGATGCACGTCTACGGTACGCCGATCTGGATCGACGCCAAGTTCCCGATCACGAGCGACCAGCCGCAGGATACTTTCCGGCATCTGATGGTCGCGCAGGATACCGGCTCCGCCATCCGCGGGGCGGCGCGCGCCGACATCTATTTCGGCCACGGCGAGGACATCCCCCACATCGCCGGCCGCATCAAGCAGTTCGGTAAATTCGTCATGTTGGTGCCGCGGGGCGCCTCGGTGTCGGGCACCGTGCCCGAGCCGGTCAAGGACATTCCGCTGCCGAGGCCGCGGCCCAAAGATATCGTGGCGGACGCGACCACGGCCCCAGCCCGGCCGCGGCCATGAGCGCAGGCAAGCGCCGTCTCTCCTACGAAGAGCGGGTGCTGTGGGCGACCGTCACCAAGGCCATCGAGCCATTGCGAGAAAGCGCGACGCACACGCCCGATGCCTGCGGTGATGCAGTCGCGGCAGCTCCGAAGCCGGTACATGCCGCGCGGCCTGCAAAAACCATCGCTATTCCGTCGACCGCTTCGCCGAAGCCGGTAACGCCGCTGACGCCGCTCAGCCGCCGCATGAGGCGCAGCGTCGCGCGCGGCAAAGAGCAAATCGACGCGCGTCTTGATTTGCATGGATTGACGCAAAGTGAAGCGCACGCGGCCTTGTTGCGCTTCCTGCGCAACGCGCACTCCCGCGACGCCCGGCTGGTTTTGGTAATCACCGGCAAAGGCCGCGGGGCCGAGCCCGGCGTGCTGCGTCGCCAAGTGCCGCAATGGCTGGGCCTGCCGGACTTCCGGGCCTTCGTGATCGGTTTCGAGGACGCGCACGTTACGCACGGCGGGGAAGGCGCGCTATATGTACGCCTGCGGCGGGCAAGAGGCGGCTCAAGAGGCGGCTAGAACAGAATCCGTTTTGAATCGGATCATGATCTAAATTCTTTATTTAGTCGCATTTTCTACGGCGAACCGGTTCCCACTTCGCCGGAAAATGCTCTGGGCGCATTGACGCGCCGTGTCAGGGAGTACCGGATATGTCCAACAAGCCGAAGCCCGCAGGCAAAGGCCCCAAGCCGGACCAGACGCTCGAGCGCGAACTCGAGGAAGGGCTGGAAGGGACCTTTCCGGCATCCGATCCGGTCGCGGTGACCGAGCCGGCGCCCGATCGCGACAAGCGCGGCAAGAAGAAATAGATTGTCTCGGGAGGAATCCGTCATGCCGCGTGCAATCGCGTTGACAACGGCGGTGATCGTGGGCCTGGCGGCGGGCGCGGCTCCAGCGCAATCCTCCATGAAGCCGAGCGCGCCGCAAAAAATGATGTCGCCCGAGGAAGCGCAAAAAATGCGCGACTGCGAAAAGCAGGCGGCCGACAAGAACATCAAGATGGACGAGCGCGCGAAATACGTCATGGATTGCATGACGGGCAAGAAATAGCATCAATCGGCTAGTTGCAATCCTGATTGGCCGGCGGCTCGAAGCCGGCAATGTGCATCTGCTTCCAGTTCAGCTCGAAGGCGTAGGTTTCGCGTATATAGTCGGGGCCGTCCTTGGTTTCCGCGAGCGCGCGGAAAGCGAAGGGGGCGCCTGGTTTGCCGGCCTCGGGCTTTTCGAAGAACACTTCGACGGTGGCGTCCGGCTTGCCGCGTTTTGATCCGATCGCCGCCCGGCCGCACCAGTCGGTTCCGGCATCGAGCGGACTCGATTTGTCGACGACTTGACAGCGGCCACCCGACCAACGGATCGAGCTTGCGGCATCGCCGACGACCTCCTTGAGCCAGTCCTCGACCCTGCGGCTGTCGCCGCAACCTTTGCGGTCGTCATCGATCTGGTCGAGCGGGGTGTCGCGGGCCGCCTGCGCCAGTGCGGCATCGGATACGCCGCGCTCCGCCGCATGAGCCAAGCTCGAGAGCGCCGCAAGCGCAATGGCGAATACCCGCGCACGGCTCATAGGATGAACCGGCTCAAATCCGCGTTCCTGGCGAGATCGCCGATGTGCTTCTGCACGTAAGCAGCGTCGATCTTGATGGTCTCGCCGGAGCGGTCGGTGGCGGCGAAGGAAATTTCGTCGAGTACGCGTTCCATCACGGTTTGCAGGCGGCGCGCGCCGATATTCTCGATCGCGGAATTCACCGACACCGCGATGTCGGCGAGCGCATCGATGGCGTCCTCGGTGAAATCGAGCGTGACACCTTCCGTTTTCAATAGCGCGACGTATTGCTTGATCAGCGAGGCTTCCGGCTCGGTCAGGATGCGGCGGAAGTCGTCGCGCGTGAGCGCCTTGAGCTCGACGCGGATCGGCAGCCGGCCCTGCAACTCGGGCAACAAGTCCGATGGCTTCGAAATGTGGAACGCGCCGGAGGCGATGAACAGCACGTGGTCGGTCTTCACCGGACCGTGCTTGGTGTTGACGGTGGTGCCCTCGATCAACGGCAGCAGATCGCGCTGCACGCCCTCGCGCGACACGTCGGCGCCCATGCGGCCTTCGCGGCCGGCGATCTTGTCGATCTCGTCGAGGAACACGATGCCGTTCTGCTCAACGGCGCGGATCGATTCCTGGATCAGTTGCTCGTTGTCGAGCAGCTTGTCGGATTCCTCGTTGATCAGGATGGCATGCGAATCCAGCACCGTAACGCGCCGCGTCTTGGTGCGGCCGCCGCCGAGCTTGCCGAAAATATCGCCGAGATTGACGGCGCCCATTTGCGCGCCCGGCATGCCGGGGATTTCGAACATCGGCATGCCGCTACCGCCCGATTGCACTTCGATCTCGATTTCCTTGTCGTTGAGTTCGCCGGCGCGCAATTTTTTGCGGAAGCTCTCGCGCGTGCCGGGGCCGGAGCCCGGCCCGACCAAAGCGTCGAGCACGCGCTCCTCGGCGTTGAGTTCCGCCTTGGCCTGCACATCCTTGCGTTTGCGCTCGCGGGTGAGTGCGATGGAGATTTCAACGAGGTCACGCACGATCTGCTCAACATCGCGGCCGACATAGCCGACTTCGGTGAACTTGGTGGCTTCGACTTTCAGGAACGGCGCGCCTGCGAGCCTTGCGAGCCGGCGCGATATTTCGGTCTTGCCGACGCCGGTCGGCCCGATCATCAGGATGTTCTTGGGCAACACCTCCTCGCGCAATTTGTCGTCGAGCTGGAGCCTGCGCCAGCGGTTGCGCAGCGCGATGGCGACGGCGCGCTTGGCGTCGTGCTGGCCGACGATGAAGCGGTCTAGTTCGGAAACGATTTCGCGGGGAGAGAAGTCGGTCATGCGTTGCGTACCATCAGAAGCGCGGGGCCGTTGGGCGTGTCTACTAAACGATCTTTGTTAAAGCCGGCCTTTTCATAGGCGCGTACGGCGCGAAGGTTTGCGGGATCGGGGTCGGTGATGACACACGGCGTTCCCGCCGCGAGTTGACCGTCGACGAAGGCGCGAACGAAGGCTGAGCCGTGGCCGCGGCCGATCATGTCGGCCTCGCCGATGAACTGGTCGATGCCGCGCGTGCCGTCCGGCAGCGGGCCGAAGCCGTTCTCCGGCCAGACATGCGGGTCGTAGCATTGCAGATAGGCGAACGGCCGGCGATCCGCCGCCACGATGAACTGATCTATCGCCGGATGAGCAAGATCGCCGCTGACCAAATTGAATTGCTTATCGGCGTTGCCCCACCACTGCACGACGTGCGGGCGTTTCAACCACTGCTGGATCAGCGGCAAATCGCCCGCGTTCATCGGTCGAAATTGATAGTCCGAATGCGCCATGCTCAGGCGCTCTTCAACGTCTCGATCGTGACGTTGCGATTGGTGTAGACGCAAATGTCGGCGGCGATGTCGAGCGACTTGCGCACGATCTCTTCCGCGTTGAGTGAACCATCGAGCAGCGCGCGCGCCGAGGCCAGTGCATAGTTGCCGCCCGAACCGATGCCGGCACAGCCTGCTTCGGGCTCCAGCACGTCGCCGGTGCCGGTCAAGACCAGCGAGACCTTGCTGTCGGCGACGATCATCATCGCCTCGAGCCGGCGCAGATAGCGGTCGGTGCGCCAGTCCTTGGCGAGCTCGACGGCGGCGCGCAGCAACTGGCCGGGATATTGCTCGAGCTTGGATTTCGAGGCGTTCGAACAAGGTAAAAGCATCGGCGGTGGCGCCGGCGAAGCCGCCGATCACGTCGCCCGAGCCCTGGCCTTTGCCGAGCTTGCGCACTTTTTTGGCGTTAGCCTTGACGATGGTTTGCCCGATCGAGACCTGGCCGTCGCCGCCGATCACCACCGTGCCGCCCTTGCGGACGGTCAAAATGGTGGTGCCGTGCCAGGATGGAAGTTCGTTAGATGCCATTAGCCTTAACCCCTGCAACCGGCGTCATCTAGGCATGGCGCCAAGCGTTTGCAAACGGTGCGCAACGCCGGTGGCGAATCCCGGCAACCCCTGATAAAAGGCGCGCGGATCGAGGGAATTCCCGATGCGCAAGGCAGCCGTAAAGCGCAAGACCAAGGAAACCGAGGTCGAGGTCGAGGTCGATCTCGACGGGACCGGCCGTTCGTCGGTCGCGACCGGCATCGGCTTCCTCGACCACATGCTCCATCTCTTGGCGCGGCACTCGCGCATCGACATCACGGTCAAGGCCAAGGGCGATACCCACATCGACGATCACCACACCGCCGAGGACACCGGCATCGCGCTCGGCCAGGCGGTACGCCAAGCGCTCGGCGACATGAAGGGCATCGCGCGTTACGCGGACGTGCATGTGCCGATGGACGAGGCGTTGACGCGGGTGGCGATCGACATTTCCGGACGGCCGTTTCTGGTGTTCAAGGCCGAGTTCGTGCGCGACAAAGTAGGAAGCTTCGACACCGAACTGGTGCAGGAGTGGTTCCAGGCCTTCGCGATGAATTCCGGCATCACGCTGCACGCCGAGACTTTATATGGCACGAACGATCACCATATTGCCGAGTCCTGCTTCAAGGGCCTGGCGCGCGCGTTGCGGGCGGCGGTGGCGATCGATCCGCGCGCCAAAGACGAGGTGCCGTCCACCAAGGGTTCGCTCGGCGGGTGATTTGCCCTCCCCCTTGTGGGGAGGGCGGCGAGCGACGAAGTCGCGAGCGGGTGGGGGTCGTTGAGAGCTGGCGATGAAAGAAGTTCGGTAACCAGGACCCCCACCCCGCTTGCCTCGCTGTTGCTCGGCAAGCGACCCTCCCCACAAGGGGGAGGGCAAAGAGAAGCCGATGCCCACTTACACCGTGCACCAACCGCCGCCGCGACCGGGCGAAGCCGCAAGCGCTCCGGAACGCTTCGTGTTCGTGCGCGACGGCTTCCATTTCTGGGCCTTGGTGCTCGCGCCGTTCTGGCTGCTGCGGTATCGGCTGTGGCTGGCATGTGCCGGCTATCTTGCGGTCAGCATTTTGCTCGGCGTCGCCTTGCGGCTGACCGGCGCGTCGGCGACGGTGCAATTCCTCGCAGGGTTTCTGGTCGCGTTGCTGGTCGGCTTCGAGGCGGCGACGCTGCGGCGCTGGAAGCTGACGCGGCGCGGCTGGAAGATGCTCGGCTTCGTTGTCGGCGAGGACGTCGAAATGGCGGAACGCCGCTTCTTTGCCGAATGGACAAAGCGCGCGAGCGCGCCACCGCCGGCGCCACCTGCAACGCCGGAGCCGGTCTACGCCGCGCCGGTGCGGCGCGGCATGCCATCGCCGGCCGACGTGATCGGTCTGTTTCCCGAGCCGGGAGGCCGGCGATGAGCGTCGCCATTGTCGACTACGGCTCGGGCAATCTGCATTCGGCGGCCAAAGCCTTCGAGCGCGCCGCGCGTGAGAGCGGGCACGATCAACCGATCGTGGTCACCAGCGACCCGGCACAGGTCGCGGCTGCCTCCCGCGTGGTGCTGCCGGGCGTCGGCGCCTTTGCCGATTGCCGGCGCGGGCTCGACGCAATTCCCGGCATGATCGAGGCGCTCGAAACCACCGTGCGCAAAAACGGCCGGCCGTTCTTCGGCATCTGCGTCGGCATGCAATTGATGGCCGAGCGCGGGCGCGAATATCAGGTTACGCCGGGCTTGAGCTGGATTGCCGGCGAGGTCGATCGCATTACGCCATGCGACGCAAGCTTGAAAATCCCGCACATGGGCTGGAACACGCTCAATATGCTAAAAACACATCCGTTGCTGGAGGATATTCCGCTTGGGCCCGACGGGCTGCATGCCTATTTCGTGCACAGCTTCGAGCTTAAACCGGCGCAGCGCAACGACCTGGTGGCGCAGGCCGACTACGGCGGGCCGCTCACGGCCATCGTCGGACGCGACAACATGGTCGGCACGCAATTCCATCCCGAAAAGAGCCAGCGGCTCGGCTTGAAGCTGATCGCGAATTTTTTGAAGTGGGCGCCGTGATGTTGTTTCGACTTCTCGCCGTCATCCTGAGGTGCGAGCCCACCGATCTCGGGTTTACCCGAGATCGGCAATATTTAGTGCGTGGGCGAGCCTCGAAGGATGGCGGCCGTCGCCCACCGATGTCGGGTTTACCCGACATCGGATTCAAAGTGCGATGGCTCGGCAGCTTCGCTGCTTCGCGCCTCAGGGTGACGGGTCGAGGTGTAACGCCGTGATCCTCTTCCCCGCCATCGACCTCAAGGAAGGCCTCGCGGTGCGACTGGAGCAGGGCGACATGGCGTGCGCGACCGTGTTCAACCGCGATCCGGCAAAGCAGGCGCATCTGTTCGAAACGCAAGGCTTCGAATACTTACATCTGGTCGATCTCGACGGCGCTTTCGCCGGCAAGCCGGTGAACGTCGCGGCGGTCGAGCGCATTCTCGAAACCATCTCCATTCCGGTGCAGCTCGGCGGCGGCGTGCGCGATACCGCGACCGTGGAAGCCTGGTTCGACAAGGGTGTGACGCGCGTCATCATCGGCACCGCCGCGGTGCGCGATCCACCGTTTGTCAAACAGGCGGCGCGCGATTTTCCAGGCCGCGTCGCGGTTGGCCTCGATGCGCGCGACGGCAAGGTGGCGGTGGACGGCTGGGCGGAGATTTCGGAATTGTCGGCGCTCGATATCGCGCGCCGCTTCGAGGACGCCGGCGTCGCCGCCATCGTCTATACCGACGTTGCCCGCGACGGCATGCTTAAGGGCCTCAATCTCGACGCCACCATCGCCTTGGCCGCTGCGGTGTCGATCCCGGTGGTCGCCTCGGGGGGCTTGGCCTCGATCGAGGACATCAAGGCGCTGCTCGAGCCGCGCGCGAAGAAGCTGCAAGGCGCCATTGCCGGCCGCGCGCTCTATGACGGACGGCTCGACGCGGCGGAAGCGCTCAAGCTGATCCGTGACGCGCGGGCGACGGTTTGAGATCATGTTCAAGGTCCGCGTCATTCCCTGCCTCGACGTGAAAGACGGCCGCGTGGTCAAGGGCGTCAATTTCGTCAATTTGCGCGACGCCGGCGATCCGGTGGAAGCGGCCATCGCCTATGACGCTGCCGGCGCCGACGAGCTTTGCTTTCTCGATATCACGGCGAGCCACGAGAAGCGCGGCATCATCCTCGACGTGGTGCGGCGCACTGCTGAGGCCTGCTTCATGCCGCTCACCGTCGGTGGTGGCGTACGCACAATAGACGACATCCGCGCGCTGCTCGCGTCGGGCGCCGACAAGGCGTCGATCAACACCGCTGCGGTCGAGCGTCGCGGTTTCGTCAAGGAGGCGGCGGAGAAATTCGGCGACCAGTGCATCGTGGTCGCCATCGACGCCAAGCAGGTGTCGCAGGCGAACGAACCACCGCGCTGGGAAATCTTCACCCATGGGGGGCGCATGCCGACCGGCATCGACGCGGTCGGCTACGCCAGAGAAGTAGCGGCGCTCGGCGCCGGCGAGATTTTGCTGACCTCGATGGATCGCGACGGCACCAAAAAAGGCTACGACGTTCCACTGACCCGGGCGGTGGCGGATGCAGTGCCGGTGCCGGTGATCGCCTCAGGCGGCGTCGGCACGCTCGATCATATGGTCACAGGCATCCGCGACGGCCACGCCACCGCCGTGCTGGCGGCCTCGATCTTCCATTTCGGCGAACATAGCGTGCGAGAAGCCAAGGATTTCATGGCGAAAGCGGGCCTGCCGATGAGGCTCGATCCATGATAGACAAACGCCCATGAGCAAGTTCACGCTGGCCGACTTGGAAAAGCAGGTGCACGAACGCGCCAAGGCGAGCGCGGCGGAATCCTACACCCGCGCGCTCATCGACAAAGGCGTCGCCCATTGCGCCAAAAAACTCGGCGAAGAGGCCATCGAAACCGCCATGGCTGCCGTGCAGGAGGACAAGGGCCGCCTGATCGCGGAGGCCGCGGACCTTCTCTATCATTTGCTGGTGGTGCTGGAGGCGCGCGGAGTGACGCTGAGCGAAGTTGAGGCCGAACTCGAAAAGCGCACGGCGCAATCGGGGCATCAGGAAAAGGCGTCGCGGGAAAAGGCCTGATGGAACAGCGCACCGCGGATACGCTTTCGCCCTACCGCACCTTCCCGCGCGCGGAATGGGCGGCGCTGCGCGAAGATACGCCGATGACGCTGACGCCTGAGGAGGTCACGCGGCTGCGCTCGCTGCACGACCGGCTCGACATCAAGGAAGTGGAGGAGATTTATCTCTCGCTGTCGCGGCTGCTCTCGCTCTACGTGGCGGCGACGCAGCGGCTGTTCCGCGCGCAGGAACGCTTCCTCGGCACCGAAGACGTGAAGATGCCCTTCATCATCGGCGTCGCCGGTTCGGTGGCGGTCGGCAAATCCACCACCGCGCGCGTGCTGCAAGCCCTGCTGGCGCGCTGGCCGAACGTCCCCAAGGTCGATCTCATCACCACCGATGGCTTCCTTTATCCGAATGCGGTCCTTGAGCGCGAAGGCCTGATGGAGAAGAAGGGCTTCCCTGAAAGCTACGACCTGCCGGCGCTGTTGCGCTTTCTCACCGACGTGAAAGCCGGGCGCCGCCCGGCGCGCGCGCCGGTCTATTCGCACCTTGTGTATGACGTGACGCCGAACCAATGGGTCGAGGTAGACCGGCCGGACATTCTCATCGTCGAAGGGCTGAACGTGCTGCAAACCGGCCGCTTGCCGAAGGACGGCAAAGCAATCCCCTTCGTATCGGATTTTTTCGATTTCTCGGTCTACCTCGACGCCGATGAGGAGGTGCTCAAGTCGTGGTATGTCGAGCGCTTTTTAACTTTACGCGGCACCGCGTTCCGCGATCCGAAATCATACTTCCATCGCTACTCGAATTTGTCCGACGCCGAGGCGATCGAAACCGCGTCGGCGATCTGGACGCGCATCAATCTGCTCAATCTGCACGAGAACATCATTCCGACGCGCCAGCGTTCCGACCTTATTCTGAAGAAGGTCGATAGCCACCAGGTCGAGGAAGTGCTGCTGCGGCGGCTGTGAGTACCAAAACGAAGTCGACTAGAGTTTGATGACTTTAAGTTGAGTGCGCCTGTTCTATCTCCGTCACCCTGAGGCGCCCGCGCGCAGCGCGGGCCACCGCAAGTCGGCTATAGCCGACTTGCGTAACTCATTGAATTGACTCAGTTCATTATCGGCCAGGCTCTCAGGATGACGGATTTGATGTTGACGTGCACTGATTCAACTTAAAGCCATCCCGCTTTAGGCAATCCGCTCAGGCCACGCGGCTACCGATGGCAAAGTGCTCGATGTAGCGCTTCTTGATCGCCTCGACCGGCACCACGATCAGCACGTCGGTGGTGCCGAACTCGTGGTCGACCACCGCGCCGTCGCCGATATAGGCGCCGATCCGCAGATAGCCCTTGATCAGCGGCGGCAGAGCGCGCAGCGCTTCCTTCGGATCGATCGCTTCGCTCGACAGCCGGTTCATCTCGACGTAGCGCTCGGGCAACGCGCGTGCCCGCCAGGCTTCCGGCGCCCGCGCGTAGTGATGCAGGAACGACAGCGGCATCGCCAGTTGCTTGGGGTCGGTGCCGTCGAGGCTGGCGCAGCCGAACAGAACGTCGGTACGATTTTGCCGCAGATAGCCTGAAATGCCGTGCCACAGCAGCTCGATCGTGCGCTTGTTGCGATATTGCGCCAGCACGCAGGAACGGCCGAGTTCGAGGAATTGCCGACCATCGTGGCGCGCGATCAGCTCGCCGATGTCGAATTCGCCGGCCGTGTAAAAGCCGCCGAATTCCTCCGCCAGCGGCTGCCGCAACAGCCGATAGGTGCCGACCACCGCCGGCCGGTTGGCGTTCTGGCCGTCACGCGCGGCGTGATCGAGCACCAGCAGGTGATCGCAGATCGCGTCATAGGCGTCGACGTCGCGGCGCGCGAACAGTCGGCCCGGATTGGCGAGCGCCGGACCCTCCTGGTAGAAAACGCGATAGCGCAATTTCTGCGCCTGGCGCACTTCGGCGGCGGTCTGCGCCAGCCGCACCTCCAGCGAACCGATGCGGCCGAGACTTTGCGTCGGGCGATGCGCGCGCGCCGCCCAGGCCTGCAATCCGCCGTAGGCTTGCAAGGCCGAAATCAGGCTGGGGACAGCGGGGTTAGGGCGGAAACGTTCGAACAGATTGCGCGTCGGATAAAGGCTGTCGCGGCGTGCCATGGGGTTTTTGGCTCCATTTCGGCGCGAAAAAAGTCGATTGTCCGGGAACTCAGACAGCCGAATCATAGATCGTACGTCGGCACCCCCCTACAGCATGGGCGGGACACGAAATTATGACAAGGTGGGGAAATTGGGTTCAGGCCGCAAGCCGCGCCGCGGCCGCTTCGAGCGCCTCGCGCAGCCGCTCGCGGTCGAGCGGCTTGACCAGCAGGCCGTCCATGCCGGCGGCGAGCGCCGCGTCGCGGTCGTCGCTCTGCGCATTGGCGGTGAGCGCCAGCATGCGGACCGGCCGGTCGTTCGCCTCGGCTTCCACAGCGCGGATGCGGCGGGCGGCTTCCAGACCGTCCATGCCCGGCATCTGCACATCCATCAGCACGAGATCGTAAGGCGCGCCGGCTGCGCGCGCGGCCAGCCAGGTGTCCACCGCCGCCGTGCCGTTGCCGGCGACCGTCGCGCGATGACCGAGCCGCGTCAGCAGCGCGCGCGCGAGCAGCGCGTTGATCTCGTTGTCCTCTGCAATCAGGACCGAGAGACCCTTGCCGGCGATTGCGGCGATCGCGTCGCCGGAGATTTCCGGCGGCATCTCTTCGAACGCAGCTTCCGCGGTGAGCCGCGCGGCAAGCGACGCCATGCGCACCGGCTTGATCAGATAGCCGGTGAAGCCATGCGCCTTGAGTGCGGGCAACTCGTGACGCTCGGTCGGGCGGATCAGCACGATGCGGCGCGGCGCATCGACACGCGCCAGATCGCCATGGGAGATCATGCGGCGCGCCATGGGATAATCGACCAGCAGCGCGTCCCAGCGTTTCGCCAGCAGCGCGACGGTGCTTTGCTCGTCGGCCGCGATATGAGTATCGGCGTCCCAGGCGCCGAGCCGGCGCGCCAGCAGGCTGGATTCGATATCGGCTGCCGCCACGATCAGCGCCGTCTTGCCCGCGAGGTCGGGGGCGATGAATTCCCGCGCGCCGCCGTCCGCCGGCAACGTCACGGTAAAGCTGAAAGTTGAGCCGTTGCCGGCTTCGCTCTCGACCGCGATGCGGCCGTCCATGCGCTCGACGATGCGCTTGGAGATCGCGAGCCCCAGGCCGGTGCCGCCGAGCTTGCGGGTGGAGGAGCCGTCGGCCTGCTCGAAATCGCGGAACACGCGCGCCTGGTCCTCGGGCGTCAGCCCGACGCCGGTGTCGCGCACCAGAAAGCGAATTTCGTGGTCCCGGTCGGCCGGCTCGATAATCGCCTCGACGCCGCCGGTTTCGGTGAACTTGATGGCGTTGCCGGCGAGATTGAGCAGCACTTGGCGCAGGCGTGCCGCATCGCCCACGAGTTTCTCGGGGAGCCGTCCATCCACGAACGACGCGATCTCGATGCCCTTTGCCTGCGCGCGCGGCGCCAATAGCTCGACGGTTTCCTCGACCAGCGGAACAAGCGCGAACGGCCGCGGCTCCAGATCGAGCTTGCCGGCCTCGATCTTGGAGAAATCGAGAATCTCTTCGATCAGCGACAGCAGCGTTTCGCCCGAGGCCTTCGCCGCCTTGGCATAGGTGAGCTGCTCGGGCGTGAGCGGCGTGTCGAGCAGCAGATCGGCCATGCCGAGAATGCCGTTGAGCGGCGTGCGGATTTCGTGGCTGACGGTGGCGAGGAAGCGCGACTTGGCGCGGTTGGCGGTTTCCGCCTGGTCGCGCGCTTTCTCGAGGGCGTTCACCTCGACTTCGTGCAATTCCCAATTATCGTCGGACAGTTCCTCGATGCGCGTTTCCAGCGCGCGCACCGTTTCCGCGTGCACGCGTTGCCGCATCAGCATGAAGGCGATGACCGCGCAGGCGGCGGCGAACAGCGCGCCGACGCCGGTGCCGTAGGCGTAAGGGTCGTAGTTCGAGTCTTGCAGGTGGATGCCGGTGAGGAAGCCGAGCCAGCCGGATACCATCGCCATGGTGGCAACGACGGCGCGGCCGAACAGCACCAGCGCCGCCTTGTTGCGCGCGCGCTTGCGTCTCAATTGCGCGATTGAAGGACCCGCTCCCGTCATTCCGGCGCCCCGCGTATCGAGCCGGCATATGGCGCCTTTTATCTTGCAATTCTATTCCCCGCTGCCGCGCGGACGGCGCCCGCGCGCGAACGTGGTGAAAGGATCGTAAAGCGGTGACAGAGATCAATTACGGGCGGCGATTTCGCGTCCGGAACCGGCGATCCTGCCGGCGTTTTGCCAGATCGCCGCGAAAAGCGCGGCGGCGTCCCGTTGCGAGAAACGGGACGAGTGCACGTAGATCTTGTAGGCGGCGGGCGTGCGCGACAGCACGACCGTGAGGTCGGCCTTGGCGGCCGCGGGATCGAGACGGATGCTGTGGACGTCGGCTGTACAGGCGCCGGTGTCGCCGTCGTCGACCAGCACGAAATCGGCGGCGGCTGCGTCGTCGACGAGCTGCATGCGCAGGTTGGGGTTCTCAGCCGCGTTGTCGATGCGGACCGTGAGATCGGCGGCGGCGCTGTCGGAGATGCGGTAGCCGGAGGCGCCGGCGACGAGACACGGCCTTTCGCTCGGCGCGAAGAACGAACCGGCGGTGGTGGCGGGAATAGCGGCGGCTAAAACCAACAGCGCGGCTATGTGCGTGCGCGTCATGAGCCCTCCTGGGCGGCGCGGACGAATGGCCACGCGTCGCGAAGGTTAACGCAGCGCGCTTACTTGTTTGTTAAGTAGCGCGCATGATGCCGAAAAGCCCGTCCTCGACTTGATCGGGGAAGGGCACCGGTTTCCCGCCTTCGCGAAGGCCGGATCGGCGGGCGAAGCAAGGTCGGAAAAGATCATGCGCGAATAAAAAGCTGTTAGGCGGCGCGCCGCACGTCTTCGGCGAGCGCGCGGTAGGATAGCGCCTCGGCCAGATGCACGCGGCCGACTTTATCGGCGCCGTCGAGATCGGCCAGCGTGCGGGCGACGCGCAGCACGCGATGATAGCCGCGCGCCGACAGACGCATTGAATCGGCGGCATCGCGCAGCAAAGCGAGGCCCGTGCCGTCGGCGCGCGCGATTTCTTCCAGCGCCGGCCCGTGCGCCTGCGCATTGGTGCGCACATCGCTGAGCCCCAATGCAGCGTAACGCTCGAACTGGATGTCGCGGGCGCGCGCGACGCGGGCGGCGACCTCGCGGCTGCCTTCCGAGGGCGGCGGTAAGATCAGATCGGCGGCGGTCACCGCCGGCACCTCGATATGCAGGTCGATGCGGTCGAGCAGGGGGCCGGACAGGCGGCTCTGATATTCCGCCACGCAACGCGTATTCGGCCCGCGCTTGCAGGCAAAGCCGGGGTCGTTGGCGCGCCCGCAGCGGCATGGGTTCATCGCGGCGACCAGCATGAAACGCGCCGGATAGGTGATGCGGTGATTGACGCGCGCGATGGCGACGTCGCCGGTTTCCAGCGGCTGGCGCAGCGAATCCAAAACTTGCGCGGAGAACTCCGGCATCTCGTCGAGGAACAATACGCCGTTATGCGCGAGCGAAATCTCGCCCGGCCGCGCGCGCAGGCCGCCGCCGACCAGCGCCGGCATCGAGGCGGAATGATGCGGCGCGCGGAACGGCCGCCTGTTGGTGAGCGCGCCGCCTTCGATCTCACCGGCGACGGAAGCGATCATAGACACTTCGAGCAATTCGGCCGGCAAGAGCGGCGGCAGGATCGAGGGCAGCCGTGCCGCCAGCATCGACTTGCCTGCACCAGGCGGGCCGATCATCAAAAGGTTATGCCCGCCGCCGGCGGCGACTTCGAGCGCGCGCTTGGCGCTCTCCTGGCCCTTGATGTCGGCGAGGTCGAGCGGCACGCCGTCGATTTCCCGGATCTTGGGCTGCGGGCGCGTGAGCACCTGCGTGCCCTTGAAGTGATTGGCCAGTTGAATGAGCGACTGCGCGGCGACGATCTCGATCTCGGGCGATGCCCAGGCCGCTTCCGCCCCGCAGGCCGCCGGGCAGATCAGCCCTTGCCCGCGCGCGTTGGCGCCGATCGCGGCCGGCAGCACCCCGGCGACGGACGCGATTCCGCCGTCGAGCCCGAGTTCGCCCAGCACGGTGAAGCCGGAAATCGCGTCCTGCGGAATGGCGCCGATCGCCGCCATCAGGCCGAGCGCTATCGGCAGGTCGTAATGGCTTCCTTCCTTCGGCAGGTCGGCGGGCGCGAGATTGACGGTGATGCGGCGCGCTGGCAGCGCGAGGCCGGAAGCGACCAGCGCGGCGCGCACGCGCTCCTTGGCTTCCGACACCGCCTTGTCGGGCAGGCCGACAATATTGAAGGCGGGCAGGCCCGGGGCGACCTGCACCTGCACGTCGACGGCGCGGGCCTCGATGCCCTCGAAGGCAACGGTCGCTACGCGCTGGACCATGGATAAGCCCCCCAACCCGGTACTCGCCAGAGTAGCGGAAGAGTGTCGGGCACTGTGGATTATATACTTGACATACTGTGCGGCGCGGGATAGGCTTATTTCATTGGAGAAACAGCCATGGCCTTCCCCCGTATCTATACCGACGAAAACGCCGCCAGAGGGCACCTAGAGAGCCTCCTCTGGCCAGATGGCCCGATTTGCCCCCATTGCGGGACTATCGATCAGGCGACCCGTTTGCAGGGCAAATCGACCCGTCCAAGGCTGCTCAATGCCGCGCTTGCTTGGAGCCTTTTCGTGACGCTCGGGATCGTGTTCGAGCGCAGCAAAATGCCTCTGAATGAATGGGTCCACGCCTCACACCTTCTGACCAGCAGCAAGAAGGGCATCAGCAGCCATCAACTCAGCCGCATGTTGCACGTCACCTACAAAACGGCGTGGTTCATGGCGCATCGCATCCGTGAAGCCATGCGCCCGAAAGAGTTCACGCCGGTTGGCGGCGCAGGTCAGACAGTCGAGATAGATGAAACGATCATCGGCTTTCAGGAAGGCGTCACAAAGGAAGCGAAGCGCAATCGTATCGGCAGTCAGTTCCGCAATGTCGTCCTGCGCCCTGACGGCCATCGGCGGCTGCTCGCTGGCTGGAGATACCTTGGCACTCTGCTCCGATCATCCGCGCCAACATCAGCCGCGAAAGCAATCTGATGAGCGATGAGGCCAGTTGGTACAAAGGCGTCGGCAAAGAGTTTGCCAGTCATGGCACTGTTGTTCACCGCGATTTTGAATACGCTCGCGGGGAGATCACCACGAGGCAGCGCAGGCCCACGCGCAGGGGCTCAGGCCCTGAAGCATGGCGTGATCGAGCCCAAGGGCATGCCGGTTTCTCGATGGTGAGCCGACGCGGCTTCGCCGAGAAGCAAGGGCTCAAGCTCGAAATCCTCAACTTCAAGAACGGCGCCACCGCGCACAAGGCGCTGCTGGCGGGCGAGATCGACAGTATCGAATCGACCCGGGTGCTGCCATTCTCGCCGGCGCGCACGGCGCCGATATCAAGATTCTCGGATGCGACTGGCCGGGTGTGCCGCACGGGCTGATGGTGCGCTCGACCATCGGCAAGGTGGAGGACCTGAGGGGCAAGATGGTAGCGGTAGCCGCGCCCGGCTCGCTGCCCAATCTGCTGATCAAGGCGCTGCTGGAGAAATACAAGATTCCGGAAATGAAGTGCGTTTCGCCAATCTCGGCGGCGATCTCGAACGCTACAAGGCGGTGGTCGCCGGCGTTGCCGATGCCGGCGTAGTGGCCGCCGAGTTCATGTCAATCGCGCCCAAGGACATCACCATGCGCCCTGCCGTCCGCGCACGTCTCCCGCATTACCTGCGGGTGTGTCTGTCGCCTCCGGCGAACGACGCTGCGTGGTGGCCGGCCGCGACATCTCTGCCAAATTATCTGCGGGTCTGCCTGACCAGAGCTCATGCAAGCTGTGCGCAATGCGGCGTCACCTGCGGTGCCGGCGCACATTCGGCTTCAACGCTGGGATGCGAATGCGCCTGCCCTCGACCGGCAAGACGATTGCCGATCGGCGCGCCGAGGCTATCGGCTTCGTCGCGGAAATGAATGCGCTGCGCTTCGCGGTCAAGCACCGCGACGAGACCATCAGGCTCACGCAGGAAATCATCAAGACCAAGCCCGACGATCCACGGCCCGCCTATGCTTATGACGATGCTATCAGACGTGGCTTGGTCGATCCGGCGGTCAGCCTGCCGATGGACAAGCTCAACTGGATGCAGACCGAGTTACTGAAGGCGGGAAATCTGAAAGAGGCGGTAGATCTGGCGAAGATCACCGATCCGAACATCCGCGCCGAGGCGGCCAAACGGGCGGGGAACTGATTCCGGCGTGCTGGTCCGGTGATGACGGTTACACCTTCACCGGCGCCATGATGCCGGCGGGGAAAATTTCTTCCGGCTTGGCGGGCCGGCGCGCGATGCCCTGCTCGTGGCAATAGCGCAGGAACAGTTCCAGCGTCGGGCGGTTGGCGTCGATGCCGTAGGGAAACAGTTCGCCGAAGTTTTCTTGCATCCGCCGCGCGTAACTGGTGAGCCACGGCACCGGATAGCGCGACACCGCCGGATCGAGGATGCGCTCCAGGCTGCGGCGTTTGGATTCCTCGAAGGCATTGTAAAGATTACGCGCCACCCAAGGCTGGTCCTCAAGGATCGCCTTGCGCAGCGCGATCACATGCATGATCGGATAGACGCGCGTGTCCCGGTAATAGCGCTGCTCGATTCGCTCGAAGTCGGGAAACAGCCGCACTACGTCCGGGTGCTTTTCCCGGAATGAGTTGGGCGGCCGCGCGATAATGCAACAATCGATTTCTCCCGACGCGATCATGCCGCTCAGCGTCTTATCCGGCGCGGCCGTCAACCTGACGCCTTGCGGCAGGCTCAATTCGACCTTTTCGATGCGGCCTAATTCATTGGCGCCGGCCTGGACCCAATCGATGTCGGAGAGCGCAACGCCGCCTTCATGCATCAGCCAGCCGCGCATATAGACCGCGGCGGTGTGCGCCCATTCCGGCACGCCGATGCGCTTGCCGCGAAGGTCCTCGGCGGTTTTGATGCCTTTGTTGCGATTCACATAGAACGACGAAAATCGAAACAGCCGCGAGGCGTAGACCGGCAGTCCGATGATGTCGAAATCCTTGCGCGTCACCTGCGCGATGAACTTCGCGAACGACAATTCCGAGACGTCCCATTCGCGGTTAAAGGTGAAGCGCGAGAAAATTTCGTGATGGCCCAGCGTGAGCCAATTCGCTTCGATGCCCTCGGCCGTGACTTGCCCGAGACGGAAATCCCGGAAATGATCGTAGTCGGTGGTGGCGATGGTGAGCTGGACGCTCATGCGGCTACGCTTTGCGTTTCGCTTCGATCTTGTCCCAGATCAGCGCCGCGGCGTCGGGCCCGCCGAGAGTTTTCACCGAGCGAATTCCGGTCGGCGAGGTGACGTTGATCTCGGTCAGCCACTCGCCGATCACGTCGATGCCGGCGAACAGCAAGCCCGCGCTCGCGCAAGCTTGGGCCGAGCCGTTTGCAGATTTCCCGCTCGCGCTTGGTCAATTCGGTCGCGGCCGGTGCGCCGCCGCGCACCATGTTGGAGCGCAGGTCGTCGGCCGCCGGAATGCGGTTGACCGCGCCGGCGAATTCGCCGTCCACCAGCAGAATGCGCTTGTCGCCCTGCTTCACGGCGGGAAGGAATTTCTGCACCACCCATTGCTCGCGGAAGGTGACGGAGAACATGTCGTAGAGCGAGCCGAAATTGAGATCGTCGCGCGTGATGCGGAACACGGCGCCGCCGCCGTGGCCGTAAAGCGGCTTCATCACGATGTCGCCGTGCGCGGCGCGGAACGCCTTGATCTCGGCGAGGTCGCGGGTGAGCAGCGTCGGCGGCATTAAATCGGGAAACGCGGTGACGAACATCTTTTCCGGCGCGTTGCGGACGCTGCCGGGGTCGTTGACCACCAGCGTCTTGGGGTGGATGCGCTCGAGCAGATGGGTGGTGGTGACGTAAGCGAGGTCGAAGGGCGGGTCCTGGCGCAGCAGCACCACGTCGAATTCGGTCAGTTCCACGCGTCGCGGCTGGTCGAGGGTGAAGTAATCGCCGGCCATGTCGCGCACGCTCAAGGGCTCGACGGTGGCGAAGACGCGGCCATCGAGCAGGGCCAGCCGGTCGGGGGTGTAATAAGATAGCGAGTGGCCCCGCTTTTGCGCCTCCAGCAGCAGCGCGAAGGTCGAGTCGCCCTTGATGTTGATCCGCTGGATCGGATCCATCTGAACTGCGATTTTCAGGCTCATTGTCGGGCTCTGGGGGCCATTTTAAGCAGCGAGAAGCTTAAGGAAAACAGACCGTTAACATTTTATCGCCACTATGCCCGCCAGGGCCCTTTGGGGGCTGGCGGGAGGGGCCGCATTTGACTTTGCCGAAGCTTTCCATTGCCGCCAAGCTCTATGTGATCTTCGCGCTAATGGCCACCGCGACCATCTCGCTGTCGGTGGTCGCCGTGCAGGCCGCGCGCCACCACGAGAACCTGACCGACGAATTCGAGTCCGCCAATGCCGGGACCTTGAACGTCGAGAAGGTGAACGGGCTGATTTACGCCGTGGTGATGGAATCGCGCGGCGTCTACATGTCGACCGACATGGCGACGTCGAAGATCTATGCCGACGGCATTCTCAAATTCAACGAGCAGATCGTCAAGGTGGTCGAAGACTGGAAGAAGTCGGTGCGCGGCGACGACGCCGAATTGTTCGGTCAGTTCTCAGGCCGCATTGCGCAATTCATCGATTTCCGCCGCGAACTGGCGCGGCTCGGCACCGAAGTCAGTCCGGCCGCCGGGCGCGTCTGGGGCGATAATGACGCCAACCGCTCGGTGCGCAAGGCGCTCAACAAGGATCTCGACCAGCTCACCAAGATTTATGCGACGCGCGCAAGCCGCGTTTACACGGCGATCGACACCGGCATCGACAAGACCGCGCTGTGGCTGAGCCTGCTCGCCGGTTTCGCGGTCGTGCTGGCAGGCGTCGGCGCCTGGGTGATTTCGCGCAGCGTGGCCAAGCCGATCGCCGAAATCACGCGCGTCACCGAGGCGGTCGCCGCCGGCGATGCTTCCGTGTCCGTGCCGTTCAGCGATCGCAGCGACGAGATCGGCGCGCTGGCGCGCTCGATCGGCGTATTCCAGCGTGCCATGCGCAGCAACGAAGAGCTCAATCGCACGGTGCGTAGCGACGCCGAAACGCGCACGCAGCGTCAGGAGCGGATGTCGAACGAGATTTCGCGCTTCTCGGCGGAAGTGGAAGCGACGCTGGCCGAGCTCGGACGCATTTCCGATCAAATGCTGGCGGCGTCGACCCAGCTCGCGGGCGCCACAGACGAAGCCACGGCCAAGACCGTCAGCGCCGCAGCTGCCTCCTCGGAGGCCTCCTCGAACGTGCGCGACATCGCGTCCGCCGCCGACGAGCTGTCGGCCTCGGTGAACGAGATCGATCGCCAGGTGGCGCAGTCCAACGCCATCGCCACCAAGGCGGTGAACGAGGCTGGCCGCACCAATCTTGCGGTCAAGGAGCTCGACGAAGCGGCTAGCCGCATTGGCGACGTTGTAAAACTCATCACGGGGATCGCCGAGCAAACCAATCTGCTGGCGCTCAACGCCACCATCGAAGCCGCGCGCGCCGGCGAAGCCGGGCGCGGCTTTGCCGTGGTGGCCGGCGAGGTGAAGGCGCTGGCCGGCCAGACCAGCCGCGCCACCGAGGAGATCGCCACGCAAATTGCCGGCATGCAGCGCGCCACGGTGCGCTCGATTGAGGCGATCACCGCGATCGAGCACATCATCCGGGAAATCGGCGACATCAGCGGCGCCATCGCGGCCGCCGTCACCGAACAGGGCGCGGCCACGGCCGAGATCGCGCGCAGCGTTGAGATCGCCGCCAAGCGCACGGTGGAGACCGCCGACGAAGTCAATCTGGTCGGCACCGCCACCGAGGACACGCGCTCGAGCGCCGGCGCGGTGAAAACGGTGGCCGACGATCTCGGCAGCGTCGCCGGCCGCATCCGCGGCCAGGTCGATGCGTTTTTCCAGCGGCTCAGCGCTTAATTCATCTCGAATGCCGCCGGGATGTGGCGCGGCAATTTTCCGGGCGCGACCAGGATCGCATCGAAGCGGATATCGCGGATCGCCGGGACGGGATTGGCGGCAAGCCAGATTTCCGCCGCCGCCGCGATGCGCTGCTTCTGCCGTTCGGTAACCGACTCCGCCGCGGCATCGAGTGTCGCGCGCGCTTTGACCTCGACGAAGATCAGCAAATGGCGGCGGGCGGCGATGATGTCGATCTCGCCGAGCGGGCTTTTCCAGCGCCGCGCCAGAATGCGGTAGCCGTGCGCCAGCAGCCAGACGGCGGCGCGGCTCTCGGCGGAAATGCCCAGCCCGAAAGCCGCAATTTTTTCAGGACGCGCTTCGCGCTTTTGCCGCCCCGGACTGGCTGACGGCCTGGGCGGCCGCGGCGTGCCGTTACGCCGCGCCATCGCTGCTGTCTTTCGCGAGCGCGAGCGCGCGCTGATAGACCTCGCGGCGCGGCCGGCCGGTGGCGAGCGCTACTTCGCCGACCGCGTCCTTGACCGTGACGCGGGCGAGCGCGCGGCGCAGCAGTTCGTCGACGTCGTCGGCATTTTCCGCTTCGTCCGGCGGCGGCGCCACCACGATGACGATCTCGCCGCGCGTCTCGGCGCCGGCGGCGTAATGGCGCGCCAGCTTTTCGAGATCGTTGCGGCGGATTTCCTCGTGCAGCTTGGTCAGCTCGCGGCAGATCGCGGCGGGCCGCGGACCAAAGCCGGCGGCAAGATCGGCAAGTGCGGCAGCCAAACGCGGCCCGCTTTCGAACAGCACCAAAGTCGCGGGAATGGCGGCGAGCGCCGCGATGCGCTTTTGCCGCGCCACTTGTTTGGGCGGCAGAAAGCCCTCGAAAAAGAAACGGTCCGTCGGCAGGCCGGCGGCGCCAAGCGCGGTCAAGCACCGCGGAAGCCCCTGGCACCGCGATCACGGCATGGCCGGCTTCGCTGGCCGCGCGCACCAGCTTGTAACCCGGATCGGAAATGAGCGGCGTACCGGCATCGGAAACCAGCGCGACCGCTTGCCCTTCGTCCAGGCGGGCGAGCAGCTTCGGTCTGCGCCTCAGCCGCGTTGTGCTCGTGATAAGGCGTGAGCGGTGTCGCGATGCCGTAGTGTTCGGTCAGCTTGCGGGTGACGCGGCTGTCCTCGCAGGCGATCACATCGGCGGCCGCGAGCGTCTGGAGCGCGCGCAGGCTGATGTCGCGCAGGTTCCCGATCGGCGTCGCGACCAAATAGAGGCCGGCGGCCATCGGTGGGGCTTTAATGCCTGCACCGGCCAGCGCATAGCGGCGCGGCCGGCCGGCGTCCGCGTTTTTGCCGTCTTTGCCCATGCCGGCTACTTTAGACGGCGGCCCGTGGCGCGTCCGCGTCCATCATTTGCCGCACCAGGAACACGCCAAGGCCGCCGACCTGGCGCTCTTCAAGATTTGCCGCGACGTCGGGCGTAGGCAGGAGCAGCGGATCGAATGCGGGGCCGTCGTTCTCGACCGTGAGCGTGAGGCCAGCCGTCACAGCATCACTGATACCTCGACCTGCGTGCCGGCCCGCGGCGAGCCATGC
>CAVPUU010000025.1:0-74389 GCA_963709015.1 uncultured Alphaproteobacteria bacterium | reverse complement strand
GAAAGCGTCCGTGCCCCGGATTGCGCCGCGCGCCATCCAGCCTACGGAGGTAGTGCCGGGTCCGCACCCGGCGTGTTGATCTGGGTCGAAATTCGGCCCGCGCCGGCGGCAACCCGGCCCCTCGTCCATCGGGTGAATGCAGGCCCGATTCCGGCTCGACAGCAAAGCTGGAAACGCTCTAAAAAGGGGCCGGTGCCGCACCGGCCCTCAGCCCCCCTTTGTCAGGTTTTGCGATGGATTACAGCCAATTCTTCAGCGCCGCCCTCAGCCGCCTGCACGACGAACGGCGCTACCGGGTGTTCGCCGATCTCGAGCGAATTGCGGGCCGCTTCCCGCATGCGGTGTGGCATTAGCCCCAAAGGGCCGCGCAATGTCGTGATCTGGTGCTCGAACGACTATCTCGGAATGGGGCAGCATCCCGAAGGTGATCGGCGCCATGGTCGAGACCGCGACCCGGGTCGGAACCGGCGCCGGCGGCACCCGCAACATCGCCGGCACCCATCACCCGCTGGTGCAGCTCGAGCAGGGAACTGGCCGATCTGCACGGCAAGGAAGCGGCGCTGCTGTTCACCTCGGGCTATGTCTCCAACCAGACCGGTATTGCGACCATCGCCAGGCTGATTCCGAACTGCCTGATCCTGTCGGACGCGCTCAACCACAATTCGATGATCGAAGGCATCCGCCAGGCCGGTTGCGAGCGCCAGGTGTTCCGCCACAACGACATGGCGCGTCTCGAAGGGCTGCTGCGCGCCGCCGCGCCGAGCCGGCCCAAGCTGATCGCCTGTTGAAAGCCTTTATTCGATGGACGGCGACATCGCGCCGCTGGCGAAGATCTGCGATCTTGCCGAACGGTACGGCGCCATGACCTATGTCGACGAAGTCCACGCGGTCGGCATGTACGGCCCGCGCGGCGGCGGTATCGCCGAGCGCGACGGCGTCATGCACCGCATCGACGTCTTGAAGGCACGTTCGCGAAGGCGTTCGGATGCCTCGGCGGCTATATCGCCGGAAAGCCGCCCTGATCGACGCGGTGCGCTCTTACGCGCCGGGTTTCATCTTCACCACCGCGCTGCCGCCGGCGATCTGTTCGGCCGCGACCGCGGCGATCCGGCACCTCAAGACCTCGAGCTGGGAGCGCGAGCGGCACCAGGAGCGCGCCGCCCGCGTCAAGGCGATCCTGCTGGCGGCAGGCCTGCCGGTGATTTCCAGCGACACCCATATCGTGCCGCTGTTCGTCGGCGATCCCGAACGCTGCAAACGGGCCAGCGACATCCTGCTCGAAGAGCACCATATCTACATCCAGCCGATCAACTATCCGACCGTCGCCAGGGGAACCGAGCGGCTGCGGATCACGCCGTCGCCCTATCATGAGACGCACTGATCGATCAGCTCGCCGAAGCGCTGCTGCAGGTCTGGCAGCGCCTCGGCCTGCCGCTTCGCGAGCAGTCGCTCGCCGCCGAGACTGCCTCCGCCCCCGCGACGAAATCCCGGCGGCGCGGCGACGCACGGTGCTTTGCCGGCCCGATCCGGCTATACTTCGTCGACGCCGGCGGTGACCCCGCTCGAGGCGGCCGCCGAAATCGCGAGGGAGCAAGCAGCGATGCTGCACGACTGGGGCGTGATCGCAGCCGCCTTCGGCTACATCGGGTTCCTGTTTTTCGTCGCCAGCCATGGCGACCGCTTCTCGCCGACCCAGCGCGGCCGCGCCAGCGCGCTGATCTATCCGCTGTCGCTGGCGATCTATTGCACGTCCTGGACGTTCTTCGGCTCGGTCGGATTCGCCAGCCGCACCAGCGTGGATTTTCTCGCGATCTATATCGGCCCGATCCTGATGATCGCCTTCTGCACGCCGCTGCTGCGCCGCGTGATCCAGCTCGCGAAATCACAGAACATCACCTCGATCGCCGACTTCATCGCGCGCGCGCTACGGCAAGAGCCAGGCGGTCGCCGCCACCGTCGCGCTGATCGCGATCATCGGATCGGTTCCCTACATCGCGCTCCAGCTCAAGGCGGTGGCGTCCTCGCTTGAAACCATCCTCAGCGAGGACCAGGCGTTCTCCAAGATTCCGATCATCGGCGACATCGCGCTGATGGTGACGTTGGCGATGGCGGCATTCGCGGTGCTGTTCGGCACCCGCCAGACCGACGCGACCGAGCATCAGCATGGCCTGATGCTGGCGGTCGCCACCGAATTCATCGTGAAGCTGGTCGCCTTTCTCGCCGCCGGCGCCTTCGTCACGTTCTGGATGTTCAGTCCCGTCGAACTGTTCGAACGGGCGATGAAGACGCCGGAAGCGGTGCGCGCGATCAACTATGTGCCCTCGATCGGCAATTTCCTGACCATGGTGCTGTTGTCGTTCTGCGCGATCATGCTGCTGCCGCGCCAGTTTCACGTCAGCGTGGTGGAGAATTCCAGCGATGCCGAGGTCGGCCGGGCGCGCTGGCTGTTTCCGCTCTATCTGGTCGCCATCAACCTGTTCGTGATTCCGATCGCGCTCGCCGGCCTCGTGATCTTTCCGTTCGGCGCGGTCGACAGCGACATGTATCGTGCTGGCGCTGCCGATCGAGGGCGATGCGCCGCTATTGAGCGTCGGCGTCTTTGTCGGCGGGCTGTCGGCGGCGACCGCGATGGTGATCGTGGAATGCGTCGCGCTTTCGATCATGGTCTCGAACGACATCGTGGTGCCGCTGGTGCTGCAGCGCAGCCCCGCGGCCCGCGCCGGCCAGAAGGATTTCGGCGACTTCCTGCTCGGGGTCCGCCGCTTTGCGATCTTCGCCATCATGGTGATGGCCTATTTCTATTATCGCGCGCTCGGCAACGCCCAGTTGGCGGCGATCGGGCTGTTGTCCTTTGCGGCGATCGCGCAGCTCGCGCCGGCGTTTTTCGGCGGCCTGTTCTGGCGGCGCGCGACCGCGCGCGGCGCCATGGGCGGCATGCTGGTCGGCTTCGTCGCCTGGATCTACACGCTGTTCCTGCCGAGCTTCCTCGAGGGCAATACCGCCGGCCTGATGCTGCTGCAGCACGGGCCGTTCGGCATCGAGGCGTTGCGGCCGCAGGCGCTGTTCGGCGCCGATCTGCCGCCGCTGCTGCACGGCGTGCTCTGGAGCCTGTCGCTCAACATCCTGACCTATGTCGCGCTGTCGCTGGCGCGCGAGCCGTCGTCGATCGAGCGATTGCAGGCCGACCTGTTCGTGCCGAACACGATCGCGCCGATCACGCCGACATTCCGGCGCTGGCGCACCACCGTGACCGTGCAGGACATTCAGAGCACGGTGGCGCAATATCTCGGCCCCGAGCGCGCCCGGCATTCGTTCGAGGCCTTCGCCGTCACCCATCACGCCCATCTCGATCCGGCCGCCCCGGCCGATTTCGAGCTGCTGCAGCATGCCGAGCATCTGATCGCGTCCTCGATCGGCGCGGCGTCCTCGCGCCTGGTGATGTCGCTGCTGCTGCGCAAGCGCACCGTCTCGGCCAAGGCGGCACTGAAGCTGCTCGACGATTCCCACGCTGCGCTGCATTTCAACCGCGAGGTCCTGCAGACCGCGCTGAACCATGTGCGGCAGGGTATCGCCGTGTTCGACCCGGACCTGCAGCTCATCTGTTCGAACCGGCAATTCGCCGAGCTGCTCGCGCTGCCGCCGCATCTCGTCCAGATCGGGATTCCGCTGCACGAAATCCTTGAATTTATGGGTGCGGTTCGCCCGCCTCAAACGACGGCGCCGCCCGTGGAAAGCGGCTGGTCGCCTACACCACCGAGGGCGAGCCCTATCTGGAGCGGCTGCCGGACCGCCACATGGTGATCGAGGTGCGCGCCAATCGGATGCCCGGCGGCGGGCTGGTCATCACCTTCTCCGACGTCACGCCGAGCTTCGAGGCCGCCGAGGCGCTGGAGCGCTCCAACGCGACGCTGGAAAAGCGCGTGCGCGACCGAACCGAGGAACTCACCCGGCTGAATTCGGAGCTGGCGCGGGCCAAGAGCACCGCCGAGGACGCCAACATCTCGAAGACGCGGTTTCTGGCCGCCGCCAGCCACGACATCCTGCAGCCGCTGAACGCGGCGCGGCTCTATGTGACGAGCCTGGTCGAGCGCCAGAGCGGCGGCGAGGATTCCCGGCTGGTTCAGAATATCGACGGTTCGCTGGAGGCGATCGAGGAAATCCTCGGCGCGCTGCTGGATATTTCCCGGCTCGACGCCGGCGCCATGACCACGACGATCACGAGTTTCAAGGTCGGCGACTTGATGTGCTCGCTCGAGATCGAATTCGCGCCGATCGCGCGCGCCAAGGCGCTGAAGCTGACCTTCGTACCGAGTTCGCTGGCGGTGGAATCCGATCGGCTGCTGCTGCGGCGGCTGCTGCAGAACCTGATCTCCAATGCCATCAAATATACGCCGCACGGCCGCGTGCTGGTCGGCTGCCGCCGCCGCGGTTCGTCGCTGCAGTTCTGCATCTATGACACCGGCGTCGGCATCCCGATTCTCAAGCGCGGCGAGATCTTCAAGGAATTTCACCGGCTGGAACAGGGCGCGCGGATCGCGCGCGGCCTTGGACTGGGCCTTTCGATCGTCGAACGTCTCGCGCGCGTCCTCGACCACGGTATCGCGCTCGACTCCAATGTCGGCGGCGGTTCGTTCTTTTCGGTGACGGTGCCGACCGCGAAGGCCATCAACTACACCGCGGCGGTCACCAGCGCGACGCCGCTCTCGCGGACGCCGATCAGCGGCGCACTGATCGTCTGCATTGAGAACAATTCGGCGATTTTCGACGGCATGAAGACGCTGCTGACCGGCTGGGACGCCGAGGTGATCGCGGTCGCCGATCCCGACGCCGCCATCGAGGCGATCGCGACGGCGCGCGGCCGGGTTACCGGCCTGCTGGTCGACTATCATCTCGACCGCGGCAACGGCATCGCCGCGATCCGGGAAATTCGCCGCCGCTTCGGCGACCGCATTCCGGCGATCCTGATCACCGCCGACCGCAGTCCGCATGTGCGGGCCGCGGCGCGCGAGGAGAACATCGCGGTGCTCAACAAGCCGGTCAAGCCGGCATCGCTGCGGGCCTTGCTCGGTCAGTGGCGCACCCAGCAGACAGTGGCGGCGGAATAGCCGGCCGGATCTACTGCGGCGTCGGCGTGCCCTGACGCCATTGGCCGCCGGAAATCTTCGCCGCGGCGATGACCGCCTGGGTACGGCTCTCGACCCCGAGCTTCTGCAGGATGGCGGAGACATGCGCCTTGATCGTCGCCTCCGACACGCCGAGCTCGTAGGCGATCTGCTTGTTGAGCAGACCTTCCGACAGCATCATCAGCACCCTGACCTGCTGCGGGGTCAGGGTCACCAGCCGGTCGCGCAGCCGCGTCATGTCCGGATCGGTCGCCGAGGTGAGATCCGTGTCCGGCGGTACCCAGACATCGCCCTCCATCACCTTGACGACGGCATCGCGCAGGGTGTCGACACCGAAGCGCTTGGGAATGAACCCCGAGGCGCCGAAATCGAGCGAGCGGCGGATCGTGCCGCCATCGTCGCTGGCAGATACGATCACCACCGGAATCGCCGGATATTGCGCCCGCAAATAGATCAGCCCGGAGAAGCCGCTGATCCCCGGCATGGTCAGGTCGAGCAGGATCAGGTCGACATCGGAATCCTGCTCCAGCAGCGCGGTCAGTTCGTCGAACGATCCGGTTTCGTCGATCTTCGCGGAAGTCACCACGCTGGCAACCGCCTGCCGCAACGCGTCGCGGAACAGCGGATGATCATCGGCGATGACGAGGTGGGTGTTGGCTGCGACGGTCATATTTTTCTTCGGGCACAGGTTACGCAAACCAGTGACCGCTTTGCAGGGGCCTGCCAAGTGAATTTTTCCAATGCAATTGTCCTCCGGCGGCGAGTTCCATGCAAGCGTCCAAATGCGGCCCGCGGCAAGGCGGTTGACCGATCCGGCTTGTGCGCTGCAACAGAAAGGATCCGGCGCGACAATGTCCTGGGTGAAGGCATGCACGTCCAGCAATCCGTCGTCCTCAATCCGTCGTCCCGGCAGGACCGGCAAGGATACCGGCGGCGTCAGATCCTGCCGGAGACGTCCTTCTGCATGCGGTTGGCGAGGTCGACCAGCCGCTGCCAGGCCTGCCCCAGAAACGTCATCATGCGATCGAGGTCGCGATCGCTGGGGAGCGGGATTTCGATCTTGCGCTCGCCATCGGCCGCTTTCGGTTCGGGTTGTTTCGGCGAGTCCGACTTCGGCAGCGGTTCGTCGATCTTGCCGGTGACCGTGGGTTCGCGCGCCGCGAGTTCGGTCTTGAGCCTTTCGTTGTCGGTCTCCAGCCTGCCGATTTCCGCGTCGAGCGCGGCGCGCTCGTCGGGCACCGCATAGCAGCCCCAGCCGTTGCCGCTGTTGGTGCAGGTCGACACGGCGCCGGTCCGGGTGTCGAGCCGGATGACGCCGTCGGTCACCGGCGACAGCGCATAGCGGCCGTTCTCCGTGTCCGGCATCGGATCGGCATCGGCGGCGCCGCTGCCGCCCAGGCAGACCAGCGCGGCGGCGGCCGCAATCGCGGTGCAGAATTTGGAAGGCGATGTCGCTGTCATCATGGCATTGCTCCGCCTCAAAACCGCTACGATCCGCTTGATCCCCCGACCTGCGAACGATAGGGCGCACGGCCGGATTTCAACGCGTCCGCGAGCAATTCGATCCGGTCCTGCCCCCAGAATACCTCGCCGTCCAGCACATAGACTGGCGATCCGAACACATCGGCCGCCAGCGCGTCCTGGCGGTTCTGCTCATAGGCCGCGCCGATCGCTTCGGACCCTGCGCGCTCCACCAGCCGCTTTCCGGAAAGCCCGGTATCGTCGGCCAATTGTGCCAGCGTTGCCGGATCGGCGAGATTGAGCTGATCTTCCCACACCGCCGCATAGGCGCGGCGCAGAAACCGATCGGGATCGTGGCCGGCCTCGATCGCCGCGATCACGACGCCGTCGGCCAGCCGCGCGTTGAACGGCCAGTTCGCCGGCTGCAGATGGAATGTCAGGCCGCGCTTGTCGCGCCAGCGCTGCAGCTCGACCATGCGGTAGCGCTGGCGCACCGGGTGGCGCTTGAGCAGCGGCAGGCCTCCGGTTTCGGAAAACAGGTCGACCAGCACCACCGGCTTGTGATTCACCTTGAGGCCGTAGGTCGCGGCGACCTCGGTGAACAATCGATGCCCGATATAGGCCCACGGAGACTGAAGCGAAAAATAGTAATCGACCTGGCGCGGCATGCGAACTCCATGGCCATGGGGTGTTCGGCTATCCCAACAGACCCGTCGGGACGGCGCAAGATCGATCCTCGCAGGGCCAGGCGACCGATCGGCAATGAGCAGGACGCCGATCTTGAACGGATCGCTGTCGGGTATCGCGGTAACCAGGGAAAAGTCCGACACACGGCATCGCGGCGATCGGCGCCGCGGCCAGCCAGTGCAGTTCGGAACGCGTTGGGATTGCGGAATAATCCTAACCAAATCAATATGCTAACCAATGACGACGCAATCTTGACTTGGTTAGAGGCGGTCAGTATGGTCCGCGCGGCTTTTGAGGGTGACGGGGCGTCATTTCCATCCACGCAGCAGCGTTTCGGGTCTCCACAGCATGGCTGAAGGCGCGGACGGCGGCGGAAACGGAAATCACGATCAATCGTCCTCTGACGAAGCTGCGCTTTCCGCAAGGCTCGGAAATCTAAATCACCGGTTGTCCGAAATTCGGGACAGCCGCAAAATCAGGACTGACCAACCCGGAACTGAAGGCGGAGACGGAGCTGCCAGGGCCTCGGCGATGGCGCGGGGTTTCCGGCTCTCTTCGGAGTTGATCGCCGGCGTTGTCGTCGGCGCGGCGATCGGCTGGGGTATCGACCACCTGCTGTCGACCTCGCCGTGGGGGCTCATCGTGTTTGTTCTGCTCGGCTTTACCGCGGGCGTGGTCAACGTGGTGAGATCGGCAGGCGCGGCTCCGGACCGCACCGGCCGTTGAGACGGAACGCCGGACCGATTGATTGCAGAGCGCCGGCGTGGCCGGCGAGCCAAGAGATGCGCGGATGATTGATCCGATCGAACAGTTCGACATCGAAAAGATCTTCACGATCGGCCATATCGGCAATCAGCAGATCGCGTTCACCAATTCGTCCGCCTACATGTTCGGCTCGGTGGCGCTGATTTCGCTGCTGATGATCGGCGGCGTCGCCGGAAAGCAGACTGGTGCCGGGACGCATCCAGTCGGTCGCCGAATCTGAGCTACGAGTTCGTGGCCAGCACCATCCGAGCAAACGCCGGCACGGAAGGAATGAAGTTCTTTCCGTTGGTGTTTTCGATCTTCATGCTGCTGCCGTTTCCAACATGCTCGGCGTGATACCCTACTCCTTCACGATTTCCAGCCACATCATCGTTACGGCAGCGCTGGCAGTGCTGGTGTTCCTGACCGTGCTGGTCTACGGCTTCTACAAGAACGGCCTGAAATTCTTCAAGCTGTTCGTGCCGTCGGGCATTCCGATCTTCATCCTGCCGCTGGTGGTGTTCATCGAGGTGTTCTCGTTCTTCCTGCGGCCGATCTCGCACTCGGTGCGGCTGTTCGCGAACATGCTCGCCGGCCACATCGCGCTTACGGTTTTCGCGAGCTTCATTCCGCTGCTGGCCGGCCTTGGCATCGCCGGTTACTTCGGTGCCGTGCTGCCGCTCGGCATGGTGATCGCGCTCACCGCGCTCGAACTGCTGGTCGCGTTTCTGCAGGCCTATGTCTTCACCATCCTCACCGTTATCTATATCAACGACGCTATCCATCCGGGCCACTGATCCGGCCCGTTTCACCAAACCTCAACAAGGAGTTGTTTTCATGGATCCGATTGCCGCGAAGTACATTGGCGCTGGTATTGCCTGCATCGGCATGGGTGGCGCCGGCGCCGGCGTGGGCATCATCTTCGGCAACTATCTTGCCGCCGCGGTGCGCAATCCCTCGGCCGCGCAGGGCCAGTTCGGCAACCTGATTTTCGGCTTCGCCGTGACCGAAGCGCTCGGCATCTTCTCGCTGCTGATCGCGCTTCTGCTGTTGTTCGCGCTCTGATCCATTGCCTCCGCGCCGGTTCCCGCGCGGAACATGCGCCAAGCCGAACAGGAGAAGCCGGTGGCTGAAAGTCATGGCGAGGCCGGCGGCACCACGACCGCTCACACCGAAGTCGATGTGCCAGCAAGCACGCGTTTCCGCCGTTCCAGAAGGACACCTTTGCGTCGCAACTGGTGTCGCTGGCGATTGCGTTCGTCGCGCTTTACCTGATCGTGTCGCGAATTGCGCTGCCGCGCGTCGGCAGCGTGCTCGACCAGCGCCAGAACGCGATCGACGGCGACCTGGCCGAAGCCGAGAGGCTGAAAGATGAGTCCGACGGCGCGCTGAAGGCCTATGAAAGCGAACTGGCGGCGGCGCGCTCCCGCGCCCAGGCGATCGGCGCGGAGACCCGGGAGAAGCTGAACGCGGCCTCCGAAGCCGAGCGCAAGACGCTGGAAGGACGGCTGGCGCAAAAACTCGCCGAGGCCGAGAAGACCATTGCCGCGACGCGCGAGGCGGCGATGAGCAATGTCCGCGGCATTGCCGCCGATGCGGCTGCCGCCATCGTGCAGCGGCTCACCGGCCGGCCGCCCGACGGCAAGACGGTGGAAACCGCTGTCGACGCCTCCTTGAAGGGATAAGCCTCGATGTTTGCCGAACCGGAATTCTGGGTCGCCGTCGCCTTCGTCATCCTGATGGGCGTGTTCGCCTATCTCGGCATTCACCGCACGGTGCTGACGACGCTCGATCATCGCCGCGACCGTATCAAGGCGGAACTCGACGATGCGCGCCGCCTCAAGGACGAGGCCGCGAAGCTGCTCGCGGAATACCAGGCCCGTCACGCCAGCGCCGAGCGCGAAGCCCAGGATATCGTCGCGAACGCCAAGGCCGAAGCGGAACGCATCGCGGCGGAAGCCAAGACCAAGATGGAAGATTTCGTCGCCCGGCGCACCAAGACCGCCGAGAGCAAGATCGCGCTCGCCGAAGCCCAGGCCATTGCCGATGTACGTTCGGCGGCGGCCAATGCCGCGGTTGCCGCCGGCTCCTCGATCCTGTCGCAGTCGGTGAAAGGCCAGCTCGCCGACGACCTGCTCGCCAAGGGCATCGCGGAAGTTCGCGAAAAGCTGAACTGACCGCGGGTCATGCCCGCGAGCTGCTGCCGCGGTCGCGGGCGGCCGTGACGGCTGCGGGATGACTGCCCGGCTACTTCTTCCTGCGTTTCGCCTTCGGCTCCGGCGTCAGCGCCTGCGGATCGAAGCCGATGTAGAAGATGTAGGCGTCGCCGGCCGCGGCCGTCGGGGCCGGATACACCACATCTTCGGCAACCAGGCTGAACGGCGAGCTGCCTTCCTCATTCATCGCCACCGTGGTGCGGTAGACCTTGGTCGCGATGGTCTTCTCCTGCACCCCACCCTGCACCACAGCGACACGCAGCGGGACTTCGATGCTCGCCGGACTTCCCGCCGGGCCGGCAATGACGCGGCCCAGAATGCCGATACGCGCCGTGATCTGGCCGTTGTTCAGCGTGCAATCGCGCGCGGTGCGGGTGATGATCGCCTGGTAGCGCACGTCGTTGCCGACCGGCTCCTTGCCCGGCGCCGCCACCGTATAGGTGGATGCGCCGGCGCGAATGTTCACCGGCGGGCAGGTCAACTCGCTCTCCGCCGCCGGCGGTGGCGCGGCCTCGCCCACCGCCTGCGATTTCGAGCCGAACAACTGGCTGAAGCGGTCCCCGATCGAGGGACTGGAATTCGACGAGCTGCCGAGCGTGCTGCCGCCGCCGCACCCGGACAGCACAAGGCCTGCCGCAGCGAGCATCCACGCGACACGCAGACGACGCCGCCGGCGCGGCGCTCGCCGCCGTGCATCCAACCGTTACGCGTCATCCAGAGGTCCCCAAGATTATCAATCGTTTGCGGCGCCCCCGACGGCGGCGCAGGCCGGCCGCCTTATAGCAGGGCAATGGCGGCGAACCCAAGGCGCCTGCATCAAGAGACCAAGACGATAGCCGCGAAAATCCTCGTGCAGCAGCCCGAACAGCAGGTGGTCCTGCCAGACGCCATTGATGCAGAGATAGCGCCGCGCCAGTCCCTCGCGGCTGAAGCCGCACTTCTCCAGCACCCGGATCGACGGCGTGTTGGAGGGGATGCAGGCGGCTTCGATACGGTGCAGATTGAGCTCGCCGAACAGCGACGGCAGCAAGACCCGCAACGCCGCCGTCATGTAGCCGCGATGCGCATGGGGTTGGCCGACCCAGTATCCGATCGTGCCGGCCTGCACGATGCCGCGGCGGACATTCGCCAGCGTGACGCCGCCGATCATCGCGCCGTCGGACTCCCGGAATACGATGAAACGGATAGGATCGGTCGGCGGCGATATCTTCGGCATAGCGGCGCAGCCGCCGTCGAAAGCCCGAACGGGTCAGATCGTCGGACGGCCAGATCGGCTCCCACGGCGTCAGGTAGTTCCGGCTGAATTCGCGCAAATGCGACCATTGCAGGAAATCCGACATTTGCGGTGCCCGCAGCAGCAGGCCGCGGCCGCGCGGCGCGAGGGCGGCCGATCCGCTGGATGGCAGGCGAAACAGCGCCATGGGTGATACTCCCCGGTGTCCGAACCTCGATCAGCGTGAGCGATGCTGGTATGTAGGCGCGCGTTCTGAGTGTGCAAACGTGCCCTCTAGTGAAGACGTGCCTTGGCCTTCGACTTGGTCAATCCTTCCGCAAAAGCCACCGCCGTGTCCAGACCCCTGCCGCTGCCGAGCGCGACCACCGCCGGCCGGCTGCGCGATAACAGCGCGCGCGCGGCGTTGCGGGTCGATTCCACGCTGACGGCATCGATCCGGGCCACCAGTTCCTCCACCGTCAGCGGCCGCCCATAGGCCAGGACATGGCGCGCCAACTGCTCGGCCCGCGAGCTGCAGCTTTCCAGCGCCATCAACAGCCCCGCCTTCATCTGCGCCTTGGCGCGGGCGACTTCAGCCTCGGTCAGGGTTTCTACCGCATCGTTGATGACGTCGACGATCACTTCCATCATCTCCGGCGCATCGCCCGGATCGGTGCCGGTGTAGAGGCCGAAGAAGCCGGTGTCGGCGTAGGGCGCATGGAAGGTGTAGATCGAGTAGCACAGCCCGCGCTTTTCGCGCACCTCCTGGAACAGCCGCGACGACATCCCGCCGCCGAGCGTGTTGGTGAAGACCTGCAGCGAGAACAGCGACAGATCGATCTGCGGCACCCCTTCGAGCGCCAGCGTCAGATGCGCCTGCTCGAGCTCGCGGTGCACCACGCGGGAGCCGCCCTTGCCGAACATCGCCGGCTGCGGCTTCGGCGCGGGCGCGCCATCGAAGCTTGCAAAGCGCCACGTCACTTCCTCGACCACGCGCCGGTGGTCGACCGCACCCGCCGCCGCCACCACCATGTCCGGCCCGCGGTAATGCGTTGCAAGATAGCCGCGCAGCGTGTCGCGGTCGAAACCCTTCAGGGTCTTGGCGGTGCCCAGCAGCGAGCGCCCCATCGGCTGATCCGGGTAACACAGTTCGTTGAGATGCTCGAACACCACGTCGTCGGGCGTATCCTGCGCGGCGCCGATCTCCTGCACGATCACGCTCTTTTCGCGCTCGAGCTCGTCCGGCACGAAGGACGGATTGGCGAGGATGTCGGACAGCACGTCGAGCGCCAGCGGCACATCGGCTTTCATCACCCGGGCATAATAGGCCGTGGTTTCGGTCGAGGTGCCGGCGTTGAGATCGCCGCCGACGGCCTCGATTTCCTCGACGATTTCCCGCGAACTGCGCCGCGCGGTGCCTTTGAAGGCCATATGTTCGAGCAAATGCGAGATGCCATGCTCGTTGGGCTTCTCGTCGCGGCCGCCGACGCCGGCCCACACCCCGAGCGCCGCGGTTTCCAGATGCGGCATGGTATCGGTGATGACGGTCAGGCCGGACGGAAGCTTGGTGATATCGACGCTCATCCGGCAACTCCCTGCTTCGCGGCGCGGCTGACCGAGCGCACGAACCGTTCGACCTCGGCCTCGTCGTTTTTCATCACCGTGACGTGCTCGGGCCTGGTCATCAGGCCCTCGAACCAGGCCGGCAACTCCGGGCGCACGCCGCAGGCGGCGGCCACCGCATCGGGAAATTTCGCGGCATGCGCGGTCGACAGCACAATGTTGGGAATCTTCGAATCCGGCGCGTCGCGATCCGCGACCGCCAGCGCCACCGCCGTATGCGGATCGACGAGATCGCCGGCCTCGCGCCAGGCGGCACGGATCGCCGCGCTGGTCTCGGTCTCGTCGGCGCGTCCGGCATCGAATTCCGCGCGGATCGCCGCCAGCACCGCATCGGGCAGCACAAAGCGGCCGGACTGCTGCAGCGACGCCATCAGCCTGCGGACGAGGACGGCGTCGCGGCCGCTCGCCTCGAACAACAGCCGCTCGAAATTCGACGAGATCTGGATGTCCATCGACGGCGAAGCCGACGCATGCACCTCGCGCACCTCGTAGATGCCGGTTTTCAGCGTCCGCGGCAGGATGTCGTTGAGGTTGGCGGCAATCCGCAGCCGGCGGACCGGCAAGCCCATCCGCTTGGCGACCAAGCCGGCGAAGATGTCGCCGAAATTTCCGGTCGGTACGGTGAAATCCACCGTTCGCGTGGGCGCGCCGAGCGCGACCGCGGCGGTGAAATAATACACCACCTGGGCGACGATCCGCGCCCAGTTGATCGAGTTGACGCCCGACAGCGCGACCGCGTCGCGGAAGCTGTGATGGTTGAACAGCGCCTTCACGATCGCCTGGCAATCGTCGAAGGTGCCCTCGACGGCCAGTGCGTGGACGTTGCCGGCGCCGGTGGACGTCATCATCCGGCGCTGCACGTCGGAGATGCGGCCGTGCGGAAACAGCACAATCAGGTCGACATTGTCGAGACCGGCAAACGCATCGACCGCGGCGCCGCCGGTATCGCCCGAGGTCGCGACCACGAGGGTGGTGCGTTGCGCGCGTTGCGCCAGCACGTGATCCATCAGTCGCGCGATGAGCTGCATCGCCACGTCCTTGAACGCCAGCGTCGGGCCGTGAAACAGCTCCAGCACGAATTGACTTGGGCTGATCTGATTGAGCGGAACCACGGCGGGATGGCGGAACGTGGCATAGGCTTCGTTGGCCATGCGGCCGAGATCGGCATCCGAAATCTCGCCCCCGACAAACGGGCGGATCACCTCGACCGCGACTTCCCAATAGGGCCGGCCGAAAAACCCCGCGATCGCTTCCGGCGCGAGCTGCGGCCATGCTTCAGGCACGTAGAGGCCGCCGTCGCGGGCAAGCCCGGCCAGCATCACGTCGCAGAAACCCAGCGCGGGGGCTTCCCCCCGGGTCGAAACATACCGCGTCAAACCGCCCTCCAAAGGCCTGAGCTTCCCGCTAAGCCTTTGATATCAAGAGATGATCTAACTTTGCCCGCGGCAAAGTGATGCCGCACCATAGAAGATCGAAGCGGCGATGGGTAGCCCGTCGGGGGACGACGCCAATGGCTGGCCTCAGGCGGGTCGTTGCGTCCGCAACCACGCCCCGAATGCGATGACGACCGCGCCGGCGAGCGCGAACCAGGTGATGGCATATTGCATGTGGTCGTCCGGCAGGTGGACCTCGAGCGGCCCGGGCTTCGGGATGCCGTCGGCCGGCACGGGCGTCTCCAGATCGATGTAGAACGGCGCGACCTGGCCCCCGCCGGCCCAACCCAGCGCCGCCGCCATCGCCAGATGATCCCGGGTAAACCATAGCCGCTGGGCGGGATTTTGCTGTGGCGTCAATACGCCGGCGGCCTCCGGAAAGCGGATGTAGCCGGTTAACGTCAGCGGCGCGTCGCTCACCAGCGGCGCCACCGCGCGATCCTGTTGTCCGCGATCCTGCATGGTGTTTGGCACGAAACCCGCATTGACGACGACGGTCTCGCCGCCCGGCAGCCGCGCCGGCAGGAAGGCCCAGGTGCCGGGACCGGAGACATCCGTGCAAATCGCCGAACCGGAGCTGTAGACCATGGCGTCCGGAAGCCGCTGATAGGTCGCGGTAAAACGGACCCGTCGGAATTCGTCGGCGGCCGGCGTCAGTGCGCGCCATTGCGACGGCGGCGGCAACCACTCGGGTAGCGCCGCAAGCCGTTCGGTCAGGGCCGCGATCAGGGCGTGTTTCTCGACCCGGCGTTGCAACTGCCAGATCCCGAGGCCGATGAACAGTGCCAGCATCAGCAGCGTGAACACGGCAAAGCCGGCGACGGCGCGCCTCGTTGCGGAGAGGCGGCTCATCTCGGCTCGCGGTCGATCAGCCGGCCTTCCGCCGCCTTGTGATGGAACTGCAGCGCGATCATGAGCGATTTCATGACGCGCAACGGCAGCAGCGTGGTGGCGAGAATGAGCGGCAGCCAGAGCACCGCGTGCAGCCAGAACGGCGGCTGGTATTTCACCTCCACGATCAGGGCGCAGGCAACGACAATGGCGCCGGCGATCATGATGATGAAGATCGCAGGACCGTCGCCGCTGTCGATAAAGGCATAATCGAGCCCGCAGGCTTCACAGTTCGGCCGCAGCGTCAGGAAACCCGCATACAGCCTGCCCTGGCCGCAGCGCGGACATCGGCAAGCGATGCCGCGCCTCGCGCTCTGAGCCATTGTCGGTGAACTGTCGCCCGGCATGAACTGTTCTTTCGTACGTCGCCCTACGAAAAAGGGCGGCCCCGCGGCCGCCCCCTTGTAGCACGCAAGTCAACCAATCAGTGCGCGCCCTGCGCCATGGTTTCCGCACCGTGGCCCCAGACATAGATGCAGATGAACAGGAACAGCCACACCACGTCGACGAAATGCCAGTACCAGGCGGCGAATTCGAAGCCGAGATGCTGGGTCGGCGTGAAATGGCCGGCATAGGCCCGCAGCAGGCACACGATCAGGAAGATGGTGCCGATCAACACATGGAAGCCGTGGAACCCGGTCGCCATGAAGAAGGTGGCGCCGTAGATGTTGCCGGCGAAGCTGAACGCGGCATGGCTGTATTCATAGGCCTGCACGCAGGTGAAGCTGGCACCAAGCAGAACGGTGAGGATCAGTCCGTATTTCAGGCCCTGGCGGTCGTTTTCCAGCAGCGCGTGATGCGCCCAGGTCACCGTGGTGCCGGAGGTCAACAGCAGCAGCGTATTCAACAGCGGCAAGTGCCATGGGTCGAAGGTCTCGATGCCCTTGGGCGGCCAGACGCCGCCGAACAGCGCATCGCGGGTGACATGCACGGGGTCGCCCGGGAACAGCGACGAATTGAAGAACGCCCAGAACCAGGCGACAAAGAACATCACCTCAGAGGCGATGAACAGGATCATGCCGTAGCGGTGGCTGATCTGCACCACCCGGGTGTGATCGCCCTTGTACTGCGCCTCGCGGATCACGTCCGCCCACCAGCTCGCCATGGTGTAGAGCACGCCGATCACGCCGATCCCGAAGATGATCGGCGCGGCCGAGAACAGATGATGCATCCAGGTGATGGCGCCGACGGCCATGAAGAAGGCCGATATGGAGCCGATGATCGGCCACGGGCTCGGGTCGACAAGGTGGTAATCGTGGTGCTTGACTTGCGCCGTAGCCATTGCGGTCTCTCCATTGGCGTGCCGGTGGTATTCGGCACGTATCGGTCTCAAAAATCAAATCCCGGGACTTTTATCACCAAAAAACCCCGCGGTCAGAGATCTCCCTTGCGCCGGTCCGGCTCGGTTGCCGCCAGCGGCCGCGGCGCCGGATCGCTCACGGGATAGAAGGTATAGGACAGCGTGATGGTGTTGAGGTTGTCGTTATCGCTGTCCTTAACCACCGAGGGATCGACATAGAACACCACCGCCATCTGGCGCTTCTCGCCGGGGGCCATGGTCTGCTCGGTGAAGCAGAAGCAGTTGATCTTCTCGAAATACCTGCCGACCGTGAGCGGCGCCACATTGTAGGCGGCCTGCCCGGTGGTAGTCCGCGCCGAATTCATTGGTCACGTTGTAATAGACGGTGACGACTTCCCCGATCCTGATCTCGATCTCGGTCTGTTCGGGCTCGAACTTCCAAGGCAGCCCGCCCGCGACATTGGAATCGAAGCGCACCGCGATCTTGCGCGCCAGCGGCGCCGAGGTCGGCGTCACTTTCGCGACCTGGGTCGTGCCATTGAAGCCGGTGCTGCGGCAAAACCAGTTATAGAACGGCACCGCCGCATAGGACGCGCCCACCATCAACGCCACCAGCAGGCCGCAGATCGCGCCCACCGTGGCATCGCGGCTGAGGCCGCGGGGCGCGGCTACGGCGGCGCTTGTGGTCGCCGGCTGCGGCATCGTCGGTTCGTTCTCCATCTCGATCACAGCGGCCGCACTAGCACCGCCGGCCCCCTGACAATGGTGACCGCGAAAAACAGCACGACCAGCACGCCGAGCGCCAGCGCGATGGCGATCGAACGCTCGCGGCGGCTCTTCTTCTGCGCCTCGGTGAGGACGATTTCGTCTGGCTCGCGTTTGTCGTCCATTGCGCCATGCGCCCCCTACCAGATCAACGCCGCTACGGAACGGGCGACGACCTCGAGCAGCAAGGTCGCGAACAGCGCGAACAAATAAAGGATGGAGAAGGCAAACAGTTTTCGTGGCGCGCGCAGCGCTTCGCGACCCTCGCGGCGACGGTAGACGTTGACCGCGAGCAGCAGCATGGCGGCTCCGAGAACCAGCGAGGTCACGCCATAGACGGCGTCAAAATAGCCGAGTGGCCATGGCGCGGCGGCAACCGCGACCAGCACGATGGTATAGAGCAGGATCTGCAGCCGCGTCGCATCGGGACCGGCCACGACCGGCAGCATCGGCACCCCGGCGCGGGCGTAATCGTCGGTGCGAAACAGCGCCAGCGCCCAGAAATGCGGCGGGGTCCAGAAGAAGATGATCAGGAACAACAGCAGCGGCTCGACCGACAGCGAGCCGGTCGCCGCCGCCCACGCCACCACCGGCGGCAGGGCGCCGGCGGCGCCGCCGATCACGATGTTCTGGGCGGGACTGCGCGCTCCAGAACACGGCGGCTTCAGGACGCAGACCCAATTCCTCGCGCGTGACAGAGACAGGCTCACTTCCGACCGGTTCGTAAAAGATCGAGAGGTTCGGCAGCCGCACCAATTTTTCGGTGTAACACGCCTGCGCATCCGGCGGCTCCATCAGATCGCTCGATAGGAAATAGTCGAGCGTCGACAGCCCGCTGGTTTCCGGATGGCCCCATGAGTTGCACTGCACCGGCGCAAGCCGTTGCGCCGCGAGTTGCAGCGAAGACGTGTCCATGAGCAGGCCGGAATAGATCAGCACATGCGGCGCGTCGTCGAGGATCGTCCGCCGCCAGCCTTCGGTATCGAGGATGCGGTGCACGAACTTGTCGCACAGGCCGGCGGCGGCGTCGGTCTGCGCATCGTGGATGACGCCGAGGTGATAGCCGGTCACATGGAACCGGATGCGATCGAGCTGGCTCATCCAGCCCTTGATCGAAATCTTCCAGTTCGAGTGGCTGTAGAAGAAACTGCTGACGATGCCGACGCGGATCGGCTCGCCGGGCGCGGGCGGTGGGGGCAGCGGCGCGGGCGGGAAGTGGCGTGCCACCGTGCGGGAAACCATCTGGCCATAGATCTGTTGCAGCGGGCGGTCATTGCCGCCTTGATAGGCGAGCAAAAACGGCTGCTTGGCACCCAGAGCCTTGATCAGATTGCCTTCGAGCCGTCCGCAATCGACGTCATGACTCAACGCGCGCAGCTTCCGCTCGTAGGCCGCGCGCCGACGCGGAATTTCGGCTTCCTCGCTGTAGATGACCGGCAGTTCGGCAATACAGGCGGCAAAGCGCGCTTCGGCATGGCCCGGCCGCAGCGCCAGTGCCTGGCCGAGGTCCGCGGCGGCTTCGTCGTTGCGGCTGAGGTCCAACAAGTGACGGCCGCGCTGATACCAAGCCTCGGCATCGCTCGGATTGACCCTAATTGCGGCAGTGAAGTTCTCGATCGCGTCGTCGGCGCGGTCGAGGCCGAACAATACGCGGCCCCGATTGTTGCGCGACTCGGTGAAATCCGGCGCGAGTTCCAGCGCACGGTCATAGCAGGTAAGCGCCTCGTCGATGCGGTTGAGCGCTTCGAGCACTGCGCCGCGGTTGTTATGCGCCTTGAAAAACTTCGGATTGAGCGCCAGCGCGCGGTCGAAGCTCTTGAGCGCCTCATCGTAGCGGCCGAGCGCGCGCAGCGCCGTGCCGGCATTGTAGTGCGCCTCGACATAGTCCGGCTTGATCGCAATCGCTTTGCGGCAACTGTCCAGCGCTTCCTCGTCGCGCCCCAGCGAGGTGAGCGCAGCGCCCCGGTTGTTATACGCCTCGGCAAATTTGGATTTCAGCTTGATCGCCTGGTCGAAGCTGTCAATCGCCTCCTGATACCGCTTGAGGGCTTCGAGGATCAGGCCATGGTTGAGCAGGATTTGCGGCGACGGCTTGCGCGCGCCCATGGCCGTCGACACCAGGCGCAAAGCCTCGGCCGGCTGCCCGGCCGCGAGCTTGACCAGCGCCATCATCTGCAGCGCGTCGAAATGATCCGGCCTGGCCGCGAGAACAGCGGCGTAATACCGCTCGGCCTCCGCCGGACGGCCTTGCTCGTGCAACTTGAGGCCTTGTGCAAAGGCCTGTGGCACGTTCAGCGGTTGCGAACTGGGCTGCGAAAGCGGCATCTCGGCGGAGTTTCCTCCGCCGAGAGGTAAAAAAGCCGCGCTGAGTCGTCTGGGGCCTCAGGTCTGACCCGGCGTTTGCGGCTCGAATTTCAGCGCCACGCCGTTCATGCAGTAACGCAAGCCGGTCGGCGGCGGGCCGTCGTCGAACACATGGCCGAGATGACCGATGCAACGGCTGCAATGCACCTCGGTGCGCGCCATGAAAAAGCTGCGGTCGGTCGTGGTGGCGACCGCGCCCGCCAGCGGTTGATAGAAACTCGGCCAGCCGGTGCCGCTCTCGAACTTGGTATCGGACGAGAACAACGGTAGGTCGCAGCCGGCGCAGGCGAAAGTTCCCTTGCGCTTCTCGTGATTGAGCGGGCTGGTGCCGGCGCGCTCGGTGCCGTGCTTGCGCAATATGTCATATTGCTGCGGATCGAGGCGCTTGCGCCACTCCGCATCGGTAAGTTTGCTCCACGCGATATCTTGCGTCGTTGTCGTCATGGTTTCTGCCTCGCCAAATTTGCTCGCGGCCATCAGTGCGCCAAGCGCCACTCCGGCCGTCAACAGGGCTCGTCGGTCGATCATATCAGCTCTCTCCCACAAGTGCGGTGAATTTGAAGTTCCTACCCGTGGGGCCGCGAGTCCGAATAGGAACTTCAAATCCAGAACCGCACTAGAACTATAAGGTTTCTAGTGTCCCTATGATTCCGAAGTTCGCATTGAAAGCGCCGAGAAGTTTTGCGAACTTCGGAATTGGGACACTAGGGTTTGCCCCAAAGTTGCTCCAGCCGCTGGTCGCGGCCGCAATTCCACCGGTAAAATTTATATTTCGTCGGGTTCTTCAGATAGAAATCCTGGTGATATTCCTCGGCCGGGTAAAACGGACCGGCGTTAACGATCTCGGTATAGATCGGCTTTTTGAGCTGTTCCTCGACCTTCTTCTTGGAGGCCTCCGCGAGTTTGCGCTCCTCGTCGTTATGCACGAAGATCGCGGTGCGGTACTGATGGCCGCCGTCGCAGAACTGGCGGTCCTTCACGGTCGGATCGATGTGGCGCCAGTAATAGGCAAGCAGCTGCTGGTAGGAGACCTTGCTCGGGTCATAGATCACTTGCACCGATTCCGCGTGCCCGGTGCTGCCGGCCGAGACCTGCTCGTAGGTCGGATTGGCGACGTGCCCGCCGGTATAGCCGGACGTGGTCGAGATCACTCCCGGCACGTGATCAAAATCGGATTCCGTGCACCAGAAGCAACCGCCGGCGAAAGTAGCAACCGCCTGCCCCGGTCCCGGCTTCGGTAGCGGCGCCATTTGCGCATTGGCGATCCCGGTGGCGGCAAGGCCGGCAAGGGCGAGCCAGCAAACGGCGGCAAGCAAAATTCGCGGCATCAGTATCTCCATAAGCTGTCGCGCCGACACTTAATATACGCACTTACCCCCGGTTCGGCTTCAAATCGCCATCACTCTTCCATCACGCTTGTGCGAGCCGCGCGACCGGTTTTCGGGTAGGGCCACCCGCAAAAGAACGCGTCTTGCCGGCTCCAGCCGCCCTGCCTAGGGTGAGTTCGAAATAGTTGAGGAGATGTATGCGTTTTGAAGGCACCAGGGCCTATGTGGCGACCGACGACCTTAAAGTCGCGGTCAATGCGGCGATCACGCTCGAACGTCCTTTGCTGGTCAAGGGCGAGCCGGGCACCGGCAAGACCGTGCTGGCGCTGGAGATCGCCAAGTCGATCGGCGCGCCGCTGATCGAGTGGCACATCAAGTCCACCACCAAGGCGCTCCAAGGCCTCTACGAATACGACGCGGTGTCGCGCCTGCGCGACAGCCAGCTCGGCGACGCCCGCGTGCAGGACATCCGCAACTACATCAAGCGCGGAAAATTGTGGGATGCCTTCGTCGCCGACGAGCGGCCGGTTCTGCTGATCGACGAAATCGACAAGGCCGACATCGAGTTTCCCAACGATCTGTTGCAGGAGCTCGATCGCATGGAGTTCTTCGTCTACGAGACCGGCGAAACCGTGAAGGCGCGGCGCCGGCCGGTGGTGGTGATTACCTCCAACAACGAGAAGGAATTGCCCGACGCCTTCTTGCGCCGCTGCTTCTTCCATTACATCCGCTTCCCGGACGCCGACACGATGACCGCGATCATCGAGGTGCATTTTCCCGGCATCAAACAAAGATTGGTCAGCGAGGCGCTCAAACTGTTCTACGAAATCCGCGACGTGCCCGGCATGAAGAAGAAGCCATCGACGTCGGAGTTGCTCGACTGGCTGAAATTATTGATGGCCGAGGACATCGGCCCGGAAATTTTGCGCGAGCGCGATCCCAAGAAGCTGATCCCGCCTTTGCACGGCGCGCTCATCAAGAACGAGCAGGACGTGCATTTGTTTGAGCGTCTTGCATTTATGGCGAGACGCGAGGCGCGCTGATCATCTAGTCGCGGGAATCAGCGTGCTCGGCGGCGGGCCATTTCGGCGAGATGCGTACGGACGAAAGCCTGAAATCGGTCTGCGGATGGTGTCAGCTTTGCGTCTCGAACCCGAAGGACTGACACCACGTTGCGAACATTCCATCCGCGAATGCGGATAGCGGCCAATGACCCGGTTCGCAACTCGGCGGCGACAACGTAGCGGCTGATAGCCGTAACTCCATAGCCTCGCTTCAGCGCGTGTACGACCGCCTCATGCGACGGCAACTCAAGCCGATGCCTGGGAACGATGCCCAACCGCGCCAATCCTGCGTCAGACGAGATCCGCGTCGCCGATCCCTCCTCTCGCGAAATCCAGGTCACTTTTTCGAGACTGGCACGCGACGGTCGCCGCGGTACGAGCGCTGACTTGCCGACGATCGGGACGTCATACTCGAACAGCGGCTCAGTTTCGATCTCAGGGGCCGCGACCGTCCCCGCGACGAAACCGAGCTCGGCGTGATGCGACCGAAGCAACTCGACTGCCTGCTCGGCGGTGCCAACTTGCAAGGTGACGCGCACCTCTGGGTGATAATGCTGGAAATCGGCGATGATCTCGGGCAGCAGATACCCGCCAGTAAGGGATGACGCCACCACCGCCACCGAACCATAGCCGGTTTTGCGGAATTGGGCCGCGCCGAGCCCGGCCTGCACGAGCAGTGACTCGGCTCGAAGGACGTGGTTCGCAACGAAATCACCGGCCTTCGTGAGTGCACCATCCCGCCGTGCCCGCTCCACGAGCTTCAATCCCAGGGCATACTCCAACTCGGCGATGTGTTTTGAGATTGCCGGCTGGCTAATGTGCAACTCGGCGGCGGCCGCCGAGAAGGACCTTTGGCGGGCAAACGCCGCGAACGCACGTAATCGTGCTTCTAGCTTCATAACCCAAGCTTATACGAACTAGCCGATTATGTATTTTTTTCTGGATCTGCGGCGGGTATGGTGGGTTTGCCGGTCGTCGCTGCCACCAGACTGGGAGACACAATGCCTGCATTCATCTGCTCGACCTGCGGCACGCAATATCCGCCAAGCGAAGCCCCACCGGCCCACTGCCCGGTGTGCGAAGACGAGCGCCAGTTCATCCCGCCCGACGGGCAGTCGTGGACCACGTTGGAGCGGCTGAAGATTTCGCACCGCAACGGGTTCCGCCAGTACGAGCCGGGTCTCATCGGCATCGGCACGACGCCGAAATTCGCCATCGGGCAACGCGCACTGCTTTTGTGTACGCCTGAGGGGAATATCCTATGGGATTGCATCTCGCTGATCGACGACGCTACGGTCACTCTTATCAATGGGCTTGGCGGATTGCGCGCCATCGCCATTTCGCATCCGCACTTCTACACGACGCTGGTCGACTGGAGCCGGGCGTTCGGGAACGTGCCGGTCCATCTGCACGCCGACGATGCCAAGTGGGTGAGGCAGCCAGACCCCTGCATTAAGTTCTGGCAAGGCGAGAGATTTGAACCGATGAATGGGATCACGCTGGTTCGCGGCGGCGGGCACTTCCCCGGCGGGGCGATGCTGCATTGGGCGGCGGGGGCCGGGGGCAAAGGCGTGGTGTGCTCGGCCGACATGGCCATAGCGAACCTGGACCGTAAGTCCTTCTCCTTTATGCGCAGCATTCCAAACTTTATCCCCCTCTCCGAAAAGGCTGTTCGTGCCGTTGGTGCAGCGCTCGCGCCGCTCGCGTTCGATCGGGTCTACAGCCACCACTTCGAGCGGGTGATCCATTCGGGCGCTAAGCGGATTTTACAGAATTCTGTGGAACGCTACGTTGCAGCGATCGGTGGCGCTTATGATCGGACGTGAGGTCAGAAAAGGCCCAAGCGCTCAAGCGGCGGGAGCGTTGGCGAACGTGGGCTCTTGGACTGGCTCAAGCTCCGGATGGTCGAGGACATCGGCCCGGAAATCTTGCGCGAGCGCGATCCCAAGAAGCTGATTCCGCCTTTGCACGGCGCGCTTTTGAAGAACGAGCAGGACGTGCATTTATTTGAGCGTCTCGCATTTATGGCGAGACGCGACGGGCGCTGACAAGCAGCGCCCCTGTGTGTTCGAACGTCTGGCGTTTATGGCGCGGCGCGAGGGACGCTGAGCTTTTATTTGTTTCCGGACTGGTCGAGCATTTCCGTGTCCGGCGGTTCCTCATCTTCCGGCGCGTCCAGCCTTTTAGCAGAGGGCTTCTCGGCGAGCGGTTTTTTCGCCGCCACCGGTTTCCGCGCCGGCTTGGGTTCCGGCAGCTTCACCCGCTCATCTGATTTCGCCTCGGCAACTTCAAGCGCCGCGAGCCAGCCCTGTTCCCTGGCATAGGCCACGACCTTCTCGCCCACCGCACGGCCGAGCCGCCGCGCCTGCGTTTCGACATCGGACGAGAGCTTCTCCGGTGCGGCCTTTTCGGCCGACCAGAACCGAGGCAATCTCCGCGTTGCGCGCTAGCCGCCTGCTTGCCAGCCGGCGGCTTGCCGGTGCGCTTGGCATCCACGTCGAAGGCGGTCAGCTGCTTTTTGGCGCCGCCGGAGAAATACGATACCGTCATATCGGCTTCCACGCCGCCAAGGCCTGGACCGAAGCCGGCCGGCTTGTTTTTTGCGGCTGCGCCCGGCGCGCCGGCGCGTAGCCGCCCGCTCACCACCGCCGCTTCATCGCCGAGCGTGAGCCCCTCCTCGCTGCCGGGCTGGGCGTCGAGCCCCGCCTCGCGCAGCGTGACGACGACGGTCGCGACGATTTCGTCGTTCACGCGCGCCAGCGTGCGCCGTTTGCGCTCCAGGATCGGATAGTTGATGCCCTTGCGATCCATCCGCGCGCTGAAGCCGCGGTCAATCGCCTCCACTTCGGGGGACGCGACGAAATCCGTCACCAAGATCGTCTTCGGCTTTGCCGGCGCGCCGCCGAACAAAGCGTTCGCACCGGTATTGGCGCAGCCGGCAAGTCCCAGCGCGGCGATGCCAAGGCCCAGAACGATGAAGCGGAAAGTCGACTTGCTCATGCGCCGGGAACCCTAGCACAACCTGACGGGCCGAACTAACGGCGGGCGCAGGCGGCCGTTTCAGCCCGGCGGCGGAGCGGCGGGTGGCTCATCAGGCAGCGGAGGAGTATCGGCCGGCGCCGTCTCCGCCACAGGCGGCCGCTCAGGCCTATCGCGGGCGGTACGCCGCGCCGCTTTGCGCGTGCGCAACTGCTCGCGGTAGCGCGAGAGCCCCTGCTCGATCCGGTCGATCGGCTGCCTCCCCCAATAGATACCTTGCGCCAACATCCGGCCGAACATGCCGCCGGCCCAGACCAACTCGTATGGCGCGAACAGCCGCCAGGTCGGGTCGTTCTCAACGATGCCGCGCGCGACCAATTCGCCGCCCATCGCCGTGGTATTGAGTCCGTGCCCGCCGAAGCCGCTCGCGACCCACAAGCCACTCTCGATCTCGCCGATCTGCGGCATGCGATGGATCGGACGCCCGAGCGTCCCGCGCCACAGATGCGCGATCTTCATCGTCCCGAGGTCGGGGAAATTGCGCGCTATATCGGCGGCAAGCCCGCGGCGGACCCAGCGCGGATCGGCCTGCCAGGTACGCATACGGCCGGACCACAGCAGCCGATCCCCGCCGACCAACGCGGTAATGATTGTCGGCGCCGTTGGTGTCGCTGACCGCGCCGCGATAGCGCACCACTTCCGAGAGCCGCGCGATCGGTTCGGTCACCAGCACGAAGGTCGTGATCGGCAACAGCGTCGCGCCGAGCCGCGGCATCAGTTCGTCGAGCTGCACATTGCAGGCGAGCACCACATGCGCCGCACGCACGCGCGCCTCGGGCGTATCGATGCGCTTGCGCACGCCGGCGGGATCGACCGCGATCGCCCGCGTGCCCTCGAAAATGCGCGCACCCAGTTTTTCCACGTCGGCGGCGAGACCGAGCGCATAGTTGAGCGGATGCATGTGGATCGCGCCTGGAAAATGCAGCGCGCTGAAATAACGCCGGTTCGGCAGCACCTCGCGCACGCGCTCCGTCGGCCAAGCTTCGACGTTGGCGCCGATCCAACGCAGCCGCTCGACCTCGCTCTGAATCTCGCCGTCATTGTCGGTCTTGGAAATGTGCAGCCAGCCCGGCAGCGGATCGGCGCCGGGCATGCCGGTTTCCTCGATCGTACGCCGCACATAATCGACACCTTGCTCCGACAGCGCCCAAAGCTGCTTGGTGTGATCAAGCCCGATGCGCTCGACCATGCTCTCGATATTTTCCTGAAAACCCGGCAACACAAATCCGATATTGCGCCCCGACGCCGCGTTCGCCACCCGGTCGGCTTCCAGCACCGCCACCGACCATCCGCGTCGCGCCACCTCGCGCGCAACGGTCAATCCGGCAAGCCCCGCACCAATCACGCAGACATCGACGTCGAGATCGAAACTCAACCGCGGACGCTCAGGACTTGGAACCCGCGTCGCCTCGTACCAACCCGCCGCCGTATTCTCGCCTTCGCTCATCGCAATAAGTGTCCATATCTTCGCGGCGCTGCAGTGGCCGCGGGCTCACATGGTAGACTGCCGCAGATTCGAAATCGACGCTCCAGCTTCCCCTGTCCCAGTATTCCGATACACCAATGCGCCGACTTTTGCTGCTGCGCCATTCCAAGGCCGAACGGTCCGAGCCCGGAACGAAAGACCTTTCCCGCGTCCTGATCGACCGCGGGCGCAAGGACGCCGCCAAGATCGGCGCCTATATGGCGGCCCATGCGCTCATTCCAGACCGGGTGATTTTGTCGCCCGCCGCCCGCACCCAGGAAACCTGGAAATACGCCGCTACCGCCTTTCATCCAGCGCCGGCGGCGATGTCAGCGGAACGAATTTACGACGCGACGCCGCATTGCATTCTGGCGGTCATCAAGGACACCCCCGCCTCCGCCCATACGCTTCTGGTCGTCGGCCATAATCCCGGACTGCACGACCTCGCGCTGATGCTGGTCGCCGCCGGCGACATCGATGCGCGCGAATTGCTGCGCGAGAAATTGCCGACCGCGGGCCTGGTCATCATCGATTTCGCCTTCGACAACTGGAGCAAGCTGCATCCGCAGTCCGGCCGGCTGGAGCGTTTCGTGAGTCCCAAGTCATTGGAAGCAGCGGCCAATTAGGACCGTATCCTCGTGGCCAGCGCGCCTCTCAACTCGTCCGCCGAAACATGCCATGATCGCGGCCTTGCGGCGAACAAGAGGGCGCTGTCATGTATAAGCAGATCCTGGTCCCGATCGACCTTGCCGACACCGAGTTGGCCAAGCCCGCCATCGAGGCCGCGGTGACGCTCGCCCGCTCTTCCGGCGGCTCGGTGCGGCTGATCAATGTGCTGCCGATGACGCCGGTGATGCTGGCGGAATACGTGCCGCCCGATTTCGACGCGCAGCAGCGCAAGTCGGCGGAAGAAGCCATGGCCATCATCGCGCGCGAAAGCGGGCTCGATCCCGGGCATATGTCCGGCACGGTGCGGCAAGGCGGCATCTATCACGAGGTGCTGGAAGAAGCGAAAGCAATCGGCGCCGACTTAATCGTGATGAGTTCGCACCGGCCCGCGATGCGCACTTATTTCCTCGGCTCCAATGCCGGCCATGTGGTGCGCTACGCCAAATGCTCGGTGCTGGTGGTACGCAACGCCAGAGGCTGAGCCACGGCCGCAGATGTCAGCCTTTTGGCATCAATTCGGCCGGCACCGCCTCGGGACGATAGCGGCCCGGGCGGTTGCGGCGAAAGAAGTTGCCGCCCTGCCAGAGAAACAGCGCCAGAAAGGCGGCGACGAAGGCAGCGCCGCCTTTGGCGTCGGCGTGCAAAGCGCGCACGACCAGGGCAGCGGCAACCAGCGCAACACCGGCGAAGACGATCACGCCTGGCCAATACAACATCGGATGGCTGCCCCGCTCGAAGCGCGCCGGTACGGCCGCCATTGCGATGCGCCGGTGCAATTCCGCGACAAAGGCCGCGTAGGGTTTATCCAGCCGCTCCTGCTCCACCATGCTTTTCCACGAACTCGACATGATCTTGAGCTTAGGCGCGCCGTCCGCCCACAACTCGGTCAGGAAACGGTGCGATTGCATGCTCGCCGGCCGATACGACAGGCGCATGCGGCGGACGCTGCGAAATGGAATATGGCCGCCTTTGCGTCCAGCCGCCCAGCCGACGCCCTCGCCGTCGAGCTTAAACTCCCAAACCGTACCCAAGAGCGAAGGCCGATACGCATAGGTAACGGACGCCGCTGTGCTTGAGCCTTCGATGGTCACGCCTGCCGCCCGCGTGACCAAATCGCCCATGCGCCGGTTTCATTCATGATTTCAGTCACTAGCCATTATGCAGCTTAACGATCGGTAGAGTGCGGCCGCTGCAATCCGCTGTGGAACGCGGCTTATGTTTCAATTGGCAACGGCCCATAAGTCTATAATATGACAGATGGGTACGTGTAAGTGCTCGTGGCGTAAGGTCGGGGGGCCTTGTCATGGCTAAGCTGTCGGATTTGTTCGGCCGTAAAAGCGACGAGACCGGCACCGACAAGCCAGTATTCCGACCCGGCGTTGAGCGCGGAAACGGCAGCCGCCGCGCAGTCGAGACTTTCTCGGACGTCGGCTCTCGCATCGGCGAGGAAAACGAGGTTCTGCGCAACCTCTTGACCGATACCGGCCGCAAGATCGGCGAACTCGACGAGCTCAAGACAGCCTTCGACAAGATCGTCGAGCCGTTCAACAGCGCGTTGCGCGCGCTGGAACTGGAGAAGTCGCAAACGCTCTCCCTCACCGGCATGCTGAACAAGTCGCGCTCGGCTTACGAGACGCTGCGCAACGAATTCTACCAGGTCGAGAAAAAGGCGACGACGCTCGATGCCGAGGCCGAGAAACTGCGCATCGAGCTTGAGCTTGCGCACGAGTCGAACCGCGCTCTCGAAAGCACGCGCCTGGAATCGTCCAACGAAATCTCCACCTGCCGCGCCCAGATCACCGAGCTCGAACGACAACTCGCGCAGGAAACCTCGCAACACCGGACACTGAGCGAGAGCCATCGTACGCAGCAAACGCAACTCGACGCCGCCGAAAAGCGAGGAACCGAGTTCGAGGGCGAACTCGCCATTGTGCGCGAAAAACTGGCGCTGCTGGAGGACGAAAAGCGCTCGCTGCAGATCGCGGTCGAAAAAGCATTCGATGAGACCACCCGCCTCACCCGTTCGCTCACCGAGAGCGAGAACGCGCTGACCGCAACCCGCGCGCAGCTCGGCAAGGTCGAGGCCAACTTCGCGGAAACCTATGCCGAACGTGGCCAGCTTGCCGCCGCGCTCGACGAGTCCCGCCAGCAGCGTCAAACCGAGCACACCAATCTGAATATGCGACTCGACGCCTTGCAGTCGCGCGCCGCCACCGCCGAGCGCCTGTTGTCCGAGGCGCGGCAAAATCTGATCTTCCGCACCGAGGAGGTGCGTGCGTTCGACCGCAAATCGGTGGAAGCGACCATCGCCCGCAACAGCGCCGAGAAACGGCTCGCCCAGATCGAGGCCATGCAAGAGGCGCGCGAGCGCCATATCAAGGATCTTGAGCGGACACGCACGGCGCTCTCCGAGCGCGATAATGCGACGACCAAGACACTGAAGGCACGGGAGGCCGCGCTGACGCGCGCCGAAGAAAAGATCGCCGTCCTCATCGAGCGCGCCGGCCGCCTGGAAGCCGACATCCAGGTCAGCCGCAGCAATATCGAAACGCGGGTCGAAGAACTCAACGCGATGCTGCAACGCGAGCGCATGGAGCGCGCGGTGGTCGAAGGCGCGCTGGAAGCGGCGCGCAAGGACAACTCGCGGCTGCAAAGCGAAGTGGCGGCGTTGCGCGCAATGCTGCGGCGCGGAGCGCCGCTCGATGACGCGCCGGTAGTGCCGAGCGAACCCGCCAACGACGAAGCAGCGGCCAAGGGCAAGAACGCGGAAACTGCGTGACGGCCTGCGCGCTGCGCCGATGGCCCCGCTATGTTTCAGCCTCCCGCCATGACAACGGCACCGGTGCACCCTATATCGGCCGTATGCGCACGCTGATCCTCCTCGGCCTGTTCGCCCTGCTGGTGGCTTCGGTCTGGTTCGCCGGCGCCGCCTGGGAACGATTTAGCGGCGAGGCCATGCCGCTCTACGGCTACCTCGCCATTGCCGGCGGCGTCTTGTTCTCGCTGGGAATCGGCGGCGGGCTGATGGCGCTGGTGTTTTATTCCAGCCGCCACGGCTACGACGACTTGAGCGGCGGCGACGGCGAGCCGCGCTGAGCTGGCCCGCCCCAGCGGCGGCTGATATCTATCTGGCAACGATCTAAATTGTGAATTTCCACAGTTATTTTCCTTCCGCTTTTGGCCGGGAGAATGCCGCATTGCGGGAGGGGATCGAGAGCGATACGAATTTCCGCTGCCGAAAAACCCGCGAGCTTAAGCGGAGTGCAGCGCAGCATTCTATCAAGATTCAACACTGGAAGGCTAATGCCGGCCTGCGCTTGGGGCTTGATGTCTATGCAACTGCGGCAATAGCCTTAGAGCCTGGCCGAAAATGAATGCCGGCTTATCAGGCCCGTGTCCCGGGCGCAGCATCCCAAGTCGGATTTATCCGACTTGCGCATTTAGAGAAGTGGCGAAAGTCGGGTGGACCCGACTTTCGCTGTGAAACGGTGCGCTGCAGACCCGGGACCCCGGTTTAGTCAAAGCGAAACCGGGACCCCGCGTCTGCGGTGCAACGCTTCGTGCTGCACCGCGCGCGGGGAACGCAGCAGCATCTGCCTCGATTTAAAATCCTTCTTTTTCGGCCAGGCTCTTAGGGTAGCCCATTTTCATATCAAAGTCTGGTAAGTAAAGTTCTGGGCACACATCGGGGACATTGCTGGGGCAATAAGCCCGCAATGAAAGTCTGAGCGATTGCAACGGCGCGAACGCAAAACGATGCCAATGCAAGCCGCATCGGCAGCAACTGGGGAGGCTATGTCGGATGTTCACTCAAATTCTCGATCCCTTTGGGAATCTATTCATCACCTGGCTGGTAGCGCTAGTTCCGGTCGTGGCGCTGCTCTTCATGCTCGCCGGACTGCGCTGGTCGGCTTGGTTGGCGACGCTCGTCGGCTCACTCATCACACTCGCGCTGGGCCTTTGGGTGTGGCATATGCCGGTCGACGAAGGTATCCGGGCTTATCTCTATGGCTCGGCCACCGGCGTCTGGAACGTGGACTGGATCACGTTCTGGGGCGTGATGTTGTTTAACACGCTGGTCACGACCGGCACCTTCGACAAACTACGCCGCTGGCTGATCTCGCAAGGGACGCAGGACATTCGCGTCCAAACCATCCTGTTTGCCTGGGCGTTCGGGGCGCTCTTGGAAGGTCTCGTGGGCTTCGGCTATCCTTGGGCCTTCGTCGCGCCCATCTTGATCGCGCTCGGCATTCCGGACCTTGACGCCATTCGCGTCGCCGCGATTGCCAACAACGCACCGGTGTCCTACGGCGCGCTCGGCGCACCGATCATCGCACTCGCCGCAGTCACGGGCTATCCACTACTCGCGCTATCCGGCTCGATCAGCAAGCTCGTCGCAATCCTGGCGCTATTGCCGCCGTGGATCCTGCTTTATCTGGTCTCGGGCAAGAAGGGCATGTGGGGGGCCTGGCCCTTGGCGATTGTCGGCTCGCTCGGCTACATCGCGGGCCAGCTACCGGTCGGTACTTATCTTGGCCCCTACTTGCCGGACGTTGCCGGCGCGATCGTGTGCTTCATCTGCATCCTGCTGCTGCTCAAAGTCTGGCGCCCGGCGCAGGTCCTAAGCTACGGCGGCAGGCCGGTGGCAGGCGGAACTTCTACGGCGGCGGAGCACGGGCTTTCCGGCGGCGACATCGTTCAGGCGTGGCTGCCGATCGCAGTACTGATTATCGTCGTCGTCGCCTGGACCGGACCATGGTCGAAGCTGCCGGGCATCGTGATGCTCCATCTGCAAGTGACGGCGGCGTCCTCGATCGCACAGGGCGCGACGATCGCGGCGATCTTCAACTGGACGCCGTTCGTCGGGGGTTCGGCTATTCTCGCATCGTGGATCATTGTCGCGTTGCTGCTGCGCGTGAACGGCGCGCAACTCGCCGAGATTTGGAACAAGACCTGGTCGCAGATGTGGGGCGCATGCCTCGTCGGCGTATTCATCTTCGGCCTGGCCTATGTCTATAACTTCTCGGGCATGGCCGCGTCGCTCGCTAAGGCCTTCGCCTCGCTCGGGACCGCCTTCATCATCGTTGCTCCGATCCTGGGCTTCATCGGCGTGGCGCTATCGGGGAGCAACACCTCGACCAACGCCATGTTCGGCAAGTTCCAGGCGCTGGTGGACAAATTCTCGGCTTCCCACCGCTCCTGCTGCCGACCGTGAACTCGATCGGCGCCGAAATCGGCAAGCCGATAGCGCCGCAGACGGCGAGTGTCGGCGTGTCAACCTCGCGCTTCGTACGCAACGAAGGCGCGGTCATCCGGCACAATTTCGGCTGGTGCCTGGTACTGCTGGGCTATCTCATCGTCATCAGCGTCGCCTGCTATCTGTTCTTCCCCGGGATCATAAATCTTTCGGGTTGAAGCCCAGACCCACAACAAAGGGGGCGCTGGCGATGCGCCTCCTTTTTTCTTGTCCGCAATGCAGCCCTGCATCGAAAGATGCAGGGCCTTTTCTTCGCCCAAGTTATATAGTCGGCCGCTAAAACCGCCGGAAAAACCCATGAGCAAGACCCTGGTCCAGGAACAATTCGGCAAAACCGCCGCTAGCTACCTCACCTCGACGCCGCACGCGCTGGGCAAGAGCCTGGAGCGGCTCATCGCGCTCACCGCTCCAAAAAAAACCTGGCGCGCGCTCGACGTTGCCACCGGCGGCGGCCATGTCGCATACACCTTCGCGCCGCATGTCGAGCGCATGTGGGCCACCGACATCACTCAGGAAATGCTCGATATGGTGAAGGCCGAAGCGCAAAAGCGCGGCCTCGCCAATGTCCGCACGACCTATGCCAAGGCCGAGGCGCTGCCGTTCGAGGACGCAAGCTTCGACCTTGTCACCACGCGCATCGCGCCGCATCACTTCGAGTTTATCCCCGATTTCCTGGGACAGGTGCACCGCGTGCTCAAGCCGGGCGGCGTGCTCGCGATCGTGGATAATGTGGTGCCGGCAGGTTCGGTCGGCGATTACGTGAACGCCTTCGAGCGTTTCCGCGATCCGAGCCACCTGCGCGCCTGGACCATGGAGGAATGGCGCGCCGCGCTTAAAGACGCCGGATTCTCCATCGGCCACGAAGAACAGCTTTACAAGCAGATGGAATTCAAGAGCTGGGCGGGCCGACACGATGCCAACATGCAGGCTTTCCTGCGCGCGATGCTGGCGCTGGCGACGCCCGAGGTGACGGCCGCTATGGAGCCGAAAGGCGCCGGGCCCGACCTCACCTTCCGCCTATGCGAAGGCCTGTTCATCGCCAAAAAGGCGTAACGGGCCAAGGCCGAAACAGAACCGCCGGCGCCGGCGTCATGTCGGCACCGGCGGTCGTTCATGCAAATCGACATGTGCGGCGCCGCGATTACATCTTCGCGTGGTGCCTTTTGTGATGCTTCGCGTGGTGTTCCTTGACGTCCGGCTCCCATTCGGGATGGGCGTCATAGGCCGCGTTGACCAGCCAGCCGCCGACGATCGGAAGCACGCAGGACGCTACCAGGACATGCGCCTCGCGCATCGTCAGCGGGCGATTGACCACCAATGTCGCCACCATTGGCGAGACCGCCATGCAGCCGATCGTGGTGGCGCCCCAAGCACCCGCCCTGGTCAGGCCGCTGCTGTTGCTCCAGTCGTTCCAGCGCCAATCGTTGATGCCGAAATAGGCCGCGGTCGAAGCCGCCCCGACGCCAATCGAGACCGCGGTGAGGCGCTTGTCGGAGTGTTTGCGCCAATGCGCATCGGCGCCCTGGCAGGTGAAAGCGAACGCAGCGATTACGGCGGCAAAGATCGCAAGTCTTCCGATCATTCTCGGTCTCCCCCAGTGCGGCAATGCGCGATTCGTTTTGTGAACGGCTTCGACGCCCAAGTCGAGCGCACGCGCCGCTTCCTCCGAGTTATTCACAAGCCTCGTATCAATGGCCCAACACGCAGATGCGGCGGCGCAGGCAAGCGGCTGATCCGCAAACACTTTTTGCCGCGCGGCCGCGGCGCTTTATTTTCTCGAATAACATCGCGGTTCCTGAATCAGATACTATCGCAGAGTGATTCGGCGTCGCTTCGGCCGGGCGGATCGGCAAGAGACAGGGTTTACCGCCATGAGCAGATTTGGCTTCCTCGCCCGCAAGCCAGGGCCTGCCGAAAAGCCGAACGTGCCCGCCGCGACCGGCGATAATCCTCTGGAACTCGACGAGGAACTGTTTTCCGCGCTCGGCGCCCAGTTTGGCGGCGAGAACGAAGCGTTGCGCAACCTGCTGCTCGACGCCAACAGCAAGATCAACGAACTCGACACCATCAAAAGCGCGGTCGGCAAGCTGGTCGATCCGGTCAGCAAGGCGCTGCGCGATTTCGAAGCCGAGAAGACCGAAAAAGTCGGCTTGCAGACGGTGCTCAACAATACCCGCACCGCCTACGGCAAATTGCGCAACGAGGTCGGCGACCTCGAAAAGAAGCTCGCTTCGTCGGAACGCGAATGCCAGACGTTGCGCCAGGATCTGGCCGCAGCGCAAAGCCTTCTGCACACGCTGGAAACGACCAAGACCGATTACTCCATCGATCTGGCGGCCGGGCGCGCGCAAATCGCCGATTTGGAATCGAACCTCGCGCAGCGGACGGGCGAATGCCTCGCCTTGCGCGACGAGAATCGCGGGCTCGACGAGCGGCTGGTCGCCGCTGAAAAGCGGGCGATCTCGCTCGAATCCGATCTGGCCGCCGCGCGCCAGCGTTTGCTGATCGTTGAGGACGAAAAACGTGCGCAGCAGGCTTTGCTCGACAAAGCAAGCATGGAAGCCGCGCGCATGACGCGCAAATTGACCGAAACCGAAGCGAGCTTCAACGCCGTGCAGGGGCGCCTGCGCCACGCGGAAGCCGCGATCAACGAAGCCAATATCGAGCGTGCCCGGCTCGTCACTTCTCTCGACGAGGCCAACGAGCGTCACGAGCGCGAGCGCAACAGCCTGAACGTCCGGTTCGAACTCGTTGCAGGCGCGCGCCGCCACGCTCGAAAAGGTGGTGGCCGATGCCCGCGAACTGTTGCTCGCCCGCGCCGAACAGATCCGCGAATACGAACGGCGCAATGGCGAGGTTACGACCGAACGTAACGACCTGCACGAGCGGGTATCCATTCTGCAGGCCGCGCTTATCGAGTACGAGTCCAAATACAAGGAGGCCGACCAGACCCGCACGGCCTATATGGAGCGCAACGAGACGCTGGCACGCGCCTTTACCGCCAAGGAAGCCTCGTTGGCGCGGGCGGAGGATGCCAACGCCTCGCTCGCCGACCGCATCGGCACGCTGGAAGCCGCGCGCGCGGGCGAAAAGCAGGCCGCCGAGCAAAAGATAACCGAACTCGATGCGGCACTGCGCCGCGAGAAGCTCGATCGCGCGGTGGTGGAAGGCGCGCTGGCGACCGCGCGCCGGGATTTCGCCAAGGCGATGCGCGACGTGATGGCGCTGCAACGCAATTCGGCCGCCCCGGCCGAGCCCTCACGCGCCGCCAACGCCGCATAAGCCACGTCACTGAACTTGCCGCATCGCCGGGCTCGCGCATGAGCCCGAAAAGCATGCCTTCGGACTTGATCCGATGGTGGGAACCGGTTTCCCGCCTTCGCGAAGCCCGCTTCGGCGGGCGAAGGAAGGTCGGAAAAGATCATGCGCAAGCAAAATGTTAGGGACGCACAGTGATTCAATCTAAACGGATCACGCTCTAAAACCCCGCGACGCCGTTTTAGGCGCTACCGCACCAACTCCCGCATCGCGCGATCCAAGCCCTCCAAAGCACGGCATCCCCGACGCCATGACGGCACGTGATGGGGGTGTTAGTATTGTCCACACGAAGGCGAGCGAGACACCGACATGCCGCGCTACTTCTTCCATCTCACCGATGGCAAAAGCGTTCTGAACAATCACAAGGGTATCGATCTTCCCGGCAACGCCGCCGCGCGCGAGAATGCTATGGACCTCGCGCGCGACCTCAGGCACGAGAAAATGCCGGGCTGGAACTGGGCGGGCTGGTTCGTCGCCATCGTCGATCAGCATGGCCGCAAGGTCGACGAAGTGCCGATTGCGGACACGCTTGAGGACGAGTAGCCGGCTCTCCTCAGACGGTTGCCGACAACAAAGAAGGGCCGCCCCTTGCGAACAGCCCTTCCATTGTCAGGCCGTGGCCCGGTTGCGCCGGCGTTATCCTGCCGAGCGCGCGTGGCTCGCTGACGGCTTAGGTCAGCTAAGCACGGACCTCGCAGAGGCTAAGGATCCAGTTCACGAATGCCGGCGACCGCGGCGATAGACAATGAGACACTGGATCACCTCCTTTCGGTTGTTAACGGTGCTCCCACTATAGGGAAGCGGTGGCGATTCGGAAGGGCGCGGCGCCGCGACTTATGGCGCGGCGATCTTAGGCGCAGTGACTAAGCGGCCGCTTCGGCAGGGGCCCGAAACGGAACGGCAGCCACCACCGCATCGACGGCACGTTCCCGAAATTCGGGATCGGAACGCAAGGCGTCGATGGTGCGCGGCGCTGGAAAATTCGTCCCGTCGAGATCGGACCAACCATTCGCAGCGAACGAGAGAACATCCGCTGCCTTCTCGATCGCTTCGTCGATGGTGTCGCCGGCGGCGAAAACGCCCGGCACATCGGGGAAGGAGACCCCATAGCAACTGTCGGCGTCCTTATGGATCAGCGCAATGTAATGCGGCACGGCCATCAATCTTTCTCCCAGCCCGCATCCCTATAAATGGCGCGAACGGTCCCCGCTGGCAAGTCGCGCTTGGGATGCGGCACGATCACGCGTCGGCGCAACAGCCTGTGCACGAATTTGTGGTGCGACCCGCTCACCGATATTAGCTCATAGCCTTCCTGCCGGAGCCGCTGAACGATATCACGGCTGTCGCGAAGGACGTCGTCCCCTCGGTCAGTCTTGTGGGCCACAATAGGCCGCCCACCGACGCATCATGGCTGATCAACGTCTGGTCGCAACTCCGTGCCATTTTTGGCACAATATCGAACCATGAAGAAGGTAACCGTCAAACAAGAAAAGAAGGACACCGTCGATCGCAGCGAGAGCTTCGACGCATTCCTTAAGCGGGATGGCCTGCTCGCGGAAACCGAAGATGCCGCGATCAAGGAAATCATCGCCGACCAGATCAAGGTAGCGATGGACAGACAAGGCCTCAGCAAGACCGCCACAACTCCCCGATCAAGTCCGCGCGCATGAAGACCAGCCGGCGGTAACTCGATCGACTGCTCGATCCGGACAACGCATCGGCGACGCTGGACGACGTTCGCCGGGCGGCGAGTGCGGTGGGGAGGAATTTGAGGGTAGGGTTGGAGTGAACTACAAGTTAGCGTTAAGTCCATCAGGGTACAGTGTGTGCAATCGTCTTTTCCAAGATCGCTCCTTTTCCAGAATCCCAGCGCTATCGCGGGCATGCGAATCGATCTCACGAAATTCGCCGAGCTATATAGCCGCTTTATCGCTCGTTTCGATTTTAGTCATTTCTCGTTGATCGGCCGTGTCAGTCGCCTCAGTAATTTCAAGCGTCGCCATCCCGCCTTTTTGTCCAATAAGAAAGTCCGGCTGAGGTGGCTGTCCCTTGGCTACTTGAAATGGGAATCAGAAAAATGCCCGCAGTAATCGCCTCCTTCAAAAATCTACTGAACCACGAACCATTCTTTCTCATCCTTTGTCCGTTTATTCAGACCGGTGCGAGGCCCCACCTTCAGGCCGATTTGCCCAAAGGCAACATCGAAGTCCTTGATACTCGAAATGGTGATTAGCGAGGTCATCTCACCAACTCCCGCATCGCGCGGTCGAGCCCGTCCAGCGTCAGCGGATACATCCGCCCGCCCATCAGCTGGCGCACCATCTGGATCGAATAGGTGAAATCCCATTCGCTTCTCCGGCACCGGGTTGAGCCACACGCGGCCGGATAGGTGCGCGTCACGCGCTCCAGCCACAACGCGCCCGGCTCGTCATTGTAATGCTCGACCGAGCCGCCCGGCGCCGCGATTTCGTAAGGCGACATCGAGGCGTCGCCGACGAACACCACCTTGTAGTCGTGCGGATAAGTGTGCAGCACGTCCCAGGTCGGCGTGGTCGCCTGGATATCGCCGGCGGTTCTCCTTCCACACTTTCTCGTACAGGCAATTGTGGAAGTACAAATGCTCCATGTGCTTGAACTCGGAGCGCGCCGCCGAAAACAATTCCTCGGTCGCCTTGATGTACCAGTCCATCGAGCCGCCGATGTCGAAGAACAGCAGCACCTTCACCGCATTGTGCCGTTCGGGGCGCATCTGGATGTCGAGATAGCCTTTGTGCGCGGTGCCCTTGATGGTGCCGTCGAGATCGAGTTCTTCCGGCGCGCCGGTGCGGGCGAATTTGCGCAAGCGGCGCAGCGCGATCTTGATGTTGCGCGTGCCGAGTTCGACCTCGTCGTCCAGATCCTTGAACTCGCGTCTGTCCCACACCTTCACCGCGCGTTTGTTGCGGCTTTCGCTCTGCCCGATGCGCACGCCTTCCGGATTGTAGCCGTAGGCCCCGAACGGCGACGTGCCCGCCGTGCCGATCCATTTCGAGCCGCCCTGGTGGCGGCCCTTCTGCTCGGCCAGCCGCTTGCGCAAAGTTTCAAGCAATTTGTCGAGCCCGCCCATGGCCTCGATCTGCTTTTTTTCTTCCTCGGTAAGATATTTTTCGGCGAGTTTTTTCAGCCACTCGGCGGGAATCTCGGCCTCCGCCGCCCCGCTCAACAGTTCGAGCCCCTTGAACACATGGCCGAACACGCGGTCGAACTTGTCGAGATTGCGCTCGTCCTTCACCAGCGCCGCGCGCGACAGATAATAGAAGTCCTCGACGCGGCGCGACGCCAGGTCGGCCTGCATCGCCTGCATCAGCGTCAGATACTCGCGCAGCGTCACCGGCACGCCGGCAGATTTGAGTTCCTGGAAGAAATTGACGAACATGGCGCGAGAATTCGACTTCGGCAGGCCGCCGTCAAGCGCCCGTTGCCGCACCGGATCGAACGCCGATGGCTGACCGCATCCCCGACATCCTGAATTACGGTCCGCAAGCCATCATCGTCCTGGTTTTCGTCGTGTTGCTGGTCAATGCTTTTCTCAACCGCAAAATGCCGCGCGTCGGCGGCAAGATCGGCCGCCGCAGCGTCGCGGCGCCGCCCGCGCCGGTGCCGGATGGATTTTCGCGCGTCGATTGCCGCGAGATCATGGCCTATGGCGCGCCGCCCGATGCAGCGCCCTACCCAAACCTGAAGACCTATATGCGCGACGGCGCGATCCCGCGGCCGGGCCTGGTGCATGTCTATCGTGTCGCCGGCTGCAACACGCAAATCGAAATCCCGGCCGCGATTCCCGACTACGAACGCACCGACGCCTCCGAGGCCCTGGCGCTCCTGCGCGAATTGCCCGACCCGCGAATGGTTCACCGCCTGCATCTGAGCGACGAGCCGTCCTTTCTCGATCCTTGGGTGCGCAAGATCACCGGCCGCGACATCGTTCATCTCGGCAATGCCACCAGTACCGGCCTGGTCGTGCTCTACCGCCCCGCCCGCCGCCTCGGCCGCGACCTCGGCCTCACGTTGCTGCATGAGTGGCTGCACCTGCTTGCCTTCAAATCGGCGAGGGCTATCCGGCTCTTCAAACGCGCCGACGCCGTTGAACGGCTTGCGCCGATGCCAATCGAACCGGTGTCATTCGGCGGCCGGAAGACGCCGATCTATGAAGCCTGGTCTGATCTCGGCGAGAAGGTGCTTGGTTATAGCGACGAGATTGCGCGGCGAGCGGCGTTGGAATCGCCCGTGCACACAATGATTCTCTGGCGGCGGGTCGAGAAAACCCTGCGCAAGGTGCCAACGCGGCTGCGCAGCTCGCGCGCCGCCGTATTCGATGCGCGCGCGGCGTTCATGCACGCGGAAGTGGCGCCGAAAGCGCGCGCGGCGCGCCACGACAATTCGCCCTAGCCCCGGCGCCGGCAAGCCGCTAACAAGGCAGCCAAGAAGACCAAGAAACGCCCGAGCCGGGGGATTCGAACGTGCAGCGTCGCGACCGCGCCCTGTGGGCGCTTGCCGTCATATTGTCGATTGGGCTGCTGACGGCCCCCGCGTTGTGGAACGGCTTCGCGCTGCTACAATACGACACCGGCGGCTATCTGGCGCGCTGGTACGAAGGCTATCTGGCGCCGAGCCGCGCCGTGGTCTACGGCCTCATCCTCAATGCCGGCGTGCCGCTGGCGTTCTGGCCGGTGCTGCTGCTGCAATCCGCGCTCACGGTCTGGATTGTCGCGCTCGTCCTGCGCGCGCACGGGCTCGGACGAAGGCCTCTGCTGCTGCTCGGCATCATCGCCGCGCTGTCGGTCCTCACGACGCTGCCGTGGCTGACTTCGATCCTGCTCACCGATATCTTCTGCGGACTGAGCGTGCTGGCGCTTTATCTCTTGTTCCTGCGCAACAAGACACTTCACGCCGGCGAGCGCATCGGCCTGATCGCCCTGATCGCCATCTCCGCCGCCACCCACAATGCCACAATGGCCGTCTTGCTCGGCCTCATACTCGCCTCCGCCTTGCTTTGGCTGATCGATCGCAAGTGTATCCCGCTTACGAGTATCGGCCGTGGCGTGCTGGCGCTGGCGCTGGGTGCCGTGCTGGTGCTGACCGCCGACCTTGTCGTGGCGAAGCGTCTGGCTTGGACGCCGGGCGGCTTCGCGCTATCGTTCGGCCGCATGCTGCAAGACGGCATCGTCAAGAAATACCTCGACCGGCATTGCCCCGACCCGGCGCTGCGCCTGTGCCCCTACAAGGACCAACTCCCGACCGACGCCGATGTGTGGTTCTGGGGCAGCGACCTGTTCGACAAGCTCGGCCGCTTTGCCGGGCTCGGCCCCGAGATGAAAAAGATCGCGGTCGACAGTCTGATCGACTATCCCGGCTTGCAACTTGAAACCGCGGCCGCCGCTAGTGCCAGGCAACTGATCGACGTGCACACCGGCGAAGGCGTCGTCACGACCATCTGGCACACTTACCGCATCATCGAGCGCTACACGCCGCGGCTCGTTCCCACCATGCGCGCCGCGCGCCAGCAGAAAGGCGAGCTGTCGTTCGTGGCCATCAACGCGTTGCAATATCCGCTCGCGCTGATCGCGATGGCGCTGCTGCCGGCGATAGTCTGGCTGGCCTGGCGTGGCATAGTTCCGGCCGCGATCGGCGAACTGGCCGCCACCGTCACGCTCGCGTTATTGGGCAATGCCTTCGTCTGCGGTGCGCTCGCCAACCCGCACGACCGCTATGGCGCGCGCGTGATCTGGCTCGCGGTCTTTGTGGTCATATTGGCCGCGCTGGCGCGGAAAAGCGCCCACACCGACACCCCCGGCTTGCCGCGCTGAATCGGGCGCGCCACACTATCGGCGAAAACGGGCGGCGGTCGCCGCGCTTTGCCGTTCTCTTGGGGGGAAGAAACCGATGGCTGACGCGACCGTAGCGAAGCAACTCATCCCGACCGGAAAATTGCGCGTCGCCGTCGCGGTGGCGCCGGCGCCTTCCGCGCAGTTCGTGATCAAGGACGAATCGGGCGCCTACCGCGGCGTCGCCATCCTGCTCGGCCAGGCACTCGCCAAGAAGCTCGGCGTGCCGGCCGAATTGATAGTCCATAACGGCTCGGGCGAGGTGCAGAACTCGGCGTCAAGCGGGAGCTGGGATGTAGCCTTCATGCCGGTCGACGACGAGCGCAAGAAATTCGTCGATTTCGGAAATGCCTATCACATCTTGCAGAGCACCTATCTGGTACGGTCCGGCGCGAAATTTGCGACGGTAGAGGGCGCCAACGCACCCGGCGTGCGCATCGGCGGCGTCGCCAATACCGCGACCTTCCGTACCTCCAGCAGGACCGCGCCGCAGGCTATCCATGTCGCGTTCGAGAAAGCCGATCAGGCGGTAGCGGAACTGCGCGGCGGCAAACTCGATGCCATCGCCTTCTCGCGGGAATCGCTCACAGGCCTGCAGGCCAAGGTGCCGGGCTCGCGCATTCTCGACGGCGGCTTCATGAATTCCACGACGTCGGTCGCGCTGCCAAAAGGCAAGCCCGACGCACTGATCTACGTCAGCGAATTCATCGAGGAGGCCAAAGCTTCCGGCTTGGTACGCCAGGCGTTTGACGAGATGGGATTGAAGTCGTCGCAGGTCGCGCCGGCGGGGATGAAGCCTTAGGCCGCGCCCGTTTTCGTAGGCGCCGTGACTTCCGGCGTCTCGATATGCTCCGGCCGCACGCCGAGCGCCAGCACGCGGCCTGGGATGCGCCGCAGCAATGGCCACTGAATCATCTTCATCAACAGCGGCGCGCGCGGGCGCTTGCGTGTGCCTTGCAGCGCCGGGCCGATGAGTTTGTTTTGCAGCGTGATTTGCACGGCTTGCGTAAATTGCGTGGGAAATTCGCGGCGACGCTGAATAGCCTTGAGCGTGTCCACTGTCACTGTGCCCCGCCGCAGCGGTTCGGCGAGGATATTGGCCGCAGCCACCGCATCCTGCACCGCAAGATTGATGCCGACGCCGCCGATCGGCGACATCGCGTGCGCCGCGTCGCCGATACAGATCAGGCCCGGTTTATACCAGCGCCGCAAACGGTCGACCGCCACCGTCAACAGCTTCACGTCATCCCAGCTTTTGATTTCACCGATTCGGCCTCCGACATCGAACGGCGCCATGTCGCCGACGGTCGCGCGGAATTTGTCGAGGCCGCGGTTGCGCACCTCGTCGGCGCTGCCTTTCGGGATCACAAAGGCGCATTGCCAGTAATCGTCGCGGTTGAGCATCACCAGCATGCGGCCGCTTTCAATATGGCCGACCACTTCGTTGCCGTCGCTCTCCTGGCGCGGCAGCCGGAACCACATCACGTCCATCGGCGCGCCAATGTCGTCCACCTTGAAGCCGGCGCGCTCGCGCAGCGTCGAATGGCGACCGTCACAGCCGACCACCAGCGCGGCCCGGATCGTCACCTCGCCATCCGGCGTTTTGGCGCGCAGGCCGACAACGCGGCCACCCTGTTCGATCAGGTCGGTCGCCTCGGTTTTCATGCGCAGATCGAAGGCGGGGTAGCGCTTGCCGTGCTCGGCCAGAAAATCAAGGAAATCCCATTGCGGCATCAACGCGATGAATTTGCAGTGCACCGGCAGCGTGGAGAAGTCGCCGATAGTGATAACATCCGCGCCGATTTGCATGCTGACGTGATCGACTTGCGAATGCGGCAGCTTGAGGAATTCATCGAGCAGGCCGAGCTCGTGCATCATCTCGAGCGTCGAGGGATGCACGGTGTCGCCGCGAAAATCGCGCAGAAAATCCGGATGCTTTTCCAGCACCACCACCGGCACCCCCGCGCGCGCCAGCAGAAAGCCCAGCATCATCCCGGCCGGTCCCCCGCCGGCGATGCAACAGGTGGTCTGGATTTCGCTAGCAGCCATTTTGCACCTTTTGATCCGTCACCCTGAGCTGCGCGGCAAAGCCGCGCCATCACAAGTCGGCTATAGCCGACTTGTGCACTATTGAATCCGATGTCGGATAAACCCGACATCGGTGGGCGACGGCCTGTTCATCCTTCGAAGCTCGCGGAGTTTATCATCGGGCCGCGCTTCGCGCGGACCCGTTGGCTCGCTCCTCAGGATGACGGGCTAACGTTTAGCCACCGTATTGGGTTACGAGCTTACGCCTGCTTCTCGGGCGTGCGCACTACGAGCCCGTCGAGTTCGTCGGACACCTTGATCTGGCACGACAGCCGCGAATTGGGCCGCACGTCGTAACCGAAATCAAGCATATCTTCTTCCATCGGCGATGGCTCGCCGGTCTTGGCGCGCCATTCTTCGTCGACGTAGACATGGCAAGTGGCGCAGGCGCAGGCGCCGCCGCATTCCGCCTCGATGCCGGGAACGTTGTTGCGGATCGCGGTCTCCATCACGGTCGAGCCGTTCTCGGCCTCGACCGTGCGGGCGGTTCCGCTGGGATCGATGTAGGTGATCTTCGGCATTGACGGACGCGTGCGGGAAAATCGTGCCGGAATTGGCGCTAGACGGCGCCCCGTATATAGTCATTTAGCAGGAGACGCTATCCCTTGAGCGCGTTCAGTAAGACGGCGATCTCCGCGCGCGCCGCGTCGATGGCCACGGCAAGCCGGCCGAGAGCGGCATTGCACTCTGCGGCGCCGGCGGTCAGCTCGACCGCAGCGGCGGCAAGCGCCACGCCGGTAGCACCAATGCTCGCAGCCGAGCCTTTCAGCGTATGCGCAAGCGCTGCCACCATCACCGGCTCTCCGCTCTGCATGCGCGCGAGCAGCAGATCGGCCTGCCGGTCGAACAGTTGCAGCACCTCGCGCTCGAGACTGCGGTCGCCGAGGGTCATGCGCCCGAGTTGGCTGCGGTCGATGGCCGTGGCCGGCGCGGCCGGTTCCCGGTCGACGATCTTGGTCGCGCGTTGCGCCATGAAACTTCCCGAGGGCTCTGCGGCCCTTTTATGTCGGTGCGCACTGTGACCCGCGAGAGACCAAAACCGGGTAAATGCGCGGCCGGTTTCCGCGGCGTAGTTAATGGGCGCTGTAATCCTCGCGAATGACGCCGGAAAATGTCATGGTTACTAGGAAGTTAACGATGATAAGAAAGTCCTTAACGGCGCGGTTTCCTTTGCAATGCCAAGCCGATAGGATGGCCGCACGCGATATCGATGCATGATTACGGAAGCCGCGGCTCCCTGAGGTTCCCGCTGGCGGCGCGAACCGTGCAAGGTGGCGGTTCGGGCCGCAATTGTCCGGCGTAATGACGAGGCGACCAGCGAATGGCGAATATCCCGCAAAAATCCCCGGAATTGACAGACGATGCCATCCAAGCAATCCAGGAGGCGCTCAGCGCTACCCCGCGCCGCGCCGCGCCGATAGCATCCGCAGACGAAAGCGAGCAAGCCCCGCCGTCAGCCGCCGGCGACCTGTTCAACGAATTGCCGCAGTCCGACACGTGGGAACCCGACGGCACCCTGACGCGCCGTCCCGCTAATGACGACCGCGCTAGCCTCGGCCAGATGCTGCAGGCCATGCAGCACCGTCCCGCGCGCCTGCCCTACATAATCGCCAGCGTCGCAGCCGTCATCTGGAGCGCCGGCGGCCTTGCCACCGCCTATCTCTACCGCAGCGAATTGCAGGCTTTATTCGCGAGCCCGCGCGTCGGCATCGCCGCCGTAGTCGGGCTCATCAGCGCGATCGCCGTGCCGGTGATCTTCTTCTACGTGCTCGCTCTCATGTTTCGTCGTTCGCAGGACCTGCGCCTGGTCGCCGAGACCATGGCCGAGGTGGCTATGCGGCTGGCACAGCCGGAAGCCGCCGCGCGCGAGCAAATCGTGTCAGTCGGCCAGGCCATCCGTCGCGAGGTCGCCGCCATGGGCGACGGAGTCGAGCGCGCGCTGGCGCGTGCGGCCGAGCTGGAATCGCTGGTGCACAATGAAGTTTCCGCGCTCGAGCGCGCCTATAACGACAACGAGGTGCGCATCCGCGACCTGCTCAGCGAATTAACCAACCAGCGCGAGACGCTGGTCAATCAGGCCGAGCACGTGCGCAACGCGATTGCCAGCGTCCACCTCGATCTGTCGCACGACATCACCTCGGTCGGCGATCTGGTTGCCGACAAAGTCAGCGAAGTGGCGCAACGCGTCACCCGCTCGCTCACCGAGAAAGGCGAGCACATCACGCTGGCGCTCGGCCATGTCGGCGATTCCATGATCGATACCCTGACCGAGCGCGGCTCGACCTTGCTCGACCGGCTGGAGACCACCGGCGACCGCGCCAGCACCGCCATTTCCTCCGCCAGCGACCAGCTGACGAACAGCCTCAATTTCAAGGCCGAGAACGTCCACGACGAATTCGCCGATCTTGCCGCCCGCCTGCAGCAGATGATGAGCGCCCGGCTCGACCAGGTCGCGCAGGGCTTCGCGCAAAAGGCCGCCGTCACCATCGAGACCATGGCGAGCCGCTCGCAGCAGTTCAACGACACCCTCACGCAGACCGGCGGTCAGATGGCCGAGACCATCGCCGCCCGCGCCGAGCAAGTGAATACCACGCTGCGCTCGACCGGCGACACACTGGCGCACAACTTGGGCCGGCACGGCAACGATGTGGTGACCAAGCTGGAACAGACCGGCACGCGCATCACCGATACGCTGGTCAGCCGCGGCGACGCGGTGGCCGACAACTTCCGCGAAAACGCGGAGGCCCTGGCACAACTCATCACCAACCGCGGCGACGCGGTCAAGGACATGCTGGCGGCGCGCCTGCAAGCCTTCGAGGACATGTTCAACCACGGCGGCACCGCGCTCACCGAAAAGGTTTCGCGCGATTCCACGACGCTGGGCAGTCTGATCACCCGCCACATGGCCGAGTTCGACCGCACGGTAAAGACCTATGGCGGCGAACTGGTCGAGCGCCTGGGCCAGCGCACGCAGGACGTGGCCGAGGCGATGCGCAATTACGTCGATACCTTCGATCAGCGCGTGAACGCGCGGGCCGGCGAGCTCACCGGCTCTATCGACGTGCGGCTCTCGCAATTCGAAGCGACTCTGGGCACGCGCGTTTCCGACCTTACCGCCCGGCTGACCGACGGCGGCAATCGGGTCCTCGAAACGCTCGATGGCCGCATAAGCGCAGTGTCCAGCACCATCACTACGCGCGGCACCGAAGTCGCCGATGCGATCGGCGCCAAGATTGCCCAGATCGACCAGACCCTGGGCGCGCACGCGCTTGAAGTCGCCAACACACTCGACAGCCGGGTGACGCGGTTCGAGGACCTGCTGGTCGGGCGCGCCGAGACGGTCACCAATCAACTCGAGACCCGCACCAAGGCCGCCGCCGACGCGCTACATGCCCGTCTGGAGCAGCTCGGCCAGGCGATCAAGACCAACTCGGCGGAGGCCGAACACTCGCTCGGCCAACTTGCGCAGACCACGTCCGGGGCGCTGCGCGGCAGCGCCGACGAGGTCGAACGCAGGCTGCTGGGCGTGAGCGCCGAGGTCGCCCGCAACTTCGTCGGCAAAGCCGACGAGATTACCGAGGCGCTCAACCGGCGCACCAACGAGATGGCGGCCGTGCTGTCCGACAAGAGCGGCAGCGTGCTCGCCGCGATCACCGAAAAAGGCCAGGAGTTCGCGAGCGACATTACCCACGCGACCGACGAGGCTATGAAGTCGATCGAGGAAAAGGGCTTCGGCTTCACGCGATCGATGCTCGACAATAGCGCCGAAATCTCGCGCATGATCAACAATGCGGGCGAAGCCGCCACCAACACCATCAACCGCAGCCTCAACGAATTGCACGGCACCGCGCAACAGGCGATCGAATTGTCGAAATCGACGGCGACCGCCACCGTCAGCGAGATGCTGGAAACTCACAACATGCTGCGCACCGACACCACCGCGTTGTTCGAGCGGCTGCGCGAAGCCAACATCATGTTGCAGGAAGTCCTCTCCGGCTCGCACGCCAACATGAGCCAGCTTGAGAATACTTTGATGCTGCGCGTGTCGGATTTCGTCACCGCCATGAATGAGGTTACCGGCGCGACCGGCGCCGTCACCAGCCGGGTGGAAGCCAACATCGTGGACTTCCGCGAAGTCACCGGACGGGTCATCGCCGATCTCGGCCAACTCGCCGGCCAGTTCGCCGCACATGGCCGCGATCTTGCCGGCGCCGCCGAGCAAATCGACAGCAGCAACCGGCGCACCGAGGAAGGCATCAGCGAACGCCGCGCCTCGCTTGATTCGCTGGTCGTCACCCTCGACCAGCGCACCGAGGACCTCGACCAGCGGCTCAAGCGCTTCTCCGGGCTGCTCGACGAATCGCTCGAGGCGGCTGCCGCGCGCGCGCGCGACATCGCTCGCGTGGTGTCGGAGTCGACCGCCGAGGGCAGCCGCGCGATAGGCGAGCAGTATGAGCGCATGCGCGAACAGGCCGAGGACGAACGCCACCGTACCGCCGAGGCGATGCGCTCGGTTTACGAGCAGACCACCGGCGACACGCACGCGATGTTCAGCGACGCCAACGAGCGCTTCGCCGAGACGGTGCGCGACATGAAGCAGATGGCGGCCGAAATGCAGCGCGAGCTTGAGGCGACGCGCGCGGAAATGCACCGCGAACTCGAAGCCACCCGCGGCGAACTGCACCGCGGCATGTTCGAGCTGCCGCAGGAGACCGCCGAGAGCACCGCGCAAATGCGCCGCGTCATCGTCGATCAGATCGAGGCGCTCGCCGAGCTCAACCGTATCGTCGCCCGTCATGGCCGCAATCTTGATGCGGTCGAGCCGCGCCGCCCGGTACGCGAGGATGTCTCGTTCGCCGCGAGCGGCGGCCGCGGCGAGCTGGCGCCGCGCCCGGCGCCGCGCGCCGACGTCGGCGGTTTTGCGCCGGCCGCCCGCCGCACCGAGGCGCCCTCGCTCAACCCGCCGCCGAACGCCAACGGCCGTGGCTGGCTCACCGATCTGCTCAGCCGCGCCTCGCGCGAGGACGGCGAACCGGAGCGCGACAGCCCGCGCGAAGCCGCGCGCGAGCCGCTGCGCGGGCCCGAGGAGCGCACGCCCCGGCACAGCATCGAGTCGCTCGAACTCGCTGTCGGTCGATATCGCCCGCATGATCGATCACGATGCCGCGGCCGATTTGTGGGACCGCTACAAGCGCGGCGAGCGCAACGTCTTCACCCGCCGGCTTTACACCTTGCAGGGGCAGCAGGCGTTCGACGAGATCCGCAAGAAATACCGCGCCGACCGCGAGTTCAAGCAGACGGTGGACCGCTATATCGGCGAGTTCGAGCACCTGCTCGACGAGGTCGCACGCGACGACCGCGGCCAGGTGGTGGCGCGCACCTACCTCACCTCGGAAACCGGCAAGGTCTACACCATGCTGGCGCATGCGGCCGGGCGCTTCGACTGAAGCTGCGGCATACCGCACACTGAGCAAATATTAGGCGCAAACCGGCCGCCTTGCGGCCCGGCGTCTGTGTGATCGTTATTTGCGCCAAATTCGAATTGCCAGCGGCGGCCAACTATCGGATAGTAGCGCCGGGTTGCTGTCGCGTGGGGCGACACCGGCGGCCTTAAACGTCGTAATTGAAAATTTCCGCACCAATAAAAACAACGACGGCGGGAATTGAGAGGGTGGACTGGCGTTGGTCGACGCCTATGCCGAATACGGCTATCTGGGAGGATTCAAGCCATGCGTATTCTGACTTCACGCGCGCTCGCCGCGGGACTTTTCGCGGCATCTACGTTCGCTCTAGTCGGGCTGTCGGGTTCGACGGCCTGGTCGGCGCCCAAGGATATCAAGTGGGGCACCGGCCCCGTCGGCTCGTCGGGCCATAAGGCTCTCGTCGTGCTCGCCGACGTGCTCAACAAGGAAATGCCGGAACTGCGCATCAGCTGTGCTGCCTTATCCCGGCGCCGTCGGCACCGTGAAGGGCTTCGCTACCGGCGAACTCGACGGCTACTACGGTTCCGACGTGGCGTTGAAGGAATTGGCTGCCGATGCGGGGCGCTTCAAGGGCTTCAAGTCGCACATCAAGACCCAGCCGGTACAATCGTTCTGGTGCTACACGCTCGACGTCGGCATCGCGATTAAGGCCAGCGACCGCGACACCATCAAAAAATGGGAAGATCTTTCCGGCAAGCCGGTTTACACCGGTCCGCTCCCGTTCGACACCCGCCTGCATCTCGAGAACGCCATGGCGGCGGCCGGCGTCAAGCACATCTACAAGCAGGTCGATCTGTCCACCGCCGGCTCACAACTGAATTCCGGCGCGATCAAGGGCATGCTGATCTACGCCGCCGGCGGGAAGACGCCGGCGCCGTGGATTGCGGAAGCTTCGCTCGCGGTGGACTGGCTGGCGCTCAACCCAAGCCCTGATGAGATCGCCAAGCTCAAGGCCGCAGGCTTTGCCACCGAACAGGTCGATCCGGCGAACTTCCACAAGAAGCAAGACACAACGAAAGTCACGCTGCTGCCCTTCTACTGGGGCTTCGACATCGGCATGAACGTCTCGACCGATGAGATGTACAAGATGCTCACCATCATCGAGCAGCACGCCGACGAACTCGCCAAAGCCGATCCGAGCTTCAAGCAGATCGGCGGCGGCCAGATGGCGGCTTTCCAGAAGCAGGCGCTCGAGTCGACTTACGCGCTAGTGCCGATCCACCCGGGTCTCGCCAAGTATCTGAAGGCGAAGAACCAATGGGACAGCAAGTTCGACTCCCACGTCGCCAAAGCGACCATGTGAGGGCTTACTCTCTTGTTCGACTGACAATACGGGGCGGGCGTGTCAAAGCGCCCGCCCCGCTTGAATCCAGAGAGATAATGGGTCCACCCATGACCGACACCACGGCTCAACTACGTCCACCGCTCCTGCTGGACTGCATCTATTACGCGGTTGCGATCGGGTTCGCGCTTTATATGTTCTATTACTATTGGACCGGCGCCAACGGCGAAACCTTTCTTGCGCTCGGCGCCATCCCGATTACTTACGTGCTGTTCACACTGCAATCGTTGCGCGCGAACGAACTTTATCCGAGGCTGCCTATTGCGGCCAACTATGCGATCGCCGCGGTCTATTGCCTATTCTCGATCTATTGCTCTTATTACATGATCACGAATTACGTCGCGCTCGGCACCGAGCGCATGGGGATGTGGGATCCTTCCGACCTGATCGTCGGCGGCGCCATGACTCTGCTGATCATCGAATATGCGCGCAAGCGGCACATGCCGCTGTTCATTCTCAACCTCATCCTCGTTCTTTACGCCGTGTACGGCTATCTGGTGCCCGGCATGTTCTACCACGCGGGGCTATCCTGGGAGCGCGTCGTCGCAGCGAGCAGCGTCGAGATGGAAACCGGCATCTTCTCTCGGCTGCCGCAGATCGCCCTCACCGTCATCGGGGCGTTCCTGCTGGTGTTGAGCCTGCTGCGCGGTTTCGGCTGCGTCGATTTGCTGCTGCGCGCGACTAAGCGCGTCGCTATCCGCTCGCCGCACGCGATTCCGCAGTCGGCGGTGATCGGCTCGATGGCGATCGGCACGGTAAGCGGATCGGGCGCCGCCAATTCGATCACCGTCGGCTCCGCCACCATTCCGGCGATGATTTAAGCCGGCCTGCCGCCGGCGACCGCGGCGGCGATCGAGAACTCATCCTCGATGGGCGGCCAGTTGATGCCGCCGGTCATGGGCATCGCCGCCTTCCTGATGGCCGAATTCCTCGGCGTCGATTATTTCGACGTGGTGGCGCGCGGCTGGGTGCCGGCACTCATCTATTACATCTCGGTGTCGACCTCGGTCTATCTGCTGGCGACGTTCTATCACACGCACATGATCGTGGATCTGGGCGCCAAGAAGCTCGACTGGCGCGACAAGGTCAATCTCGGAGCCTTCGTCTTCGTCGTCGGCGGACTGGTGACGTTGATGGCGACTATCTTCCTCGCGCCCATGTTCGCCGCGCTTTATATGTTCTGCGCCGCCGGTTCCGCCTCGTCGTGATCCATGTGGCGCGCTGCTCGCGCTCAAGGACTGGTCGTTCCGCAAATTCATCGCGCCGCTGCGGCGCGTGCTCAATTCCTATATCGACATGATCACCGATATCGCGCTATTGCTGGCGACGCTGTCGGTCATGACCGGCGCGCTCGTGATCACCGGCGTGCCGACCAAGCTCGGCTCGCTGCTGGTGGAGGCCGCCGGCATCAATATGGCTGCAATGGTGGCCATGGCCTTTATTTTCGGCGCCATCCTCGGCACTGGATTGCCGCCGGCACCGGTCTATATCCTGGTCGCCATCGTGATCGGGCCGCCGTTCATCAAGATCGGCGTCAATCCATGGGTGGTGCACTTCTTCGCCTTCTTCATCGGCGTGTTCGGCGAACTGACCCCGCCGACCTCGATCACCGCGGCGATCACCTCGAAATCGCCAACGCGTCGTTCTACGTGACGCTCTGGCGCTCAGTGCAAATCTGCGTGTCGCTGTTCACCTTGATGGCTGGCGTGTTCGTGCACCCCGAACTGGTGGTGAAGCCGGGCTGGGATCAGATGGGCGCGGCCTATCTGGTCCTGGTCGCGACGCTGGGCATCACCTTCACACTGCAAGCCACTTATTCCGAGACGCGCATGGTGGACCTTGGCGTGCGCGCCGTTCTCGCCACTATGTCGCTGTTCATCCTGCTCTCGTTCTACGACATCGCCTCGGACATCGTGTCCCTCGGGGTGATCGGCGTGATCGGCTACTGGATTGTTGTCCGGCGCAAGATCGTGTCAGGTATGGCGCCGCCGACAACGGTGGTGCTCGACCCGGCGCTTGCCATCGCTCCGATCGCAGATGTCCCGTTGGGCCGCATGAGCTGACCGCAAAGACCACCGGATCGCCGCAACGCCGAAGTGGTTAGTGGCGGGGTCATACTTGACCGAGGGCTATGAACCGTCGGTGATGTCAGCTGTGGACGCGCCTTTGACCCTCGCCCTTGCCGCCGAAAGCTGGCCGATTGCCGGCTCCTTCGCCATCAGCCGCGGCGCCAAAACCGAGGCCGTGGTTTTGGTCGTCGAATTGGGTGACGGCAAGGCGCGCGGCCGCGGCGAATGTGTGCCCTATTCGCGCTACGGCGAAAGCCTCGGCAGCGTCATGGCCCAGATCGAGGCCCTGCAACCGCAGCTCGCGGCGGGACTGGACCGCCGCGGTCTGCAAACGGCGATGCCGGCCGGCGCCGCGCGTAATGCCCTCGACTGCGCGTTCTGGGATCTCGAAGCCAAGCGGAGCCGGCGTCCGGTTCACGCGCTCGCCGGCCTGCCCGCCCCGCATGCGGTCATTACCGCCTTTACGATCTCGCTTGGGCCCTCTGCCGCTATGGCCGAAGCCGCCACCAAGGCAGTCGGCCATGCGCTGCTTAAGGTCAAGCTCGGCGCTGACGGCGACGCCGATCGTATCGCCGCGGTGCGCGCCGCTGCGCCCAAGGCAACGCTCATCGTCGATGCCAATGAGGGCTGGAACGATCGCAACCTCACCGCCAATCTCGCCGCCTGCGCGCGGGCCGGCGTGGTATTGGTGGAGCAGCCGCTGCCCGCCGGCGGCGATCAGGCGCTCGCGGAGATCAAGCGGCCGATCCCGGTCTGCGCCGATGAAAGCGCGCACGACCGCACTTCGCTCAAGGCGCTCGCCGGCAAATACGACGCGGTCAACATCAAGCTCGACAAGGCCGGCGGCCTGACCGAGGCGCTGGCGATGGTTGCGGAAGCCGAGCGGGCCGGCCTCGCGATCGTGGCCGGCTGCATGGTGGCGACCTCGCTTGCCATGGCGCCGGCCGTGCTGCTCGCGCAGAAGGCGCACTACGTCGATCTCGACGGGCCGCTGCTGCTCGCCAAGGACCGGCCCGACGGGCTGCGCTATGCGGACAGCCTGGTTTTCCCGCCCACGCCGGCGCTGTGGGGCTGAACGCCGGTACGCCTGCCCGCCGACTCCCAACCGCACGGCCAATTGTTCCACGGCGCTTTTGGGGCCGCTCGGCAACTGCCCGGCTTTATTTTCGAACTGTCCCCATTTCTTGCTTAACCAAGTCTTTCCAATCGCCGCCCCTCTGGCCTAGACTTGCGGCTAAATCGCACAACCGCCGGAACGGGCGGGGGTAACGAGAGCGGGGACGCAATCATGCGTAGTCGGGGTCTGTTGCTCTGCGTCGCCATATTGGCATGCGGCATTTCTTCGGCCTCAGCCACCATGCGCATCGCCGAGGATCGCGGCGGCCAGATCGGCCAATATTTGCAGAACTTCACCGCTGCGCGCGAGAGCGGCGAGCGCGTGGTCATCGACGGCAATTGCCTGTCGGCATGCACGCTGGTGCTGGGCCTAATCCCGCGCGACCGCATCTGCGCGACATCACGCGCGCGCTTCGGCTTCCACGCCGCCTGGATGCCGGATAACAATGGCCGTCCGGTCACCAGCGCGATGGGAACGCAAGCGCTGTGGAATATCTATCCGGCTTCGGTGCGGCACTGGATCGACCGGCACGGCGGCTTGTCGCGCAGGATGATCTACATGCAAGGCCGCTCGCTCAGCGGCATCGTGGCGAGTTGCGACCGCCCGACGACGCGCGCGCAACTTCGCTCAGAGCGCCGCTACTCGGCGCGCCCGATCCGCGACATACCCGCAAACGCCGCCAGCGACCGCCGCTAGCGCCATCGCCGCGTAAGCGCGCCCGCCGAAGTCGCCGTAAAGCCAGCCGGACAGCCCGGTTGCCGCCGGCCATCGTCGCGCCGAGCGCGATCGCGAGATAGGCTTGCGCGGTCGCCGCCTGCCCCATTGGCGCATGGCGCGCGACAAAGCCGAGCGCACCGAGATGCGTCGCGCCGAATGACAGCGCGTGCAGCAATTGCAGCCACGGCAACACCGGCGCCGGCGGATCGAGCGCCATCGCTGCCCAACGCAGCGCGCCGCCCGCAGCCCCGACCATCAGCAGTACGGTCGGCTGAATGAACGGCGGCAGCCGGCCGGAGACCGCGAACAGTACGATCTCGGCGATCACGCCGAGCGCCCACAATGCTGCGATCGCCGTGCCGTCAAGGCCGGCGCCGCGCCAAGCCAGCGCCGAGAAGCCGTAATAGACCGCGTGGCTCGCCTGGATCAGGCTCGCCGCCGCCAGCACCGCGATGAAGGCCGGATCGCGCAGCAAATGCGGGCGCGGCTTTGCCGGCTCGCCTGCTGAAGGCGTTGCCGCCGGCAGCGGCTCAAGCATCAGCGCGGCCAGCGCACTGATCAGGCCCGCCGCGGCGATGAGCCAGATCAGATAGCGCGGCGGGATCGTGTCGGTGGCAAAGCCGGCGACGAAGGTGCCGAAGATGAAGGCGACCGAGCCCCACAGGCGCACCGGCCCATAGGCGCGCCCGCGTGCGCTCAGACCCTTGAGCGCGTAGGTGTCAGCCAGCGGCATCGCCGGCGTGAGCGCAAGCGAAGCCAGCGCGTAAGCGACCAAGATCGCGCGCGCCCCCTCGGCCATTCCCACCAGCACGAAGCCTGCGGCGCCCAGAAAGCTCGTCACGATGATGGCCGCGCGCACCGCCTCACGCCGGTCGGCCGCGCGCGCCACCAGCGGCACCGCGATCAGGCGCGCGACGATCGGCGCCGCCAGCACCACGCCGATCATCTGCGGATCGAGTCCCTTGGCCTTCAGCCAAACCGGAAAGAACGGCAATTGGATGCCGCTCATGATGAAGAGGCCGGCATAAAACGCCGCCAGCCGCGGCGCGAAACCGATTTGCAGGGCGCTCAAGGGCCGCATTTCGCCGTCTTTTTGCCGATTTGTCAGCTCGTTACCGCCCGATCGTGCCTGGCTAGCCGAATCAGGCCGGCTGATTTATAAACGGGTGGTCACGGATTGCACATGACGAACGAGCCGTTGGCGCTGGCGATCAAGCCGCTGGACGCGCCTATCGCGGACGACTTTGACACGCTCTGCGCCGCGCTTTCGCAAAGCGCGCGCGGCCGCGCCTTCCTCACCGAGCATGCCCGGCGCAGCCGCAAGGCCGACAGCGCGGCGCTGCTCGAAGCGATCGGGCGCATCGAGGATCGCCTGCACGCCGACGCCTCCGCGGTGCAGCGCCTGCGCGACGACTTGCGCATGCTGCTCATTGCCATCCGCCTCGCCCGCCCGCAAATCGATACCGCGGCGCCGGCCGTACAGGCGGCGAAGCTGACCAAGCTGCTCGACCTGCTCGAACGCCGCCTCGACGCCATGGCCGGGGCAACACCCGCCGACGCCGCGCAAGCGCCACTCGCCGCAGTACCGCAACACGACGAGCCGGAATTGCCGATCCCCGCGCCGGAAAGCGCACCAGCGCCGGCGATCGTCCTGCTGCACCATCCGGAAAAGCCGGAGCCGGTTTCCAGGCAAGATCAGGCGCAAACGAATATGTCCGATAGCCAAGGCGGTGCCGGAAGCGGCCTTCATGGAGCATGCGCCGCCGGCCGTCGTTGAAGCCACCGTCACGCCCGCCGCGCCGTTGCCCAATCCGCTCGCCGCCATCATGGCGCTGAGCGAGGACGAGCGCCTCGCGCTGTTTACGTAATCTGCTGACTCATGTCCCGGATGCGGTGCAGCGCCATTAGCGCGTTCACGCTGCGTCTTCGACGCGCTATGGCGGTGCACCGCTGATCCGGGACCCAGCTCGCTTTCAAAATAACCGGGGTCCCGGGTCCTGCAGCGCACCACTACGCGCTGCGCTGCGCCCGGGACACGGGCTATCCCGCAATCAACCTCGCGAACAAATCCGCATCGACATTGCCGCCGGAAAGGATGCCGATCACCACCTTGCCTTTGACCTCAAGCTTGCCGGCGAGCAGCGCCGCGAGCCCGATCGCGCCACCAGGCTCCACCACCAGCTTCAATTCGTGGAACGCGTAGCGCACCGCGGCGGCGACTTCCGCGTCGCTCGCTGTGATGCCGGCGCCGATCAATTCGCGATTGATCGGAAACGTCAGCTCGCCCGGCGTATTGCTCATCAGCGCGTCGCAGATCGAGCCGCTCATGCGTGCGTTGGCTTCGCGTCGTCCGCTCTGGAACGAGCGCAGCGTGTCGTCGAAGCCCTCCGGCTCGACGGTGTAGAACCTCGCCGCCGGCACCCGCGTCTTGACGCCGAGCGAAATGCCGGCCGCCAAACCGCCGCCCGAGGCGCCGACCACCACGATCTCGGGCTCGAGCAAGAGCTGCCCGAGATCCTCGACGATCTCGCGCCCGATGGTGCCCTGCCCGGCGATGATCAACGGATCGTCGTAAGGCGGCACCAAAGTGGCGCCGCGCCCGGCGACGATTTTCCTGGCGATGGCGGCGCGGTCCTCGGTGTCGCGGTTATAAAGCACGATCTCGGCGCCGAGCGCCGCCGTGCGCTCGCGCTTCAGGCGCGGCGCGTCGGCCGGCATCACGATGGTCGCCGGCATATCGAGCAGCCGCGCCGCCGCCGCTACCCCCTGCGCGTGATTGCCGGATGAATAGGCCACCACGCCGGCGGCGCGGCGCTCCTTCGGAATCGAGGAAATTTTGTTATAGGCGCCGCGAAACTTGAATGAGCCGGTGCGTTGCAGCGTCTCGGCTTTGAGGAACACGCGCGCGCCGAGCGCCTCGTCGAGCACCGGCGCGTTGATCAGCGGCGTGCGCACAGCGATGCCGGCAAGCCGCTTGGCCGCGGCTTCGATATCGGCGGCCGATGGAACAATCTTGTCGATGGCGCCCATGGGGCAAGGCTAGCGCCGGACCAACGATGCCGGCAAGAGCGGCATCCCCGGCACTGTTATTGCCGGCGTGATCCGGCAATCCAGGGCTCCCGGCAATGGCAGCCTTATGTACGGTTTTATCGGCTGCCGCTCATCATGGATATGCGGGACAAGCCTGCGCAGGACCGCGAATAGGCCTCACGCCGCCAGCTTGCACCCCGCCTTCGCCGCTTGCGTGACGTGCTTGATGAAAATGCGCGCGCTCGTCTGCCAGGTCATACCGAGCGCGAAATCGCGGCAGTCCGCGCGCGAAACCTCCAGCGCTCCCAGGCAGGCGCGCCGCAAATCCTCGTCGAGCCGGCCGACCGGCGCCTCACCCATCACGTCGCGTGGCGCGGCGGCGGGGAAACACGCCACCGGCAGACCGCTCGCCAGCGCCTCCAGCAGCACCAGGCCGAAGGTGTCGGTGCGGCTCGGGAACACGAACACGTCGGCGGCCGCATAAATCTCTGCCAGCGCCTCGCCTTCGCGGTTCCCAAGAAACACGGCGCCGGGATACTGCCGGACCAGCGAAGCACGCGCCGGCCCGTCGCCGACCACCAATTTGGTCCCCGGCAGGTTGAGCTTGAGAAACGCTTCTAGATTTTTTTCGATCGCCACCCGCCCGACGGTGAGGAAGACCGGCCGCGGCAGATCGAGCGTGCCGCCTGGACGCGGGCGGAACAGGCTTGCATCCACGCCGCGCGGCCACAGCTTCACATTCTTGAAGCCGCGCCCGCTGAGTTCCGCCTCGAGCGTCGGCGTCGCCGCCAGCACCGCCGCACCGGCGCTGTGGAACCGCCGCAGCCAGGCCCAGGTCACCTCGCAGGCCCAGCGCTCCGGCACTGGCAGGCGTTCGGCCAGGTAATCGGGAAAGCGCGTGTGCAAGCTGGTGGTGAACGGAACGCCGCGGCGGACGCAAACGCGGCGCACCGCATGGCCGAGCGGGCCTTCCGTCGCGATATGGATCGCGTCCGGCCGCACGCGGCCGAGTTTGCGCTCGACGTCGCCCGGTCCGGTCAGCGCCAGCCTCACTTCGGGATAGGTCGGCATCGGCAGCGTCCAGAACTCGCCCGGCGTCAGGAACTCGAGTTCCGCGCCAAACACACGCGCCTCACGCGCGACGTGGTCCAAGGTACGCACTACGCCGTTGACCTGCGGATGCCACGCATCGGTGGCGATCAGAATTTTCATCGTGGCTAATCCTTGATGTCGCTCGCTCAACTTTTTACCCGTCATGCCGCCTGCGCGGCTTCGGCGGACTCTGCGCCTCGGCGCGTCGAAGCGCCTTCGCGTAGACGGGTCGCGGGGACGAACGGAATGCGAATTTCATGCGGCTTGCACTTCCAGCAATGCCGGCTCGGCTTCTTCATCGGTGCGCGTCCAGGTGATGATCTCGAAGCGGCCGTCGTGGCGCTCGGCCACGGCCGTGCAGCTTTCCACCCAGTCGCCACAATTGATGTAGCGCAGGCCGAAATCGTCGTGCATGGCGGCGGTGTGGATGTGGCCGCAGATCACGCCGTCGGCCTGATGATGCTTGGCCTCGGTGGCGAGCGCCTTCTCGAAGGCGCCGATATAATTCACCGCGTTCTTAACCTTCAACTTGGCCCATTTCGACAACGACCAATAGGGCGCGCCCAGCACGCGGCGCATGCCGTTGAACAGGCGGTTGGCGATGAGCGCGAATTCGTAGGCCTTGTCGCCGAGCAGCGCAAGCCAGCGCGCCTGCGTCACCACGAGGTCGAAAATATCGCCATGCACGACCAGATAGCGCCGCCCGTCGGCGCCTTCATGGATAGTGTGTTCAATCACCTCGATGCCGCCGAAATGCGTGCCGTAGTAGCCGCGCAGGAATTCGTCATGGTTGCCGGGAATGTAGATGACGCGCGAACCCTTGCGGCCTTTGCGTAAGAGCTTCTGCACCACGTCGTTGTGCGCCTGCGGCCAGTACCACGACGAGCGCAGCGCCCAGCCGTCGACGATATCGCCGACCAGATAGATCGTGTCGGCCTCGTGGTGGCGGAGGAAGTTGAGCAGCTTGTCGGCCTGACAGCCGCGCGTGCCGAGATGCACGTCGGAGATGAAAAGCGCGCGAAACCGTCGCGTGTCCGTCACGATGCGGCGGGCTTTCTGCCGTTGGTCATAGGCATGCGCATAGCAAATTCGCGTCTCGCTTTTATGACAGCGGCATTAGGCTACTAGTAACCACGCGACTTGCTCGCTTTACCCTCCCCTGGAGGGGGAGGGTGACAGCGTCCTTCATCACGCCGCCAGTTGCTGGGTTTCCACGCGGCGGAACCGCACCAGCGTGTAGACGCCGAACGGCGGCACCTTGCGCCGCTCGATCAACTCGGCGCCGCCATGCGTCTGCGCCCACGCGGCGAGCCGCGCGAACGGGAACTCGGGGCGCAACCCGAGCCGGCGCGCCTTCTGCGCCAGCAGCCGTTCGATCGCGGCGGCGAGCCCGCGCTCCGAATAGAGATGATTGACCAGCACGATCTGCCCGCCAGGTCTCACCACGCGCGCGCATTCCGAAAGCACGCGTTCGGGATTTTCGACCAGAGTGATGACGAATTGCCCGACCACGCAGTCGAAGCTGGCGTCGTCGTAATGCAAGTCGTGGGCATCCATCACCGCGAGGCCTTTGACGAAGGGATAGCGGCCGCTCGCCGCCCGCAGCCGCGCGCGCCCGATCATCGGCTCCGACAGATCGATGCCGGCGATCTCGGTGGTCTCGTCGTAGTCGGCGAACGACAGCCCGGTGCCGACGCCGATCTCCAGAATGCGGCCGCCGGCTTCGCGCGCCGCGCGCGCGGCGGCGCGCCGGCCGTTGACGAATACCGGCCCGCACAGCAGGTCGTAGACCGGCGCCCAGCGGGCATAGGCTTTTTCCATCACCTGCTTGTTCGGATCGCGCAGCATGGTTCCCTCGCGAATCTTGTTCGTTCGCCCGGGAGGTAGCAAGCGATTGCTACAGTTCAACGACAAGCTTACTGCTACCCTCCCTTGGAGGGGTGACCAATCGCGCGCCAAGCCGCTATGCTTCACCCTCCCCTGGAGGGGGAGGGTCGCCCGCCGAAGGCGGGCGGGGTGGGGTGATCTGAATGCCGGATGCAAATGCAGTCTCTCAATTCAGACGCGATGCCGCGCGACGGCTACGCGAGAATTCGACCGATGCTGAATTGAAACTCTGGCGCCATCTGCGGCGACTTGAAATGCGCGGTACTCACTTCCGCCGCCAAATGTCCATCGGAAATTTTGTCGTCGATTTTGCCTGTCCCGCCGCTCGCCTCGTCATAGAAGTTGACGGATCGCAGCATGGCGAAGATTCTGGCCGCAGTCGCGATCGTGTTCGAACGCAATGGCTTGTGGCCGAGGGCTATCGTGTGTTGCGATTCTGGAACAACGACGTCGCAAAGCACATCAACAGCGTTATGGAAGCCGTGTACGCCGAGCTTTACGGTACGGGCGAAGCCGCGCCGCGCGCCATGAAACATCGGCGCCATCGACGCATCGAGGATGGCAACGATCACCCCACCCCGGCGCGCTCCGCGCGCCGACCCTCCCCCTCCAGGGGAGGGTGAGGACTAAATCAACGACCAAGCGAGGACCCCATGGATCTCGGAATTGCCGGCCGCAAGGCCATCGTTTGCGCGTCGAGCCGCGGGCTCGGCAAGGCTTGTGCCCTTAAGCTCGCCGAAGCCGGCTGCGAGGTGGTCGTCAACGGCCGCGACGCCGAGCGGCTGAAAGCCACCGCCACCGAAATCGCCAAGGCCACCGGCGCCAAGGTGATCCCGGTCGCCGCCGACGTCGCCTCGCCCGACGGGCAAAAGGCGCTGTTCGCGGCCTGCCCCGCGCCCGACATCCTGGTGAACAACAATGCCGGTCCGCCGTTCAAGGATTTCCGCGAGCTCACACGGCAGGCAATGATCGACGGCGTGATCGCCAACATGATCGTCGCTGTCGAACTCATCCAGAAGGTGATCGGCCCGATGAGCGAGCGCAAATTCGGCCGTATCGTCAACATCACCTCGGGCTCGGTGAAGATGCCGCTCGCCGGCCTCGACCTGTCGTCGGGCGCGCGCGCCGGCCTGACCGCGTTCCTCGCCGGCGTCGCCCGCTCCGTCGCCCCCAACGGCATCACCATCAACAACATCCTGCCCGGCTCCTTCGACACCGACCGGCTGCGCGCGAATCTGAAATTGAACGCGCAGAAAGCGGGCACCAGCGAGGAGGAAGCTGCCAAGGTGCGCATGGCCACCGTGCCGGCGCGCCGTTTCGGCCAGCCGGATGAATTCGGCGCGGCCTGCGCCTTCCTGTGCTCGGCGCAGGCGGGCTACATCACCGGGCAGAACCTTCTCATCGACGGCGGCGTGTTCAACGGCGCGTTTTAACTCCCCTCCCCCTTGTGGGGAGGGGTCGGGGGTGGGGGTAGAATGTGAAGATTACAAGACGAACGGACGCAGAAAAACGCACCACCCCCACCCCGCCCGCCTTCGCTAAAGCTTCGGCGGTCGACCCTCCCCACAAGGGGGAGGGTGAAAGTGCCTCGGCAAAAGAAAAAAGCCGGCGTTGCCGCCGGCCTTCTTGCAAAGGTTATGTCGCCGCGCCTACTTGGCCTTGAAGTAGCCCTGCTTCGACCGGCGGCGGCGCCGGCTCGTCCCAGCGGTATTTCAACGCCGACCGAGATAATGTCGATGTGCGAATCGACGGTCGCCGACGTAAGCGGATGCCGTGTGAACCACGGATTGCCGGATGCCGCCGTGATATTGATCGGCGTGTCCTTCACGAACACATGCGAATAGGCGCGTCCAGCGTGATCTTTGGCGTCAGCTTGTAGGTCGCCGCCCACCGACACCCAGATAGCGGTCGTTGTCCGGCAGCAGCGGGATGCGCACATCGTCGGTGATCGGCGACTTCTCGAAGCCGACGCCGCGCGCGCACTGTCAGCCGATCGTTCCACATATATTCGGCGCCGACGCGAGAAGAGCCAGCCGTCCTGGTATTGGAACGGCAGAGTGGTCGGCAACGCGGCCGGCCGACGACATTTGACGTGCCGATGCGGCTCCAGTTCGTCCACTCGATCGGTGCCGAGCCCGGTCCACTGCGGGTCGAGGCGCTGGCGTAGATCCCAAGCTGACCGATGTCGGGCAGATTGATCGTGGTGCTGACCGTCGACGTGGTGCTGATACGGCGCCCGACCCGGATCACTGCGAAAGTGCCGTCGATCTTCTGATTGATGGCCGAGCGATAGCCGAGGCCGATCGTGGTGGTCGGCGTCGGCGTCACGGTGACGCCCGCGGTGAAGCCATAGCCCCAACCGTTGCCGGACAATTCCGCAACGCCGAAACGCCGACGCGGCAAGGCCGAACTACGCCTTGGCTTAAGTCGGCCTTGGCATATTGAACCTGCACGCCGACGCCGACGCTGATCAGATCGTTGATGCGATAGGCGAAGCTCGGCGTCGAGTTATAGGTCTTCAGGTAGCTGCTTCCCGCCGCATATTCGCTGCCGGCCCAGCCGATCGGAAATTTCACCGACAAACCGAACGGCGAATTGACCGACAGGCCGAGCCACATGTCCGGTCTGAACTGCCAGGAATAATAGCTGGACGGCACCAACGCGTCTTCGCCGGTATTGCCGGTGCCGCCCAAGCCGGAACCGCGCGCTACCGGCGCCGGCGTATTCGACGAAGACGGCAATATGCCACTCAGCACCGACTCGCTCTGGATACCCGGCACCTGCGTCATGGTCGCCGGATTCCAGAACATCGACGACAGCGACCCGCCGGCGGCAACGCCGGCGTAGGACGTTCCCTGCCCCCAGGCGCTTTGCTCGCGAAGCGCAAAACCGCCGGCGTTCGCATCAGACGTGGCGGCAACCAAAGCCGCAACGCCGCCGCCCGCCATCAGAAGCGCTTTCAAACCGCGGTAAAATGTCATCCCAGCCCCCGGATCGCCGCGCCCTTTCGCCGGGCGCTTACCGATTGCATCGTGACGCCGCGCATGCCCGCCGACAATGGCCGGACAGCAAATACCGATGCAAAACCGGGCAGTTGCACATATTTTTGGTTACATGTGGCTCCCGCGCCACATACCGCTCCCGCCGTCGGGGCGAAACCGGGACGACGGAAATAGATGTATATTCAATAGCTTGCCTGCGCCGGCCAACGCGCGAGGAAGGCGCCTCAAGCGTTGAACGCCACGCCGAGGCGCGTCGCGGTGCGCCAGATCACATGGCACGGCGCGCGCACGCGATCGGTCTCAACCACCAGCACGAACTCGTTCGGAATGCCGAGCTGGCTCGCCACTTCCAGGCAGGCGCCGGCGGGCGACAGATTGCGCACGCGGCAATCGACGCCGCCATCGCGGTTGAACGTGATGGTGCCTGCTTTCAGCGTGCGGTGACGCTGGATCTTGCGTCTCTCATCCATGACAGCCTCCGTCGCGATCGGCATTTGTGAACTCCTGGGGTGCCGATGTGAGGTCAGACGGTTTGACCTGATGGAGCGATAATACGAGAGCCGGTTTAGCCGATTGTGAAACTGATTGTCGAAATACGAATGTTTCCGTTTGTATTCGCTAACCATGAAAATGCCGGTGGGACACGGCTTTTTCGCGCAGGGCCGCACATTTTATTCCCATTTTACGGAATATGGACGGCTGCCGGGCCTACAGTCGGACCAATTGGCTCACATGGGACACGCAACGCGCCGTGCTGCAATGGCTCATCAAGGACTGCCACCTGTTCGGGCTGCCCGCCCAGAACTGGATGTGGGTTTTCCCCAGCGGCCTGCTGCTTTACATCGCGGTGCTGATTCTGATGGGGCGGCGGCAAACGGGCGCCAGGTAGCCGCGTCCCATATGCGGCGCCGGCGCGGCGCCGTCTCCCCTCATAAGACGTCGTTCGGCAACAAAGCGCGCGCCGTCAGCGCCTGCTTGAAGCTTGCCATCGCAACTTCAATGAGCGCCGCGCCGTTGGCCCGTTCCAGCTGGCGCAGCAGTGCCTTCAGCGTCGGATCCTTGTCGCGGATCACCCAGCGGCGCGTGAAAACTTGCGCGTCGTAGATCGACGTGATGCGCACCGGCACGGCGACGGCCGGCAGCCAAGCATCGAAGTGCTGCGCGAAGGGAATGGACATTTCAAAGTATCCGGCAGGAGATCGGGGATGCGCCCTCATCATGCGCGCCTGCGAGCCGCGGCGATATGGCCCCGACGTTTTATTTTCAAAATGCAAAGCTGGCCGGGCGCGGCTTGTGGCGATGCAGCATTGCGCCTATACGTCATCGCAAGCCATCAAAGTATGTCAGAGCGGACCGGCAGCCGCGGAAAGACGATCCATGCAGCTCTATATTTTCAAATCCGAGACCAACCGCGACCTGCGCGCGTTTTGCGACGACCGCGGCGGCCAGAAATTGCCGGCGCAATTCCGGCCGTGGCACGCCGTCGGCGTCGTGCGCGCGGATTCCGCTCCGCCGAACAATCTCAGCCGCGACGTGATCGAGGCTTCGATCGCCAGCGACGGCTACCAGCTCTGGAAGTTAAAGAGCGCCAAGAAGCAGTAAGCGGGCGCTGTTGCGCCCATAATGATGCGATGGCCAGCCATCCCTGCAAACCCAACGCCGACTTGAAGGGAATCTGGCAATTGCTGCTGCCGGGTACGCCCTTCCCCGCCTGCGGGGCACAGGACGATGCCGATGCGGAGGCAAATGAAAGCGCTCCAGCCGACGCATCGCGGGGCGATCGTCAGGCGCGAACAAGTCTCAAGAGGCGCTCGGCAGCTCGCGGCACGAGCGCCCGATCAGCAGGATGACGCCGGCCAGCACCAGAGGAACGACCGGAATGATCGGCTCGCCCGCGCTGGCGCTATCCAGATAAGTCAAGAATGCGAAGGCCGCGATCAGGCCGGCGATAATTTCGGCTATCCGGTAAAGAACCTCACCCCATCGCGCGACCATGGCACCCTCGGCATTGGCATTCCACCGCCAATGTTTACGCAGGAGCCGGGGTGCGAGTTCCGGAATTCACGGGAATGTTAGCGCGCGATCCCAAAAAGCTTGTCCTCGACCCGATCGGGGATGGGAACCGGTTTTCGGAAAAGATCATGCGCAAGCAAAATGTTAGGGATGCGCAGTGATTCAACCTAAACGGATCGCGCTCTCGGCGGCGCACTCCCAGCCGGGCGAAGCTCCAGCCACCTTGCCCCCTGCCCCTGCGCCATTGCATGATCGGCTTCCCACCTGTCCTTCAATCCAACCGCTCAAAAAACAAACGCTCCAGGGAGAAGCTCCACATGAAGCTCGTCCGCTATGGCGCGCCCGGCCGCGAGAAGCCCGGCATCATCGACGCCGACGGCAAAATCCGCGACCTGTCGCGCGTGGTGCAGGATATCGACGGCGCCATGCTGGCCGCCGGCGGCCTTGCCAAGATCAAGAAGACCAATCTCAAACGGCTCAAGGCGGTCGCCGGCAAGCCGCGGCTCGGCGCCTGCGTCGGCCACGTGCGCAACTACATCGCCATCGGGCTCAACTACGCCGACCACGCGGCGGAATCCGGCGTGCCGGTGCCGGGCGAACCGGTGGTGTTCAACAAGGCGCCGTCCTGCATCTGCGGGCCGAACGACAACACCATGATCCCGAAGGGCTCGACCAAGCTCGATTACGAATGCGAGCTCGCGATCGTGATCGGCAAGCGCGCGCGCTATCTCGCCAAGGAAAAGGCGATGGACGCGGTCGCCGGCTATTGCCTGGCCAACGACGTGTCGGAGCGCGCGTTCCAGATGGAGCACGGACAGACCATCTGCAAAGGCAAGGGCGCCGAGACCTTCGGACCGCTGGGGCCGTGGTTCGTGACCAAGGACGAAATCAAGGACCCGCAGAATCTCGCGATGTGGACGAACGTCAACGGCCAAAAGCGCCAGCACGGCAGCACCAAAACCATGGTGTTCGATGTCGCGCACCTCGTCTGGTATTGCTCGCAATTGTTCGTGCTCGAGCCGGGCGACGTGATCGCGACCGGCACGCCGCCGGGCGTCGCCTTCGGCATGAAGCCGGCGCCGGTCTATCTGAACGCGGGCGACGTGGTCGAGCTCGGCATCGCCGGGCTCGGCACGCAGCGGCAGAAGATCGTTCCGTTCAAGGCATAACTCCTTCACCTCTCCCCGCTTGCGGGGAGAGGTCGACTTCCGCGCGATAGCGAGGAAGTCGGGTGAGGGGGCGTCAACGTAATGCGATACGGTTAGGCCCCCTCACCCGCCTCGGACCTGCCGGTCCTCGGCACCCTCTCCCCGCACGCGGGGAGAGGAAAGCAAGGCCAAGATAAAAAAATTTGAAACGTTTGAAAACTGGGGAGTCGATAATGAAAAAATTACTGGCGGCCTTTGCGGTCGCGGCCGGGCTGTTGGCCCTCGCCGCGGCGCCATCGCTTGCGCAGGAATGGCCGACGCGCGGAACGATCCGCATGATCGTTCCCTACCCGGCCGGCGGCGGCACCGACGTCGTCGCCCGTATCGTCGCGAAATATTTACAGGATCGCCTGCATCAGACCATCATCGTCGACAACCGCGGCGGCGCCAACGGCCAGATCGGCCTGGTGGCGCTCAAGCAGTCGGCGCCGGACGGCTACACCATGGCGATGACGTCGGACAGTCCGATGACGGTCAACAAATGGGTCTACAAGAACCTGCCCTACGACCCGATGAAGGACTTCATCCACGTCACCTCGGTGATCCGCCTGCCGTCGCTGCTCGCGGTGCATCCCTCGCTGCCGGTCAAGAACGTCGCCGAGCTGATCGCGCTCGCCAAGGCGAAGCCCGGCACGCTCAACTACGCCTCCGCCGGCGTCGGCAATTTCAGCCATCTCGAGGCGGAATTGTTCGCGCAGGCCGCCGGCATCAAGCTGGTGCACGTGCCCTACAAGGGCACCGGCCCGTCCTCGCTCGGGCTGATCGCCGGCGAGGTGCAGATGTCGTTCAACAACGTGTCGACGCTGTGGCCTTACGTGAAAGAGAACAAGATTCGGGCGCTCGCGGTGATGGAGCCCAAACGCATGCCGGAGCTGCCGGATATCCCGGCGGTGGCCGAGACCATCCCCGGCTTCGACATGGCGCCGTGGGTCGGCATCATCCTGCCGGCGGGCGTGCCCAAGCCGATCGTCGACCGCCTGACCACGGAGATCCTCGCGGTGATGAAAGACCCCGCGGCGGTCAAGATATTCACCGATCAGCAACTGGTGGTGATGGCGCTGCCCGGCGAGCAGTTCACCGCGCTGATCCAGAAGGATTCCGACAAGTGGGAGAAGGTGGTGAAGTCGGCCGGCATCAAGCTGGATTAAGCGCCGCCGCGCACGTCATCATCCGTTTGTCCCGCCCGCGCATCCACCCTCCCCTGGAGGGGGAGGGTCGGCGAAGCATCGAGCGCTAAGCGAGATGCGAGCCGGGGTGGGGTGAACTGCGTCGCCGGAAAATCACCCCACCCCGCTCGCCTTCGCTTCGCTCAGACGAGCGACCCTCCCCCTCAGCCTCCAGGGGAGGGTGAAGAGAGCGCGCGGCGCGCAGTTCACCGCGCTGATCAAGAAGGATTCCGACAAGTGGGAGAAGGTGGTGAAGGAGACCGGCATCAAGCTGGATTGAGCGCCGCCGCGCACGTCATCGTCCGTTTGTCCCGCCCGCGCATCCACCCTCCCCTGGAGGGGGAGGGTCGGCGAAGCATCGAGCGCTAAGCGAGATGCGAGCCGGGGTGGGGTGAACTGCGTCGCCGGAAAATCACCCCACCCCGCTCGCCTTCGCTTCGCTCAGACGAGCGACCCTCCCCCTCCAGGGGAGGGTGAAGAGAGTGCGCGGCGAACTCTGAGCGCTCCCTCTCCCCGTTGGGGAGAGGGTTGGGGTGAGGGGGTTCCGAGACCCTCGTAGGTCCGCAACCCCTCACCCGCCCGCCTGCGCTAAAGCTTCGGCGGACGACCTCTCCCCACGGGAGAGGTGAAGCGCGTTCGCGGCGCACGCTAGCGCGTAAACTGCCGCCACCACACCGGCACCAGCGGTGTCGCCGCCGAGGCTGCGGATGCGCGGGCCGGTCCACTGCGGGCGCTCGCTGCGCGGCGCGTTGCGCAGGATGCCGGACGGCCCCTCGATCATCACTTCGCGCACGTCGTGCGCGGTCTCGCCGACCAGCGCGATGGCGCCATGCCGCGGAGCGGCAAACTAACCAAGCGGCGCATCGGCGTAAGGCGCGTGGCCATGCACCATGCCGCGCACGAATTCGGCGCCGCTGCGCGTCTTGCCGGCGCCGCGCCCGCCGAGCAAGAGCCAGGTGCGCCACGGCGCGCCGTCGTTGCCGGCTAAGGGCGGCTCCTGATGCGCATGCGCGAGCGCGAGGAAGTCACGATGGAGCGTCAACAGCTCCGTCGGCCTCAGGCTGCGCAACATCTCCGGCGTCCGGCCGGCTTGTCGAGGAACGTCTCAATGCGCCGCGCAAGCGCGTCACGGAATGCATCGAGGTCGGCGGGCATGTCGTCATAGGCGGTCTCATTGTTGTCGATCGTCGCGGCGGGCGCGGCGCTGAGCATGACTTGCAACTGGCGCAGCGTCGCCGAGAGGTTGGAATAGGTGCGCGCGACGCGCTCGCGCTCGAGCAGGCCGAGCGGCTTGCCCTTGAGCGAGGCGCGGAACGCCTTGAAGTCGGCGAGCTCCTTGGTCGCGCCGGCGTGCAACTCGGCAATCGCCGCGCGGACTTGTTCGGGCGTGGGGACGGCGGGCGCATCCCCTCCCGCTAAATCTTTCATTTCCCTCCCCCCTTGTGGGGGAGGGTCAGGGAGGGGGGTAGCAGTTGGTGAGGAAACGTCTCCGCATTCGACAACGACCCCCACCCCCAACCCCTCCCCACAAGGGGGAGGGGAGAAAAGAGCGGCACCACCCTGCCCCGCCAACTCCTCCGCCCTTTCCAACAGCCTTGCCGCGGGCGAAAGATCGCGCGGCGGCGCGGCGTAACGCACCCAGCCCTCGCGCTTGGCGATGCCGCGCAGCGAGGTTTTGCAGCAGCCGAGATCGGCGGCCATCGTCGAGAGCGGCTCGTCGCTGCCCTCGAAGCGCCGCCGCACGTTGCCGAGCAGTTCGGGCGTGAATTTCAAACGGCGCGCCTCGATGGCGCGCGTGGTCTTGGCCATGAATGCGGCTCCATTGTTGGGGGCTCGTCCGCCGAAGCCCGTTAGGGCGAAGGCGGATGGGACTGATGGTTGGTTTGATTTGCGCGCAAACAAAAACCCGCGCATCAGGCGCGGGAGGCGTTCTCTGGCAACAAAAATGAAGAGCTAAGGAAGAGGGAACTGGTAGCCGTGCTTCTTGAAATAACCGAGCACTTTTTCTTTTTGCATATCCTCCAATGCGCCGGCGATAATGCCTTTAGCCTGAACATAACCCTGAGGTACAAAGTACTCCTCAGCCCAAGGAAGTTGCTTTCGATTGCCAAGATCCAATTTGAAAACCGTGCCCTTATTCAAGCCAAATTGTTCGGCCCGGTGGAGCGGAATAAACAAATGCTCTGCCAGATCACGAGCATCGACGTTTTCTGATCCGGTTCCGTAGGCTGCGGTGATAGCCGCATACTCTTTCTTGGTCGGCACGTGAATCATCGGCCGTACATCTAAAACAAGCACGGGTCGTACCCATGGCCCCGGACCAAGCTTGTCCTCTCGCCGTGGCCATTTACACCACACGATATCGAATACAGACGGCGCTGTTTTAGGATCGTGGAGATTCACGATTCCCCTGCCCCTTACGGGAGCGGGGTATCATCACTCCCGCTTAACGGGAAACCGGCCTGCTTTCCTTTAAGAAAGCATCCAACTGCGGGTCAGGCGCGCCAATCTCGGCGGCGGAAATAGGAGAATAATCCGCATGATATTCGCCAATACGCGGCGCCTGCGGCTGTGCGTCATTTGCCGCTTCCGCCACTTGCTCGTCGTGGTGCCAGTACTGCGAAACCAGTTTCAGGAGTGCGTTCATCGAAGGTAGCTCCCCTGCACCAGATGGTGCCATACCTTGGTTTCCGCCTGCGCACCGTGACCTAGGTCGATCGGAGAGTCCGATGTGCATGGTTAGCGCCTGATTAATTCGGCACGAGTGTGACAGGGCATCGAAAGCCCGTTCGATATCTCCGAACCGTCCATCCTCGGCATTGTTGAAGGCATCAAGGCCCTGCCGCGCGTCAACCGCCGCGTCCGCGAGGTCGCCGTCTTCGCGCAAAAGGAAAAGCCGGACGCCGTCGTGCTCATCGATTTCTGGGGCTTCACCCTGCGCTGCGCCCAGGCGCTGCGCCGCATGATGCCCGGCGTACCCTTGATCAAATACGTCGCGCCCCAGGTCTGGGCGATGCGCCCCGGCCGTGCCAGGCAGGACGCTCGCCGGCACCGTCGACCTCCTTCTGGCCCTGCACCCGATGGATCCGCCGTTCTTCGAGCCGCAAGGCCTGAAAACCATCGTCGTCGGCAATCCCGCGGTCTATGTCGATTTCTCCGATGCCGACCCCATTGCGTTTCGCAAGTCATTGCAGATCAAAAGCGACGACCCGCTGGTGCTTGTTCTGCCGGAGCCGGCCGTCGGAGGTTCGCCTTCTGATGCCGATATTTACCGAGGTCATGCAGACCTTGGCGCGGCAGCGGCCCGGTGTCACCCTGGCGCTGCCGGTCGCCGAAACCGTGCGCCCGGCCGTACTCGCGGCGGTCAAACTGATGCGCAGACAGGCTCCCGACCTGCGCTTGCGCCTGATCGAGGACGAGACCGAAAAGCTGTCGGCCATGCAGGCGGCGGATGTGGCGCTGGCCTGTTCCGGGCACGGTATCGACCGAACTCGCCATGGCCGGCTGCCCCATGGTCATCGCCTACAAGGCCGAGCCGCTGACCGCGCTGATCTTCCGCTACGTCGCGACGCTCAGGCACGTCACCATGTTCAACATCATGGCCGACAAGCGCATCGCGCCGGAATTCCTGCAGCAGGACTGCACGGCCGACAACCTGCTGGGCGCCATTACTGAGCGCCTGGACGACAAGGCGCTGCGGCGATGAACAGGTCGCCGAACAATTCCGCGCGCTCGACCTGATGCGCCGCGGCCAGCAACCGCCGGCGGAAAAAGCCGCCGCGGCAATCCTGGCGTTTCTGAGTTTCAGAGAATTTTGAACCACGAAACACGCGAAGAGCACGAACGAGAAGCCACGCGAAGCGCGTTTCCGTGAAATGCACTCGCGTCATTTACGGGCCATGAAGTTCGTGCTTTTCATGTGTTTCGTGGTTTAAATCCCTTTAATAGTTCAGCTTCGGATACCAGTCGGGCTTGCGGCCCTCCGGCGTGAAATCCAGCACCGTCCAGATCGGCGACAGGTCCGGCGCGCCGCGCGGATCCTGGCCGGGGTCCGCCGTCTCGCCGCTCATTTCGCCCGCCCAGAAATGGCGGATCGCGCCGTCGCGACGCGTGAAGACATTCAGCGCCGGCATGTCCGAACCATCCGGTGCTATGCCGAAATAGTCGCGTGAATAGGCTCTGTCTATGTCGCTATAGAGCCGCAGGTGCTTCCAGCCGCGTTCCTGTTTCCACGCCAGCAACTTCTCATCGGCGAGCGCGCCACGGCGACCAGTGAGACGTTCTGGCCTATATCCTCCGCATTGGCGTCGAAGGGGCCCAGCGCCGCCGTGCACATCGGGCAGGGGCGTTCGCGCTGCGGTCCGAACATGTAGGTGTAGATGACCAAAGTGTCCTTGTCGCCGAACAGGCCGGCGAAATCGACGGGCCCGGTCTCGGTCATGAAGCGGTAATCGCCATCGACCGCGCCGCCCGGGCGGCAGGGCGCGGCGCAAGGCGGCGACGCGTTCGATATGCCGGCGCAACTGGAGTTCCTCGGCGCAGAACGGTGCGCGCGGCGCGATAGTCCTCGCTTTCGTTGGGAATGCGGACGGGATTATCGCTCGCCAATTGCAGGCGGGAATGAGATGGTCGACCATAGCCTTGCCTCCGGAAGCGCTCAGCCTCGGGAACATAGGCTTAATTCCGAAAAGCCGCCAGCCGGGCGACGGAGCAAAAAGAAGAGCCCGGGCCTGCGCCCGAACTCCTCCTTATTCCGGAAAAGTGTTCGTTCGCTTACCCGCGGGCCGACATCGGCACGATAGTCGCGCCGAGTCGCGCCGGTATAGAGCTGGCGCGGACGGCCGATCTTCCGCTATGGATCCTCGAACATTTCCTTCCACTGGCTGATCCAGCCCACGGTGCGGGCCATGGCGAACAACACCGTAAACATGGTCGTCGGGAAACCCATGGCCGAAGAGTTATGCCGGAATAGAAGTCGACGTTGGGGAACAGCTTGCGTTCGATCGAGATATTCGTCGTTCAGTGCGATTTTCTCGAGTTCCTGTGCGACTTTCAGCAGCGGATCGTCTTGGTCGCCGATCTCCTCGAGGACCTCGTCGCAGATTTGCTTCATCACGGTGGCGCGAGGATCGTAGTTCTTGTAAACGCGGTGACCGAAGCCCATCAGGCGGACTTCCTGTCTTTGACGCCCTGGATATATTCGGCGATATTGTCGACGGTGCCGATCTCCTTCAGCATCTTCAGCGCCTCTTCGTTGGCGCCGCCGTGGCGGGGCCCCACAGGCAGGCGATGCCGGCGGCGATACAGGCGAACGGATTGGCGCCCGAAGAGCCGGCGAGGCGCACGGTCGAGGTCGAGGCGTTCTGCTCGTGGTCGGCGTGCAGGATGAAGATGCGGTCCATCGCCCTGGTGAGCACCGGATTGGCGCCCAGTCCTCGGCCGGCACGGCGAAGGCCATGCGCAGGAAGTTTTCGGCATAGCTGAGATCGTTGCGCGGGTCACGAACGGCTGGCCGACGGAGTACTTGAAGGCCCGCGCCGCGATGGTCGGCATCTTGGCGATGAGGCGGTGCGCCGAATCTTCCGCTGCTCCGGGTCATCGCGTCGAGGCTGTCGTGGTAGAAGGCCGACAAGGCGCCCACGGCGCCGGTCATGATCGCCATCGGATGCGCGTCCGGCGGAACCCGCCGAAGAAGCGTCGAACTGCGCGTGCAGCATGGTGTGATAGGTGATGTTCTTTTCGAATTCCTCGAATTCGACGCCGTTGGCAATTCGCCGTTCAAGAGCAGATAGCAGACTTCGAGGAACTCGATTTTCAGCCAGCTGTTCGATCGGATAACCGCGATGCAACAGTACGCCGGCGTCGCCGTCGATATAGGTGATCTTGCTTTCGCACCTAGCGGTCGAGGTGAAACCCGGGTCGAAGGTGAAGGCGTCGGCTTCCGACTAGAGCTTGCGGATATCGATGACGTCGGGCCCAAACACTTTCATCACGTGCTTTACCATCACTGAATACTTGGAGTTCTGGATACCGTAGATCATGTCTTTGGATCACGTGATGGGTCACTTGAATTACTGCTGACATTTAAACTGACTTCACTCAATGAAAATAACCCCTATTAGATTGAAATATTGAAAAACTACCCCCCCACTAGATTGAAACACCCTGGACGACCCCCCATATATTTTTGAAATACCTAGACTACCCCCGAAGTTCCGTAATACCTAAAGTACCGCCTTATTAGTTTACTTAATCACCCAACCCAACCTAGCTTTCCTAAAGACTAAATAATACAGACACCTAAGCCTCGCTGTCGCTGTTCTAAACCAACTCTAGCTAACGTTGCTGTTG
>CAVPUU010000024.1:0-212329 GCA_963709015.1 uncultured Alphaproteobacteria bacterium | reverse complement strand
GTGGCTTCGAGGAAACGGTTGACGGAATTCGGCAGCACGAGTGCCGCGATGCCGAAAAATATCGACGCCAAGAACGCCAGTTGCCGCCACGGAAGCCGGAAGTCTTCCGGCGCGCTTTCTTCCACGACTCCAATTCGGGATCGATTGGCGGGAAAGCGACAGGCGCCGCAACCGGCAAAGAGGCTTCCTCGGCGAGTCTGGAAATGCCGCTTTCGGAGTCGCGGCGCTTGCCCAACCGGATGACGCGCCGGCTGGGGCTCAAGTTGCAAATTGACGCGGCGGCCAAACGTTCTCTCAGTCATTATCGCTTGTCCCGAGCCAGGCGCCCGATAATCGGCCAGCCGGGTTAGAGATCGTTTAAAAAAATTGGCTCGTTTTGATCGCGCTGCCCTTTCCCTTTGCGAAGGCACCGCCACTTGCGCAGCCGGACGGATTAAGGGAAATATCGCCCGGCCATGGCGCCCGCGACCAGCCCGCTCACCACCGACCTCTACGAACTCAACATGATCCAGGCCTACCTGGATCGGGGCGAGGACAAGGAGGCGGTATTCGAATTTTTCGTGCGCCGGCTGCCGGCGCGGCGCGGATTCCTGCTTGCGGCCGGGCTCGACGATGCGCTCGATTATCTCGAGACGCTGCGATTTTCGGCCGCCGAAATCGATTGGCTCAAAAGCACGGGGCGGTTTCGCGGCAATCTGCTCGATTATCTCGAAACCTTTCGCTTCACCGGCGACATGCATGCGATTCCCGAGGGCACCATCTGTTTTCCCAACGAGCCGCTGATCCGCATCACCGCGCCGCTGCCGCAGGCGCAGCTGGTGGATCGCGTCTCATCAATATCCTGCATTTCCAGACGCTGATCGCGTCGAAAGCCGCGCGCATGGTGCTGGCGGCGCCAAGCAAAATCCTCTCCGATTTCGGCCTGCGCACCGCGCATGGCGCCGAAGCCGGACTTTATTCGGCGCGCGCCAGCTACCTCGCGGGCTTTGCCGGCGCGGCCAATGTCTTCGCCGGCGAACGCTACGGCGTGCCGATCGTCGGCACCATGGCGCATTCTTTCGTTCAGGTGCACGACGACGAAATGACGGCGTTCGAGAATTTCGCGCGCGCGCGGCCGCAAGGCGTGATCCTGCTGATCGACACCTACGACACCGAAGCAGGCGCGCGCGAAGTGGTCGAGCTCGCTCCGCGCCTGAAAGCTGACGGCATCGCGATCCGCGGCGTGCGCATCGATAGCGGCGACCTAACCGCGATGGCGCGCAAGGTGCGCGCCATCCTCGACGCCGGCGGATTAAAGGACGTCATCATCTTGGTGAGCGGCGGCGTCAACGAAGACGTGCTGCAAACCATGATGAAAGCGAATACGCCGATCGACGGCTTCGGCATCGGCGTCAATCTTGCCGCCTCGGTCGACGTCCCCGCGCTCGACTGCGCCTACAAGCTGCAGGAATATGCCGGCCAGCCCAGACGAAAATTGTCGGAAGGCAAGGCGACCTGGCCCGGCCGCAAGCAGGTGTGGCGCGCCTACGACGCCGACGGCCGCATGCGCGGCGATATCTTGTCGCTCGAAAGCGACAAGCAGCCGGGTGAAGCCTTGATCGTGCCGGTGATGCGCAAAGGCAAACGCATTGCGCCCTCGCCTACGCTTGCGCAAATTCGCGAACGTGCTGCACGCGACCTTGCGCGCCTGCCCGAGCCGCTGGCGCGCCTGGAAATCGGCATCGACTACCCCGTAAAGGTAGCGGACGCCCTGACCGCGCTTGCCAACCGGATCGATGCCGAGGCCGGCCGCGCAAAGCGCTAGCGGGAAGGTTTCGCCGCCAACACACAATACCCGCCCGTCACGTCGAAAAGGCGCACCTGCGAAAACCCCGCCGATTTAATCGTATCACACAAACCGTCTTTGCCTCCACCCGAATTCGGCGTGAAGCCGAGAGCAATGCGTCCGCCGGGCTTCAACACGCGGCGGATTTCGCGCAGGGCAGCGCCCGCGTCCGGCCAGACTTGCATGGAGTTGATCGCAAACGCGCTGTCGAACGCATCGTTCGCAAACGGCAACTGATCGGCCTGAGCAAGCCGAAGATCGACTCGGCCGTTCGCGACCTCGGCGGCGTTTCGAGCCGCGGCTTGCGCGACCATCTCGCGGGAGACATCAGCGCCGGCGACCGATTGGGCCGCCCGCGACGCAAGCGCGATACCAACGCCTGAACCAAAGCCGATTTCGAGAATGCGCTCGCTTGGCTGAACATCGAGAGCCGCGAGCACCGATTGCGCGCACTGCCGGTTCATGCGCGCCATGATGTGGCCGCCGAGCCTGCCGAGCAGACCTTGCGGGCGTCCGAACGTACGCAGCAACAGCCTCTGACCAAAGCTCATCGCTTTGTCGCTCCGAATTGGATGCGATGACAACATAAGGATTCAAGCGGCGTGCCAGCTCCCGGCCCGGCATATTTGGCGTGGTGCCGCTCAGGCGGAATCCAAGCGACGATCAGTCACGACCGCGGTGCCGTTCCCGCCCTGTTCCAGCCGCGCGCGCCTTCGCCGTAAATCTCGTGGCCCGTGTCGGTGACCACCACGGTGTCTTCGAGTTTGATGAAGCCGCGCGAGGGATGCATGAGCGTGGTTTCCACCGACACCACCTCGCCCGCTTCCAGCGGAATGTCGGCGTCGGCCGCCGGATACGGCACCGGCCCATGATTAGTGAGCCGCGGCGCCTCATGGCTGACCAGCCCCATGCCGTGCGCCAGGAAGTCGAGATGATTGTGGTGCTTCGATTTTGACGCCAGCGGCTCGCCGGCGGCGTAAATCTCGGAGCCCAAGGCGCCGGCCCGGATCGGCTTCATCGCCGCGCGCTGGATACCTTCGATTTCCGCCAGTAGATCGTTCAACTCGGCATCGGGCTCGCCCTGGATCGCCATGCGGCAAATGTCGCCGATATAGCCGTGGAAGTTTCCGCCGGAGTCGATCGACATGATGTCGCCCTTCTCCCATTTCTGATCGGAGGGCGCGCGGTTCATGCTGGTGCCGCAGGTGATCAGGCAATACTCGAACGTCAAGCCGCGGTTGGTTTCCTCGCGGCGCAGCGCCTCGACCACCTCGGCCTTGGTCGCGCCGGGCCCGTGACCGGCGACCACCGCTTGCATCGAGGCCAATACCGCCTCGGAGGCGATTTTCAGTTTCGCCAGTTCGTCGGCGGATTTTTTCACGCGCTGGCGTTCCAGCACGAACAGTGCATCCACCCAATCGGCGTCGGGGAAAGCGCCGCGCAGCACGACCGAGGCGTCGTAGGGAAGGAATCCGTACTCAGTAGCGATGCGCTTGGTCTTCAGGCCGGCCTTGCGTATGTGGTCGACCGCTTTCTGCATGGCGTCGACCGAGCCGGCGGTGCTGGTCTGCGTCTCCGGCGTCCATAGCGAATTATTCTGGGTCTGAAATTTTTCGAGCCGGTGGCCGAAATAAGCCGCCTTCTCCGGCGCGCCCTTGGGATAAATGAACACCGGCAGATAACGGGTAACGCCGGTCGCATCCATGTAGTCGAAGAAATTGGCGCGGTGGCCGCCGAGCAGATACTGCACATTGTGCTTGGAGGTCGCGACCACCAAGTCGATGCCGGCCTCGTCCATCAGGCGGTCGAGACGTTTGTGATCGAACGGGATTTTCAAGCCGCTGGAATGCTGGGCGCTGACGTTCATGATGTGGCTCCGGCTGTCGCGACGCGTTGCGGCAGACTATTGCCAGAGCTCTTTGCTCGCAAGCCTCGCGCCGGCGGCCAGCGTCTCGAGTTTGGCCCACATGATCGAGGGGTGCACGCGGCGGTGGAAGGGCCCTTGCGCGAAGCCGCAATCGGTGCCGGCGATGACGTTCTCGCGGCCAACGATTTTCGCCAGCCGAACAATGCGTTCCGCCACCAGTTCGGGATGTTCCACCACATTGGTGGCATGACTGATCACGCCGGGGATCAACACCTGCCCTGGCCCGAGCTTGGCGTTTTTCCACACCTGCCATTCGTGCTCGTGGCGCGGATTGGCGCCTTCGATCACGTAGGCTCCGACTTTGACCTTCAGGATCAGATCGACGATGTCTTTGAGCGGCACGTCGCTGACATGCGGGCCTGGCCAACTGCCCCAGCACACGTGATAGCGGATGCGATCCGCGGGCAGTCCTTCGATGGCGTGGTTAATGACGTCGACCTGTTGCGACAACCAGCGGCGATAGTCCTCGAAGGTCGCCGGCGGCACCATGCGATCATAAGTAACGGCGTTGCGCGCGTCGTCGAGCTGCACTAGGAAGCCGGCGTCGATGATCGTTTTGTATTCGGTGCGCATCGCATCGGCGATGGCCGCCTGCAAGTCGTCTTCGCTTTTGTAGAATTCGTTCTTGCGGTCCGGAATAACGCTCGCCGGCGCGGCCACCGGCAAAAACGCCTCTTCGACCTTAACACCCTTAAGCACGGCCTTGAAGTTGTCGATGTCGCGCTGGAGTTCGTCCTGACCGGTATATGCGATCGGCCCGGTACAAATCGCTTCCGTGGTGGTGGCAACGCCGTCATGGGCATCGAGCTCGGCGTAAAATTCCGCGAAATGCTCGCGGTCGGCGCCGCGCTTGAATGGATTGGCGGCGTCATGCTTGATCGGCCGCCGCTCGAAACCGCTCAAACGTTCGAGCGCGTATTGCGACCAGCTGATCGATTTTCCGAATTCGCCGTCGCTGACCACATCGACGCCGGCCCGCGCTTGCTCGCGCACGACGCCGGCGACGCTCTCGGTCAGACATTTCTCGTAAGCCTGTTTGTCGTATAGCTTGCCGGCCTGCTTGGCGCGCAGGAATTCCTGCAACGCCGGCGGCCGGATCAGGCTGCCGACATGCGTCGTTAGAATACGGTTCGTGCTGCGTTTCATGACGCGCTCTATGCCTCCTGCGCGCGTGGAAGGCAATGCATGGGCGGCGGCCCAATGATCCGTGACTGCTAAGCCTTCACCACCCCGATGAACTGCTCGAGCTTGGCCGGGTCGTTGCGCAGAGTCTCGCTCGGGCCGTCATAGACGATGCGGCCGCGGTCCATCACCACCGCGCGCGGCGCGATCTCAAGCGCCAGCCGCGAATTCTGCTCGACCAAAATTGTGGTCAGGCCACCCGCTTGCGTCAGGCGCTTCACCGCGCGCACCAGTTCCTCGACGATCACCGGCGCCAGCCCTTCCGAGGGCTCATCCATCAAAAGCACGGTCGGATTACCGATCAGCGCGCGGCCGATCGCCAGCATCTGTTGCTCGCCGCCGGACAATTGATTGCCGCGGTTGCCGGCGCGCTCGGCGAGACGTGGAAACAATTCGAACACGGTCTCGGCGGTCCAACGTCCGGGGCGCGCGGCGACCTCAAGGTTTTCCCGCAATGTCAGCGACGGAAAGATCTCCCGTTCCTGCGGCACGTAGCCAAGGCCCGCGGCAACGCGCCGATACGTCGCCATCCGCGAAATATCCTTCCCGTGTAAGTCAATCACTCCGCCATGCCGCGTGGTGTGCCCCATGATGGTCGCAAGCAACGTGGACTTGCCGACGCCGTTGCGGCCGACGATGGACAGCGTCTCGCCGACATCGAGCGCGAGGCGTATGTCCTCCAGCACCACCGTCTCGCCGTAACCGGCGAAAACCTTGTCGAGTTCGAGCGCACGCTCAGCCGATGTTTCAGCCACGGCGCCCTCCTTTGTGCCCTTCTTCCCCAAGATAGACCGCGCGCACGTCGGCATTGGCCATGATCTCTTCGGGGGTGCCTTGCGTGAACACCGCGCCCTGCACCAGCACGGTAATTTCCTTGGCGAAGCGGAATACGACGTCCATGTCGTGCTCGATGATCAGCACCGCGATGTCGGGATCGAGCGCGGCCACCACGTCGAGAATGAGATGGCTTTCCGAAGACGGCACGCCCGCCGCCGGCTCGTCGAGCAACAACACGCGCGGCTTCTGCGCCAGCGCGATAGCAATTTCCACCAGCCGCTGCCTGCCGTACGGCAATTCGCGCACCAGCTTGAGCGCAGTCGTCGACCAGCCGCAGAGATTCCAGATGATCGAGCGCCTCGTCAATCGACCGCACGCTTGGAGCCGGCGCGCGCCAGAGATTGCTGCATTCGCCGTCGCGCTCGCCAATTGTCATGCAGAGGTTTTCCAGAACCGTCAGCCCACGAAACAACTGATTGATTTGGAAGGTGCGCGCCAGCCCGCGCCGCGCCCGCTCGGACTGCGAGGTCGCCGTGATGTCCTCGCCGTTGAGCAATACCCGGCCGGACGACGGCTGAAGCGCGCCGGTGATCAGATTGACCAAGGTCGTCTTGCCCGCGCCATTGGGGCCGATCAGCGCATGCCGCGCGCCGCGCTCCAGCGACAGATTGACGTTGCGCGTCACCGGCAGCGCGCCGAAAGCGCGGTTTAGCCCCTGCACTTCCAGCGCGGCGTCGCTCACGACTTTTTCCCCTTCGAGAGATGCCCGCCGGCGTCGCGTCGAACAGCCCAAGCAGGCCGCGGCGCGCGAACAGCACCGCCAGCACTAGCAGCAGGCCGATGCCGAACTGCCAGAACGTCGGGCTCAATTTCGAGAGTAATCCTCCAGCACCATGTAGACCACCGCGCCGGCGAAGGCGCCGTACAGCCGCCCGGTGCCGCCGAGGATCAGCATCACCATGACCTTGGCGGAGTTGTCGAAGTCGAACACCGTCAGCGTTACGTAGGCATTGGTCTGGGTGAACAGCGCGCCGGCGACGCCCGCGATGGCCGCGGCCGAATTGTATAAACCGTGACCAAACGCCGGTGCACCGGCGAGCCTATGGCGTGCATGCGACGCACGTTCTCGCGGATGCCGGTGAGCGCCTGGCCGAACGGCGAATAAACGATGCGCCGCACGAAATAAAACACCACCGCCAGCACGCCCAGCACGTAGAGATAATTGACGTGGCCGTAAAGGTCGTAATCGAACTTGCCGAACAGCGGCAAGATCGTCAGCCCCGGCAGGCCGTCATAGCCGCCGGATATGTCGGAGCGCAGATTGCCGGTTTCTTGCAGCATGATGGCGGTGGCGAGTGTGAGCATCAGCAGCGTGAGACCGCGATAGCGCAACAGAAACCAGCCGGTGATGAATCCGATCAAGCCCGCCATCAACGCCGCGGCAAACAGCGTCGAGATCGGCTCGCTATAGCCGAGCCGCGCAATCAATAATCCGGCGGTGTAGGCGCCGATGCCGAAGAACGCCGCATGGCCGAGCGTGACGATCCCGGCATAGCCGAGGATGAGATCGAGCGAGAGCGCGAACAGCACCATGATCAGCACTTGGCTGCCGAAGGTCATGCGGTCGGGAAAGATGAAGAAAGCCGCGATTGCGATCAGCCACGGCAACGCCTCCGGCCATTGAAATCGATGACGGCTCACCAGATAATCGGCGGCGCGTTCGCGGGCTTCTATGCGGGCTGCGCTTTTGGCATCACTCGCGGCCATAGAACCCCGCAGGCTTGACCAGCAGCACGGCGACAGTCACGGCGTAAATGAAAAAGCCGCCGGCATCGGCCAGCAGATATTTTCCGGCGGTGTCGAAAACACCGAGCACAAGCGCTGCCAGCAACGTGCCCTTCAGGCTGCCGAGCCCGCCGACCGCTACCACGATCAGAAACAGCACGAGATAGATCACCGCAAAGCTGGGCGAAAGGCCGAACAGTTGAATGGCGAGCCCGCCGCCGAGCGCGGCCAGCCCCGAGCCGACCGCGAAAGTGAGCGTGAACAGCAGATCGACATTGATGCCGACCGATTCCGCCATGCGGCGGTTGTCGACCGCGGCGCGGATTTTGGCGCCGATATTGGTGCGCTCAAAGCCGTACCAGAGCACGGCGATGAGAAGCGCACCGAGCCCGATCAGAAAGGCGCGGTAGCTCGGAAAGGCGCGGAAGCCGAGATTGATGTCGCCTTCGAGCCAACGCGGCAGCGGCACCGATTTGGGGATCGGTCCGTAGAAATAAGTGAACGTCGCGATCGACATGAAAGCGAGCCCGATGGTGAGCAGCACCTGCTCGAGATCGGTGGCTTTGTAGAGCCGGCGATATAGATAGCGTTCGAAGGGAATGCTGATCACGCCGATCAAAACGGACGCGATGATGAGCGAGGGGATAAAATCGACGCCCAGCGTGCGCGTCAGCGTCACAACGATATAGCCGCCGGCCATGGCGAAGGCGCCATGCGCCAGGTTGACGAAGTTCATCAACCCCATCGTCACCGACAGGCCGACGGAAGTGATGAACAGGAACATGGCGTAGGCCAGGCCGTCGAACAGAATGCTGACGGCTATGATGACAAAATGCGGCACGAGCCCCACCTCGTAACGACGAAAAACGCCGCCGCGCCTTTATGCGCGGCGGCGCCGTTGAGTGTCAATTTCTAAGTGGCTCAGGAGCCGCAGCGGCCGACTTTAAGTACCTTGCACTCGTCCTTCACCGCCTTGGTGGTGTCGAGAATCTTTCTCGCCGAGCTTGCCATCCGGCTTGCGGTAGACCTCCATGGCATGCTCGTCCTCGACGATGTCGCGCGTCGCCGGGTCAATGCTCACGTGCCCGCGCGGACCGTTGGCGGACCAGCCCTTCATAGCGTCGACGACCTTGGCGCCATCCGACATGTTGCCGTTCATCTTCTTGATGGTGTCGAAGATGGCATGCATGGTGTCCCAGCCCGCCGCCGACATGAAGTCCGGATAGGAATCCTTGCCGTAAGCGTCGTGCCAGGCCTTGTTGAACGCTTTGTTGTCGGCGTTATCGAGATCGACAGCGTAGTGGCCCATCACGATGGTGCCGATGGCGGCGTCACCCATGTCCTGCAGCTTGTTGTCGGGGATCAGGTCCATCGGGCCGATCAGCTTGACGCCGGCCTTGCGCATGCCGAGTTCGCCATAGGCCTTCATCACGCCGGTCGCGTGTGCGCCGGACGGAATAAATACGTACATGCAGTCGGGATGCTCGTCCTTGACCTTCTGGAAGAACGGCGTGAAGTCCGGCACCTGCACCGGGCTGCCCATCGGGATCGAATCCACGATCTTGCCGCCGGCCTTCTCGAAGCCGGTCTTGAAGGCTTCGGTCGAATCCTTACCGGGCGGGAAGTCGGTATAGGCCATTGCCGCGGTCTTGCAGCCGATCTTGTTGTGCGCGTAGAGCGCCCATCGGGAACGCGGGGTGCCACATGCTGAACGACAGCCGCACGATGTAAGGCGACAGGTTGGTGATCCAGGCGGTGCCGGCGTTGGCGATCACCATCGGGATCTTGGCCTGGGTGATGGTCGGCGCCAGCGCGATCGCCGACGGCGAAAACACGAAGCCGGTCACCAGCTGCACCTTGTCGTTGGTGATGAGTTCGGTGGTGACGGTCTTGGCCACGGCGCCGGTCGGCGGGCCCTCGTCGCGCTTGATGATCTCGACCTTGTTGGGCGCGACGTCCTTGGCGTGCATTTTGACGTAAAGATCGAAGGCTTTGTCGATCTGATGGCCGAGGTCGGCATTGGCGCCGCTGAACGGAAGCACCACGCCGATCTTGACCGTCTCAGCCTGAGCGGTTGTGCCCACCGTCAGGGCCAGGGCGGTTAGCCCCAACCATCGCATGAATTTCATTGCATCCTCCCTTACATCTTTGAATTAGTTTGGTGATCCCACTAATTCGCTGGCCGGCATTCCGGCCCACTCGTCCTAAATTGGACTAATTCCGCGGCCCCGGTCAATCGGAATGGGCGCGGACGACGCGTCACGGCGACGCGGTCGCGGCGGCTGCCGCACGGCGCCGCAGCGCGCAGCATCGCGCGCAAACATCAATAATGACTTGTAGTTAGGCGGAAGGCCGCCGGCTAAGCCGCGGTTTTGGCGGCGACCGGCGGCACCGCTGCCGCCGAGGCGGCGGCAACTTCGTCCGCGCGCCTTCGCGCACCATGTCGAGGCGTCGCGACCTCGACCCGGTTGCGACCGTCCTCCTTGGCGAAATAGAGCGCCTGATCGGCCTGCGCCAGCAGTTCGGCCACATCGAGCGCGGGATCCTGGCAATACACCAGCCCGATGCTCACGGTCGCGCCGACCGGCCGGTTGTCGACCTCCAGCGCGGTGTGCGCGAAGGTCGCGCGAATGCGTTCCGCTATCGCCATCGCCTTGTCGCGGGTGGTGTCGGCGAGCACCGCGGCGAATTCCTCGCCGCCGAGACGTCCGAGCAGATCGGACGAGCGCACGGACTGGCGCGCGGAGGCGGCGAAAATCTCCAGCGCACGGTCGCCGAGCGCGTGGCCGAAGCGGTCATTAATCGACTTGAAGTGATCGAGATCGATCAGCAGCACGGCGGTCGGACGCGGATTGAAGCGATGCCGCTTGGCGAGCTTGCGGCGTCTTGCATGAACGAGCGGCGGTTCGCGATACCGGTGAGCGGATCGACCATGGCGGCGGTGCGGTGGCGCAATTCCGTGCGCTCTTTCGCCATCGCCAGCAGGATGAAGGCGATCGAGATCGTGAACAGCAGCGCTTCGAACGAAGCACGGTCAGCCACACGCTGCCGAGCATGTGGTCGCCCGGCGACCACGGCAGCGTCGCGGCGAGCGGCGTGCGCAGCAGGAACAGCGCGCCGTGCGCGAACAGCATGAAGATCGCCGGCCAGCGCGACACCAGCGGCTCGCTGCGGCCGCGCCAGAATTCGTAAGCCGTCAGCCAAGTGTAGGTGGTGACGATGCCCGAGGCGAACATCGAACGCAGTTCGGTAGCGTCGGCGAGCACCGGCAGGCGGCAGACCAGCAGCCAGAGCACCGCGCCGGTGACCAGATAGACCGGCTCGGCCGGGCGGCCGTCGAACACGCGAGCGCCGGTCCAGGTCACCGCGAAGGCGGTGAACAACAGCGCATTGGCGAGATCGATGGTGACGAGGTCGGGCGCCGTCCCGTACATGCCAAACAGCACGATCGAGGCGGCGCGGATCAGGTGGGCGAAGCCCCACCAGGCAACGGCGTGGATTGCGGTGTTCTGGACCCACGCGAACAGCAGCAACAATCCGAGAATGGCCTCCACATAGACAGTCACCATGAAGAGGGTGTTGACGTCAGATTCATCGATTGTCACTGCCCAAAGCTACGCCGAAAACCCGTTTTTTGTTGTGTCCCTTGCCGTTACGATTAGGCCGCGCGGCGGTAAAAAGTGGTGAATGTGCCCCGTTACCACCGGCCAATGCGCCGGTATGGTTTCAAGGACGTATCCGAAACCGCTGGCATCCGAATTGAGCCGCCGATATTGCGCTCAAACGGGTCCCAAAACGCGTCCATTGGCGGCCTTGTCGCCTCTGGAGGGCTCAACGAGGGTCGTTTTCGTCTCCACCGCTACCGGAACCGGGCATGCAGATCCGCGACGGCATCGTTGACGCCATCGGCCATACGCCACTGATCAAGCTCAGACGCGCTTCAGAGGCGACCGGCTGTACCATCCTCGGCAAGGCCGAGTTCATGAATCCGGGCGGCTCGGTCAAGGACCGCGCCGGCCGGCAGATGATCCTGGAAGCCGAAAACCGCGGCGAACTGCGACCCGGCGGCTTGGTGGTGGAGGCGACCGCCGGCAATACCGGCATCGGGCTGGCGCTGGTCGCCAATGCGCGCGGTTACCGCACGCTGATCGTCATTCCGCGGACGCAAAGCGAAGAAAAGAAAGATATGTTGCGGCTATTCGGGGCCGAGCTGATGCAGGTGCCTGCGGTCGCGTTCAGCAATCCGAACAACTACCAGCACATCGGGCGAAGACTGGCGGAGCAGCTCAAGAAGACCGAGAAGAACGGCGTCATCTTCGCCGACCAGTGGAATAATCTGGACAACAGCAAGGCCCACTACGTCTCGACCGCGCCGGAAATCTGGAACGAGACCGGCGGCAAGATCGACGGTTTCGTCTGCGCGGTTGGCTGCGGCGGCACGTTGGCCGGCGTCTCGCGCTATCTGAAGGAAAAGAAGAAAAACGTTGTCATCGGCGTCGCCGATCCGCGCGGCGCGGCGATGTATCATCTGTTCAAGGACGGCGAGGCGAAGACGACCGAAGGCGGCTCGATCACCGAAGGCATCGGATTCGGGCGCGTCACCGCGATCGTGAAGGAGATGCAGGTCGACAAGGCTTACCTCATTCCCGACGAGGAAGCGGTGCCGATCATCTTCGACCTGCTGTTGCATGAAGGCCTCTGCCTCGGCGGCTCTTCCGGCATCAACGTCGCGGGTGCGATACGCCTCGCGAAAGATCTCGGCCCGGCCGCACCATCGTGACGGTACTCGCCGATTACGGCACGCGCTATCAGTCCAAGCTGTTCAACCCGGACTTCCTGCGCTCGAAAAACCTGCCGGTTCCGGAATGGCTGGAGCGCAAGTCGGACATTGAGCCACCCATCGTGAAGACGTGAGTTCGCAATGTCGACCGATTGCCTGTTCCGCGACGACAGCTATCTGAAGGATTGTCAGGCGCGCGTCGCCGCGGTCACCGAGCAAGGCGGCATCGTGCTCGACCGTACGGTGTTCTACGCCAATTCCGGCGGCCAGCCGGGAGACACGGGTGTGCTCATCACAGCCGACGGCACGCGCACCCCGATCGCCACCGCCGTCTACATCGACGCGGCCAAGAGCGAAATTGCGCATGTTCCCGCGGCCGGCTCCCCTGCCCTCAAGCCCGGCGACACGGTCACCGCGGCGATCGACTGGGACAGGCGTTACGCCCGCATGCGCATGCACACCGCGCTGCATCTTCTCTCCGCCGTGCTGCCTTATGCGGTTACCGGCGGCTCGGTCGGGGAAAGCGAAAGCCGGCTCGATTTCGACATTCCGGAGGCCGGCCTCGACAAGGACGCGATCACCGCCCGCGTCAACGAGATGATCGCGAGCAACGCCGCGGTCAGCAGCCGCTGGATCAGCGATGATGAGCTCGAAGCCAATCCCAGCCTGGTCAAGACCATGTCGGTGAAGCCACCGATGGGCACCGGCAAGGTGCGACTGATCGAGATCGCCAATCTCGATTTACAGCCCTGCGGCGGCACGCATGTGCGCGGCACCAGCGAAATCGGTCCGGTGCGGGTCACGCAGATCGAAAAGAAGGGCAAGCAGAACCGCCGCGTGCGGCTCGCTTTCGCTTAAATTATGCGGCCTTACTTAAGCAGCCTTGGCCATAGCCTTACGTTCGGCCGCGAGCAATTCCTTTGCCGCCTTTTCGATCCCAGCAAGGATTTCAGGCTCGCTGAAGTTCGACAGATAAGGCTGCATCGGACCGGTATCCGAAATTCCCGCGAGCCGCACCGCGTCATGCAGCACGCGCAACGGCGAATGCGCATCGCGCTGATCCTCGAGCGGAATGAACAGCGCGCGCAGGCGCTGCGCCTCGGCCATGTCGTCACGTTTGATCGCGCGCAGCAGCGCCATCGACAGGCCGGGCGCGACGCAAACGCTGCCGGAGGTGAATGCCTTGAGACCGAATTTGGTGAGATGGTCGATCGCCGGACGCTCGCCGATACCGCTGATGGTGATATTGCGATCGACGGCGTTCACCAGATCGCCGAGAAACGCGTCCTGCGATGGATCCTGCCGCACGATGGCATATTTGATCGCGCAGATCGCGCCGTCCTTCGCCAGCCGGCCCATATCGGAGGCTTCGACGTAACCTTCGTCCTTCACGTAGGCGATCACCGGCTTGCCATAGGCGTCGGCCAGCTTGCGAATTCCGGTCGCGACCCCTGCCGGCGTCGATTGCGCCTTGTGCGGCAGCACCATCGCGCTCGGGAAAGGATAGTCGCGCAGCATCCGCAACTGCTCGTGCGCCTTGCCGTAGTCGCTGCCGACCGAGGGGATCATCCAGTCGCCGTCGTGCGCGAGTTTGATCAGCAGATCGCACAGCGCGCGCAGGTCGCTGACACCCATGTTGTAGAGATTGGCATTGCCGCCATATATGAAAGTGCGCACACCGCCTGAGCGCAGATGATCGAGCAGGCGGGTGTTTTGCACGGGGTCGATGGTCAAATCGGCGCGCCGCGCCAGCGGCGGAACCGACAGAACCGAAGCGGCGAGATCGGCGGGGGAAACGGGCGTGGTTTTCATTGGCGTCACCTCGTGCCCTAAGTTGTATGATGACCTGACAACTGGGTCAACGCCGCTTTTTTGCCTTCCACGGCTGGCTAGACGGCCTCGCCTTCCACCGCCACGTCGTAATGACGCGAGCGCGCGTCGTAACGCTTGAGCAGCGCATGCGCGTCGGGCCGCACCACCGCGGTTTCGTAGTCCGCGCCGGCGAAGGCCTTGATCGCCGCCAGCGAGTTCGAACCACATGATCGTCGCGAACTCGATTTCGCCGCCGGCCGGGCCGCGCAGCAGCTCGATGCGGCGAAAGCCTACGATTTTCTTTCCGACGATCCATGGAAAGACTTCGGTTCTGAGCAAGGCTTCGTAGGCGTCGGCATTTTCCGGCGTCGTCCAGCCATACCAAATGCGCGCAATCATTGAGGACCCTCAACTGTCGTGAATGCAACCTATTGGCAGCGTTGGCCGTTGCACTCATTGGCAGGATCGACCAAGCTTGCTGTACGCAATATGGAAACCGCAATGCCGAATTCAACATCGAGTAAATGGCTCAAGTCGACCGAATGGCTCGCCGCTGAGCTGGGCAAACCCAATGTCGTGGTCGTGGATGGCTCCTATTATCTCCCGACGCAAAAGCGCGATGCCAAGGCGGAATACCTTGCTGCCCATATCCCGGGCGCGGTGTTCTTTGACATCAACGGGATTGCCGACCATTCAACCGGTTTGCCACACATGCTGCCAGGACCCGATCAGTTTGGTGAGGCTGTCGGCAAGCTTGGCATTGGCGAGACCGACACCATTGTGATCTATGACGGCACCGGGCTTTATTCGGCGCCGCGCGTGTGGTGGAGTTTTCGCATTTTCGATGCCAAGAACGTGTTCATCCTTGACGGCGGATTTCCGGCGTGGAAATCCGAAGGCCGCCCAGTCGAGGCCGGTGAGGCGAAACGCCCGCCACGCACCTTCAAGGCCGAGATGGACACCGGCGCGGTCGCCATGGTCTCCGACGTACAGATGGCGCTCAATGACGGCAACACGCAGGTCGTCGATGCCCGCTCGGCCGGGCGCTTTGCCGGCAGTGAAGCAGAGCCGCGCGCGGGCTTGCGCTCGGGCCACATGCCGGGCGCGCTCAACGTGCCGTTCACCGAGATCGTCGAGAACGGCCGCCTCGCCTCGCCTGAGAAAATCGCACAAGTCTTCGCCGAACACGGCGTCGATACCGACAAACCGATGATCACCAGTTGCGGCTCCGGCGTCACCGCTGCGGTGCTCACGCTCGGCCTCGATGCGCTCGGCAAGCCGACGCGCATCTATGACGGCTCCTGGGCGGAATGGGGCGGAAGGCCGGATCTGCCCGTGGTGAAGGATTAGGGCGGCAGGCTTCTGTGGCCACGACGCTGCGCGCCTTTGCCAGCCTACCCAACCGCCCGCAGCGATTGAAATTTTGCTACTGCCCCTGCCCGGCCGTGCTTGGCTGCGCCGGCGCGGCAGCGTTGTCATTGGATTTCGGCATGTCGGCATTGCGGCGCACGCATTCGGCAAAATAACTGCGCTGCACTGCCGCCGAACCGGACGGGCCGAACACCTCGAGCGGGTGCGCCTTGATCATCATGCCCCGGCAGGTCTTGGCCAATTGCGCGGTGATGGCCGCATGCAGCGGGGTCGCCGCGCCGAGCGCAAGCGCCAATGCAGCGGCGCAGCCGATCGTCTTGATTGCTGTGGTCATGGGAGCCTCCATACCGGCCCGCCATCTCAACGCTCTGTGGGAACTTTGGTTCGCGAAAAAGCATGTCCCTGCAATGGAGGGGCTCCAGGAGCGCGGCGGCACTAGGACTTAATTCCGCCACAGTCTAGGATTTTATTCTGTCCCGTCCGATCCCCCGAGGGGACGCGAACCGGTTGCTCCGGCTCGTGGGGTTCGGGCCGGCGCCCGCGGGCAAGGCGAGCAGGCCACGCACCCGGGCGGCGCCGGGCTCCGCCCGGTGGCCACTACGGGCCGCCCGCGAGGAGCTCGCTGACGGTGGTCGGCTCGGCCGGCCGGAGGGCAAAAGCCCGACGGCACGCCAAGAGCTGAGCCGAAAGCGCGGCCCGGCGCCGGAGTGAGAACGCCGAGACGGCGCGCCGCGAGGCGCCACGCGGTCCAAAAGATCGCGTGACATAAGGACTGGATGCGCCTTTTGGCGCGCCGTCCCCTCGCCTTTTTGGCGAGGGACTTGAACGTGCCGGATACCGGGCAGGCCCGGCATCCGGTGCCCCAAACCTCGGGCGCTGCCGCGCCGCGAGAACGGTGGAGCTTGCCTGGATGAATAGAACGCACTGGGCACCCTCTCCCTTTGGGAGAGGGATTTGTAGGAATCAATCGGGATGGCCGGGACAAGCCCGGCAATGACGGTCAGAGATCGGACAAAATATGATATTCTATTTCTTGAATGACTGAGGCCGCCGCATGATCTTCCGCCAATTGTTCGACAGCGTCTCCGGCACCTATTCCTATCTGCTCGCCAGCCGCGCCGGCGGAGAGGCGATGATCATCGATCCGGTGCTGGAGAAGGTCGACCGCTACCTGCAATTGATTCGCGAGTTGAACCTCAGGCTGGTCAAGGCGGTCGACACGCATCTGCACGCCGATCACATCACGGGGCTTGGCGCGCTGCGCGACCGCACCCATTGCATCACCGTGATGGGCGAGAACACCAAGGCCGACGTGGTGTCGATGCGGCTTGCCGAAGGCGACAAGCTCACCATCGAGGGCCTCGCGCTCGACGTGCTCTATACGCCCGGCCATACAGACGACTCCTACAGTTTTTTGATGCAGGACCGCGTGTTCACCGGCGACACGCTTCTGATCCGCGGCACCGGGCGCACCGATTTCCAGAACGGCGACGCGCGTGCGCAATATGAATCGTTGTTCGGCAAATTGCTGCGGCTGCCCGACGAGACCCTGGTGTTTCCAGCGCACGACTACAAAGGCGACACCGTGTCCACCATCGGCGAGGAGAAGCGCTACAATCCGCGCCTTCAGGTGAAGTCGATCGACGATTACGTCGCGCTGATGAACGGCTTGCATCTCCCCAATCCGAAGATGATGGACGTCGCGGTGCCGTCCAATATGAAAATCGGCATGGCGCAGCAGGAAATCGCGCGCCGCGGCTGGGCGCTCGACGCAACGCAGGCAATGGCGCTGGTCAGCCGGCCGGACGTCGCCTTCATCGACCTGCGCGAGGCGGGCGAGCGGCAAAAGCACGGCAGCATCCCCGGCGCGCTGCACGCGCCCTACGGCGAATTGCAGGACAATATCGGCGACGGCGGAATCCTGCGCGAACTCGCGCGCGCCGGCGACAGGCGCCTGGTGTTCTATTGCGCCTACGGCGAGCGCTCGGCCATGGCGGTGCAGGCTGCGCAGGACGCCGGATTGATGTCCGCCCTGCATATCGAGGGCGGCCTCGATGCCTGGAAACGGGCGAACGGCCCGCTCGCGCGTTAAATGTTAGTGCAAGATCTGGCTGAGGAACAGCTTGGTGCGCTCGTGCTGCGGATGCTCGAAGAACTCGGCCGGCGTATTGGCCTCCACGATCTGGCCCTGGTCCATGAACACGACGCGGTTCGCTACCTGGCGGGCAAAGCCCATTTCGTGGGTGACCACCAGCATGGTCATGCCGTCCTCGGCGAGGCCGACCATGGTGTCGAGCACCTCCTTGACCATCTCCGGGTCGAGCGCGGAGGTCGGCTCGTCGAACAGCATGATCTTCGGGTTCATGCAGAGCGCGCGCGCGATCGCCACCCGCTGTTGCTGGCCGCCGGACAGCTGGCCGGGATACTTGTCCGGCCTGCTCGGGGATCTTGACCCGCTCGAGGTAGTGCATCGCGACGTCCTCGGCCTCCTTCTTCGGCGTCTTGCGCACCCAGATCGGCGCCAGCGTGCAGTTCTCCAGCACCGTGAGGTGCGGAAACAAATTGAAATGCTGGAACACCATGCCGACCTCGCGGCGCACTTCGTCGATCTTCTTGCGGTCGTTGGTCAGCTCGACGCCGTCGACGACGATCTTGCCCTGCTGGTGCTCCTCCAGCCGGTTGATGCAGCGGATCATGGTCGACTTGCCGGACCCCGATGGCCCGCAGATCACGATGCGCTCGCCGCCCATGACCTTCAAATTGATGTCGCGCAGCACGTGGAATTCGCCATACCACTTGTTCATGCCGATCAATTCCACCGCCACGGCCGTCGCGAGCTGTGTCGGCTTTAATCGGAGCGCGGAATTTCCAGAGGCACTCATCACACTAACCTCATCGTTTGTCGCTCAGCGCGAGCCGCGCTTCGGTCGCGCGGGCATAGCGCGACATGGCGTAGCAGAAGATCAGATAGAAGATCGCCGCGACCGCGTAGCCGGTCGTGCTGGTGACCGGCGTCGCCCATTTGGGATCGATGCGTGCGACCTCGACCGTGCGCAGGAAATCGAAAATCCCGACGATGAAGACCAGCGTGGTGTCCTTGAACAGGCCGATATAGGTGTTGACGATGTTGGGGATGGTGATCTTAAGCGCCTGCGGCAGAATGATGAGGCGCATCATTTGCGAGTAGCCGAGGCCGACCGCCATGGCGCCTTCGAATTGCCCCTTCGGAATTGCCTGCAATCCAGCGCGCACCACTTCCGCCATATAGGCAGACGCAAACAAGGCGATGCCGACCAGCGCGCGCACCAGCTTATCGGGCGAATATTCCTCGGGCACGAACAGCGGCAGCATCACGCTTGCCATGAACAGGACCGTCACCAGCGGCACGCCGCGCACGAATTCGATGAAAATCACCGAGGACAGGCGCACCGCAGGCATGCGCGAGCGCCGGCCGAGCGCGAGCAATATGCCGAGCGGCAGCGAGCAGACGATGCCCACCGAGGCGACGACGATGGTCACCAGGATGCCGCCCCACAGCGCGGTATCGACCGGCGGCAACCCGATCGCGTTCCAGCCCGTCAGCAAGATGAACGAGGAAATCGGCAGCACGATAAAGAAGTAGACCGAACCAATATCGCGACGCGGCGCTTCCAGCCACAGCATCCAGACCACGCCGATCGCCAGCATCGCGAAGAAGACGTCGACCCGCCAACGTTCCGGGATCGGATAGGACCCGTAGACGAAATAAGACCAGCGTTCATAGACGAATGGCCAGCAGGCGCCAATCTCGCGATGCCGCACGACCTCACGGCAGGCATCGCGGTCGGTGCCGGTCCACACCGCGTCGATAAACAAGAATTTCACAAGATCGGGAATTATCCAGAGCAGCAGCAGCGCGACGACAATCGTGAGCGCAATATTGAAGGGGGTCGACAGCAGATTGGCGCGCAGCCAGCCGAGCGCACCGGTCATCGCCATCGGCGGCGACCGTGCCGCGATGGCGGCGCCACGCACGAATTTTATTTCGGTGACGGCGAGATCGCCTTCGGACATGGTCATGGCGTCGCCCTCACCGTTCCACCAGCGCGATGCGACTATTGTAGATGTTCATCAGAAGCGAGGTCGTCAGGCTGATCGTGAGATAGACCGCCATGGTAATGGCGACGACTTCGACCGCCTGCCCGGTCTGGTTCAGCACCGTCCCGGTGAACACCTGCACCAGGTCGGGATAGCCGATCGCCACCGCGAGCGTCGAATTCTTGGTCAGGTTGAGATACTGGCTGGTCAGCGGCGGGATGATGACGCGCATCGCCTGCGGCACCACGATCAGCCGCAGCGTCGGCCGCGCCCGCAAGCCCAGCGAATAGGCCGCCTCGGTTTGGCCGCGCGATACCGCGATGATGCCGGCGCGCACCACCTCGGCAATGAACGCGGCCGTGTAGATCGAAAGCCCGAACAGCAAGGCGGCGAATTCCGGCAGGACCTCGATGCCGCCGCTGATATTGAAGCGGCCGGCCGCCGGAAATTCGAAGCCCAATGGAAATCCGGCGAGCGCCAGCACGGCCAGCGGCAGGCCGATCACCAGCGCCAGGCCTGCTGTGAAAACCGGCGCCTGCTGCCCGGTCTGCTCCTGCCGCTTGCGCGCCCAGATATAAAAGGCGATCGTGCCGATAATACCGACGGCGAGCGCGATCAGCACGAAGCCGAATCCGGGTTTGAAAACCGGCTGCGGCACGAACAGGCCGCGGTTATTGAGATAGATGCCACCCGGAATCGCGTAGCTGTCGCGGATTTCCGGCAGGGCCTTGAGCACGGCGTTGTACCAGAACAGCAATTGCAGCAGCAGCGGGATATTGCGGATGGTCTCGACATAGCCGCTGGCGACCTTCGCCACCAGCCAGTTCTTCGACAGCCGCGCGATGCCGACGATGAAGCCGAGGATGCTCGCGAACACGATGCCGAGACCGGCCACCAGCAGCGTATTGAGAAGTCCGACCCAGAAGGCGCGGCCATAGGTGGAACTTGCCGAGTCGAACTGGATCAACGTCTGGCTTATGTCGAAGCCGGCCGTACGTTCCCAAAAGCCAAATCCGGACGCGATATGCGCGCGCTGGAGATTGGCGATGGCGTTGCTGACCGCGCCGTAAACTAGAAAAGCAATGACCGCGCAAAGCGCGACCTGATAGGCGATGCTGCGGACCTTGGGATCGTTGTAGAACGCAACCCGCGCGGGGGGCGACCCCGCCGGAAGGTCAATCGGCATTTACCCCTCGTCGGCCTCGCGACGCCCCCTGTGGCGTCGGTCAAATATCGGTCAGCGGATGGGCGGCGCGTATTGGATGCCGCCCTTGTTCCACAGTTTGTTCAGACCGCGGTCGATCTTGAGCGGCGAGCCGGCACCGACGTTGCGCTCGAACGCCTCGCCGTAGTTGCCGACCAGCTTGACGATGCGGACCGTCCAATCCTTCGGCAGGCCAAGCTGCTCGCCATAATTGCCCTCGGTACCGACGAACCGCTTCACGTCCGGATTGGCCGACTTCATCATTTCATCGACATTCTTGGACGTGATGTTCAGCTCTTCGGCATTGATCATCGCAAACAGCCCCCCATTCACGACCGTGAACCATTTGTCGTCGCCCTGGCGCACGACCGGACCAAGCGGCTCCTTGGAAATGATCTCGGGCAGGATGATGTGGTCGTTCGCGTTGGCAAGCCGCAGCCGCTCGGCGTAGAGGCCGGAGGCTCGGTGGTGTAAGCGTCGCAGCGGCCGGCGTCATAAGCCTTCACCGCTTCGTTCGCGGTCGCGAAGGTTACCGTCTTCAGCTTCATGTTATGGGCGTGGAAGTAATCCGCCAGATTGAGCTCGGTCGTGGTGCCCTGCTGCACGCATACCGCGGCGTCGCCAAGTTCGAGCGCCGAGTTGACCTTGAGCGCCTTGCGCACCATGAAGCCCTGGCCGTCATAATAATCGACACCGGTGAAACTCAGGCCGAGCGAACTATCGCGCGACGAGGTCCATGTCGTGTTGCGCACCAGCACGTCGACCTCGCCCGATTGCAGCGCGGTGAAGCGATCTTTCGCCGACAGCGGCACGAACTTGACCTTGTTGGCGTCGTTGAAAATCGCCGCGGCGATGGCGCGGCAGACGTCGACGTCGAGGCCGGTCCATTTGCCTTGCGCGTCCGGTAGGCCGAAACCCGCAAGCGTCCCGTTGGCGCCGCAGTCGAGAATGCCGCGGTCGGTCACCGCCTTCAGGGTCTGGGCAGACGCGCTCTGCGCGGCGACGACGAAGGCAAGAGCGAGCAGGCTGGCGAAGCGTTTCATGACGGCGACCTCTTTGACGCAAGTTCGGTTACGGGATCATCCGGATCCGGCCAAACATTTCCACCGTCGCGGGGCCCGATCCCGCCAAGGAAAAAATGCAAATTCCCAGCCTTTTCCCGAGCCCTCGATGGCTTGCATCTCAGGACGATCGGGTTCCCAGGTCAAGGGGTTGACGCTTGCCGCGGATGCGTCCGTATATGGCGCCCGGCGCCACGGTTCCGCGCGCCTTTGGACCGGACCTGCCGATCGTCATGGCGAAAGACTCCCAAAAGCCAGATCAAGCTGGAAACCCGGCTGGTCACAGCCGGCCGCGACACCAAGGGTCAGCACGGCTTCGTCAATCCGGCGGTTTATCACGCCTCGACCGTGCTTTACCCGACCGCCGATGATCAAGTGGCGCATCGCTCGCGCTATCAATACGGACGCCGCGGCACCCCTACCTCGGAGGCGCTGGAACAAGCGCTTGCCGCGATCGAAGGCGATGGTTGCGCGGGCGTCGCCTTGCTGCCGTCGGGCCTTGCCGCGATTTCAACCGCGCTGTTCTCGGTCACCGGCGCGGGCGACCACATCCTGGTCACCGACAGCGTCTACCGGCCCACCCGCAATTTCTGCGACGGCGTGCTCAAGCGCATGGGCGTCGAGACAACGTATTACGATCCGCTGATCGGCGCCGCCATCGACAAACTGTTCAAGCCGAACACGCGCGCGGTGTTCGTCGAAGTGCCCGGCTCGCAAAGCTTCGAGATGCAGGACATTCCCACCATCGCAAGCGTCACGCACGATAAAGGCGCGGTAGTGCTGATGGACAATACCTGGGCGACGCCGCTTTATTCCCGCGCCTTCGAAAAAGGCGTCGATCTGTCGATCCAGGCCGGCACAAAATATATCGGCGGCCATTCCGACATCATGTTCGGCTGCGTGTCGGCAAACGCCAAAACTTTGCCGGCGCTCAAGACTGTGATGCAAACGATGGGCCTGTGCGTCGGGCCCGACGACATGTTTCTTGGCGCTGCGCGGCTTGCGCACCATGGCGCGTGCGGCTCGCGCGCCACAACAATCCGGCTTGCGCGTCGCGCGCTGGCTGGAGAACGGCCGGAAGTCCTGCGCGTGCTGCATCCGGCCTCGAAAGCGATCCCGGCCACAAAATCTGGCAGCGGGATTTTTCCGGCGCCTGCGGATTGTTCAGCATCGTGCTCAAGCCGGCAGCGACAAATCCGTCTACGCTTTCATGAACGAGCTGGCGTTGTTCGGCATGGGCTTCTCGTGGGGCGGGTTCGAGAGCCTGGTGATCCTTTTCGATTGCAGCGAGTATCGCACCGCGACAAAATGGGCGCCGGGCGGCCCGACGCTGCGCTTTCATATCGGCTTGGAAGATCCCGATGACCTCATCGCCGATCTCTGGCGCGGTTTTACGGCGATGGCCGCGGCCAAATAGCTCTCAGGCGGGTGCGCCCTGCCCGCCACTGCGGATGACGAACTGAAGATTGCGCAGATAGACGAAGACGCCGAACGCCTGCCCGATAATGAACACCGGGTCTCTGCGGTAGATGGCGTACCCGAGCAGCATCAAGCCGCCGCCGATCGAGAACACCCAGAACGCGGTCGGCACCACGCTGCGCCCGGCCCGCTCCGAGGCGATCCATTGAACCACGAAGCGCATGGCGAACATCGCCTGCGCGATATAACCGATCAGGATTCCCAAATCGACGTTGCCGAGAAACACGTCGTGCAGGTAGCCGCCGACGGCGCGCGTGATATCGATGAGCATTCAATTCTTCCTTTAGTGGCGCGCGATCTTGTCCGGAAATCGGTTCTCGCTTTTCGGGATCACGCGCTAGTCCTCTGCGATTTCCGGAATACTTTTCCGACGGCGGGTCAGCCACCACACGCCGGCGAGATCGAGGATGCCGACCCACAGCCGATCCCACATTCCGTAATTCGACACGCCGGCGCCGCGCGGCCGATCGACCACATCCACATAGCCGATTGATTTGCCCTCGCGTCGCACCAGCGCCGGCAGGAACCGATGCAAGCCATCGAAATACGGCAGCCTCAAGAACACGTCGCGGCGGAACGCTTTGAGCCCACAACCGGTGTCGCGGGTGGCGTCGCGCAGCACCGCGCCGCGCACTGTGTTGGCGACGCGCGATTGAAACTTCTTGAAACCGCTCGCCTTACGCCTCACGCGCTGGCCGGCGATTAGCCCCACTTGGCCGCCGCCTGCTTCGAGCGAGCGCAGCAGCGCCGGAATAAAAGCGGGATCGTTCTGCCCGTCGCCGTCTAGCGTGACGATCAGCGGCGCGTGCGCCGCCGTAACGCCCGAGCGTACTGCCGCCGACTGGCCGCAGGATTGCTTGTGCCGCACGCGGCGTAGCCAAGGATATTGCGCCATCAACCGCTTGAGTTCGGCCTCGGTGCCGTCGCTCGATCCGTCGTTGACGTAGACGACCTCGAAGCGCTGCCCGTCGAGCGCCTTGGCGATTTCCACGACCAAAGGCGCGATGTTGCCCGCCTCGTTGCGCACCGGCACCACGATGGTCACCGCTGGATCGTTGGCATTCATTCTCGATGTCCCGCCGGCCGGCGCGGCCGCCTATCCGGGTGCTTATTATTGACCCAATAGCGCGCGGGCAACCGATTTGATCCGCCGCAGCGATGGGCCCGGTTTTTGATGCAAATCGCCGTCGGCCGATACGGAAAAACCCAAGCCGCGCAGCGCGAACCAGCGGCGCACCAAAAGCGCACCTGTCACGCCGACGATGGCGCCGGCCAAGACATCGCTCGGATAGTGCGCGGTCACCGCCACACGGCTTGCCGCGATCAATAAGGCATAGATCCAAAAGACGGTGCGCCCGCGCGGCCACAGCGTGCCGAAGGCGGCCAACGCCGCGAAGGCCGTGGTGGCGTGGCCGGACGGCAGGCTGGCGTATGCGGCTGTCCAGTTGAACGGGCTGAACAGATACGGGTCGAGATTTCCCCCGACCAGCGGCCGCGCCCGCCCGATCATACGTTTGATGATGGTGTCGAACAGGCCAGGCCCGCCGATCGCGACGAACAGGAATCCGACCCGCACCATGATCGCCGTGAGCACGAGCTGAGGCACGCGCGGCAGGCTCGGCAGCGCGGCGAGAACCAGAAACAAAATGCCGAGCGGCCACAGGAACCACCCCGACTTGCCGAAATCGGTGATCTGTTCGAACGACCAAACGATCCATCGCGGCAGATGCCCTACCCCCCTGATCGCGGCGGCATCGATCAAAAACATCGTCAGCAGCAAAATCGCCATCGCCAGTGCGCCCGCCATGGCGAACTGCTGCGACACCAACGGCCACGAATTTCTCATGTGAGGACGCGGCGGGCGCGCCAGCAACGCGAAGGCCGCGGCGACATTGGCGGCGCAGCGCCGCAGCGCCGATCGCCACGGTTTCGCACGGTGACCGATTCCGTTGGCCGTCGTCATGGCTTTTCGATCGAGCGAAATACGGTGAGCATCACCGGCCGCCCGATGCTGATGTTGTAGCCGTCGACACGCTGACTGAGCGCATAGTGCAATCCGATCAAATTTGCGCGCTGCACGAAATTTGCCACGTTGCGCGTGTCGATCAGCGCAAAACGGCACGGCCCCTGGCCGAGGAATATGGCAGCGCCGGTGCCGTCGGTAAATCGGGTGTCAGTTCCGAGCAAGAACACCAGGCTCGGCTCCTGATAATAGCCGGTCGTGGCAACCTTTGGATCGGCGCAATCGCTCGTGCGTAATTCGTCGGCAATCAGCGCACTCGGGAACAGAGCGGGCAGCGAGGGAAACGTGATGGCGTAGACGGTGATGGCGATGAGCACCGACGCCGCCATGCCGCGCAGCAAGGCGCGTTCGGGACCGTCCGCTTCGTAAAGCCACCAAGCGAACAAGCCGAAGATCGTTGCGGCCGCCGCTGTCGGCCAGGCAATGAGGCCGAGATCGCGGCCGACAATAATGAAGATAACGACGGCGCCGATCGCGATCAACGCGGGAAACAGAAACCAGCCGGCGGTACCGCGCACCAGCCAGCGCTTGGTCACCAGACCGCCGCCTTCGAGAATGCCGGCGATCAGAATTGCCACCGCCGGATAAAGCGGCAGCACGTAGTGCGGCAGTTTTGTGATCACCGCTTCGAACACCGCCCAGGACGGCAATAGCCAAGCAAGCAGAAAGCGCGCACCGGGTTCGTGGCGCGCTTGCCAAACCCGCGGCGCGGCAAGGCCCGCCAGCACCGAGCCAGGCCAGAACGTCACCCAGAACAGCAGGAAATAATACCCTGGCGGCGCGCCATGCGACTCCTGCCCGCCGATCACCTTTGACAGCATGTCCTCGCCGACCGATTGCGCGATGAAACCGCCGCCGGACTTGACGACGATCGCGATGAACCAGGGCAGCACCAGTACGAACAGCCAGGCGAGCCCGGCGATCGGACGCAGCGACCAGAGCCACTGCCCCGAGCGGTCAGCGATCGAGAGTGCGAGCGCGGCGAGCCCGACGAACATCAAGATCAAAGGTCCCTTGATCAGCACACCGGCTGCCAGCGCGGTCCACAGGATCGCCGGCAGCCGCCAGCCGACGGCGACGTCCGGCGTACGGCGACTCATCAGATAAATGCGCGCCATCGCACCCATCGCCGCAACGGAAGTGAACAACAGCATGGCGTCGGTCTTGGCGAGCCGCGCCTCGACGCCGAGCAGGACGGAACTCGCCATCATCAGCGCCGCCAGCAGCGCCGTGCGGCGTCCGACAAAAGCGAGCGCGGTCCAGTAGGTCAGCAGCACCGCGCCGATCGCGCCGGCGAGCGACGGCATGCGGTAGAGCCAGATCGTGGTGCGCGCCTGCGGGACGCCGACCGTCTCGCCCGCCTTCACTGCCAGCGCCTGCAGCCAGTAGATGCCGACCGGCTTTTTGTAGCGAACCTCGTCCTGGAAGTGGATGTCGATGTACTGGCCGCTTTCCAGCATCTGCTTGGTGGCCTGCGCAAACCGCGCCTCGTCGCGGTCGACCGGCGGGATCTGGAAGAAGCCCGGCAGGAACGCAATCAGCGAAAAGACGACCAGCAACCCGCAAGCGCGCCGGTGTGAGACGCCGGCATGGTCCAGCGCCGCGGACAGTCCGCGCGATGGACGCAGCGATTGCCGCGCATTGTTGGTGGCCGTGCTCATCGGTCGACCGGAAGACCTTGATTTGCGACTTTGGCCGGACCATAGAGCGAAGCCGCAAGCCTGTCATTTCCAAGCTATTGCAGCCGGACGCTGACGCTGTCGGTGGCGCCGCGGGCGTCCATGACGGTAAGCCGCACGAAGCCCGGCCCGTCGGGTTCGAAGAACAGGGTGCGGCGACCGCCTTGCGGGGGAAGCGGCACGCCATTGATCATGACGGTGAGCGGCGCGGCGCCGCCGCTAATCTTGAGCGCAACCGGGTCCGGCGCCGCGCCCTTGGCGAGTTCGATATGCGCTCCGTCGGGCGGAAACATGATGCGCGGTGGTTCGGCGGCGGCGCTTAAATCCCCGTTGGAAACGAAATGCTGCAGCGGCGGCGGCAATTTGTTGGTGGCGGCAAAGACAGCGCCCTTGGGCGCGCGCACGAGCGGAACCGGCGGGTTGCCGCTGCGGGAAAAGGCATCGAACAAAATCGGCGCCGCCGAGCCGCGACCGTATAGCCCGGGCACCGGCGCTCCGTCCGCGCGCCCGACCCAGACGCCGATGGTCATGCGGCCGTCGAAGCCGATCGCCCAGGCATCGCGATAACCATAGGACGTGCCGGTCTTGAACGCGATGCGCCCCGGCATCGCATTGTCCGGCGGCGGCGCGCCGATCAGGATATTGCCGACATACCAGGCAGCCACCGGATCAAGGAGACGGCGTGGCGATGGTTCGATCGCGCTTTCGCGCTCGTGCAGCGGCACCGCCGAACCCAGACGCGCCAGCCCGGTATAGAGCATCACCAGATCGGACAGCTTGATGCCAAAGCCGCCGAGACCCATTGCGAGGCCGGGCGCTTCACCCTTGGGCAGCACGAGCGCGGCGCCGGTTTGCGTGAGCCGCGCGCTCAGCCGGCTGACGCCGACCTTGCCGAGCACCGCGATGGCGGGGACATTGAGCGACATTTGCAGCGCGCGGCGCACGGTCACCGCGCCCTGGAACGTGAGATCAAAATTCTCCGGCGTGTAGCTGCCATATCGCGCCGGCCGGTCGTCGATAAGCGTTTCCGGATGCAGCAGGCCGTCCTCGAAACCCATGCCGTAGATAAACGGCTTGAGCGTGGAGCCGGGCGAACGCAGCGCCTGCGTCATGTCCACCTGACCGGCGCGGCGCTCGTCGAAGTAATCCGCCGAGCCGACGCGGGCGCGCACTTCGCCGGTTTCGTTGTCGACCGCAACGATAGCGACCGAAATCTGCGGACCGAGAGCGTGCGCCCGCTCGCGCGCCAAGTCCTGCAAGGTCTTCTGCAAAGACGCGTCAATGGTGAGGCGATGAATGCGGCGGCCCGGTTCGGCGCCGATCACCTGATCGGCCGAATGCGGAGCCAGTACCGGCAGCGGCTTGCGCTGGTGCGGAACGTCCTGGGATTTGGCGTGCGCGACTTCGTCACGCGGCACGACGCCGGCCGCCGCCGCGCGGTCGAGCACGCGGTCGCGCGCCGCGCGCGCGGCTTCCGGATAGCGATCCGGACGGCGCAACTCCGGCGACTGCGGCAGCGCGACCAGAAGAGCGGCTTCGGCCAGCGAAAGCTTGCGCGGCTCCCGGCCGAAATAGGCGAGCGAGGCAGCACGGATGCCTTCCAGATTGCCGCCATAGGGCGCCAGCGTGAGGTAGAGCGAGAGAATTTCCCCTTTGGTGAGAGCATGTTCGAGCTCGAGCGCGCGCGTGATCTGGCGCAGCTTGGCGCCGAAGCTGCGATGCTCGCGCGGCTCCAGGAGGCGGGCGACCTGCATGGTCAAGGTGGATCCGCCCGAGACGATATGCCGTTGTTTTATCAACTGAAAAGATGCGCGGGCAAGCGCCAGCAGATCGACGCCGTCATGCTCGTAGAAGCGCTTATCCTCGTAAGCGAACAGCAGTTTGAGGAAGCGAGGATCGACATCCCTCTCGGTCGCCGGCAGCCGCCAGCGCCCGTCGCGGGTAGCATAGGCGCGCAGCAACCTGCCCTCGCGGTCGAGCACCACGTGCGAGGTTTCCATATCCTTGCCAAGCGGCGGCCGTCCGAGCGAATACACCCAGGCAACGCCGCCCAGCGCAGCCAGAAAAGCCGCGCCGGCAAAACTCGCCAAAGTGAGACGCCAATGTTTCATTTTGGCTTCATTTGCCCGCTTGGTTTCATTTGCCCGCCGCGATGTCGATGGTGCCGGTGGCGGTTCGCGCGAAACGGTCGGGCCGGTACATATCCTCGACCATCGCCTGCGGCAGCACGTAATGGCCGGACGACACCGCGCGCACCACGTAGGCGACCGTGAACACCGGCTGGGAATTCTCCATGCGGTCGAATGCCGCAGTGAAGCGGTCGTCGCGGAATTGGCTGCTCACCGGCTCGGCGGCGTTGGCGATCCAGGCGAGCGTGCCGGTGTCGCCCGACGAGACCAGGCGCGGGTTGTCGATCTCGAAACCGGCCGGCAGATAGTCGGCGACGATCACGCGGCCGAACTCCGGCTGCGGCTCGGTCATTTTCAGCACCACCACGAAGCGCTGGTTTTGCCTGGCGTTCGCCGGATTGGCCGGCTCGCCGCCGAGCGTGAAATAGTTGCGCTCGATCTTGAAGCCCTGCTCGGCCGCCGGCTCCGGCGTGAACGGCGAGCCGCTGACCGACACAACGGCCTGCACGGTGCCGTTCCCTTTGTTGCTGACCGCAAAGGGCTGATCGAGTTCGTCCGCGCGCAGGCTGCGGTAGAAGGTGCCCTGCCGCGTCTCGTTATTGACCGAGAGTGAAATGGCGTTGAGCTGCTTGGCCAGCGCGCGGGCCGCGAGCACCAGCCAGGCGTCCTCCTGCGTCGAGGTTCGGCTGATGAGCGCGCGGGCGGCGTCGACCCGCGCGACCGCGTCGTCAATGGTCTTTTGCGCGGCGCGCCCTTCCGAGGCGAGCGTCACCAGCGCGGCCGAATCGCGCAGCGCCGAGCCGTAGTCGGAGCGCCCGAGATCGAGCTTGGGCTGCGGCGCGATCGCATCGAGCGCCGCGAGATAAACGCGATCGGCGCGCGCCTTATCGCCGAGCATGGCGAGCGCGGCGGCGACCTGCGCTTTGGCGATCGGCGTCGTCAGTTCGTCGAGCTTGGTGTCGGCGATGTAGCGCAGATCACCGACCGGCGCCGTGCCGTTGCGCGCCAGCACGTAGAGCGCATAGGCGAGATCGCGGCCGCCGTTCTTCTTCGGGTCCGGCGTGCTCGCCACGTAATTGCGCAGCCGGTCGAGCGCGAGTGTGAACGCCGCTTGCGGCACCTCGAATTTGCGCTCGCGCGCGCGGGTGAGGAAGTCGGTGACGTAGGCGTCGAGCCAGGGATCGTTGCCGCCGACCGCCCACAGGCCGAACGAACCGTTCGCGTCCTGCCGCGCCAAAAGGCGCTGGACGGCGTCCTTGATGCGCTGATCGATGTCGCCGTCGAGCGCGAGCTTCGCCTGCGCCGCCAATTCGTTGATGTAGAGCATCGCCACCGCGCGGCTGGTGATCTGCTCGGAACAGCCGAACGGATAGCGGTCGAGCTCGTTCAGGAGCGTGGCGATGTCGAGCGAGGCCGAAATCGCCACCGAGAGACCGGCGCGCCCCGTACCCGGCACGAAATCGGCGAACATGTCCTTCGACAGCGTCAGCGTTTCGCCGGGCGCCAGTGCGCGCACCGTGCGCCGGGTCAGGATCTGGTTCGCCGGCCGCACGTCTAGCGCATAGGTGCGTTCGAGCGCAAAGCCGTTCGGCCCGTTCACGCGCACTTTGACAGCGCCCGGACCGGAACCCGCGGCGGAAACCGGCACCGCGCCGCGGTCGCGCTGCCCGGCGGCAAGTTTGAGCGTGAACGGCCTGTCGCCGTCGAGCTTGACGGTTCCCTCGCTGCTCACGGCCACGGCGTAATCGCCGGCCGCGCCTTCGACGTTGTCCAGTTCAAGCTGCACCGCGCCGCGGTCGCCGGTGCGCAGGAAGCGCGGCAGCGTCGCGGTCAGCACCACCGGATCGCGCACCACCACGTCGCCGGACGCCTTGCCGACTTTGTCCTTGCTCCAGGCCACCGCCATCACGCGCACGGTGCCGGCGAAGGCTGGAACATCGAAATTCACCTGCGCGGTGCCGTCGGGTCCCACCCGCACGATGTCCGAGTAAAGCGCGAGCGGCGCCTGCGTCGGCGGCGAGCCGCTTAATTCGGCGCCGGAGTCGCCGCCCGAGCGGATCGCCCCGCGCACGCCCTGCATGCCATCGATCAACTGCCCGTAGAGATCGCGAATCTCGGCGGTCAGCTGGCGCTGACCGAGATAGTAATTGTCGGGCGCCGGCGGCTTGTAATTGGTCAGATTGAGAATGCCGACATCGACGGCGGCAACGACGACGTGCGCCTCCTCGCCCGGGCTAAGCCCTGCAAGCTTGATCGGCACGCCGAGCGCGGAGTTCGGCCGCATGGTCGCCGGCAATTTCATGTCGAGCGCGAGCGTGCGCGCCGCGCGGTCGATCGAGAACCATTGCACGCCGATGGCACGGCCGGGCATGCGTTGCGCCGGCGCGTCGAGCGGCCGGCGCAGCGTCGCAACCAAATAGGCGCCGGTGCCCCAGTCCTGGCCGACGGTCAGCGGCACGCGCACGCTGCCTGCCTTCACGTCTTGCGAGGTGCTTGCGACCAGGCGGTCTGTGAACACGTTAAGCGTCAGGCGGCCGGCGGTGCGCGCCGTCACCGATGCGGTCATGGCGTCGCCGGATTTGTAGTCGGCTTTGTCGAGCGCGACTTCCAAGAGATCGGGCGTGTCGGCATTGGCTTGCGCATAGAAGCCGGCATCGAAAGTGAGCGAGGTGAGCGGACCATTCGGCGTGCCGCTCGACACCTCGAGGCGGTAACGTCCCCATTTCACCGGCAGCGAAATTCGCGCCGGCTTGTCGGCGGTCACATCCACCGTGCCGTCGCCGACGCGCTCGGTGCGCTTGACCGGCTCGTATTCCCATTGGCCGTTCTGCCGGTACCACTGATAGGACGTCTCGACGCGGAGCAGCTCGTAACGCAAGCCGCTTTGCGCCAGCGTCTCGCCGTCCGGCGCGGCCACCACCAGATCGAAATCGGCATTGGCGCCGTCGCCGAGCGAGCGGCCGGAAAAAGCCGGTTTGACGCCGATCATGGCCGCGTCGGGCGAGATCGGCAGCGTGAGCTTGCGCTCAACCGCGCGGCCGCCGGACTCCGCCATGCTCACCGTTATGGTCGCTTCCAGCGGGCGCGAGGTCGAGGGAATCTTGTCGAGCTTGACCGGAAACGTCGCCTTTCCCGCGGTATCGGTCGCCGGCATGTCCTCGATGTCCTGGCGCACGGCGGTGACGTCATCATCCGCCAGGCCGAAGGAATAACCGGCAAAACCCGGCCGTTCTTTCGCGGCCGCAATCGACACCGCGCCTTGCAGATCGAGATTGGAGGCCGGCGCGCCGTAGAGGAAATGCCCGTCCACGCTCAGTTGCGCCGGCGCGTCGCGCGGGACGATTTTGGCCGTCGAGGTAAGATCGAATTCGATGCGGTCGGGCACATAGTCCTCGACCAGGAACGTCGCTTCGCCGACCGGTGGACGCTTGGGATCGGTGTAGGCGCGCACACGCCAGGTGCCGGTCGAAGCCGACGGAACGAGCGGCACGCTCCAGCTATGCCCGCCGAGGCCCCGGTCGGGCGCCACCACACGCCGGTATTCGACGCCGTCGGGGCGCTCCATCACCAGCGTGAGCGGCGCGGCGGCGGCGATGCCGAGCGCATCGCGCAGCAGCGAAGTGACGTGCACGGTTTCGCCGCTGCGATAGACGCCGCGCTCGGTATAGGTGAAGGCGTCGAGGCCGGTCGGCACCTGACGGCCGGCCACGCCACGGTCGGACAGATCGAACGCGGTCGTCTTCAGGCTGAGAAATGCGTAGTCGGCCTTGTCGGCGGCGACGATCGCGGCCGGCGCCTGACCGCCCTCGCCGCGCGTAAATCCCGCTTCGAAATGCACGAAGCCATTTCTGTCGGTGGGCTTTTCCGCCAGCACCTCGTTGTTGCGCGCTACCAGCCGGACCTCGACGGAGCCGAGCGGCTCGGCGCTCGCCAGCGAGTGGATAAAGACGTCGATGCCGTCATGGCCGCTATAGGCGGTGAGCCCCAGGTCGGACACGATGAACCATTGGCTGGCGCGCTGATCGTAATCGTTCGACACCAGGTCTTTCGGCGCCGCCGTCATCACGTAGACGCCGGGCTTGAGATCGCCGAGCGCCTGATCGACCGGAAACGCGGTGGCGACTTCGGTATTGAGCTTGGGCGTTACGGTCAGTTCGCCGCCCCACACCTTGGCGCCGCGCTCATTGGCGAGCCGTTCGGCTTCGTACTGGCTCAAGTTTCGCTGAAAATCGTAGCCCAATACGGTGTCGAGCAAATTGCGGTCGCCGATGCGATAGACCGTCAACACCACCGCGCTGGTGTTGACGCTGAGCACCGGGATGCCGCGCTGGCCGGTGCGCGGCAGCACATAGGCCTTGCCGGAAAAACGCACGAACGGCTTGCGGTCGCGCACGAAGATGGTGAAGTCGGCCGATTTCGCCAACGTCTCCTTGACGGTCGACGGCAAGCCGGCGCGCAGCGTGATCTGGTAGCGCTCGCCGTGCTTGAGGCCTTCGACGCAAAGCTGCTTGTCGTTGGCCGAGAGCGCCGGCTTATCCTGGCCCGCAACCGCAACGTATGGCGAGAAATCGGTGCGCCGTCCCGGCAACTCTTCCGAGAACTGGAAGCACGCCCGTGGCGAAATGGCATCGGAATCGACCGAGTAATCGAGCATCCGGAAGCCGTATTCGCTGCGCAGCCGCTCGTATTGGCCGCGCAGATCCGCGCTCTCGCGCAGATCGAGCGCAAGCCGCATGGAGTCGAGCGCCGGACGCCACAGTTTGCGGTCGGCGAGCGTCTTGCCGAGCAGCCCCAGGCTATCGGCTTCCAGATCGCGCGCCGTCGCGCGCTGATAGGCGATATAGGCCGCGGTCGATGCGCGATCGAGCAGCAGCGCGCGCTCGCGGTCGTCGCGCGGACGAATCTGCAACACGGTGCGTGCCAGACGCAGCCAATTCGAGGCGTCGGTCGGCGTCAAGGTGACGAGTTGACCGAGCACCGTCATGCCGGTGCGGAGATCGTTTTTCTGGAAGGCGGCGTCGGCGTCGCGCCGCAAGGAGGCGGCCGGCTTGGTCACCGTGCCGGCGTCGTTCCTGATCTGCGCTTCGAGTTTGATGGCCGCATCGTCGAGGTCGCCGCGCTTGAAAGCCTTGTCGGCGGCAAGTGCCGGAAACACGGCAAGGGCGATGAGCGCGGCGGCAAAAGCGCCGGAAAGCCCGGCGCGGACGGACGTGAACATCGAGGGAGCCTCCCAGTGTGGCGACGGGTCGTCTTTGTTGGTCGCCCGTCGTCACTATTAGTTCAGCGCTTGAAGGTGTCGAGGTCGTGGCCGTGGCGTGAACGGAGACCCCGCGGCGGGTGACTTCGATCCCTTTCAGCCTTTCAGCGACTTCATCAACAGCGTAACGAAAGGTCCCACCAAGCTGTTAGTCGAAGTTCCTTAGAAACTGGATTAATTGCCGCAACAATTTATTATAACACCATTAATTTATCTATTGAATTACCATTTATGAGTGACCGGCAGCCACGGCATTGGCAGCGCCTGTTCGACCACGCGCGCGGCTCGCAGCACCATCCCGTCCGCCCGCAACGCGCCGACGATTTGCGTGCCGATCGGCAGGCCATTGCTCGCCAGACCGCACGGCACCGAGGCGGCTGGTTGTTGCGTCAGATTGAATGGGTAAGTGTAGGGCGACCAGCCCGACCAGTCGTCGCCGTAAGCGCCGTCGTCCGTGGTCTCGCGCCCGACTTTCAGAGCGGTGATCGGCATGGTTGGCGTCACCAATAGGTCGTAGCGCTGGTGGAAGCGCAGCATTGCCTGATGCAGCTCTGCGCGCGCGGTATAGGCGGCGACGTAATCGCCGACCGTGAAACGCCGGCCGCGGTCGGCCAGCGCCAAAAGGCCAGGATCGAAATCGCCGCGCCGCTCCGGCTCAACTGCGTCGACGAGCATGCCCATCACTGGCCACCACATGGCCTGGATCATCTCACGGGTGCCATCGAGCGGCGGATCGGCCTCCTCGACGACAGCGCCCTGTTGTTCCAGCAGGCGCGCCGCCTTGCGCGCCGCCGCTTCGACCTCCGGATCGAGCGCAAAGCTTTGTCCGAGCCGCGCCGAAAACGCGACCCGCAGGCCGCGCACGCCGGCATCCAGGTCTGCGATGAAATCCGGCGCCGGTGAATTCCAGGCCGTCATGTCGCGTGCATCTGGCTGCGCGATCACCGAGAGCATTGCGGCGGCATCTTCTACCCTGTGCGTGATCGGCCCCTGGTGCGCCAGCACATTGAGCGCCGATGGCGGATAAGTCGGCACCAGGCCGTAACTCGGCTTCATGCCGAACACGCCGGTGAAGGCGGCCGGAATGCGCAGGGAGCCGGCGCCGTCGGTCCCCAGATGCAGGACGCCCAGGCCCAGCAGCGCGGCCACCGCCCCGCCACCGGTCGAGCCGCCGGGCGTGTATTCGGGATTCCACGGATTGCGCGTGATGCCGGTCAGCGGACTATGGCAGACGCCGATCCAGCCATGCTCGGGCATGCAGGTCTTGCCGAGGATGACGGCGCCCTGCTCGCGCAGCCGGGCCACCGCCGGCGAATCCTCGGCGGCCGGCGCCGGGTCGCTGGTTTTCGAGCCGCGCCGGGTAGGCAGGCCCTTCACCCAGATATTGTCCTTGATCGAGGCCGGCACGCCGTCGATCGGACCAAGCGGGCTGCCCGCCCGCCAGCGGGCTTCCGATTGGCCGCGGCCGCCAGCGCGCTATGCGGCTCGACGACAACGAAAGCATTGACCGCGGCGCTCGCCTCAATGCACGCCAGGCTATCGCGCGCCACTTCGACCGGCGACAGCGCGCGGCTCCGGTAGCCCGCGGTCAAATCGGGGCATGTCAGGTCGGCAACGACGCTCATCGCGGGCCCTCGCAAAGGCACAGGTTAGCTGCGCAAATCTCCGCGCGCACCTTTCCATGGCACCCGCGGCGCGGGTAAACCTGAGCATTCGGCAAGACCCCGTAGCTCAGCCGGATAGAGCACCAGCCTTCTAAGCTGGGGGTCGCTGGTTCGAATCCAGCCGGGGTCGCCAAATTTCTTCAACTGTCGGCGGGATTTAGCCCACCCCTGCGGCTCACCGGCGCAGGCGCGAAACCCATATTTAACAAGTTTGGAACACCAATAGCGGGCGACGAAATACCGTCCTTCGCAATTGGAATGCCCTGACCATTCATGCCCAAGTCAGCCGTAAAAGCGCTTCCGGAAGCCGCCCTCGCGCCCGCCGATGTCATCGAGGCGCCCTCGCTTGCTCCAGGTGACGCCCCGCTCTGCTACCTGGTCGAGGAGGATTCCGAGCATCCGGAATTTCCTGGCGCTGGTGCTGCACGGCGCCGGCATTGACACCGTCGAATTTCCCGACGGCGCGGCGCTGCGCAAGTCGGCCGATACGCGCGTCCCCGATCTCATCTTTCACGATGTCGCGCTCGACTCCGCCGACGCCATCGAATTCGATGGCCGCCCTCGGCGCGCGCGGCTTTCGCGGCGCCGTGCAGCTGACAAGCAGCCGAGGCGCCGCCGTGCTCGATCACGTCAAGGGCATCGGCGTCGAGCGCAAGCTCACGATGCTGCCGGTGCTCAAGAAACCGTACGAAACCGAAGCGGTCGTCAAGATCATCCAGGATCTCAAGCTCGGCATGCCGACGGCCACCGCCCGCATCGAACTCGAGCAGGCGCTTGCCAATAATTGGATCGAGTTCTGGTACCAGCCGAAGATCGACCTGCGCAAGAAGCAGCTCGCCGGCGCGGAAGCCTATGCGCGCGCGCGCCATCCGCAACACGGCGTCCTGTTGCCGAGTGCGTTCATGCCGGACGCGGCGGAAACGAGCGTCATCAAATTGTCGGAGTTGGCGCTCGCCAGCGCTCTCAAGACCGGCGTTATTTTTTCCAAGCTCGGCGTCAATATTCCGCTCACGGTCAACATTCAGCCCTCGGCCCTCGCCAAGGTGCCGATCGGAGATATGGTGAAGGTGCATCGCCCGAGCGCCGACAATTGGCCGGGGCTGATCGTCGACATGCGCGAAGAAGACATCATCTTCAGCCTTGCGGTGGCCGTCGAAATCAGCAAGCGGTTGGAACCGCACAATGTGCGTCTTGCTATCGACGAATTCGGCGCCGGCTACGCGGCGCTGGCGCGGCTTGGACGAAATGCCATTTGTCGAACTCAAGCTCGCTGCACAAATTCATCGCCGACTGCGGCAACGACAAGGTCAACATGCCGTTATGCAAGTCGGTGATCGACCTTGCCCACACCCACGGGCGCAGCGCGGTGGCCATGGGCATTGAAAAAGCCGCCGACGCGACCGCGCTGGTCAGCATGGGTTGCGATTTCGGTCAGGGGTTCCTGCTCGGGCAGCCGATGCCGGAGGAACGCTTCATTTCGTTGCTGCGGCAGCGCTCGGGCATGCCAAAGCGCGAATCAGCGGCGGCGCGTTAACCCTGGCGTCAGTGGGTCCAGGCGTCCCGGCGCTTGAAGGAAAAATTGTCCGAATAGGACATGCCATGCCGCATCGGCGACGGCGTTTCGGACACCTGGTAAGCGATGCCATCGCGCTCGCAATAGGCGATCGCTTCTTCTTTGCTCGGAAAGTTCAGGCGCACCTGCTGGCGCATATCGCCGGACGAGGTCCAGCCCATCAGCGGCTCAACCGTGCGCGCGGCTTCGGGCTCGAAGTCCAACACCCAGGCCTTGGTCTTGGCGAGACCCGACTGCATGGCGGTCTTGGCCGGCTTATAAATGCGTGCAGTCATGGCGAAAAATCCGATGAACCGCGTCCGTATAGTGCCAATGCCGTGCGCTGGCAATCGGCCAGAAGGAAACGGCCGCGCCTCAGGCGCGATAGGCCGGCAAGCGGCGGCCGAGAGCGGTGACGCCCGGATGCACCTGCGCGGTGCGGCGCCGTCTTGACCGGGTGGTGGACGGCTGGTCGAGCAGCGAGGAGCGGACGCTCACCCGGAAGCCGCCATCGGTCAAATCCTCGAATTCGACGCCGGCCTCGCGCCAGACTTCTTCGATCGCGCGAACGGTGGTTCGCCGCGGCTCGGTGTCGCCCTGCTCGATCTTATGAATGGCCCGCTGCGTCAGCCCGACGCGGAGGCCGAGTTCGCTCTGGCTCCAGCCAAGCACCGCGCGCACAAGCCGGATCTTGGCGGCGAAAGCGCGCCGCTCGACCCGGATAAGCGCGACCAGATCGCGCGAACCATACTGTCCAAGCTGCATTGTCATCGTCGATCGCATTCGCTGGTTTGCAGAAAATCCCCGGCGGTTTCCCGCCGGGGGTCGTTATCGTCAGATCGCCACTTCGCGACCTGCCTTCGCGAGCCGAAGCGGCTTCGCTTCGGCGAACTCGCGGTCAGGGATAGAAGTTGCGATGGAAGCGGAATTCCGCCATCCACGCGCTCTGATCTTGAGATCCTGCGAAGCTGCGTTGGCTGCGCGCCGGCGCCACCTATTACTCCGACCAAGCCGTCGTTCGCCGTCTTCAGGTTGGTGTAGATCACGTCGACGCCGATATAGGTCTGACTGTCGACGTTGAACTGGGTCCGGGTACCGACGTTCCAGTATTGCCAGTTGTTGTCGCAACCAGTCGCTCGACCTGTTTCATGTATGCACAAGTTGGCATTGGCGGTGTCGTTGTAGCTCGTCGAGATGTACGTGCCGTACACCGAGGTCTGCCACCGCTTGTTCCAGTGATGCTCGTAGCCGGCGTTGACGCCCCACGTGGTCGTCAGATCGATATAGCCCGTCAGACTCCATAGACGCCATCGCTCACCACCCCGAGGCCGAACGAATTCGATGTCAGGTTGGAGTACTGGCCGCCTGCACCCGGCACCATGACGGCGCCGCCGTTGGTTGCACCGTCAATTGCGTAACCGGTCGCACCGTGGGTGTAATTGACCTGGGCGGAGAAGTAGTCGCCCGGGCCGATCATCGGCGTGTTGATCTTCACGCCGGCGCCGGCGAAGTAGCCGGTTTCATAGCTCGGACCGCCGCTGGTCGTGAGCGCGCCGTAATACAGCGGCGCAACGTCATGGATACCGCCCATGATCTGCGCGGCGCCCCATGAAGCGTCCATTCGCAGGTTGGCCACGATGTCAGGATAGCGCACGGCACCGGCTTGTTGGCCAACAAGCGCATTGCTGGTGCCGCCGGTTGCAAAGGCTGCTGCCGGGGCCAACCACCGTGGTGATACGCGGCGCTTCCAGCGACAGCGAGGCTGACATGCCGTTGCCGAACTGCGCGGTATAGGCCGTCACCGTCTGGCCACCGTCGCCGGTATCCGACGACGGGTTGATCATGCCGCCGAAATACGACAACGCCGGAGTGGGATAGAGGTCGTAGAACGACTGCGACACGCCCAAGGTGAAGCCGGCCAACTGGATGAAGGCGCGGTTCGAGTTGAACGCGCTGTTGCCCGATTGACCTTGCGTGCTGCCGCCGGCGTCGATGTAGCCGCGCAAAGTGCCGAACTCGGTCTGGGTGCGGGCGTCGGCCGTGATGTAGCCGCGCGCTTTCCAGGTCCAGCCGTTGTTGCTGCCACGGGTGTTGACGTTGCCCGAGGCCAAATAACCGTTGGTCAGGTTGCCGTTCGAGTTGACGCCAATGTACTGGCGGACCCAGCCGCCGATCTTGATGCACGTATCGGTGCCCGGGATGTAATAGAACCCTGCACCGTACAGACTGCAAATCTTCACGTACTGGACGGGTTGCGCCCTTGAGGCTCGAAAATGCCAATCGCCGCGGGCCTTCGCGAGAAGGCTTCCCGCTATCGCGCGCTGATGCGTTCCCGCTTCGCTGGGGATGCCGTAGGTGCGCTGAAAAACCAACCGCTTGACCGCACGCAAGTCTTTGCGGCCACACCGTGTATCGGATGAGGATGCGACGTGGGTATAGCCTGGGTAACCGGCTGAATCCGGCCGATCAGGTTGCGCGACACGCCGCGGCGGCGGCGCGAGCATCAACAACTTCCGCTTATTTTGGGTAAACGCCGTCGCATTCACGCGCACATGCGTGCGAACAGCCCCGCTTGGCGCGTGGACGACGAGAAAATTTGACTATCGGATGTTACCCGCCAGCCTGCTAGTTCGATCGCTGCGCCGCCGGCCGAAATGGCGCACCGCCCTCACCTCGGCCGATGCCGATGACATCGACGCCGGGAAACGCGACCACCTCCTGAATCAGGTCGGCGGCGCCGGTCAGCGTTTCTCGGGTGAGGTGGGCGTAGCGCTGGGTGGTGCGTGCATGCAGATGGCCGAGCAGGCCCTGCACCACATAGAGCGACACGCCGCGGTTCACCAGGAAGCTGGCAAATGAATGGCGCAGATCGTGCAGGCGGACATCTTCGACACCGGCCCGCTGGCGGATCCGATCCCAGGGAAAAAACAGCGACGCCGACGGCCGCCCGGTGACCGGCGACGGAAAGATGTAAGGATTGCCCGCGATGCGCGGCGTCGCGGTCAGCAGCGCGAGCGCCGACTGATTCAGCGCAATGACGCGGGCGCGGCCGGATTTCGATTTCGGCACCAGGAGTGTCTTGTTCTTCCAATCCACATAGTCCCACTTGGCGAAGGTGATCTCGTTGCGACGCGCGCCGGTGAGCAGCAGCAGCATGATCGAACGCGCCGCGGTTTGGTTTTCGTCGAGGTGGATCGCGCGCATCAGGCTTTCCGCCTCTTCTTCGGTAAGGAAGCGGTTGCGCTGCACGTCAGGCCCGGCGCTTAAGCCCGCGGCCGGGTTCTCAGTGACCCCCGGCACTTTCCACTTGCGGGCGAGATTGTAGATGTAGCGCAGGATCACGATGACGCGGTTCATCGTGCCGGCGGCGTAGCCGTCGGCGCGCATACGGTTGATCAGATCGGAAATGGCGTCGGTCTTGATCTCGTCGAGGGCGAGCGCTCCTAGCTTCGGCAGAATGTGAATGCGCAAGACGGTCTCGTCGGTCTGCCAGCTGCTCTTGTACGTCTGCACGAACGGCAAATAGCGCTGGTGCACGAAATCCTTAAGCTGCGGAACCGCGCGCATTTCCCGGCGCTTTTGCTGCGGGTCCGCGCCGAGCAACGCCTCCGCGCAAATCTGGCGGGCCTTGCGGCGGGCTTGCTCCAGGCTGAGCAGGTCGGCCGGGCCGATCTTGTATTGCCGCTCGCGCCCGCGCTCGTCGGTGTAGCGCTGGTAATATGTGCTGCCGCCGGAACAGCGCACCTCGAGCATGAAACCGCGCTGTGTCAGGTCGAAATAGTCGACCTTCTTCCGCCCCGGCAAGCACCGGGCGCTACGCACAAATTGAGCGGACAACGCAACGGTTGGCATAACGCGACCACGCTTCGATGCTTTTATTATCCCCCGCCCTTCGCCCGAAAGTGCGAAAAGGTCGTAACTTTGCAAGCTTTATGCATTAATTTCGCATTAACTTTTGCGTACTCAGAATAAATTAGCAAGCAAAAATCATAAATTATGAACTGTAGAACCTATTTCAATATGCTTCGTGGATTATCGTCTTTGATTCCAAAGTTTTAGGTCATCGTCAAGAAGCGCTGCCGGTGTTGGCCGGAGACGCCGTCGAATCTTCAAAATGCCAGCGGGCAAACAGCCCGCATCGTCAAAGTTATACTTTGATGACCAGAGTAAAAATAAAAACTATACTTATAGTATATTGCTTCGTCCAAGATTTCGCAGGCCGACAACTTGGTCGGGGCGGCAGGATTCGAACCTGCGACCCTCTGCTCCCAAAGCAGATGCGCTACCGGGCTGCGCTACGCCCCGACCAACGACGCGATACACGCTTGCCTCAAAGCCAGCAACTCAAGGTGCTTTGAAGATCGCGGAAGCCACGCGGTCGCCCGGCGCAATGCCCATTTTGCGCGCGGTTCCGCCGATCACCTCCAGCACCGCCCGCACCGGCCCGCCGGATGGGATGATCCGTGTCGACAGCGGCTCAGTGTTTTCCGCGATGCGCAGGACGCGCCCATCGCCGCGGATGAAGATCATGTCGAGCGGGATGTAGGTATTCTGCATCCAGAAACCGACTTCCTGATCGTGGTGGAAGTCGAACAGCATGCCGCGGCCCTCCGGGAGTTCCTTGCGGAACATCAGGCCTTTCTCGCGCTCAGCGTCATTGTCGGCGATCTCGACGGTAAAGGCGTGGACGCCGGTTTTGCTGGCGATCTCAAGCGTCTGCAGGCCGGCCGGCCGGACCGGGCCGCCGGCGGCGGCCAGCAACCCGAACAGAACGAAAGCGGTCCACCGTAAAGCGCGCATAAGCTCGCCTTTAACGCGTAGGCCCGCCGAGCGCCAATGGGAAAATCGGTCGTACGTCCCGATCGAAGCGCCGAGGATCAGTGCGAGGCGGGCCCGAGCGATCCGCTGTCGGGGTGAACCTCGGCCGCCATCAAGCCCTTCGGTCCAGGCCCGAAGCGCACCAGCACCGTCTGACCCGGGCGCAACTCGGCGAGACCGTAGCGGCGCAGCGTTTCCATGTGGACGAAGATGTCGGGCGTGCCCTCGCCGCGGGTGAGAAATCCGAATCCGCGCAAGCGGTTGAACCATTTCACCACCGCGCGCTCGAGCCCGCTGGTCGGCGTCACCGTGACGTGGGTGCGCGGCGGCGGCATCTGCGCCGGGTGCACTGCGGTCGTCTCGTCCATCGACAGGACGCGGAACGCCTGCAAGCCCTTGGGGCGTTGCAGGACTTCGCACACCACGCGCGCGCCTTCATAGGCCGTCTGGTAGCCGTCGCGGCGCAGGCAGGTCACGTGCAGCAGCACGTCCGGCATGCCATTGTCGGGGATGATAAAGCCAAATCCCTTGGCGACATCGAACCATTTGATGACGCCGGTAACCTCGATGAGGTTGGCCGCCGTTTCATCGACGAGTTCTCTGACGTCATCCGGCCGGAGATTGCTTCCAGGCATTTTTGATTCAACCCCGTCCGACGCCATGACGCCGCACGCCGCCGCTTCCCTGGCGTCTCTTCAAGGACGCTTCACCGAATCTGTGGATTTAAGATAACACCGGGCTTGAGGCGGCAAAGTGCAAAATGGGCTTGCGCACAGGTCTGTACACAGCGCAGCGGCAAGCGAATCAGGGTGCGATGAAGGGCGCGAGCACGTCGCCGATGTCGTGGCGCACCACCAGATCCGCGAGTTCGTCGAACTCGGTCGGCTCGCGGTTGATGATTACGAGGCCGGCGCCGTTACGCTTGGCCATCAGCGGAAAACCGGCGGCCGGCCATACCACCAGCGACGAGCCGATGGCAAGAAACAGGTCGCAATCGCAGGTCAATCGCTCGGCCCGTTCCATCGCCGCGGCTGGCATCGGCTGCCCGAACGACACCGTGGCGGTCTTGATGTAGCCGCCACAACCGCAGTCCGGCGCGCGTGCGCCGGCAGCCTCGAATTTTTCCCGGACCCACGGCAACTCGTAGCGCCGATAGCATTCGAGGCACACGGCGTAGGTAGTGTTGCCGTGCAACTCGATGACATCGTCCGGAGCGATGCCGGAGGCTTGGTGCAAGTTATCGATATTCTGCGTCACCAACGCCGGTATCTTGCCGGCGCGATAGAGGCTCGCCAGCGCCCAGTGCCCCCGCCCCGGTTTTGCCTTGGCAAAGCTCTCCTCCATGACAAAACGCCGCCGCCAGGCCTCGTCGCGCATCGCGCTGCTCGCCACGAAGGCATCGAACGGGATCGGCTGATTCTTGCTCCACAGGCCGCCGGGCGAGCGGAAATCCGGGATGCCGCATTCGGTGGATATCCCCGCCCCGGTGAACGGGACGATTGCTCCCGCCCCGTCGACCAGGGTGCGCAGGCGCAAAATCGCAGTCTCAAGATCGGGGGCGATCATTATTATATAGTTGTTCCAGTCCGGGCGGCTGCCCATCGTTCATGAGGTTTGAGCCATGAGATATCTGCACACCATGCTCCGCGTACGCAATCTCGATGCCGCGCTCGATTTTTATGTCAACAAGCTCGGCCTCAAGGAAACCCGGCGGCGAGTGGACGAAAAGAACCGCTACACGCTGGTGTTCCTGGCGGGTCGCGACGACGAAAGCCTGGTCGAAACGAGCAAGAAGAACGGCCGCCCGGGGCCCGAGGTGGAACTTACTTACAATTGGGACACCGAGGATTATGGCGAGGCCCGTTATTTCGGACACCTCGCTTATGAAGTGGACGACATCTACGCCACCTGCGAGGCACTGACGAAAGCGGGCGTCACCATCAACCGCCCGCCGCGCGACGGGGTCATGGCCTTCGTGCGCTCACCCGACAAGCATTCCATTGAACTGCTGCAAAAGGGCGCAGCCAAGCCGCCACAGGAGCCGTGGAAGTCGATGCCCAACACTGGAAAGTGGTGAAAGTCCGCCCCCCACTTTTGCGGATGCGCTCGCTTGCTGCACCACGCGAAGCCCATTATACGTCGCGCGAATTACGGCTTTCGCGTGTGACTTTTTCTTGCGCCCTTCGTCTAGAGGCCTAGGACACCGCCCTTTCACGGCGGTAACAGGGGTTCGAATCCCCTAGGGCGCGCCATTTCGCCAGAGCACGCTGCGCCACTCCTGGGGCCCGTCTTGCGCTCTTGCCGTCCTCCATTTTCCGTGAACGGCCTCCTTTCGACGTCATTTCATCGTCAGATTCAGCGAGCGTCCAGCTGACGCAGCAGATGAGCGCATGAAGACCACGAAAGGAGAACGGTATGCTAAGGGACGCGAAAGTGGCAACCCGCCTTCCAGCCAAAGATCTGAATCGCGCGCGGGCGTTCTACTCGGAGAAACTCGGGCTCGATCCGGTCGAACAGCGCGAGGGCGGGCTCCGTTATGTCTGCGCGGCCGGAGAGTTTGCAATCTTCGTCTCGGCCGGAGTGCAATCCGGCATGCACACGCAAATGGGCTGGGAAGTCGACGATATCGAGGCAACCGTACGCGAGCTTCGCGCGCGGGGAGTCAAGTTCGAGGAGTATGACCTGCCCGGCCTGAGGACAGTCGATGGAATTGCAGAAATTGCAGGGAACTATCCCAGCAAGGGTACCGGTGAGCGGGGCGCGTGGTTCCACGACAGCGAAGGAAACCTATTGGGAATTGGGCAGCCGGTTCAGGCCTGACCGTTTGGCTCGGCCGCGGTTGGCAAGTCTTCACGTCGGATCATGGAATTGATCCACCGGCCGCCATGGAGATCGTCACTGGATGGTCCACGACGCACAGAAAATTGTCGCCCATTGCGTGTAGCGCAATATCGCAGGACGTCGCACATCGTCTTGTGGTGGCGCGTCCTCGACTGTCACGTCATAGCGCCACAGCGAAGCAATAGTGCCCATCTTCATCGGCCGCGGCGCGCTACTTACTCACTCATTGAATTTAAAAACGGTGCTCACGCCGTTTAAGATATAGCCAAGGGCCCTCCGCGTCATGTCCGCTCCACCCCGGCTTCCGTGAGACCGGTTGAGAACGCCGCCCAAAGGCGGTCACTCGATCACTTCGTCGGCTGAAACAATGATCGAGCTGGGCACCGTTAGTCCTAACGCCTTTGCGGTCTTCATGTTGACCACCATCTCGAACTTGGTCGGCTGCTCGATCGGCAGATCGGATGGCCGTGCGCCCTTGAGCACGCGATCGACATACGAGGCCAGCCGCCGATAGGACTCAGATAGCCGCGGTCCGTATGTGCAGATCGCGCCGCTTTTGGCAAAAACTGACCAGCCGGAAATGACCGGAGCGCGGTGGCTCATTCCGAAATCTATAATTCGCTGGCGATACTGGATCGCAAAGCCGTCGGCGAAAAGCGAGATCGCCTGCGGCGGATTCTTATCCATCTTGCCGAATGCGCTATCGAGCTGATCCTGCGTGGATGTACCAAAAAATTCGATGTTCAAACCCAACCGCCGCGCCGCCTCCTCGCTGTAGGTACGCTCCAATTGGGAGCCAGGATGTTCTGGATTGGCAATGATGGCGACACGGCGCAAATCGGGAACAATTTCCCGCAACATCTCCAGACGCTTGCCATTCAATTCCGCTGCCATGAACGTAAGGCCCGTCATATTGCCGCGCGGGCGCGAGAGGCTTTCGGCGAACCCCGCTGCGACGGGATCGCCGCTATAGACGTAGACCACCGGTACGGCCAGCTTCAGGCCATAAACGACATCGACCGCGGCGCCCTGCGCAACGATCAAATTGACGGGCTTGCGAAGCAACTCGGCGGCGAGCTGCGGAATGCGCCGGATGTCATCATCACCGTACCGGTATTCGATTTCGAGGTTGCTGTGCTCAACCCAGCCAAACTCGGAGAGGCCACCACGGAACGCATCGAGAAACGGTGTGAGACTCGATGCCTGCTGCGCGGTCAGCCAGCCGATGCGGCGAACCCTTTGGCACACCTTGTGCACTAATGCGGCGCGGTGCCATCGCTAACGCGATCGCGGATGCAAGAAATACGCGCCGGTCCATTTGAAAACCCCCCAATTGCGACTGGAGTGTTGTGATCAATATACCGACATCGCATCGGTCAATCCATCTGCGACCTTGCTGCAAATCTCAATAAAATTGCACGAATGTCTCGTATCGACGGCCGCCTCATCGCTATAGCCGACGCTGGAAATTCTTGTTTCGATTTAAGGAACAATTTCCTAATTCAACCGTTGCCCCTACCAACACCTAAATTGGAGTGCAACATCATGCTTAAATTGAGCGCAGTGGCTTTCATCGTCACGATTATGGGTTCACTCCCCGCAATCGCCTATACGCAGGAGGACGCAGATGCCTGCACACCGGACGCGATGCGGCTCTGCCAAAACTCTATTCCAGATGAGAGTCGCGTGGCCCTTTGCCTCGATCAAAACAAACGGCAACTTAGTCCCGCCTGCACCGCCGTGTTCAATCGTCCACGGGGCGCGAGTGTTGCCCACGAACGCCACGAAAATATTCGGAAGACTAATTTCTGAACGGCTTAATTCGGACTCGGTAGCCGCACGTTGTTTGTCCAGATCAACCCGAAGCGCTATCATGACCGATCAAGACGAACTGAACACAAATCGACGTGGCGACATAATTGACGACGTCAGATACACACATTGGATCGCCGGTGGCGTTCTTACGCTCGTTATCGTCATTGCATGTGCCGCCTTCACGAGCACGGGGAACTACCCGGATCAGTCTCAAACGATCGCGACAGATCCGGCCCCTGCTCCGTCGCCCTCGACAACTGGTTCAGATGCGGCACCCCTGGTACCAGCCAACCGTTAAATTGTTCGCGCTTCACGCCAGCCAGCTTCCTCACGGCGCACCATAGTTCCGCAGCCGCGGTCATGCCTGCCACGCGAAGTGTGTCTAATTTCACACCATATTTAATGTGAAAATTATGGGCCCGACGAGCCCTTGTGGGTACATATGTGCTGTCCTGCGAGCGGCCCTCAGGAGGTCAGGCCATGATAAAAAACAAAAACGTGGTGGCGGAGCTGCGGCGCGACGCGCACCTCTTCATGAACGTTGTCGTCGCCGTGGTCTTCATCGGCTTCGCCAGCTTGGCGGTAGCGGCGGCCCTGCTCGATTTTCTGTCGATCCACCGCTAAGAGCGCGGCATGTCTTGTGGCGGATAGCGGCGCCGCTGGCCCTTGTAGTCCTCAACTAAAAAATGCTCGCCGTCTTCGGCGCGACCGAGGTAGTTCGGACCGATTGGCGATTTTCCGTATCCGCCGGGGATGTCGAGCACATAAGTCGGCTGGCAGAGGCCCGAGAACCGCCCACGCAGCGCGCGCATCAAGTGCTGCCCAGCCGCGATGCCAGTGCGCAGATGTGACGTGCCGGGCGCGAGATCGGCATGATGCAGATAGTGCGGTTTAATCCTGCATTCGACCAGCGCGCGCATCAGATCGCCAAGCGCCTGCGGCGTGTCGTTCACACCGGCCAGCAGGACCGATTGGCCCAGCAGCGGAATGCCCGCGTCCGCCAAGCGGGCGCATGCCGCGTGCGCGGCGGGCGTCAACTCGCGTGAATGGTTGACGTGCACGGCGACATACGTCGACTTGCCCTTGACCTTGATCGCCCGGACCAGGTTCGCCGTCACCCGGGCCGGTTCCGCTACCGGAACGCGGGTATGGATGCGCAGCACTTTGACATGTTCGATCGCCGCCAGTTCCCGCATCACATCGCGCAGGCGGCGCGCCGACAGCACCAGCGGGTCGCCGCCGGTCAGGATCACCTCCCAGATTTCGGGACGGCTGCGGATGTAATCGAGCGCACGCGTCAGCGCCGACGCCGACAGCGCCTCGGCCTTGCCCGGGCCGACCATTTCGCGCCGGAAGCAGAAGCGGCAATACACCGCGCAGACGTGCGTCAGTTTGAGCAGTGCGCGGTCGGGGTAACGATGCACGATGCCTTCAACCGGGCTGTGGGCATCGTCGCCGATCGGATCCGAAAGTTCTTGCGGTTGATGATCAAGCTCGGCTTCACGTGGCACGAACTGTCGCGCAATCGGATCATGCGGATCGTTGCGATCGATCAAGTCAGCCAGAGTCGGCGGCAGCGCGATCGCATAGCGCGCCGCGACGGCGTCCAACGCGGCGCGTTGATCGGGCGGCGCGAAACCGTGGTCGCAGACTTGCTTCGCGGTCCTGATCGTGGGCATGGCTATTTCCTCTTCAAGGCTCGGCCACCGGCGTCCATATCACTTGATCAATGCGCTCGGCGCCGGTCGCCAACATCACCAGCCGGTCGAAGCCGAGCGCAATGCCCGACGCCTGCGGCATTGTTGTGAGCGCAGCCAGAAAATCCTCGTCCACCGGATAGCGTTCGCCGTGGATGCGCTGTTTCTCGGCCATCGCGGCCTCGAAACGCGCGCGCTGCTCGGCAATGTCGGTCAACTCTCCGAACGCATTGGCGAGCTCCACCCCGCAAGCAAAAAGCTCGAAACGCTCCGCAACCTTGTCGCTGCTCGGTTTCGGCCGCGCCAACGCCGCCAGCGGCAGCGGGTACTCATATAATATCGTCGCGCGACCGACACCCAGATGGGACTCGACCCGCTCGGCCAGAACGCGGCTGAAGATGTCACCCCATGTCTCATCGGCAGCGAAATCGACGCCGGCTTTTCTGGCGGCAGCCGCCAGCTTCGCGCGATCGCCCTTCCCGCTCGCGAGGGTCGCCAGCAAGTCGATCCCCGCATAGCGATCAAAGGCTTGCGCCACCGTCACGCACTCCGGAAGGGCGAACGGATCGACGGTCTTGCCACTGAACGTGAACTGCTTGGCGCCAGCCGCGCGCGCAGCCTCGGCCATGAGCGCCGCGCAATCATTCATCAGCGTCTCGTAAGGCTGGTTGGCGCGATACCATTCCAGCAGGGTGAATTCGGGATGATGCAGCGCGCCCCGCTCGCGGTTACGGAATACGCGGGCGAATTCAAATATTCGAGTCTCGCCCGCTGCCAGCAGTTTCTTGGCTGCGAATTCCGGCGAGGTCCGCAAATAAAGCAGCCGCCGCTCCCCGCCCGACCCGATCAGCCCGGTAGCGAAGGCGTGCAGATGGGTCTCGTTGCCGGGCGAGACCTGCAAAGCCGCCGTCTCGATTTCCAGGAAATCGTGCGCGACAAACCAGGCCCGCAAGGCGGCGGCGATTCGCCCGCGCGCCAGCAGGAAGGGCCGTCGCACCGCGTGGGCGCCGGGAAGCCAAAACGGCGTGCTTTCGCGCACGTTTACCTCGCCGGAACCGGGCAAAAACATGGACCGGGAAGGACTGGCATCCCGCGCCAAGATCGCTATGGTGCGGCCCGAAACCGAGGTCCCGCGCCGCTCTAAACTCAAGGATTGCTCTCGTGAAGGTCATCGCCTCATCACTCCGCAAAGGCAATATCGTCGATCTCGACGGCAAGCTCTACGTCGTCCTTAACGCGGAAAATTTTCATCCCGGCAAAGGGACCCCCACCACGCAGGTCGATATGCGCCGGATTTCCGACGGCGTGAAGACCCAGATGCGCTACAAGACCACCGACCAGGTCGAGCGCGCCCATGTCGAGGACGTGGAATACTCCTATCTGTACCAGGACGGCGACGGCTTCCACTTCATGAATGGCGAGACCTTCGATCAGGTCGCTCTGTCCGCCGACCTTGTCGGCGACCAAGCGGTCTATCTACAGGAAGGCATGAAAGTAAACCTCGCCATTCACGAGGGTATCCCGGTTTCCATCGAGATCCCGCAGAAGGTGACGTTGGAGATCAAGGAAACCGAGCCGGCGATGAAGGGGCAGACCGCGTCCGGGTCGTTCAAGCCGGCGATCCTGTCGAACGGCGTGCGCACCATGGTGCCGACCCACATCGTCCCTGGCACCCGCGTGGTGGTGATGACCGCCGACGGCGCCTATGTTGAGCGCGCCAAGGATTGATCGTCGCGTTTATCCGCATGTGCCGGGCGATCAAGCGGCCTTAGGCGGCAACTTTGGCGAGGAAGCGCTCGACTTGCGATTGGAGATTTGAAACGGCCTTTTCCACACTTTCGGAAGCACTCAGCACAATCTCAGCCGATTCTCGCGCCTCCGTCGTCGCACCCGCGACTTCACCAAGAACCGAGGAGACGATGCTGGTCCCTTGCGCCGCGTTCGACACGTTGCGGGAGATTTCGTCGGTCGCCGCGCTCTGCTGCGCAACTGAATTGGCGACGGCGCTGGCGCGCGCGTTGATTTCCTGCATCCGACCGGCAATTCGCTGAATCGTCGAGACCGCGCCGGCGGTTGAAGTTTGCACCTCGAGAATATGCCTGGCGATGTCTTCGGTCGCCTTGGCCGATTGTACCGCCAGCGATTTGACCTCCGAGGCGACGACGGAAAATCCTCGTCCAGCCTCTCCGGCGCGCGCCGCTTCAATCGTGGCGTTGAGCGCCAACAGGTTCGTTTGAGCCGCGATCTGGCGAATAAATTTGACGACTTGGCCGATCTTTTCCGCGCCGCTCGAAAGGCTTGCGATTTCGCCGTCGGTCGCCTCGGCCTCTTGCGCGGCAACGCTAACCACCTCGGTAGCGTGGAGAAGCTGTTTGTTTATTTCCGTGATCGATGCCGAAAGCTCATGTGCCGCGGCCGCCACCGCGTTCACGTTGGCAGATGCCTCGTCAAATGCGCCGACCGCGTCGGCTGCCCGCTCCGACGTTTGATGCGAATTGCCGAGCAGTGCATGCGCGGTATCGCGCATTGCGCCGACGCTTTCCTTGACGCTGCTGATAAGCCCGGCAGCCTGCGGGCGAAATTCAGCTATCGCGGAATCGATCAATGCGCGCCGCCGCCGTTCACTCTGCATTGCGGCTCGCTCACGCTCAACCTCTTCCCGGTCGGTTATGTCTTCATGGGTCGAAACCCATCCGCCGCTCGGTCTTGCAACATTCGATCCGGAGACTTTGCGCCCGTTCGGCAATTCGAAGATGTATTTGAATGTATTGCCCGATAGCGCCGCCGCCTTGGCGCGGCGCGCATATTCTACCGGATCCTCGTCCAGGCTTCCCGCCTCAAGTCGCTGCTGCATCAGTTCTTCGAGGGTGCAGCCATGCTTTATTCTGCCCTGCAACAGATACAACTCGGCGTAACGCCGATTCCAGAGCACCAGGCGCTCGTTCTTGTCGAACATGACGAGCCCCTGCGACATATGATCCAGCGCATCGTTGAGCAGCAGCAACTGCTCCTTCGACGTGCGGTCGGCAAAGGCGCACACAAGGCAAACCCCGAGAATGCCAACGGCGATGCTGGCGATAACCGCCGCCAACGAGGTTGGCGAGACCGACAACCCGCCGAACCCGCGCGTGGGATCGGGCACGATCGCCACGGCCCCCATTGCGGTGAAATGATGCGACACGATGGCCAACGTCAAAAGCACCGCCGCGAAAATAATCGACCGTCTCGTGTCGTGCCTTTCCGCGACCGTCATTGCAGCCATCCCCAATAACATACCGAGGACAATGGATGCAGCGACCAAACTCCATGACCAACTGATGTAGCCGGGCATTTCGACGGCGGACATGCCGAGATAATGCATGCTCGCCACGCCCGCGCCAATCGCGGCACCGCCGAAAGGCGCGCGCACGGGAGATGGTCCGTAGATCGCGATGCCAAAACCGGCGCCAGTTATCGCAGTGGCGGCGGCCAGCGACAACAAGGTGAGCGCGACGTCGTAGGCGATCGAGATTCCGGGTGCGTAGGCCAGCATGGCAATGAAGTGCGTCGCCCAGATGCCGCAACCGGTGGCGGCACCGGCGCCGACGATCCACTTCAGCCGCGCCGAACCGGCGCTCGCGCGCGCACGCTTGAAAAGCGTTATGCCGGTGACGCTGGCAAGCAAACAGACCAGGCCGGCGAGCACGACAAGGCGCCAGTCATGATCGTTGGTTAGGCAGGAAAATACCTGAAACATAAGGCCCCTCGGATGTGATCCGTCGGGGCCTCAAATATCGCGTCCGCGTTTCATTGAGGTTAAGTTTGTGTAGCGTGGGTACACCGGCAGCGCCGATCCCGCCACTTTTTCACCCCGTCAAATTAGACCCGCACGCTCGCCCGCACTTCCTTCGGAAACAGATCGTCAGGCGTAAGCCGCTTCGCGGTAACGCCCTGGTCCTGAGCGAAACGGCAGAATGCGTCGAGCGTCTTGCGGTTGGCTTCGAGCCCATACGGAAACGGATCGGCGCCGAAGCTCTGGCTCCATTCGCCGGCAATCGCAGACGCCCACGGCACCGGGATGCGTGAGGCCGTCAAATCCTGGATACGCTCGCGGCTGCGTTCCTTGGCCTGCTCGAACGCCTTGAACAGGTTCATCGCCGCCCAGGGATAGCGTTCGAACACCGCACGGCGCATCGCGACGACATGCATGATCGGAAAAATGCCGGTGGCGTTATAATAGCGCATCTCGTCGTTGCGATAGTCCGGATAGAGTCGCACGATGCGGCCGCCACCATTGGCGAAGGCATCCGGCACGCGGGCGGAAATCGCGGCATCAATCTCGCCTGACAGCAGCATCGCGGAAATGCTGGTGTCGCGCCGCTGCGAATATTGGATACCCTTCGGCAGCGTGAACTCGACCTTCTCCTCACGCCCGGCCTCATTCATGCCGGCCTGCACCCATTTGATCTTGGTGAGATGGACGCCGGCGGTTTCGCTCAGGAAGCCGCGCGCATAAATCCCGGCGGTCTGCGCCCATTCGGGAATGCCGACGGCTTTTCCCTCGAGATCCTTGGGCGACTTAATGCCGCGATCGGCGCGCACGTAGAACGCCGAATGGCGGAACACGCGCGAGGGAAACACCGGAATGCCGACGAACGGCGAATTGCCCTGCGAGGCATAGCCGATGAACTTGCCGAACGACATTTCGGAAATGTCCCACTCGCGGTTCTTGATAAATCGGAAGAAGATTTCCTCCACCGGCAACACGAACCCGGTGAGCACGATGCCCTCCGCCCGCACCACGCCGTTCATCAGGTCGCGCACATGGTCGTAGTCGGTAGTGGCAAGCGTCAGATGCAGACGCGCGATGCCGCCGCTCTCGACGATTTCCGGCTCGCGCTCGGCGCCGCCTAGCCTGCCTGCTTCATTGACCGTCATGTTGCGCGCATCTCCGTCTATTCCATGGGGCCGAAGCCTACACCACAGCACCACTCTTGTATGCCGAACAATGATGCCGTTAACTCACGTGCCAGTTAGGCTGGCGGGGAGGAAGAGGGAATTCTGTTGAAACGTGCCATTCTTGTCGGCCTGGCACTGCTCGTCGGCGGGCCGGTGGCCGCGGCCGAGATGGAAAGCCCCGTCATCACGCTGAGCGACGTCAATTGGGACGTCGCGGCGGCGAGCTTGACCGGCCAAGGCAGCGAACCGCCGGCCAAGGCGTTCGAGCGTCTCAATGCCATCACCGGCAAGCGCTTTGCCGGCATCGGCAAGAGCACGGTGCCGGTACTGCTGCCGTTCGACGTCGACGCTTTCCGCAAGGACGATGCGGATAGCAAGTCTGAGGCCGTAGACTCCGATAAATATTTCGGCCAATTTCATCCGACCAAATTCTTCCTGCCCGGACCGGCTGGCTATGACGCCACCTTTGTGGCCAGCGGTTTCGATACCCACTTCGACAAGCCGATCGTAGTCGAGATGACCGGCGGCGCCTTCGTCTATGCGCTCGACGGCCCCGACCACCAGGAAGTATTTTCGCCGAAAGGCCTCGACGATCAGTTTCCGGGCATGCGCCGCATCTTGCGCGAAGCCCATGTGCGTTATGCGTTCGAGCGTTTCGGCGTGCCTTATGTGGTATCCATCCAATGTTACGATCAGCCTCCCGCGCACCACCGCCTGTCGTGCCGCGAAGCCGACCCGATCGCACTGAGTTTCCTGCGCCAGTTGCGCACGGCCGGCGGCATGCCGGCGAAATTGCAGGAACCGAAAACCGACCTCAGCCGGCCGGCGGAGAAATCGGATTTCACTTTTTACAGTCCCGGCGATCTGATCGAAAACACCGGCTGGAGGAAAATGCCCGGCCGCGTGGACTACCATGTCTACGCCCGCATGCGCTTTCCGATCGCCTTTGCGCCCGCTTACGTCAAGTCGCAATCGTTCATGCCGTGGGGCGACTGCTACCGCACCGGAATGATCGGGCGCATGGGTCAGAAAGGCGCGCCATACCAATGTAGGGTCAACGGCCAACCGCTGGTGTTCGACGAATCGGCGCCGGTGAATTTCACTTATCCCTGGCGCGACAATTTCTGCGAACAGCGCGACTTTCTGGTCGGCCAGTGTCCCGGCGGTTACGGCCATCAGGGCGAGGACATTCGCCCCGCGCAATGCGTGCTCGCCAGCGCAGAGGCCAACCGCTGCCTGCCGTACCAGGATTACGTCGCCGCCGCGCATGACGGCGTCATCCGGCGCATGCCCGGAAATCTCGGCGCCTATATTGTCGTCAACAATGAAAACGAACATGTCCGCTTTCGCTATTTGCACATGAATCCGAAATTCATGGACAATGACGGCGTGTTGAACGGCCGGCGCGTAAGCGAAGGCGAGATCATCGGCAAGGTCGCAAATTGGGGCGACTACGAGAACGGCACCTCGTACCATATCCATTTCAACATCCAGGTATTCACCAGCGTCGGTTGGGTGTGGGTCAATCCCTACATGACTCTGGTCGCAGCTTATGAGCGGCTCATCGGCGGCCGCGGCACCGAGATCGAACCGGGCGAGCCGGCACCACCGGTTCCCATGAAACTGCCGGCAATCTTGCACCCCACGCCGCCGGCGCAAGTTCCCATCGGCGCCGCATCGCCGCCGATAACGCCGGTCGCTTCGTCGGCGCCGCCGCCAAAGTGCAGGAAGCCGCCGCCGAGCGCGCTAAGCCACATCATCATCGCAGCCGGCATCGAATCCATCACCGGCGCCGGCACAAGAAAGACGAGTGAACTGCGATTGTTTGCTCTGGTGTCGTGACTAGGGACCGAACTCATTAAATCCACCATACCAGTGCGGCTACTAGACAGACAGAAGCAAGGTAGTTTCGTGCCAGTCTGTCATATCGCGTTGCAATTCGCCTAAAGTCCTTCAATCTGTTGAATGCGCTCTCGATGCGCCAGCGGAGTTTGTAGAGGCGTTTGCTGAAGCTGAACGGCTGCTTCCTGTTGCTGCGATTGGGAATGACCGGCTTGGTGCCACGCTCGTCCAGTTCCCCGCGCAAGTCGTCGCCATCGTAGGCCGTGTCGCCGAGCAGGTATTTGGAGGGCTTTGCCCTGCGCAAGAGGCGGTGTGCAATCGGATAGTCGTGGGCTTGGCCGCCCGTTAGCAGGATGGCGATGAGGCGGCCTTTAGCATCTGCGAGTGCATGGATCTTCGTGTTACGCCCTCCGCGCGAACGGCCAACAGCCTGCTTCTGCTCCCCCCTTTTCCACCCGCCGCCGAGCGGTGCGCTTTGACATGCGTCGAGTTCGATCATTTGCATATCCGCGGATCGACCGTTGCCGGCAAGTCTCCCGGAACAGGTTTTCCCATATGCCGCGCCGCGCCCAGCGTACGAAGCGGTTATAGATCGTCGTCGGCGGACCATACTCGGGCGGGCAATCAGACCAGCGGCAGCCGCTCTTGAGCACATGCACTATGCCACTGATGACGCGGCGATCGTCTGCCCGCTCGACGCCTCGAACATCCGTCGGTAGGTAAGGTTCGATCCGCTTCCACTGCTTATCGTTCAGCCAAAACAGGTTCTTGCGCACGATCCAAATCCCCCTTCCCAAAGAGAATCAGAAATCGTATGTGTCAGACTGAAAGAATTAATGAGTTCTGACCCTAGAATGACGCATGCCGCGATTCTGCCGGTTTGGTACGTCAGCTGCTTGTAGCCCGGATGGAGCGAAGCGAAATCCGGGATAACATTCGCAGATGGTCCGATACCGGCGCAACTTCGTTCCAGGCGGCACCTATTTCTTCACGGTCACGCTCGCTGACCGGACATCCTCGGCGCTGGTGCATCACGTGGGCGCCTTGCGGAAGGCGTTCCGTATCGCGCGGCAAGAGCGTCCTTTCACCATCGACGCCATCGTGATCCTGCCCGATCACCTGCATGCCATCTGGACACTGCCGTCCGGCGATTCCGATTTCTCCGGCCGCTGGAGGCGGATCAAGGCGCATTTCACGCATCGGCTTGTTGCCGCCGGCGTGGCGGTCAAGCGCCATCGCAATGGCGACTACGCACTCTGGCAACGCCGCTTCTGGGAGCACACGATTCGGAACGAGGTCGACTTCGAGCGGCACGTCGACTACGTGCACTTCAAGCCGGTCAAGCACAGGCTGGTGCGTCGGGCGCGCGACTGGCCATATTCGTCGTTTCACGTCTATGTCAGGCAGGGATTGCTGCTCGCCAACTGGGCCGGCGATGTCGAAGAGCCCATGAAGGAATTCGGCGAGCGAAAGGGGTGACGGGGGGCGCGATTATCCCATTGTCGCCGGTGCCCTACGGGCGAGCCCGCACGCGGTTAATAGCGGCGCGTTTGCTGGCGCAGCATTGACAGTGGAGCCCAAATCATGAACACTAATGGTGCCTTGAATGGCCTCCGTTTTCCCTTGAGTGGGACAAACCAAGAAGGCTGACACCTTCACCACACGGTTTTAGGAGCGAATCCAAATGAATACCGTTCATCGTCCGGCGTTCACTTCGCCGGAGCTTCAGGCTGCGCTCGACAAGGCCCGCGAATTGTTGGAAGGAGCCGACGAGGCTCGCAACCGCGTCTCGCAGGACATCAAAGCTCTTGAGAGCTATCTCGTCAGTTTCCGCTTGACTACGCCGTTCCGGCATCCCTTGGGGAAGACCTTGGTGCCCGACGACGAGCAGAATGTCGCCGCATCGCTGGAGTTCGGCGGGTCCGCTAGCGGGAAGATTCAGGAAGACGCACTTGTTCTCGACGAGGACGCGCACGGCAAGGTGCGTCTGCTCTACGAGATCAGCGAATGGAATGGGTATGTTGACGTTGACATGCCCGGTGGCCCGTACTTCTGGGACGAGGACACCCTTCAGCGTGACGTCAAACCTCTGATCGAGACGAAGTTCGAGATTCGCAAGCGGGTGTATAATCAACTTCCGGCGTTCGTTACCGCGCTGGCCAAACACTACGCGATCGACCCGAACAAACTGACCGATTGGGACGACGAGATTCCATTCTAGGCGATGCAGCTGCGGGCTGGGCGCGAACAGCGCCCGGCTTAGCAAGCATGTAGTAGCCCCGGTGAAGCAAGTAGCCCGGGTGCAGCGCAGCAAAACCCGGGCAGCCTATCAGCAAGTAGCCCGGATGGAGCGCAGCGCAATCCGGGAACTGCCTGCCCGAATTGCAACGTCGCTCCCGCATTTCGCTTCGCTCCATGCGGGCTACAGCAAGCGTAGCCCGGATTGAGCGCGGCAAGCGTAGCCCGGGTGAAGCGCAGCGAAACCCGGGGCAGCCTATCAATCGTTCCCGGGTTACGCTTCGCTCCACCCGGGCTACGGCTCTATGGACTGGCCGCCGCGGCGCATAGACTACGGTCATGCCGCGAATCTCTTCCCGGACAACTCAGCCAATCGCGATCACCCGGCGCAGCTATCTGTCGCTCGCGCTGAGCGCCACAGCGAGCTTGGCGCTCGCCCGCCCGTCACTCGCGGCGCAACCGCCGGCTTTTGCTCATTGGGTTGCGGGATTTCGCGCCCGCGCGATCCGGCGCGGCATCTCGGGGGCGACCTATGACCGCGTAATGAACGCGATCACGCCCGACACCGGCGTGTTCGAGCAATATCGCGCGCAGCCGGAATTCACCGAACAAGTTTGGCAATACATCAACCGTCGCTGCTCGGACTGGCGCGTGATCACCGGCAAGGAGCGCGCAGGCGAATATGCCGGCTTGCTGACGCGCGTGGAAAAGGATTACGGCGTCGACCGCTACATCATGCTCGGGTTGTGGGGCATGGAGTCCTCATACGGCGACGTGATCGTCAACCCGAAATACATGCGGCCGGTGATCCCGGCGCTCGCCGCGCTGGCCTGGGGCGAGCCGCGCCGGCGCGCTTACTGGGAAGCCGAATTGCTCAATGCACTCACCATCGTCGATCGCGGCTGGGGACAACCGGCCGATATGATCGGCTCCTGGGCGGGCGCCATGGGCCACACCCAATGGATGCCGGAGGTCTGGCTGCATATGGGCGTCGATTACGACCACGACGGCCGCATCACGCCGTTCGGCAAGCCCGACGACTCGCTGGCGGGCACCGCGCGCTTCCTGGTCGAGCGCGGCAAATACCGGCGCGGCGAAGCCTGGGGCTGCGAGGTGACGCTCGCCGGCCGCGCACCGGGCGGCTGGCGCTCTTACGCGCAATGGCAGGCGCTCGACATCAAACGCGCCGACGGCAAGGCCTTCGCGCGCGCGAGCGACCGCGCCAAATTATGGGTGCCGGTGCCCGGCGGTCCCGCCTTTCTGGTCGGGCAGAATTTCTATGCCGTGCATGCGTACAACCCCTCGACCAGCTACACGCTCGCGCTGTGCCATCTCGGCGATCTGATCCGCGGCGATCCGCCCTTCGTCCAGCAGTTCCCCGGCGGCGAGCGCACGCCGACGATCGACGAGGTCAAGGAAATCCAGCGCCGGCTCAACGAACAGGGCTTCAAGACCGACGGCATCGACGGCCGCACCGGCTCGGATACGATCAAGGCCATCCTCGCCTTTGAGCGCAAGGTCGGCATGGAGCCGGCCGACGGCTATGCCGGTCTCAAGGTGCTGGCGAGGTTGCGTCAGGGCTCGTGATCCGGTTGGATGCCCGCCCACGCCCGCACAAGCGGCTGACGGCAGGATCAAACAAGTGTCGAAATCCCAACGCGATAGCGCTAAATCCCAACCAGCCCGCGATGCAATCATAGCGTCCCTCGATCGCCCGGTTCCGGCCGGTGTCAACGCGGCCGGCTTCGGCAGCGACGTGGTGGCCGACGCGCTGCGCTCGCTCGACATCCCCTATATTGCGCTCAATCCCGGCGCCAGCTATCGCGGCCTGCACGACAGCCTTGTGAACTATCTCGGCAACGAGCGGCCGCAGATGCTGCTCTGCCTGCACGAGGAAAGCGCGGTCGCCATCGCGCATGGCTATGCCAAGGTCACCGGCAAGGCGATGGCGGCGGCGGTGCATTCCAATGTCGGCCTGATGCACGCCACCATGGCGTTCTTCAACGCCTGGTGCGACCGCATGCCGGTGGTCGTGCTCGGCGCCACCGGGCCGGTGGACGCGCCCAAGCGCCGGCCCTGGATCGACTGGATTCACACCGCGCGCGACCAGGGCGCGCTGGTGCGCGGCTACACCAAATGGGACGATCAGCCGGCTTCGCCCATCGCGGCGCGCGAAGCCGTGCTGCGCGCCGGCTGGATCGCCAATACTGCGCCGCGCGGGCCGACCTACATCAATCTCGACGCCGAGATGCAGGAATCGAAGCTGCCGGAACCCGTGCCGCCAATCGACGCCAAACGTTACATGCCGGAGGTCGAGAGCGCTCCACTCCGTGGAGGCGATCAAGCAAGCCGCGGGCCTGCTGCGCAACGCCAAGCATCCCGTCATTCTCGCCGGTCGAGTTTCGCGCAGTGAAACAGCGTGGAACAAAAGGCTCGCGCTCGCCGAGCGGCTCAATGCGCGCGTCACCACCGACTTGAAACTTGCCGCCGCGTTTCCGACTGATCACCGGCTGCATGCCGGCGCGCCCGGTGGCACCGTTTTGGCGCCGGAGGCGGCCGAAGCCATCCGCGGCGCGGACGTGATCCTCAGCCTCGACTGGCTCGATGTGGCCGGAACGTTCAAGAACGTCGGCAATGTCGGTGCGAAAATCGTGCAGGTCTCGGTCGATCACCGGCTGCACAACGGCTGGAGCATGGATTATCAGGGCCTGCCGCCGGTCGACGTATTCATCGATTGCGAGCCGGATAGCGCCGTGCCGGCCTTGCTGGATGCGCTCGGCCCGGGGCCTTCTCGCGTGGTCGCGACGCGCATCAAGGAATTCCCCAAGCCCGCCGGCGACAAGCTCACGGTCGATCACCTCGCCGCGGCGCTGCGCCAAGCGGTCGGTGAGCGGCCGGCCAGCCTCACCCACGTTTCACTCTCGTGGAATGGGGCAAACTGGGCCTTCGAACATCCGCTCGACTATCTCGGCTCCGACGGCGGCGGCGGCGTCGGCGGCGGACCGGGCATTTCGGTCGGCGCCGCGCTCGCGCTCAAGGTTCTGGCCGCCTGCCGCTTGCCGTCTGCGGCGACGGCGATTTCATGATGGGCTGCACCGCGCTTTGGACGGCGGCGCATTACCGCATTCCGCTTTTGATCGTGGTGGCCAACAATCGATCGTTCTTCAACGACGAGTTGCATCAGGAACGTGTCGCCCGCATGCGCAACCGGCCGATTGAAAACCGTTGGGTTGGCCAGCGCATTTCCGAGCCCGATATCGATATCGCTGGGGTCGCGCGCGCGCAGGGCGCGCAAGGCTTCGGCCCGGTGACCGCTATCGGCGATCTCGGCGCTGCATTTACAAAAGCCATCGCAGCGGTGGACGCCGGCGCCGTCGCGGTCGTCGATGTGCGGGTGGAGCCGGGTTATGCCGCCGCCGTGACTGCGGCGATGACGCGCAAGGGCGACTAATGATAGCCGCCGACGAACCGCACGCCAATGACGCCATCCTCGTGGTGGATGAGATTTTCGTGCGCTACGAGACGGCGGAAGGGCCGATCACCGCGGTGGACGACATCTCGTTCAAGGTCAAGCCGGGCGAATTCCTCTCGGTCATCGGGCCCTCGGGTTGCGGCAAATCGACTTTGTTCAACGTGATCGGCGGTCTGCTCAATCACCACCAAGGCATCGTCAGCGTCGCCGGCGAAACCATCTCAGGCCCGCACCGATCGATCGGCATGGTGTTTCAGGAAGAGTCCACATTTCCCTGGCGTACGGTGATCGACAACGTCGCCTTCCCGCTTGAGCTCACCGGCATGCCACGCGCCAAACGCGCCGAGCGCGCCAAGCATTTCATCGCGCTGGTCGGCCTCGACGGCTTCGAGAATCGCTACCCCGGGGAACTCTCCGGCGGCATGCGCCAGCGCGTGTCACTCGCCCGCACGCTCGCCTCCGAGCCGAAGATCCTGCTGATGGACGAGCCCTTCGCGGCGCTCGACGAGCAGACGCGGCTCCTGCTCGGCGACAAGGTGTTGCAAATCCAACAGCAGCTGAAGCAGACCACACTGCTGATTACCCACAACATCACCGAAGCCGTGCAGATGTCCGACCGCATTCTGGTGATGACTTACCGACCCGGCAAGACAAAGCGCATCGTCGATATCGATCTACCGCGGCCGCGCACCTCTGAGGTCGTCGGCAGCGCGGCTTTCGGCCGCTACGTCGCGGAAATATGGAACGATCTGCGCGAAGAGGCGAGCCGCGGCATGCGTGACGAGGAATCGCATGTGCTGCACCCCGAAGGTCCATCGTCGTGACCGCCGTTGCGCCTTTATTGCATTTGCGCCGCAGCAGTTGGGCACCGGCGGCCGTGGGCCTCGGCTCGCTCGCGCTGTTCCTGCTGGCGGCGGAGTTTCTCATCCGGGCCGGCGTCATCAACCGCTACATCGTGCCGCCGCCCTCGGAAATCGCCGGCAGCTTCTACCGTATTGTCACGCAAGAACACGTGTTTCGACGCTTCCTGCTCACCGCCGGTGAATGCCTCACGGCCGGCGTCATGATCACGGCGTTCGGCGTTGTCGGCGGCGTGTTGATGAATCGCTTTAAGTTGTTACAACAGGCCTGCGAGACTTGGGTTGCCGCCATGGCGTCGGCGCCGGTGGTGCTGTGCTATCCGCTGTTCATGGTGATCTTCGGGCGCAATGCTTGGACCATCATCATGATGGGCTTCGTCGCAGCGCTGCCGCCGGTGATCCTGAAAACCATCGAGGGCATTGCCGGCACCCGCAAGGTGCTGGTCAATGTCGGCCGCAGCTTCAATCTGACGCCCAGCCAGCAGTTCTGGATGATCCTGTTTCCCGCCGCGCTGCCGACCATCTTCGTCGGCGTGCGGCTTGGCTTGATCTTCGCCCTGATCAACATCGTCGGCGTCGAATTCCTCATCAACTACGGCGGCCTCGGCCAGCTCATCGAAGATTTGGCCGAACGTTACGACCTCGCCGGCACCTATGCGGCGATCTGCTTTGTGATTTTGGTGAGCGTGCTGTTCTTCATGACCCTGGAAAAGATCGAGCGATGGCTGAGACCGGTCGACTGACCAGAAACGTGGTTCGCAATCCCACCGTAGGCCCGGTGACGCTGCTGCGCGTGGCGATCGTTCTTTCGCTGCTGGCGCTGTGGGAACTCCTCTCCCATTCCGGCTGGCTCTACCGCGATGTGGTGCCTTCGCTTTTCTCGATTGGGCGCGCGCTGATCGATTTGCTCGCCACCCCCGGCTACTATTTCAACTTCGGCGTCACCGCCGCCGAAATCGGCGCCGCGATAGCGATCGGCGGATTGTCGGGTATGGCCGTCGGTCTCCTGCTCGGCGCCAACCGGTTCCTGTCGAAGGCATTCGAATCCTACATCTATTATCTCGGACCGACGCCCAAGATCATCTTCTTCCCGGTGATGATCATGTGGTTCGGCGTCGGCCCCGAATCCAAGGTCGCGCTCGGCGCGCTGTCCTGCTTCTTTCCGGTCGCGCTGAGCGTGGCTGCGGGCATGCGCGGGATCGACAAGGTGCTGATCCAAGTCGGCGAGAGCTTCCGCGCCAGCACCTGGCAGATGGTGGTAAAGATTTATCTCCCCGCCATGCGCCATCCGATCATCAACGGCATCCGCCTCGGCCTCGGCGTGGCGCTGATCGGCACGCTGCTGGCGGAAACCAAGCTGTCGAACAAAGGCATCGGCTTTTTGATCATCAACGCTTATTCCGTGTTCGACATGCCGCGCATGTACGCCATGCTGATCGTGCTATTCGTGCTGGCGATCGGCGCCAATGTGCTGGTCGGCCGGTTGGGCGGGCTCGACAGCATCAAGCGGAGCTGAGGCGGCCTAGCCGCCGGGCGGGTCGAAGCCTGCGTGCGCCCACGCCGCGCGATGTTCGGGGCCGCTCACAAAGGCGATGAAGGCTGCGGCCGCATCCGGCGCGGCGCTGCCCGCAGTTACGGCTGCGCCGTATATAGTGGTGAGTTGAATATCGGCTGGCAGCGGCCCGACGACGGCCAAGCCGTCGATGTTGACCACCTCGCTCTTCGGATAGAATCCGATCTCCGCCTCGCCGTTTGCCACCAGTTGCACGCCGCCCGCCAACGCCGGACGATGGATAATCTTACCTTTCATCGCATCCGCGATGCCGAGTTTTTCGATCAGCTTGCCCATATGCGTGCCGCTTGGCGTCTCGCTCGGTGTGGCATGCGTGATGGCACGGCTGTTAAGGATCGTCTGCTTGACCTTCTCCGTCGCCGACAGATCAGGCTTGGGTGCGCCGGTGCGCACCACCGCATTGATGCTGACGAGTCCAAGCACGACGCGGCCTCGCGCCTGCACCACGCCGCTCCGTTGATATCCGTCCAGGATGTTGGTCGGCATTACCAGCACGTCGGCTTTCTCGCCGGCCGCCAGCCTGTCGCGCAAGGCCGACAGCACGGCGAAAACGAACTCGGCCTTATGCCCGGACTGCCGCTCGAACTGCGGCGTCAATTGTAGAAAAATTTCCTTCGGCGCGCCGCCGCTCATGACCCGGATGATTGCCATGACCTATTCCAGTTGCCGATTAAAGCTTGAAGGATTCGTGCGTGCCGGGGTGGAATAAGTCTTCCGGCTTCATCAGCCGCGACGATAAACCTTGCGCGTGATGGTGACGCAGGAAGGTTTCCAGCGTCTTGCGGTTGGCCTCGAGGCCGTAAGGCCAAAAATTGTCGCCCATCAGCGCGCGCGCTTCCGTCAGCCGTTCTTCGACGAACGGCAGCGTCACTTTGGTCGCCGACGTGTCGCTCAATTCCGCGAGCGCGACGCTTTTCGCCTGCTCGAACGCCTTGAACACCGCGCCCGGCAACCAGGGATGCTTGTCGGTAAGCTCGCGCCGCACGCCGACCAGATGCATGATCGGGAAAATGCCGGTGCGTTTGAAGTAATCTTTTGCCGCGGCCACCGGATCGGCGAACAGCCAGCCGACATTCGGCGTATTTTTCGGCAGCGAAGGCGGGCGCGGCGCGATGAAGCCGTCGATCCCGCCTTCGGCCAGCAATGCGGAAATCGATTTGCCCTTCGGCGCATCCGCGATCTTCACGTTGCTCGGCAGCTTGATGGCAATCTTTTCCGGCCGGTCGGCATCCTCGATGCCGCCGCGTATCCAATGGATGTCGGAAGGTTTCACACCATGATCGTCTTCGATAATAGCGCGCGCCCAGACATTGGCAGTCAATTGATATTCCGGCACGCCGACCTTCTTGCCCTTGAGGTCGGCCGGCTTCTTGATGCGGTCGGTGCGCACATAGATCGAGGTGTGGCGGAAGGCGCGCGACACGAAGGCCGGCACGCCGACATAAGGGCAGTTGCCCTGTGCGGTCTTGACCGTGAAGCTCGACAGCGACAATTCGCAGATGTCGAAGTCGGCGTGACGGAAGGCGCGGAAGAAAATCTCCTCCGGCGACAACGTCATGCAGGCCGGCTTCACGCCATCGATTTGCACGGTCCCATCGACCAGGGCGCGCGTGCGGTCATAGGGACCGACGGCAACGGATAAATTGAGTTTGGCCATAGCGCGCCCGGCTTGAGTTTCGGGCGAATGTCATAAGCGAAAGCCCGCACGAACGCAAAACGTCGACCGCTATTCCACGCCGCCGCTTTTGCGCGTTTTATCGTCCGGAGTCACGTCAAGCACCCCGGCATGACCGGTGATCTTCGCCGGTCCTCGGCAGTCTTTCATACAGGGCGTGGCGTTCCAGAATGCCTTTTCGGTCTTTTCCCGGTCGTCATCGTAAAAGCCGTTCCGGTTCGGCATCTTGACCTGGTTCCAAGTCTCCTTCGACAGCACGAATTTGTCGTCCACGATATCGTTGAGGTTGAGCACGTATGCGGTGACAGCATAGAGTTCGTCATTCGACAGCGACTGCGCGTCGCCAAACGGCATGGCGCGGCGGATGTAGTCGAACACGCTCGACAGATAGGGAAAATATGAGCCGACGGTTTTGACCGGATCACTGGAGGCGAGCGTGCCTTTGCCTTGCGCGATCTGCGGCCAGCGTCCGGCGCTTTCGCCGAACTCGCCGTGGCAGGCGGCGCATTTGTCGATGTAAACCTTCTCGCCCTCCTTCACCGAGCCACGGCCCGGCGGGGCGCCCTGCCCATCGGGACGTACGTCGATGTCCCAGCCGGCGATTTCGGCCGGCGTAGCGGCGTGACCGATGCTGTAATTGCGCGGCTTCTCCTGCGCTAGCGCAGACGTGCCAAGCGCGAACAGCAGCAGCGCGACAAGCCTAGCCGACTTCGACATTCTCCAACTCCCCGCTGGGCTTGAGCGACCAGGTCTGAATGCCGTTGTTGTGGTAGATCGAGTTGACACCGCGAATTTTCCGCAATTCATTCTTGCTTGGCTGCACGTAACCGGTCTCATCCATGGCGCGCGATTGCAACAGCAGCGGCTCGCCGTTCCAATCGAGTTCGCTGTAGAAACGAACGCAAGCTTTGTCGAATACCGGTCCATCGATGCGCGCGGTACGCCAGTTGCGGCCGCCGTCGAGCGACACGTCCACGCGTTTGACCGTGCCACGGCCCGACCAGGCCAGTCCGGAAATGACGGTGAAGCCTTTCTGCTTGAGCGGCGCTTGCGGCGACGGCGAAGTGATCACCGATTTGGCGTCCATCTCGAAGGTAAACTCGCGCGCCTTACCGTTCTCCAACAGGTCGGTGTATTTCGACGTCTCCTCGCGCGTGTACCAGGGTTGATCGCCGACCTTGAGCCGGCGCAGCCACTTCACCCAGACATTTCCCTCCCAGCCCGGCACCACCAGCCGCACCGGATAGCCCTGCTCGGGCCGCAACATTTCGCCGTTCATGCGATAGGCGACCAGGCAATCGTCGATCGCCTTCGAGAGAGGGATCGAGCGGGTCATCGCCGCGGCGTCGGCGCCTTCGGCAAGAATCCATTTTGCGCCCGGCTTGAGGCCTGCCTGTTCCAGCAACAGCTTCAGTGGCACGCCGGTGTATTGCACGCAATGCACCATGCCGTGGGTGTACTGGCAGCCGTTGAGCTGGGCACCGCGCCACTCCATGCCGGTATTGGCGGCGCATTCCAAGAAATAAATACGGTTGACGCGCGGCAAGCGCCTGATGTCCTCAAGCGTGAAGATCAGTGGCTTGTCGACGAGGCCGTGCAGCATCAGCCGGTAGTCGTGCGGATCGACTTCGGCGATGCCGCTATGGTGGCGCTCGAAGCACAGGCCGTTCGGCGTAATGATGCCGTCGAGCTCGTGCAGCGGCGTGAACGCCACCGACGATTCAGGCGTCGCGGTCAGCCACGGCACCGTGCGGCGGATGACGTCCTTTTCGAATTTGGACGGGTGGCCGTAAGGCCGTACGCCAACGCCGTCGCCAAGTTGGCGCGTCCAGTCGGCCACGTTCGGCGGCAGGTTCTTGGCATTATCGGCAAGTGCACGACCGCCCGCCCCCGTCGCCGCGAGACCCGCCGCGCCGGCGAGAAACCGGCGACGCGACGCGTGTCTCTCATCGGCTAGCCTTTTCATCCGTCTGTTCTATCACATTCTAATTATTGAATGTCATAGGCGAGCTGCGTTATGCCCCGGAAATTTTGACGCCGCTATTGGCCGGCACGCGCACGGTCTTTTCGGTCGCGATATAGCGCTCGACCAACTCCCAAACCGGCGGGCCTTGCGTGCCCTCGTTCACGCTGGCCCAACCGGCCACCATGTAGTCCTTGTTCGGTTCGATCGGCTTGCCGGATTTCAGATGCGTCATCGCCGAAATACGCTGGCCGATCGGTTTACCCACATCAATGGCGTAACCGAGCCCGCCGCAGCGCACCATGTCGCCGCCCTGCTGGTAATAGGGATCGGGGTTGAACAAATTGTCGGCCACGTCCTCCAAGACGTCCTTGAGTTGCTGTCCTCTCATCGGCCGGCGATAGACCTGCGGGTAGGTGATGGCGGTAGCGTTGTGGATATCCTCGACCGTGATCGGCTGCCCCGGCAGCACGCTGGTGCCCCAACGGAAGCCGGGCGAGAGCGCGATCTCGGCGTCGCGCTCCTTCAAGAGCGCGGCACAGATCACGTCGTCGAAAGTGCCGTTGAAGTTGCCGCGCCGGTAGAGCAGCGAGTCGGAATGCCCGACTACGCGTGAGAGTTCCTTGCTATAAGGCGCGCGCGCTTTGGAAATCGTCGCCGTCATTTCGGCGTCGGGCTTGATGGCGTCGGCGAACAGCGGAATCAATTTGTAACGAAAGCCCTTCACCGCGCCGTCGCGCACGTCGAGATCCAAACGGGACACGAACTTGCCGTGGCTGCCCGACGCGATCAGCAAGGTCTTACCGACCTTGATCGCCTCCGGTAGCGCGTCGTGCGTATGGCTGGTGAGGATCACATCGATGCCAGAGACGCGCGCCGCCAGCTTGCGGTCGACGTCAAAACCGTTATGCGACAACAGCACCACCAGCTGCGCGCCCGCCTTGCGCGCCTTCTCGACGTTGGCGCGAACATCTTCCTCGCGGATGCCGAAGGTCCACTCCGGCATCAGCCAGCGCGGATTGGCGACCGGCGTATACGGAAAGGCCTGGCCGAGCACGGCGACCTTCACGCCGCCGCGCTCGAACATTTTCATCGGCGGAAACACTGGCTCATTCCATTCGGTGTCGCGAATGTTGAGCGCCAGGAATGGAAAACCGAGTCCCTTAATGAGTTCCTGCACCCGCGCCTCGCCGTAGGTGAATTCCCAATGGCCGGTCATGGCGTCAGGTTTCAAAAGCGCTATGCAGTCGACCATGTCCTGGCCGCGGCTGGCATTGGCGCCGAGCGAGCCCTGCCATGTGTCGCCGCCGTCGAGCAGCAGCACCTTGTCGCCGCGCTCGGCGCGCACGCGCTTGATGACGGTCGCCAGCCGGTCGAGCCCGCCGATGCGGCCGTATGATTTCGCCAGTACCGCAAAGTCCTCCGCGGTCAACGCATAGGCCGCCGCAGATTTCTCCGGGATTCCAAAATGCTTGAGGAAGTCTTGGCCGGTGAGGTGTGGCGGCTGCCCCTTCGCCGCGCCGACGCCGAGGTTGATCGACGGCTCACGAAAATAGACTGGCATCAACTGGCCATGGATGTCGGCGACATGCAGTAGCGTGACGTTGCCGAGCGCGTCGAATTTCAGCAAGGCGGCTTCGCTCAGCCGCTGTTGCGCCATGGCCCGCGTGAATCCGCCGGCGGCAGCCAGCGCCGCTGTGGCGGCGCCGACCTGCAGGACCTCGCGCCGCGTGATCATCGCTTAGTGCCTGATCCCCGGCACGCTCAGCTTCAGCCCGTCGTTCATCGACGCTAAAAAAAGTTCCAGATCGCCGTACTCCTTGGCATCGGGCGGCAACTCGTCGGCGCGGATGTTGACCTGACACCATTGGAAGCGCTGACGGATGTCCCAGATTGCCAAGAGGCTGGTGCGCCAGGTCGGGAAGTGGTCGTACTGGCCCTTCGGCTCGCCGAGCCATTGCCCGCGGATCCAGCGATTGGCCGATTTGCCGTGACAGTCGGTGCAGGCGAAGTTGAGCTCGCCGAGCTTGCGGTTGGCGAGCGCCTTGCCGCGTTCGATCGCCGCTTTCGACTCCGCGCTAGTGGTGTCGACCGCGATTGGCGCGCCATTGGCGAGATTGTGCAGATAGACCGACATCACGCGGTTCTCGTCAGTTTCCATCAGCCAGGTCAGGCCCGTGGTCGCTTTGGCATGACGGGTTATAAATTCCTCGACGCCCAGCACCTTGCTCAGCCGCGGCTCCCATCTTGGCATTGACGCGGCCCAGGTCTTAAAAGCGGCTTTCGGATCGCCATGGCAGGTGCTGCAGGAGAAGCCGTCCTTGCCGCGCATCTTCCAAAGCAGCACCGCCTTGTCGAGCGCCCACATGCCGGGGTTTTCCATCGGGTCGAGATTCTCGCGCTTCTCGACCGGCGCCGGACGCTTGTCGGGATCGTCGAGCACGGTCTTGAACGGCGCCGGCGATTTCAGCGTCTTAAGGAACGCGACCATGTCTTTGATTTCGTCGTCGGTAAAGACGCCGTGGCTGCCCCAGGGCGGCATCACGGTTTCCGGGTTGTAGACGCGCGCGTCGTAGATGTAATTGAACAGCCACTCATCAGTCCGGCCGCCGTTGCCGATTTCGGATAGGTCAGGCCCCACATTGCCCGGCAGATTTGCGCCGCCCGCCCGACCCATCACATGGCAGGCGAGACACGAGCCGCCGCGGTTGCGGTCGGCCACCAGTTTGGCGCCATTGGCCGCGTCGCCGGTGATAGGGCCAGTGAGCTTACGTGGCGCGGTGGGCGCCGGCGGCGAAGCGAGGTTCGCCAGCGTGTCCCACTTGAATTCATCGCGCGCCGGCCAACCGGAATAGCGCTTCCACGGCCGCGCCGAGGCGTCGCCCTTGAGCTCCAGCGGCGCCTCTTTGCCCTTCGCCTGCGCGTGCGCGCCAGCCGCCAGACCGAACGCGCCGGCTATGATCAGCGCGGCCGCGGCGCCGCTCGCCAAAATCCCTCCACGGATCATCGGTTCCTCCCCGAACGAATTGTTGTCGTTATGCCGTCCCGCGCCGTGCGGCGCGCAACGTTCGTCAGCCCACGGTGATTTTTTCTTCCGAGGTGGTGACTGTGCCGTCGTCGTCGGTCCAGGTGAACTTAAACGTGCCGCTCTCCTCCACCTTGGCGTAGAACTCCAAATACGGGTTCGCCGCGATCGCCGGTTCGAGATTGGCGCTGAATACCGGCTTGCCATTGAACTCGGCGGTGAACTTATTGATGATCTTGCGCGGGATCGGTTTGCCGTCCTTATCCTTGCGCTGGCCCGATTCCATAATGTGGGGCATCAACGTCTTGATTTCGATCACGTCGCCCTTCTTGGCTTCCTTAGGCAACTTCAGCCGCGGCTTTTCCGCCATCTTTCTCTCCTGATTTTCCGTCCTCAGCCGCCGCAGCCGCCGATGGTGACCTTCACCAGCTTCTGGCCGGTGTAAAACTCGCTTTTGCTGGTCTTGGCAACCACGACGATGTTCTGTGTGGTGGCGAGCCTGATGCGGGTCGAGGCTGCCGCCTTGCCCGACGTCGGCGAAAAACGGAACGTGACGACGCCCGGATTGGGATTGCCTTCGGCGACCACCATGACTTCGCTTACGTAATTGTCGGCGCCCATCGGCGCGTCGACCGCGACCGACAACGGCACGGTGTTGCCGTTCTCAGCGATCTCGGGCAGCTCGATTGAGATCTTACCCTTCTCGGCCGTCTGGCCGCCGGTGAATTTGGCGATCTGGTCGGCCGCTTCCTTGACCTCGGCCTTGGCGCCGCCGTCCCAGCCGAGGACGGTGAACGCCGCGCCGCCGGCACTAAGGACGAGCGTTGCGCGACGGGATATTTGTCGCATCGATCAATCCTCCCAATCTTTCGTTTTGGGGCAGAAAAGAGGCCCCGCCCGGTCGCGACCATAGCGGTGCGGAGCACCCGATTCAAATCATATTCATAACAAAGAATATAACGCTGTCGCCTCGCTTGCCGATGGATCAACTCGGCAGCGATTTGACGAAGTCCCGGAAGCTCTTGCTCTCGTAGGCCTTTTCGCGGACGTAGCGGAACATCGCGAGGAAATCGTCGGGCCGCATATAGCCCGGAAGGCGCGCCACTTCGCGCTTTTCGGGCTTGATCGCCTTGAGCGGGCCGGCCCGCTCGGGGAAAAACTGGAAGGTTGGCGTGAAGCGCACGCCATATTTCGCGGCCACCGCCTTTTCCGACAATTCGGCCCCGTCAAAGTCGGTCACCTTGCGCGAACCGATGATGTTGAGTTGCAGCACCTCGAAGTTCGCCTTGATGTAGTCGGAAATGTCGCAGCGCGCGAAATTAACGAAATGCGTTTCCTTGCAATAGGGGCAGCCCTTGAGCTCCCACATGATTGCAAAACGCTTGCCTTCCTTGTACGCGGCTTCCAGGTCATCGGCGAGTTCGAGGAAGCTTTCAAGGAACCAGGGCTCCCTGTAGAGCCCGTCGTCGGTCAGAATTGGCTCGGCGCGCATCCGTTGCGCGCCGACGACCGCAAGCGATGCCACGCCGGTCAACAGGTTTCGCCGTGTCGTCATGAGATTGTTCTCGTAAACCACGTTGCGCAAAGCGATCTCGCCGCCCTGCCCCGCGCCGCTTATATTCTCAAGAGTATATCTCTTCGCGTCAAAATCCGGTGAAGATCGATGCTGCTCTGTATTGTCCGCGCTGCATGCCTCGCGCTCGCTCTGGTGGCGGGGCCGGCGATGGCCGGCGATCTGGCCGACTTCAATGCCGCGGTGGAGCAGGCCGAAATCGCATAACCGGGTGGCGATCGGCTACCTGCGCACCGGCAATGTCGATCTCGCCTCGATCGAACTCGATCGTTTGCGCGAATCCTGGAATGCGTTGCAGCAACGCTTCGTCGGCAAGCGGCCGGATGCCTTCGACGGCATTTCGCTTTACGGCTTGCTGTGGACCGGCGTGAGCGCGCGCTTGGTGGCCGCCGATCTGATGCTGAAGACCGGCCGCTCCGACGCTGCCCGGCAATCGCTCGACGCGATCCGCGGCGATCTTTACGAACTGCGCAAGGCCGCCGGCATTGCTGTGCTGGCCGACTGCGTGCGCGACGCCAACGCCGCTATGGACGCGCTGATGGTCTATGGTGACCGCGCGCTCGATTGGACGAAATCGGCAACGCGCTTCGGCATCGCCAACAAGGCCTCGATTTACGGATACGTGCTCGGCCGCTGCGACGGCATGGCGGGCGACGCGGTTGGCAAGTCGCCGGAGTTTCGGCGCCTCATCGACGGCGCCAAGGCCGGCCTGGCGCTGATTCCCAAAGCCATCGCCACCCGCGACAGCGATCTCCTGCATCGCGTCCTGATCGAGCTGCGCTCGTTCGATAATTTATTGGCGTTCCGCTTCGGATAGACGCCGCTTTGCATAGTACATATTCTGGTTTCCTGATATATATTTGCGCGATTCACATTTTGCTTTTCACGGCCAGGGAATGAAGTTAGCGAGCAAACCACGCATCCAAGAATTTTTTTCTCGCGCCGCACTGTCCGGCGCGATGTTTCTTGCGATGAGCGTTTTCAAGCGCGCGCGCCGCCGAACTGATAATGTTCGAGCAAGCGGGCTGCGCCTGGTGTGAAGCCTTCGACCGCGAGATCGCGCCGATCTACGGCAAGACCGAAGAAGGCTTGCGAGCGCCGCTGCGGCGTGTGGATATCTTCGCAACGTTTGCCGCCGGATCTCTGTCTTCATCGAACCGAACGGCTGACGCCGCTGTTCGTACTGATCGACCGGGGCCGCGAAATCGGCCGCATTCGCGGATATCCCGGCGAGGATTACTTCTGGGGCCTGCTCGGCGTGTTGATGGAGAAGCTGGACGCCTCCGCAACGAATGAAGAGCGGGCGCAGCTGCTTGAAACTGCTCCGCACGCAAACGACTGAACGTCTTTCGAAGCGCCGCGACGATGGGTGTAGCAATGGAATTGCAGCGTTTGGAATCCCGCGGCCGTCCACACGAGCTCGACCACATGGTCGACAACGCCAAGCGCGCCAGCAGTTTCCTCAAGGCGCTGGCGCATGAAAGCCGCCTCATCATCCTGTGCATTCTTGCCGAGGGAGAAAAATCGGTGAGCCAGCTCGAGCACGAACTCGAGTTGCGCCAGCCGACGGTGTCGCAGCAGTTGGCGCGCCTGCGCGCGGACGGGCTGGTATCAACCCGGCGCGACGGCAAGGCGATCTACTACAGTCTTGCCAGCGACGAAGCGCGCACCATCATCGGCGCAATATACGACGTATTCTGCAAGAAGGCGCGCAGGCGCTAGCCCGCCCTACTTGATCGACAACCCCAGCGTCTTGACCATCTTGCCCCATTTCGTGACTTCGCCGTTGAAGTAGCTTTCCGCCTGCGCCGGTGACCCTTCGATTGGATCGAAGCCGATGGAAGTAAGTTTCTGCCGCAATGCCGGATCCTTCATCACCTGCTCGATCGTAGCGTTGAGTTTGTTCGTTACCTCCGGGCTGGTGCCGGCCGGGGCGAACACGCCGACCCAGGACGACGCTTCGAAGGGGTAACCGGCTTCCGCATAAGTCGGCACGTTGGGTGTCACCGCGGCGCGCGTCGTACTGGCGACGCCCAGGCCCTTGAGCTTGCCGCTGCCGATCTGCGCCGCCGCGCCGCCGCCCAACGTCGTCGCCAAAAGATCGATCTGGTTGCCGATGGTGGCCGCGATCGCCGGCGCGCCGCCCTGGAACGGCACGTGCGTCGCCGAAATCTTGGCTATCTCCTTGAAGAAATACTCGGCTGCGATATGCGAACCGCTGCCGACGCCGGCCGAACCAAACGTGATGTTCTTGCCTTTCGCCGCGTTCAGGAAATCGGCGAGTGTGCCGGCAGGATTGCCCGGGCCGGTGACCAGCGCCTCCGGTGAGGAAGCGACGATCGCGATCGGCTTCAGATCGCTCGCCGTAAATCCCTTGTTCGGGCGCAAGGTCTCGTTGATGGCGACCGCCGTGGTGGTGACCAGCAAGATGTAGCCATCCGGCGCAGCGCGGGCGACCGCTGCCGCGGCGATGTTGCCGCCTGCGCCGCCGCGATTTTCAACGATAACCGTGCGTCCCAGCTTTTCGCCTAAGCCCTTGCCGACGAAGCGCGCCAGCGTGTCGGCGACGCCGCCGGGCGCGAACGCGACGACGAAAGTGATATCGCGCGCCGGATAGTCTTGCGCGCTTGCCTCGCACGCGCCCAGCGTGCCGAGCGCGGCCAGAGCAAAAAAAGCGCGTTTGAAAAACCGCATGATCGGCATATTGAATCCTCCGGTCGCGCTCGATTGTTCTGGTGGCAAAGTTAGGCGCGGACGGGCGAATTGTTCCACCCCGCGCGCAGCTTGACAAGCTTCGCCGGCAATGGATCGTACCCGCATGCCTTTCGCGTGGCCTCTTAGCATCAAGTTGCCCGATGAGACGTGCCGGACAACGGCACCGCGGCAGGTCCTGCTGACGCAGACGCTGATCGACAGCCGGCCACTTGTGGTGACGGCCGAGTGCTAAGTAAAAGTAGAAGCACTGCTGCCCGCAATCGAAACCTGCCGCCCCGCGGGCAAAGCAAAATCTTGTGCGGCGATTTCAACGACGATCCAGGTTCACCGGCGCTGCTTACGGTGCTCGGTAGTGGCATCGGGTTTCACGAGTTACGCCGTTCCGATGGTCCCGGCCTCACCTGAGCGCGTGAAGATCCTTACGCCCGTCCTTGGACCACCAGAGACCGACGCATCAACTACATCTTCGCGGCGCCGTCTGATGCCGAAAGATTGCTCCGTCGCCTTCGACGGCGGCAATTGGCTCGGCCTCGCCTCCTATGGCGTGTTCTGCCATCTCGAATTTTCCCGAGACTTGGCCCGTTGTCTCTTAAAAACACGCCGGAACGGCGGCAGCCGGCGCTACCCGCGCTCCGGGGTTCCAACCATTTCGGAAATCGCCTACCATCAACGCCGGTCCGGGCTCGCTCAGGATGCTCAGTCAAATCAGAGGGCACGTCGAAATCCAAGGCACGAAAAACGATAGTCACGGAGGGGAAAATGTTCGTACCCAAGGTTACCCATCTTGTGCTCGCGGCATCGCTCCTGATCGCCGGCGCAGACCGCCTGAACGCTCAGACAATCGGCTACGCCGAGGCCCTCGGTGAGCTTGCGGTCAGTTGCGTCAAGGATATCGACAGACTTTGCCGCAAATTCAATCTGGGCGATGGACAGATCGCGGAATGCCTTGAGCGGAACAGCGCCAATGTTTCGCCGCGTTGCAAGCAGTCCGCGTTCGAGACCGCGGCACTGCTGAAAAAGAGGGCCACGGCGCGCGCCGCCGTGATCCGCGTCTGCGAATTGGACCGTCTGAAATTCTGCGGCGGGATCGAGCCGGGCGACGGCAATCTCATCGAGTGCTTCTATAAAGCGCGGCGCAATATAAATCCGAATTGCATGCAGTCCATCGCCGACGCCGGTTACCTCGCTGCCATTACCGCGGGCCCGGTGTCGGCTCAGCTCCACTTGAGCTCGACCGATATCGTCGGCAGCCTGCAGGGCGCCGAGGCCACCCCGGGCATCAGCGCGGACAGACTGCGAAGATTAGCCGCGCAAGCGATCCACGATCCCTCCCGCGCCAACCGCATCAACCGCGCACCGCTGTCAGAGCAGCTCGGCAGCCTTGCGCAGCTGACGCTTGCCATACAGTTCGACTTCAATTCCGCGCACATCCGCCCCAATTCGTTCCGCGCCATCGGGCTGATGGCGGACGCCCTCTATCATCCGTACCTGCAAGGGTATTGCTTCCTGATCGTCGGCCATACCGACGCCGTCGGCAACCGCGAATACAATCTTAAACTCAGCCAAGAACGCGCGGACGCCATTCGGGCGGCGATGATAAACCCGTTCGGGATCGACCCGCGACGGATCGAGGCCGTCGGGCTCGGCGAGGAACAGCTGCTCGACCGCGCCCATCCCGCCGCCGCGGCAAACCGGCGCGTGCAGCTGATCAATGTCGGTCAAGTCCGCTTCAACCGGGCCTGCGCCGACCGCCCGGAGGTTCAAATCCGGTAGCCGAGCTCAGGAACTCGGCAATCCGAAAACCATGTAGTTCTTGGCAACCTGAGGATTGATCTTGGTCGCCGCCGCGATGTCGGCATCGGCGTCAGCGCTGCCACCTTTCATCCGTTTCGCCAGCCCGCGGCCATAGAGCGCGTTTGCGTCCTGCGGATCGGCCTTCATCGCCGCATCGAAATCGGAGATCGCGTCGTCGGCGCGCTTCTGCTTGAGATGGATCACGCCGCGGCCATCGTGGGCATCGGCATAGCCGGGAGCGAGCTTTAGCGCTTGATCGCAATCCAACAACGCCTGCTCCAACTGGCCAAGCAGCAGGCGGGCCCAGCACCGGTTATTCCACCGGTTCGATTTGCTGGGGTCGAGCCGGATCGCGACATCGTAGTCGGTCGCGGCGCGGGCGTATTGGCCGAGGTTCTTATAGGCGACGCCGCGGTTGTTGTAGGCCATTCCGTATTTCGGATCGAGCTTGATCACCATATCGTAGTCCTGGATCGCCTTGTCGTAGCGGCCGAGATCGTCATAGGCCGAGCCGCGATTGTTGTAGGCGCCGATGAAGTTGGGCTTGAGACGGATTGCATGGTCGAAATCGCTGATGGCGCGCTCGTGTTGGTTCTTTCTGTCGTAGGCGATACCTCGATTGTAGTAAGCGGTCGGATATTTCGGATCCAGTTTGAGAGCCTGATCGAGATCCTGGAGCGCCCGGTCGATCTGGCCTTTGTTGAGGTAGGCATTGCCGCGATTGTTGAATGCTATGGCCAGAGCCTTGGTGGTTTCACGGCCGGACTGGATGAGCGCGGTGCAGCCGCCGATTGAAAGATCGGGATTGGTATCCTTGCAGCGCGCCGCATTCTGATCGCGGGTCTGGCTGTTGGCCGGCCCGGCCAGCATGGCCGCGCAAATCGACAGAGCTGCGGCGATACCTCTCGTCATGTCCCCCTCCCAATCCGATAGACCACAACTCCAGCGGCGCACGGCGTAATGTCGAGAGAGACCGGCCTGTCCGCGTTGTAACCAAGCCACCATCGCCCCCGTGCTTCGAAACGAAAAAGGCCCCCAAAGAAGACGGCCTACGACAGAGGTGATCGCGAGCCTCGTCTTCGCCCGGGTTCGTGCATGACGCGCGTCAATCGCGATACGCGCCTTGGTCCACGAAGGGGATGCAGATAATCGCAAAAGGCGCCGTGTAAGCGCCTGCCCTCTCGCTGCCCATTCCCACCGCTTCCAGCCCGTCGTCGGAAACGTCACAATTGAGGATCGCTTCGTCGGTCTGATCGAGCGCGGTGTGGCCCATGGCATTAGTCCTTTGGTTCGCCGGTAGTCAGCCAGCCGACAACTAGCGCACTTGCGAATAGCTGAATTCTATTATGTGCCGATCCGGCGTTTCAAGTGTCGGGTATCGCGGTGAGCTATTTTGCCCTCGTTCGCGCTCATGTTGCATAACGGCCGCGGTCCCGCACGCCTAACGGTGTAGCCGCATTGCATTTGTCCCTGAGTGCATCAAGCGGGCACCCCAGCGGCAGCGCACGGACTTACTTCGTCATGCAGCCATAAAGAAACGGCCAGCTTTTGCGGCCGACGAGCTTTTTCTCGGCCGTCTGCGCTTGGCAATCGGCCCATTTCACCTTTTCCTTTACCCACTTCGCCTTCGCTGCGTACCACTGCTTTTTGGTCCAGTTCGAAATATCTTCCATTTTCGCCGTGATCGCGGCGGCCGGCTTTGCCTCGGTTTTGACCGGCGCCTGATCTTCTGCGAACGCGGATGTGACCAGCATCAGCAAGGCTGCGGATAAAATCGAAGTGCGTACATGAAGTCATCATTGGGTCCCCTGTTGAACTTAGCTCGTCGCCACATCTACCAGCCGCATCTGCACCCGTTTTTCGCCTTGCCAGCGATCGATCGCGAGGCTGCCGGCAGCGTGCATCGCGCGGCCGCGATTGTCCAAGAGCGCCTGGCCGAGCGGCTGCCTGGCGGCGCGGAACGCAATCGCGTTCACGATTTTTCCGTCGCCGGATTTGAAGCGCGCGCGGATATGGTTCTCGCCAACTAAGTCGGCGTAGATGAGCGTGTGTGCGGGCAGCGCCAGCAGCGGCTCCGGATTGCCGGCGCCGTAGGGACCCGCGCGCGCCAGCAATTCGCAGAGCGCAAGATTGACGCTACCGGCGCTGACCGCGCCGTCGATCGCAAGCGCCCGCTCACGCCGCGCCGCCTCGACCGGCGCACCCAGCATGTCCTCGAGAAAGGCGCGGAACGCGGCGAGCGCATCTTTCTTCAGCGTGATGCCGGCCGCCATGGCGTGCCCGCCGCCCTTGAGCAACAGGCCGTCGCGCACCGCGCGCCGCACTGCTTGGCCGAGATCGACGCCCGCGATCGAGCGTCCCGATCCGGTGCCAATGCCACCCGGCTCGATCGCGATCGCAAAAGCGGGACGCCCGTAACGCTCCTTCAACCGCGCCGCCACCAGCCCAACCACACCCGGATGCCAGCCTTCGCCGGCGGTGACGACGACGGCGCCTTTCTCTTCAAGGCCGAGCGCCGCCATGGCTTCGGCTTCCGCCTGCGCCACGGTCGCAAGCTCGATCTGCTGGCGCTCGCGGTTCAAACGGTCGAGTTCCGCCGCGATACGGGCCGCCTCGCTCGGATCCTCTTCGAGCAGCAACCGCACGCCGAGATCGGCGCGGCCGATCCGCCCGCCGGCATTGATGCGGGGTCCCAGCAGAAAGCCGAGATGCCACGGCTCGGGCGGGCCCGACAGCCGCGCGGCGTCCATCAGCGCGGTCAGCCCAGTGTGATCGCGGCGGCGCAGCGCGATCATGCCCTTGACGACGAAGGCGCGGTTGAGGCCCTTGAGTGGCACGACGTCGGCGACGGTGCCGAGCGCGACGAGATGCAAGAGCGACAGCAGATCGGGCTCACCTAGCATGCCGGCCCAGAAGTTGCGGCGGCGCAGTTCCCGCGTCAGCGCGACCAGCGTGATGAACACGATTCCGACGGCGGCGAGATGGCCAAGGCCTGAAAGATCGTCGGCGCGGTTCGGATTGACGATCGCCGCCGCCGGCGGCAAATCCTCGTCGGCCTGATGATGGTCGAGGATCACCACGTCGAGGCCGAGCTTCTTGGCTTCTACGAGCGTGTCGTGGCTCGTCGTCCCGCAATCGACGGTGACCAGGACCTTCACGCCGCGCTCGGCGAAGGCGCGGATCGCCTCCACATTCGGCCCGTAGCCTTCGAAAATCCGGTCGGGAATATGCACGATCGGATCGAGCCCGCAGTGGCGCAGATAGCGGCAGAGCAGCGCCGCGGCGGTGGCGCCGTCGACGTTGTAATCCCCGAAAATCGCTACACTTTCACCGTGGATAACCGCGTTCGCAAGGCGCGCTGACGCCACCGCCATGCCGGTCAAGCTATGCGGGTCGGGCATCAGGCCCTTGATGCTGGGATCGAGATAGGCCACCGCCTCGCCCGGCTCGACGCCGCGGCCGGCCAGCACGCGCGCCAGCAGCTCCGGTACGCCGGAACGCTGAGCGATGGCGAGCGCGCGCGCATGCCCGCGTTCATCCAGGCGGTCGCGCCACGCCCGCCCGGTCGCGGATTTCTCCACGTCGAGAAAGAAGCGCTCGGAATTGTTGATGGCTAGTGCGGGCAAAGCCGCCATGGTCGTACACCGCCGACGTTAGTTCTTATATCCGGGCTTCTCCAGGATGGCGACGATCCTGGTATTGAGATCTTGCTGAAACGTCTGGATGCGCGGACCCATCTGCCCCATCACGTCACCCATCACCTTCGGCATCTCGTGCAAGGCCTTGGCGCCGGTCGGCGTGTGATAAAAGGCGACGATCTCGCGCAGCTCCGGGGCGCTGAAGTGGCGCGCATAAATCGCCGGGGCATATTTCATCGTTTCGCCGGCGAACGCGACCACCGAACGTTCGAATTCTCCGCGCAATTCGGTCAAGGTCGCGGCATCGACCTTCGACGCCAGGCTGCTCTCGATGCTCGGCCAGATCTGCGCCGTCATCGCCCCACTTATCTGGTTGACGGTATCGGCATTCACCATCGCAGAAAGCTCCTGCGCCGCGCGTAGCGCCCCCGGCGACGGCGCATCCTCTGCCTGGGCAGCAGGAATCGCGAGGCAGCAAAGCAAAGTCAGTGCGAAAAGACGCTTCATGGATCCTCCGTTGACCGGCTTATTACACGGCGCGGGGCCGATCGCCCCCGCCGTCGCACTAACCCAAATGAAATTTCTCAAACTGCCGGTGATCGGCGACCACGCGGCGCACCGTGCCGGTGGCCGAACGCATCACGACCGTGTCGGTCTTGATCACGTCCTTGCCGAACTTGACGCCGGCCAACATGGCGCCGGTCGTCACCCCGGTGGCGGCAAACAGGCAGTCGCCCTTCACCATGTCCTCGATCTCGTATTTTTTCTTGGCGTCCTTGATGCCCATTTTCAAGATGCGCTCGCGCAAGGCTTCGGTGTCGATGATCAGCCGCGTCTGCATCTGACCGCCGATGCAGCGCAAGGCCGCCGCCGCCAGCACGCCTTCCGGCGCGCCGCCACTGCCGAGGTAAACGTCGATGCCGGTCTTCGGATCGGCGCAAAGGATCACGCCGGCCACGTCACCGTCGCTGATCAGACTGACTGCGGCGCCGAGTTTGCGAATCGCCGCGATTTTATCCGCGTGCCGCGGGCGATCGAGCAGGATGGCGGTAATGTCCGACGGCTTGACGCCCTTGGCTTTGGCCAGCCGGATGATGTTTTCTTCCGCCGGCGCGTCGAGGTCAATGGTGCCCTTCGGATAGCCCGGTCCAATGGCGATTTTTTCCATGTAACAGTCCGGCGCATGCAGCAAGGTGCCGCCGTCGGCCATGGCGATGGTCGCGATCGCGCCCGGCATATTCTTGGCGCAGAGGGTGGTACCCTCGAGGGGATCGACCGCGATATCGACCTTCGGGCCGGTTTTGTTGCCGACCTTTTCGCCGATGAACAGCATCGGCGCCTCGTCGATCTCGCCTTCGCCGATCACCACCGTGCCGTCGATCGGCAATTTGTTCAGTTCGCGGCGCATGGCGTCGACCGCGGCCTGGTCAGCGGCCTTCTCCTGCCCGCGCCCGCGCAAGCGCGCCGACGACACCGCCGCGCGTTCGGTCACGCGCACGATCTCGAGGGAGAGAATGCGCTCCAGCAGAAGTTCGGGCTGGACGGTAATCGATGCCATTTCTTACGCTCCCTAGACGGACGCGGCCCGCGAGGCCGACCATCAGTTCTTCTCGATACGGATCACCTGCGGCATGCCTGAGATCACCTTATCGCGCCCCACAGCCGCAAGGGCTTTGCGCACGGCATCCTCAGTTGTGGCATAGGTAATGAGGATAACAGGGACGGAACCGGACTTGGCATCGCTCGCGGCGCGGCCATGATGGCGCTGCACAATGGACTCCAGGGAAATTTCCTGCTGCGCGAGCCGCTTGGCGATGGTCGCCGCGGTTCCCGGCTTGTCGCGCGCGAGCAGCCTTATGTAGTAGCCGCCCTCATGACGCTGCATCGGCGCCCTGCGCACGCTTTTGAGCCGAACGCTCGGCCGGCCGAACGGCGCGGTACGCACGCCGCGAGCGATGTCGCCGATGTCGGAAAGGACTGCCGAGGCGGTCGCGGCGGCGCCTGCGCCTGGCCCGATCAACGTGAGCGGGTTGATGCCTTCCGCGTCCACGGTGACGGCATTGGTCACGCCCATCACCTGGGCGATGGCGGAATCCTTTCGCACCATGGTGGGATGCACGCGCTGCTCGATGCCCTTGTCGGTCTTTACCGCGACGCCGAGCAGCTTCACACGGTAGCCGAGCTCGTCGGCGGCCGATATGTCCGCCGGCGCGATCGAGGAAATGCCTTCCACATAGATCGCACTCTGGTCGACCTTGGTGCCGAAGGCGAGCGAGGCCAGGATCGCGAGCTTCTGCGCGGTATCGTGACCCTCGATGTCGAAACTCGGATCAGCCTCGGCATAGCCCAGCCGCTGCGCTTCCTTGAGGCACGCCGCGAACGGCAATTTGTCCTGCTCCATCCGGGTGAGGATGTAGTTGCAGGTGCCGTTGAGGATGCCGTAGATGCGCTCGAACGAGTTGCCGGCCAAACCCTCCCGCAAGGTCTTCACGATCGGAATGGCGGCGCCGACCGCGGCCTCGAAATTAAGCGCGACGTGATGCTTTTCGGCGAGCGCGGCAAGCTTGACGCCGTGCCTGGCGAGCAGTGCCTTGTTGGCGGTGACCACCGATTTGCCGGATGCCAGTGCTGCCGCGACGGCGCGCTTGGCTGGATCGCCCACGCCGCCGATCAGCTCGACGAACACGTCGATGTCGCCATCGCGTGCCAGCGCAACCGGATCGGAAAACCATTTCGTTTTCTTCAGATCGACGCCACGGTCCTTGCCGCGCGCGCGCGCGCAAACCGCAACGATCTCGATCGCGCGGCCGCAACGCGCGGCGAGCACTTCCTGCTGGCGCGCGACCTGGGCAATCAAGGCCGCGCCGACCGTGCCTAACCCGGCGACGCCTACTTTCAGAGCTGCGACCATGAGGATTAGCGCCGCGTGGCGAGCGGAACGACGTTGTGCAGTTTTTCCGGCCCGGTTTCGAGGAAGCGGCGGACGTTGCGCGCGGCTTGGCGGATGCGTTGCTCATTCTCCACCAGCGCGATACGCACGTAGCCCTCGCCGTATTCGCCGAAACCAATGCCGGGCGACACGGCAAGTTCGGCCTTTTCCACGAGCAGCGTCGAGAATTCGACGCTGCCAAGGCTCTTGAACGGTTCGGGGATCGGCGCCCACGCGAACATCGATGCGTGGGGGCAGGCACCGGGAAGCCGGCGCGGCCGAAGCTTTCGACCAGCACGTCGCGGCGACGTCTATAGATCTCGCGCATATCCCTGATGCAATCGTCGGGACCGTTGAGCGCGGCAATGGCCGCGACCTGGATCGGGGTAAAGGCGCCATAGTCGAGATAGGATTTCACCCGGCCAAGCGCCGCGATGACCCGCTCGTTGCCGACCGCGAAGCCGATGCGCCAGCCCGGCATCGAGAAAGTCTTCGACATTGAGGTGAACTCGACCGCGACCTCAATCGCGCCCGGCACCTGCAACAGCGAAGGCGGCGGATTGTCGTCGAAATAGACCTCCGCGTAAGCGAGGTCCGACAGCACCATGATGCCGTGCTTCTTCGCGAAGGCGACCAAGTCCTTGTAGAAATCGAGGCTTGCTACGTAAGCCGTCGGATTGGCCGGATAGCAGACCACCACCGCGGTCGGTTTCGGGATCGAGTGGATGATCGCACGTTCCAGCGTGTGGAAGAAATTCGGCGTCGGCTCCGATGGTACCGCGCGCACCGCGCCGCCCGCCATCAGAAAGCCGAACGCGTGGATGGGGTAGCTCGGGTTGGGCACCAGCACCACGTCGCCCGGCGCGGTGATCGCCTGCGCCACGTTGGCGAAGCCTTCCTTCGAGCCCAACGTGGTGACGACCTGGGTTTCCGGATTGAGTTTCACCCCGAACCGGCGCTCATAATATTTCGCCTGCGCCAGCCGCAGCTTGGGAATGCCGCGTGAAGCCGAATAGCGGTCGGTGCGCGGCTTGCCCAGCGTCTCCTTGATTTTCTCGATGACATGGGCGGGCGCCGGCAAATCCGGGTTGCCCATGCCGAGATCAATAATGTCCGCCCCGGCATTGCGGGCGCGCGCCTTGGCTCGATTCACCTCTTCGAACACGTAAGGCGGCAAGCGGCGGATGCGATAGAAGTCTTCCATAATCTTAAACCTTTGGCTCGGCTGCCCTATCCAACCGGCCGGCATGACCCCGGCAGGCTTTTATCATGGGTTGGTCTTGGTGCCATCCTGGGCGCCGCCGCCCTGGCCGGTATCGGCAGCCGCGGGCTTCTTTTTTACAGGCTTTGCGGTCTTTTTGGCGGCCCCTTCGCGGGCTTCCTGGCGGTCGCGTACCGCCTCCAGGTCCTTTTCCAGCTTTACCTGCTGTTCTTCGCTCATGGTCGGGGTTTCGCGTGGCGGTGGCATGTCGTGAACGGCCGGATAGACATAGGGCGTTGTCGGTCGTGCCGGGGCCTCGGCCGGCAGCCCCAAATCGCCCGGCAGCTTGTCGATCACTGCTCCCGGGGCGCAGGAGGAGAGCGCCGCGGCCATGGCCACGGCGGCCAGGGCCGCCAAAATCGATCGGTCAAAGGCTTGCACCATGCCCCGCAAAACCTGTGCTCGGAACGGGAAATCGAAGCAGACTCAATGAATTATACCATACGCCGGCTAACCGGTTAATATGGCCACAGCAAGGTGGCGCGCCTAGCAAACGGCTCGCAGGAAGCCATGGCCAGGACCGCCAATGACGCAAACATGCCTTGCGGCAGGACATGGTCCGGGCCAATTCTGATCCCGGGGACCGACATCACGCCATGGATAAGCGCAGCAACAAACCGGCCAAAAAACCAGCCAAGGAGCAGGTCAAGAAACCGACAAAAATCGGCTCCGTCGAGGTCGAAGCCTTCGCGCACAATATCGCCCGCCTGGTCGAGCAAGCCGGCAAGGCGCTTGCGGCCTACCTGAAGCCGCGCGAGGAAGGAAAAATCAAAAGCGAAGTGGCCGACGACGTCGCCGACATGGTCAAGACCATCGGCCAGGTGGCGGAATACTGGCTCTCCGACCCAGAGCGCGCGCTCGAACTGCAAACCAATCTCGGGCGCGCCTATCTCGATCTGTGGGCTGGCGCGGTGAAACGCATGGCTGGCGAACCCGCCGACGCAGTCGCCACACCCGATCCGAAGGACAAGCGCTTCGCCGATCCGGAGTGGTCGCAGAACCAGTTCTTCGATTTCGTCAAGCAGGCCTACCTGCTCACCGCGCATTGGGGCGAGCGGCTGGTCGCGGACGCCGCCGGCATCGACGAGCACACGCGGGCGAAGGCCGCGTTCTACGTCAAGCAGATCGCCAACGCGATCTCGCCGTCGAATTTCGTCCTCACCAACCCCGAACTCTTGCGCGAGACCATGGCATCGAATGCCGAAAACCTGGTGCGCGGCATGCATATGCTCACCCAGGATATCAAAGCCGGGCACGGCAACCTCAAGATCAGCCAATCCGATTCCTCGAAGTTCGAGGTCGGCCGTACGCTCGCGCTCACGCCTGGCAAGGTCGTGTTCCAAAACGACCTGATGCAACTGATTCAATACGAAGCTAACACGCCGGAAGTGCTGAAGATACCGCTGCTGATCGTGCCGCCCTGGATCAACAAGTTCTATATCCTGGACCTCACGCCTGAGAAATCCTTCATCAAGTGGTGCGTCGACAACGGGCTCACGGTGTTCGTGATGTCCTGGGTCAACCCCGACGCCAAGCTCGCCAAGAAAAGCTTCGAGCAATATATGCGCGAAGGTGTGCTGGCCGCGCTCGACGCGGTCGAGGCGGCTACCGGCGAAAAACAGGTGCACGCGATCGGCTATTGCGTCGGCGGCACGCTGCTCGCGATCACGCTCGCTTATCTCGCGGCCAAGAAAGAGAGCCGCGCGCTGTCGGCGACCTTGTTCGCGGCGCAGGTCGATTTCGCGTATTCCGGCGATCTCAAGGTATTCGTCGATGAGGAACGCATCCAGCAACTCGAAGCGCATATGAAGGAGCAGGGCTATCTGGAGGCCTCGAGCATGGCCAACGCCTTCAACCTTCTACGCTCCAACGATCTGATCTGGCCCTACGTGATCAACAACTACTTGCGCGGCAAGAAACCGTTCCCGTTCGACATTCTCTACTGGAATTCCGATGCCACCCGTATGCCGGCGGCCAACCACTCGTTCTATTTGCGCAACTGCTACCTCGACAACAGGCTGAGCCAGGGCGAGATGGAAATCGCCGGCGAAACGCTCGATCTGCGCAAGGTGAAAGTACCGATCTACAATCTCGCCACCCGCGAGGACCACATTGCACCGGCGAAATCGGTGCTGGAGGGCTCGAAATACTTCGGCGGCCCGGTGAAATACGTGCTCGCCGGCTCCGGCCATATTGCCGGCGTGGTCAATCCGCCCGGCAAGGCGAAATATCAGTACTGGACCGGCGAGGCGCCGAGCGGCTCCGATGTCGGCAAATGGCTCGCCTCGGCACAAGAGCGTCCTGGTTCCTGGTGGCCGGACTGGCTCGACTGGATCAAGGCGCAGGGCGCCGAAACCGTGCCGGCGCGCGACATCGGCGACGGCAAGCTCAAGCCAATCGAGGACGCGCCGGGGTCATACGTGAAAGTGAAAAGCTGGGCCTGACGCGCGGCATTTCATCCACTAATCTACCGCACCGCCGATTTATTCAAGAAAAAGGGGCTGACGATGTCCAGGGAATTGATGTGGCTGACGCTGACGGTCATCCTGACCGGGTTGATGTGGGTGCCGTACATCCTCGATCGCATCACGGTGCGCGGGCTGATGGGCGCGATGGCCAACCCCTCGCGCAATGACAAGCAGCAATCGGCCTGGGCGCAGCGGCTTTATTTCGCCCACACCAATGCGGTGGAAAATCTGGTCATCTTTGCGACGTTGGTGCTCGTGCTGGACGCCCAAGGACATTCGACCGAAAGCACGGCGATCGCCTGCGCGGTTTATTTCTGGGGCGCGGCTTGCCCATGTCGTCGTCTATACGATGGGCGTCCCCGTGCTGCGCACGCTTGCTTTCGCGGTCGGCTTCGCGGCGCAGGTCGCGCTGGTGCTGGCGATTTTGGGGAAATTATAAAATCTCCCTGTCATTCCGGCCCGAAGGGCCGGGCCCGGAATCCAGAGCCAAATCGTTAGCGCCAGATATGGGGCTCTGGATTTCGGGTTCGCTCGCTTTGCTCGCGCCCCGGAATGACGAATATTTATTGCGGCCCCGCACGTTCGGCAATCCCGCGCAAATCGAGATCGCGCGGCAGCGTGCCGAAGGCGCCGCCCTCGCCGCCAAGCCGCGAGGCACAAAACGCGTCCGCCACCGCGTTCGGCGCATGCTTGATCAGCAGCGCCGCTTGCAATGCCAGCACCAGATCGCGCACCAGCGCGCGCGCTTGGCTTTCATCATTGCGGTCCAAGGCGCTTAGCCGCTTTTGCAGCCGCTCGGAGAACGCCTTCAGGCGTACGTCGGCGGCAAACTCGCGGTGCAAAACTTCCGCTGCCTTCGGCGTGCGCTCGATGGCGCGCAGCACGTCGAGGCACATGATATTGCCCGCGCCCTCCCAGATCGAATTGACCGGCGCCTCGCGATAGAGCCGCGGCATGATGCTTTCTTCGATGTAGCCTGAGCCGCCCAGCACCTCCATCGCCTCTAGCGTCACCGTCGGCGCGCGCTTGCAGATCCAGAATTTTGCCGCCGGCGTCACAGCCCTTCGGAACACCAGCGAGGTCTCGTCGTTCTCGTCATAGGCGCGCGCCAGCCGCATGGTCAGCACGGTCGCGGCTTCCGATTCCAGCGCCAGATCGGCCAGCACATTGGTCATCAGCGGCTGGTCGATCAGATGCTTCTGAAACGCGGTGCGATGGCGCGCATGATGCAGAGCTTGCGCCACCGCCTGCCGCATCAATGAGGACGAACCGATGCAGCAATCGAGCCGGGTGTGACCGGCCATCTCGATGATGGTCGGGATGCCGCGGCCCTCCTCGCCGACGAGCTGCGCATAGACGCCCTCGAATTCCACCTCACTTGAGGCATTGGAGCGGTTGCCGAGCTTGTCCTTGAGCCGAACGATGTAAATGGCGTTGCGTTCGCCCTCCGGCGTCCAGCGCGGCAGCAGAAAACAACTCAGGCCTTTCGCGGTTTGCGCGAGAACGAGAAACGCGTCGCACATCGGCGCCGACATGAACCATTTGTGGCCGTGCAGGCGGAACGACCCGTCGCCCGCGGGCTCGGCGCGCGTCGAATTGGTTCGCAGGTCCGAGCCGCCCTGGTTCTCGGTCATGCCCATGCCGAGCAACGCCGCGCTTTTCTCTTTGACCGGGATGAAGCGCTTGTCGTAGTCGCGCGAGAAAACCTTCGGCAGCCATTCCGCCGCGATCGCCGGTGCATGGCGCAAGGTCGGCACCGCGCCGTAGGTCATGGCGAGCGGACAATAGACGCCGCTCTCGATCTGGTTGAGCATGTAGGTGCCGGCGGCACGCGCCACGTGCGCGCCGGGCTTCGGAGCGGCCCAGGGACTTCGAATGCAGCCCGGCTTTCAGCGCGATGGCGAGCAGCGCGTGCCAGGCCGGATGGAACTCAACCTCATCGAGCCGATGGCCGTAGCGATCGAGCGTGCGCAACACCGGCGGGTATTTATTGGCGTCGAAGCCAAGCTTCACCGTTTCCGGCTGACCCAGCGTCGCACCCAGCGCGGTCAACTCGCCGCTCGCCCATTCGGCCCGCTCGCGCGTAACAGCCTCGCGCAACACAACGTCGCTCGCGAACAGATTATAGGGCTCGAGCGGTGGCGGCTGGTTGCTGACCTCGAACATCGCGTCTCCGGGCAGTGGCGTGACCACTGTACCAGTCGAATCAGGGGAAACAGCGCCACCTGTTCCAGCCCAACGGTTTCCGGCCAGCCCTGCATCAGGTTCATGTTCTGGATCGCCTGGCCGGAGGCACCCTTGATCAGATTATCGAGGGCCGAGATCACGATCGCGCGGCCGAGAATGCGGTCACTGGCAACGCCGATGAACGTCATGTTCGGATCCGCGCACATGCCGGGTTTGAGGCGTCTCGCCGAACGGCAGCAGATGCACAAAGGGCTCCTTCGCGTAGAACTTTAAAAGCAACGCATGAAGGTCTTGCGGGGTCCGGCCCCGCTTGCCCCGCACGTAGATGGTCGAGAGAATGCCCCGATTCATCGGCACCAGATGCGGGGTGAAGCTGACGATCACCTGTCGCCCCGCGGCAAGCGAAAACTCCTGGTCGAGTTCCGCCATGTGCCGGTGATGCCCGACCCCATAGGCGTGGAAGCCTTCCGACACTTCCGAGAACAGCATGGCCTCCTTGACCGCCCGGCCGGCGCCGGTCATGCCGGATTTGGCGTCGACCACGATCTCGTCGAGATCGATGGCCTTGGCCTTGATCAGCGGGATCAGCGGCAGCTCGGCGCACGATGTGTAGCAGCCCGGATTGGCGACCAGCCGCGCATGTCTGATCTCGCGCCGGTGAATTTCGGTGAGGCCATAGACTGCCTCCTTCTGAAGCTCCGGCGCGTGATGCTCATGGCCGTACCATTTCGCGTAGGCAGACGTGTCGTGCAGCCGGAAATCAGCCGAAAGATCCACGACCTTGGTCGCCGGTGCCTTGGCCAGCAATTCCTTGATCACCTTCTGGGTGGTCGCGTGCGGCAGCGCGCAGAACGCCACGTCGAGCGCGAGCTTGGCCCAGTCGAGCCCGTCGATCGCGGCCAAGGTCGGCAGTTCGTACGACGAAAATTGCGGAAAGACATCCCGCATCGCCTTGCCGGCGCTGCGCTCGGCGGTGAGCAGCACGATCTCAGCGCGCGGATGCCGCAACAGCATCCGCACCAGTTCGGAGCCAGTATAGCCGGAGGCGCCGAGCACGCCAATTTTCGCTTTGGTCGCCATGAGTTGATCCTCATCCAGAGTCTTAATGGACTACCGGAGCAAGGCCAACAGCGCGGATGTCAGTGGAAAAGTGCCGCGGGCCCTAAATCCGGCGGCACGGGGTGACGATTTCACGCGCGAAAGCGCGCCCGTGCCGTGAGGATACGGCGGCGGCGGAGCGCGTTTGCTGCTAAAAACATCGTCATGGGCGCGCGATATAGGCTTCAGCGCCGCCCCGGTCAAGCGGTGGCCCCCGCAGCGGCAGCGGCTGGTCGCCCAGCATCGCCTTAACCACGACCTCGCGCGCCACCGCCGGATCGATGCCATTGACGGCCATCAGATCCCTGCAATCGGCGACGATGGCGTCGGCATCCTGCATGATCTTCAGGCGCTTGAAGTGATCGTCGTGGCGCAGGCCCATGCTCTGGCCGACGATGTCGAGGATATTGATGATCTTGAACGGCCAGTCGCGCTCGTGCGCGCACAGGTCGCGATGATCGGGGTGATAGATCGCGACCAGCGCGTCGATGCCGGCGGCTTCCGCCGCTTCCAACTCGGCAAGGTGCAGCCCGCGTTTGTAGTCCGGCAGCGCATTGAGGAAATTGCTCATCAAGCCGACCGCCGGCTGGTGCAGGTCGACGATCTCGATGCCCGGCACCATTTGCAGCAACTCAAGGCCGGCCTCGACCACGCCCTTGATGCCCGGATGCTTGTGCAGCGCGACCTTGAGCGGCACCGGCTTGCACAGCATCGGCCGCAATTCATCGAAGCGCGTCGCCAAAAACAGCATGAACGGCGTCATCTCGAACGGCCGCGCGCCGCGCACTTTCTCGATCGTCGGCAGCGTCGTCTCGGTAAACTGCACGTGGCAGCTCGCGCACCACGAGATCACGCCGGCTTTTCCTTCGGCGAGCTTATCGAGCGAATTGGTGGCGACGCGGCCGGACACTTCGATGTCGCCGGTGCGCGCCTGGACGATGCCGCAGCAATGGCTCGGGCCGCCCATGACTTTATAGGTGACGCCGAGCGCGTCCATGACATCGAGCGCGGTGAGCGCGATGTGCGGCGTTTTGAGGACGTTGCAGCCGGTGTAGAACACAAAATCCGGCCGCTCGCCCGGTTTGACGGTCGAGCCGGATTCAAGGCGCTCGTTCACTCTCTGGCCGAGCCGCGCCAATTCATCGGCTGTCAATTGCATGCGCGCGAGAACGTTCGAGCCGTCAGCAACCAGGCGGAAGTTTTCCACGCCCTGTTTGCGTCGCGCGCGCGGCTCGCTTCCCTGCCGCGCCATTTTCACGCGTGCCATCGCCAGCAGGAAGCGCGGGTTGACGCCGTAGTCGCAAGCCGCGATGCAGTCGCCGGTCAACACGCAGCCCTTGGCCCAAGCGCGCGAGGCTTCTGGCCCCTCTCCGAAGCGCACAATATTCAGCACGCCGGAGATCACGTCCTGCGGGGTCGCGTCGCCGACCCCAGCCGGGCCGGTGACCGGGCAAATCTCGACGCATTTACCGCACTTCGTGCAGGCATCAAGCATCTCAGCCGTGCGCGCAGCGAGTGCCATCTCGAAGGCGGTTTCGGTCATCGGAGCGTTCCACGATGCACTGCGGCGAAGTCTAGTACTATGCGTGCGGGCGCGCCAGCAAAGGGATGCGATAACCCCAGACGCGGCGACATATTCCGGCAGCGGAATTTTTGATCGCCCGGACCCCGTATAGGCGGGACCTTGCCGCTCCGTTAAGATGAGGGCGCACGATGTCCTGTGCCAGAACGGCCGGGATTCACAACGCTAAACTGGGCGACTTTTGGGAGGTATAGATGCGACTGACAATGATCGCGGCTGCCGCGTGCACCGCGCTTCTGATGAGCACGGGCGCCTTCGCGCAAGTTCCAGCCGACCCGGCCAACCCGAACGAAAAAGTGCCAGACGAAATGGCGCCGCCTGCCTACGGCGAACCGATTAATCTTGAGACCGCCAAGAAAGTCGCCGCGGCGGCGCGCGCCGAAGTCGATAAGCGGAAGTGGCGCGGCATGTGCATTGCGGTGGTCGGCCCGACCGGCGATCTCGTCTATTTCGAAAAGGACGACTATTGCCAATATGCATCGGTCGACATTTCGCAGCATAAAGCGAGAGCGGCCGCGCGCTATCGCCGCCCGACCGTGGTGTTCGAACGCTTGCTCGCCAAGGGTGGCTTCTTCGCTTATCTGCCCACGCTCGGCGACGCCTTTATCGCCTCGCGCGGCGGCAATCCACTGATGGCCGGCGGCAAGGTGATCGGCGCCATCGGCGTCTCCGGCGGCACCGGCTCGCAAGACGATACGATCTCGCAGGCCGGCGTCGCGGCGCTGAAGTAATTTGCAACATTACGAGAACCACGCCGCCGGGGCGCAAAGTCCCGGCGGCTAAATTCTTTTAGGCGTTCCGGCAAACTGCTATCGTAGTGGTGGGCGCCGCGGGATAAAAAAATGAGTAAGAACATGGGGAGGACATAATGATCGGAATTCGATCAATTATATTTCTGTTTGCAGGCGCGGTCGGGCTGTCATTCGCCATCGCGCCGCCCGCTAGCGCGAAAGAGCTCAAGGTCATTTCGCAAAAGACCGTGGGCGGTTTCGGCCACAATGAATTCTGTCGCTTTCGATCCAAAGGAAAAGGTGTTCTACACCGGCGATTTCGGCCCCGATCTCAAGCCGGCCGACAAGGACGGCAAAGGCTTCATCACCAAACTTTCCTTCGACGGCAAAGTTCTAGAGAAAAGAGTCTTCCCGGCCGAAGGCCAGACCTTGAACAAGCCGAAGGGCATCTGGATTCGCGGCAATTACATGTGGTTCACCGACATTGATGCAGTGTGGATCGTCGACCTCAAGACCAAGCAGGGCAAGAAAGTCGACCTCCCCGGCGCTTACGCGAACGATCCGGCCGTTATCAAGAACGCGCTGTACGTGAGCGACAACAAATATGACGTGCTGTACAAGATCGAGCCGGCGGATTTCCTCAAGTCGAAGAAAGAGCCGAAGGTCACCAAGATATTTTCAGGCAAGGGTGTCTATCCGAACGGGCTCTGGCCGGCGAAGGACGGCTCGCTGCTGATGGTCGGCTTCCAGGCCAAGGACAAGCCGCAAGCCATCTACAAGATGGAACTTGGGCAGGACCCGAAAGCGATTTCTCAGCCGATCGGCCTGCTCGATGGTCTTTATCAAATGAAAAACGGCGACCTGCTGGTCACCGACTGGGTCACCACCTCGCTGTTTCAGTGGAACGAGAAGATGGGAAGGCACAAGCTAATCGACGACATCAAAGGCCCCGCCGACTTCTGCGTCGTTCCCAACAGGGAAGGCTTGCTGGTGGTGCAACCCGATCTGGTCAAAGGCGAAATACGCTTTATCCAGCTCGGCAAATAACGCTGCGAGAAATCCTACTCCGCCGGGGATGAAAATTCCGGCGGATAATTTTTGGCCGCCATCAGCGCGGTCTTAGTCCGGCAAGTCGGGGTCATCATTGGGAAACAAATGATGGACGACGACCAGCGTCACCACCAGAAACGGCGCCGACAAGAATGCGCCGATCGGTCCCCATAGCCAGGTCCAGAACACCAGCGACAAGAACACGGTGAGCGGACTGAGCGTCAGCCGGCGGCCGACGATGCTGGGCGTGATGAAATGGCCTTCGAGCGTGGCCACCACGACGTAAAGCAGCGGCGCCGCCAGCGCGTGTGTGAGCGTGGGAAAAGTCACCAGCCCGACCAAGAACAAGGCGGCCTCCATGGCCAGCGCGCCGATATAGGAAATAAAATTGAGCAAGAAGCCGAGAACCGCCCAGGCCGCCGGGCTCGGCAAGCCGACGAGCCAGGCGATCAGCCCGGCCGCGATGCCGACGCCGATATTGATCGCCCCCACCACGCTGAGATAGCCGGACAGATGCTGCTCGATGTCCTTCATGATGCGCAACGAGCGCAGCCGCGCGTCGCGCTCGTCGAAAAAAACCACCAACACGCGGCGCAGCCGGTTACGGCCAAGCAACATGAAGAACAACGCGCCAAAGAAAATCAACAACTGCCCAATCGCCGGGGTGACCACCGAGACCGCCGGCTGCACGAAGCTCATGATGTCGACACCGGGCTTGTTCTGCGCGTCCGCCGGCAGCAGCGCATTGCGCAAATCCTGCAACGCCGACAAAGGCTGCTCGAGCAGACGCAACTTTTCCTGAATGCTGCGGCCGATATCCGGCGCCTTGCCGATCCAATCGACCACCGGCGCCGAAATCATGACGATCACGCCATAGAAAACCGCGACCACCAGAAGCCAGAGCATCAGCGCCGTCAGCAGGTTCGGGATGCGGTAGCGGTTGCCCAGCTTCGAAAGCGGGCTGAGCATCATCGTGATCACGAAAGCGGAGGCGGCCGGCAGCAGCACGGGACGGGCGAAATACAAGGCCGCGATCAACAGGATTACGAAAATGCCGATCGTCGCCGCCTGTGACGCCGAGCGCCAGATGCCCGACACCACGGCAACCGGTTGTGGATCGCTAATGGTCAGAGCCTGACGCCGCCGCTGCTCGCCGTTACGGTAAACCACCCGACACTCCGGAGCCCTCTGCCCGCCTAATGCCCTGTTAACGGCTGATGGCGGTAATGGTTGCGCGCAGGCCCTCCCGTCACGATTCCGGCGCGGACGTGGCATAGTCTGGGGCAAACGAATCAATCGACCCTATTTCCTGGACTTCATGGCCAAGAGCACAACCAAGAAAAAAGCCCCGTCGAAGCAGCCTGATCTGTTCGATACGGTCTCCCGGCCGTCGAAATCGGCCGCCCGCAAGGCCCCCGCCCGTGCCGCGCCCAAAGCTTCCGAGCGCGCCAAGCCGGCGCGCGGACGCAGTGCCGAGTCCGGCTACACCGCCAAGCACATCGAGGTGCTGGAGGGGCTCGAACCGGTCCGCCGCCGTCCCGGCATGTATATCGGCGGCACCGACGAGAAGGCGCTGCATCATTTGTTCGCCGAGGTGATCGACAACTCCATGGACGAGGCGCTCGCCGGCCATGCCGACTGGATCGACGTCGAGATGGAGGCGAACGGCTTCGTCAGCGTCACCGATAACGGCCGCGGCATTCCGGTGGACCCGCACCCCAAGTTCAAGAACAAGTCGGCGCTCGAAGTCATCATGTGCACGCTGCACGCCGGCGGCAAATTCGACTCCAAGGTCTACGAAACCTCCGGCGGCTTGCACGGCGTCGGCGTCTCGGTGGCGAATGCTTTGTCGGAGCGCATGGAAGTCGAAGTCGCGCGCGAGCAGCAGCTCTACCGGATGGCGTTCGAGCGCGGCAAGCCGAAGGGCAAGCTGGAAAAAGCCGGCCGAGCGCCCAACCGGCGCGGCACTAAAATCCGCTTTAGGCCCGATCCGGACATTTTCGGGCCCAAGGCCGCGTTCAAGGCCGAACGCGTGTTCAAGATGGCGCGCTCGAAGGCCTATCTCTATGGCGGAGTCGAGATCCGCTGGCATTGCGACAAGGCGCTGCTCAACGGCGTCGCGGATGTCCCCGAGAAAGCCACGTTCCATTTCGCCAACGGACTGAAGGACTACCTCGCCAGCAATCTGGCCGACGCCACGCTGGTGCATCCCGATATTTTCACCGGCAGCGCCGGCAAGACCGGCCGCCATGGGGCGGTCGAATGGGCGGTGGCCTGGACCGCCGATGCCGACGGCTTCCTGCAATCTTATTGCAACACGATCCCGACGCCTGACGGCGGCACCCACGAGTCCGGGCTTCGCACCGCGCTGCTGCGCGGGCTCAAGGATCACGCCGCGCGCGCCGGCCAGGAAAAGCGCGCCAAGGACGTGACCAGCGAAGACGCGATGACCGGCGCCGGCTGCATGCTGTCGGTGTTCATCCGCGAGCCGGAATTCCAGGGCCAGACCAAGGACCGGCTCGCCACGGCGGAAGCGCAGCGCATCGTCGAGCAGGCGATCAAGGATCCGTTCGATCATTGGCTGGCCGGCAATCCGCTGCAAGCGAGCAAGCTTTTGGATTTCGTCGTCGAGCGCGCCGAGGAGCGTCTGCGCCGGCGCCAGGAAAAGGACATCGCGCGCAAGACCGCAGTGCGCAAACTGCGTCTTCCCGGCAAGCTTGCCGATTGCTCGAGCTCGGCCTCGGAAGGCTCGGAGATTTTCATCGTCGAAGGCGATAGCGCCGGCGGCTCGGCCAAGCAGGCGCGCGACCGCCGCACGCAAGCGGTGCTGCCTTTACGCGGCAAGATTCTGAACGTCGCTTCCGCGGGCAAGGACAAGCTGGCGCAGAACGCGCAGCTCGCCGATCTGATCCAGGCGCTCGGCTGCGGTACCGGCACGCATTTCCACGAGAAGGATTTGCGCTACGAGAAGGTCATCATCATGACCGACGCCGATGTCGACGGCGCGCACATCGCCTCGCTGCTGATCACCTTCTTCTATCGCCAGATGCAGAAACTGATCGAGGCCGGCCGACTTTATCTCGCGGTGCCACCGCTCTATCGCTTGCAGCACGGCGGCAAGATCGTCTACGCGCGCGACGACAAGCACAAGGAGCAACTGCTCAAAAAGGAATTCAACGCCAACGCCAAGGTGGAGGTCAGCCGCTTCAAGGGCCTCGGCGAAATGATGGCGGCGCAGTTGAAGGAAACCACCATGGATCCGTCCAAGCGCACGTTGCTACGCGTGGTGCTGGCGGAGAAGGAACTCAAGCCCACCGCCAAGTCGGTCGAGCGGCTGATGGGTAACAAGGCCGAAGCCCGCTTCGATTTTATCCAGGAAAACGCCGAATTCGCCAGCGAAGCGTTGCTCGACGTCTAGTCTAGACGCCATCCTACTCGCACTTGTTCAGCACCGGCGTCCTGACGCTGCTTGGAACCGCGACGCCGTCCTTGACGCGCACCGCCCCGCCGTCGGCTTGGTTGAACATCGTGCGCCGCGTGCCCTTGCGCACAAGAAACACCAGATTCTGGCGCTCCTCGTCCTCGGTGCCGGGCTGGAACATCACCACCACCGACAATTCCTCCGCCGACAGGCGCTCGGCCGACAACATACTGTAGCGGTTAATCGCATAACTGGGACCGAGGTCGTGGTTCTCCAGCACCAGCCCCGGGCTCGACGTGGTGATGCTGACATGCGCATTGGCCGGAGAGGCCGGCTGCTGGCAATCGATTGCCCAGTCGCCGAACAGGCCGAACTGCTGGAACAGAACATCGACCGCCTCGGCGCGGGCGGTGGACACGGCGGTCGCGGCCGCCAGAACAATCAACGCCGCGATCCGCTTCACGCCGCCGCTCCGTCGACTTCAATGGAACATCACCGCCGCCCAGAATAGCAGCGTGCCGCGCGGCAGCAATCGGCGCAGCGAAATCCGCCGCGCCGAAGAAATTCGTGTGACATTTTTACTGCGGGAACGACAGCTTCGCCGCAGTCACCACCTCGCCGAAGGCCTTGATGTCGGCATCGATGCGCTTCTTGAAGGCGTCGCCGGTCGGTCGCCGCAGTGTGACCAGCCGTTTTTCGCCTGCCCGTCTGTTCAGCGTCCGGATCGGCCCCAGCGCCCGGCGGACCCCATCGTAGGGCTTGGCGACGATCGGCGCCGGCAGTTGCCGCGCCGGAACAAAAAATCCGCTTCCAGCAGGTGGATGTCGATCTCCGGATGGCCGGCCTTTCCGCCAGTGCTCGGCACATCGGGAAGCTTTCGGGTGAGCGCGCGGAGCCGGTGACCGACCAGCGGCGCGCGTCTTCGCCCCTTTCACCGCAGGGATCGCCGGCGGGCCATCGGAGATCGTCGACCCCCGGCGCCTGTTCGCTGCCCACGCACGGATCGAACTCGTTGCTGCCCCTTGAACGGAAGCTTCCCCACACCGGGCATGCCAGTCTTCAGCTTCAACAGTTGGCCAGCGATGGTGAAGGACGGCACCGAGGTTCCGTAGTTCGATTTCTCGGGATTCGCCTTTCGCCCCAGGCGACCAATTCCTTCACGTTCCTGGCCGGATAATTCGCCGGCACCACCAGCATCAGCGGAAACGAGGCAATCATGGCGAGCGGGATGAAATCCTTGGTCGGATGATAAGGAAGCTTGGGATAGATCGCGGCGGCAATCGACATCTGTCCGGTCGCGGCGACCAGAACCGTGTAGCCGTCGGCCCGCTGATGCGCGGCGTATTCGGAGGAAATCCGCCCGCCCGCGCCGGGCTTGTTCTCGATGATGGTGGTGGCGCCGGTGTTCTCCTGGAATTTGTTCACCACCAGACGGGCGAACAGGTCGTTGCCGCCGCCGGCGGCAAAACCGACGATGAAGCGGATGACGCGATTGGGATAGACGTCCTGCGCGCGCGCCGCGCCCGAGGCGGCCAAAGTCAGCACAGCCACAATGCAGGCAAAACAGCCGCGAATTTTCATCTCTATTCCTCCCCGCCGTTCTCTGCCGGAACGTGCCGGATGAAAGTCTACACCGGCGGCCGGCATTGGGAAATGTCACCGTGGCAATGTGCTATCGTTGCCGCCGCATGACAGCCGCTTCCGCACCCACCGCCGCCAACCCGGGAGTGCGACCCGACCTCTTCGGCCACCCGCGCGCCCTCACTTTTTTGTTCGCGACCGAGATGTGGGAACGCTTCTCTTATTACGGGATGCGCGCGCTGCTCGTCCTTTACATGGTTAAATATCTTCTGAACCCAGGGCGCGCCGGCGCTGTGCTGGGGCTTGGGCCCTTTCGCGGCGCGTTGGAATTCGTGTTCGGACCCCTCGCGACGCAACCGCTCGCGTCGCAGATCTACGGCTTCTACACCGGGCTAGTTTACCTCACGCCGATCCTCGGCGGCCTGTTGGCCGACCGCGTGCTCGGCCAGCGCCGCACTGTCATCCTCGGCGCAAGCCTCATGGCGATCGGCCATTTCATGATGGCGGTCGAGCATCTGTTTTTGTTCGCGCTCGCCGTTCTCATTCTTGGCAACGGCGCGTTCAAACCGAACATCTCGACCCAGGTAGGCTCCCTCTACGCACCGGGCGACCGCCGCCGCGACCGCGCCTTCTCGATCTTTTATGTCGGCATCAATCTGGGCGCATTTCTCGCGCCGCTGGTCTGTGGCACGTTCGGCGAGGAACTCGGCTGGCACTACGGTTTTGCCGCCGCCGGCGTTGGCATGACCGCAAGCCTCGTCATTTATCTCCTCGCCACCCCGACCTTGCCGAAGGACAGCTTCGCCAGACGCACCGCGCCGCAGACGCCGCTTAACCGCGCCGACTGGCAATCGATTGCCGCGCTTTTGCTGCTATTTATTCCTGTCAGTCTGTTCTGGGGAATTTACGAGCAGCAAGGCAATACCATCGTACTTTGGTCGAGCCAGTACACTGACCGTCACCTTTTCGGTGTAGAAATTCCGGTCACCTGGTTCCAGGCGCTCAACCCGTTCATGATTTTCGCCTTCACGCCCTTCATCGTCGCGCTGTGGCGCCGGCAAGGCATGCACGAACCATCGACCGTCGCCAAGTTGGCGATCGGCTGTTTTCTCGCCGCCGCCGCCTATCTCGTTCTGGTCGCCGCCGCCTGGCATGCGAGTGGCGCACCGGCGAGTTGGCTCTGGCTGTTTTGTTATTTCTTCATCCTCACCGTCGGCGAACTTTATCTGTCGCCGACCAGCCTCTCGCTGGTGACCAAGATCGCGCCGGCAAGCCTGCTGTCGATGATGATGGGCGTGTGGCTGGCGACCAGCTTCGTCGGCGGATTTCTCGCCGGTTATCTCGGCACTTACTGGTTGAGCATGACCAAGCCCAATTTTTTCCTGATGCTCGCGATCATTTCCGCCCTCGCCGGCTCGGCAATCACGTTGCTGATCCGCCCGTTGCACGCGATTTTACAAGATTAATTCAGCGGCAGCCCGACATATTGCTCGGCCAGCGCTCTGGCGGCGGCCTCCGAGCCAACGAGATAATCGAGATCGGCAAGCTGGCGCCGCCGGTCGAACGCTGTCTCGTGCGGGAAGCGGTGCATGATCTGCGTCATCCACCAGGAGAAACGCTGCGCCTTCCAAACCCGCCGCAGACAGGTGGCTGAGTAATTTTCCAGCAGGTCGTCACGCCTGCTCTTGTAGAATGCGTCGAGTGCGCGCGAAAGAAACACCACGTCGGCAAACGCGAGGTTCATGCCCTTGGCGCCCGTCGGCGGCACGATATGCGCGCTGTCGCCGGCGAGGAACAGCCGGCCGTACTGCATCGGCTCGACCACGAAGCTGCGCATCGGCGTGACGCCCTTTTGCAGCATCTTGCCTTCGGAGAGCTTGCGCGCACCGCCCAACCGCCTATGCAGCTCGTCCCAGATACGCGCATCGGGCCAGGCCTCGATTTCCTCATCGTGGTCGCATTGCAGGTAGAGCCGGGCCAGCGACATCGAACGCATGGTGCAGAGCGCAAAACCGCGATCGGTGTACGAGTAAATCAGTTCGTGATCAGGCGGGGCCGATCCGACAGGATGCCGAGCCAGCCGAACGGATAATCGCGCTCGAATACGCTGAGCACGCCGTCGGGAAAGCTCGGGCGGCAGATGCCGTGAAAACCGTCGCAGCCGGCGATGAAGTCGCACGCGACCTGCTGCGCCTTGCCCTCATGCGTAAAGCGAATCTTCGGCCGCTTTGATGTCGGATCGTGGACGCTGACGCCGTCGGCCTCGAACAACAAAGGCCCGCCGTCGGCAAGCCGGCGCACCACCAGATCCTTCACTACCTCTTGCTGGCCGTAGATGGTCACGCGCTTGTCGACCAGCGCCTTGAAATCGATCCGGTGCAGATCGCCGTTGATGCCGATATTGATCCCCCAATGCAGGATGCCCTCGCGTTTCATGCGCTCGCCGACGTCCAATTCGGTCAACAGGTCGGCCGCCCAATGTTCGACCAAGCCGGCGCGGATGCGGTTCTCGATGTAATCGCGGCTGCGGTTTTCGACGATGATCAACTCGATGCCGGCAAGGTGCAGCAGGCGCGCCAGCATCAGCCCGCCGGCCCCGCTCCGATAATACCGACCTGTGTGCGCATGCGTTTACTTCCGGGCGAATGATGACCCTATAGAAGCAATACACGCATGACGCAAAGGGACGATTGCCGGAAAGACTTGGATATTCCGCTTCGCTCAGGTCGGGATGCCGTAGCGCGGCACGCGCGCTTTGTAGCTGCGGTAAGCATCGCCGAATTTCGCCTCGAGATAGCGCTCCTCGCGCTTGACCACGCCGAAATGGATCAAGAGTGCAAAAACGGCCGTCATGACCAGCATCCAGTCGGACGCGAGCAGGATCGATAGTCCGGCGAGGAACAGCGTACCGCCGACATACATCGGATTGCGCAGCCAGGCGAAGATGCCGTCGGTCACGAGCAAGGTCGACGGCCGCCATGGTTTGACTTCGGTGCCGGCGGACGGAAACGCACTGTCTGGCGGAGAAGGCACGAGTGCAAGGCCGCCGGCGATCAGGATCGCGCAGATAATGACGCGCCAAGTCAGCGACAGCATCAGTTCCAGCATATAGGCCGGCAGAAGCCAGTCCAGCAAAAGGCCGAGCACAACAACGGCCAGCGCCAGCAGCGGCGGCGGGGCGATGACGCCTGCGGTGTCACGGGTTTCGGTCGAGGTCATGGTCATGGCGTCCCAACAACGCGCAACTGCCAGGCCGGTTCATGCCAGCCAATCGGCCAGCGCTGCATTCACCGCTTCGGGCTGCTCGAGGGTGGATAGATGGCCGCTATCGGGAACGACCGCGAGCTTGGCGCCGGAAATCCCGGCGGCGATTTCCTTGTTGAGCTCTGGCGGCGTCGCGACATCGTCCGCGCCGACCAGCACCGAGGTCGGACATTTTATCGACGCCAGCAGCGGCCGCAAATCCGGCCGCGACATGATCGCGTTGAGCTGCCGCACGAAGGCTTCCGGTCCCGTTTCCGCGATCATTTGCCGCACGATCGCCGTCAGGCGATCCTCGTGCTGATGCTTCGCATTCAAATAGCGCGGGATGGACAGGTCCGGGATCTCTCTGTAGCGGCCCGACTGCGACATGGCGATCTGCGTTTTGCGTCCTGCGGTTTGCTCCGGCGTATCCGGGCGCGCGGAAGTATCGAGTAGCGCAAGCTTCGCAATCCGCTCAGGCGCCAGCCGCATCATCGCGAAAGCGATGTAGCCGCCCATCGACAGGCCGCAAAGCGCGAAGCGCGGCGGCGCATTCGATAAAATGCGGGCGGCGATCGCCGCCATGTCGTCATCGCGGCGATGATCCGCGACGGCCACTTGGCCGTACGGCCAAAGCGCCTCGATTTGCGGGCCATAAAGACGCGCGGTGCAAGTGAGGCCGGGGACGAGGACAAGCGGTAAAGATTGCGCCATTATGACCCTCCGATAGCGAAAAGATTAAGCTTTAACGCGACTTATTGCATAGTGCCGCATTGACATTCAGCTCTTTGCGCCTATGTTCCGCCTGAAACGGTTCGACACGAAGATTCGACCGTCCATCCCCGCGCATCGAAACCCGTTTTTCAAATTCCGGCGCGGGCGCCGGGCGGTCCCAACTAGAGGTTATATGTCTTTTTCGCATCTTGGCTTATCCGCCAAAGTTCTCGCCGCCATTGAATCGGCCGGCTACAAGACCCCGACACCCATCCAAGAGCAAGCTATCGGCCACGTCCTCGCCCGCCGCGACGTGCTCGGCATCGCCCAGACCGGCACCGGCAAGACCGCCGCTTTCGTTCTGCCGATGCTGACGATGCTGGAACAAGGCCGCGCCCGCGCGCGCATGCCGCGCACCCTCATTCTCGAGCCGACGCGCGAACTCGCCGCACAGGTCGCCGACCATTTCGAAAAATACGGCAAGAACCACAAGCTCAACGTCGCGCTGATCATCGGCGGTGTCTCGTTCGACGACCAGAACGCCAAGCTCTTGCGCGGCGTCGACGTGCTGATTGCGACGCCCGGCCGCCTGCTCGACCATTCCGAGCGCGGCAAGCTGCTGCTCTCCGGCTGTGAGCTGCTCATCATCGACGAAGCCGACCGCATGTTGGACATGGGTTTCATCCCCGACATCGAGCGCATCGGCAAGCTGGTGCCGTTCACGCGCCAGACCTTATTCTTCACGGCGACTATGCCGCCGGAAATCCAGCGCATCGCCGACAGTTTCCTGCATAATCCGGTGCGCGTGGAAGTGTCGAAACCGGCCACCGCTGCCACGACGATTACCCAGCTGCTGGTCTCGACCGGCCGCGACCCGGCCGACAAGCGCGAGACGCTGCGTCGCCTGATCCGCTCCGCTGACGGCTTCAAGAACGCCATCGTATTCTGCAACCGCAAACGTGAAGTCGCGCAACTGCACCGCTCGCTGCTCCGGCACAAGTTCAATGCCGCGGCGTTGCACGGCGACATGGACCAATCGGCGCGCACCGCCGCGCTTGAGTCTTTCCGCAACGGCGAGGTCACGATCTTGGTCGCTTCCGACGTCGCCGCGCGCGGCCTCGATATCCCCGCCGTCAGCCACATCTTCAATTTCGACGTACCGCACCATCCCGACGATTACGTCCATCGCATCGGCCGTACCGGCCGTGCCGGCTTAAGCGGCACTGCGATCACCATTGTGGCGCCGATCGACGGCAAGGCGGTCGCGGCCATCGAGCGGCTGATCGGCCAGACCATCCCCTGGATGGGCGAGCCGGCGCCGACCGAAACGCGCGAGAGCCGGCCGCGCGAGGGCGAGCGCAGCCATCGCGGTGGGCGTGGCCGGAGCCAAGGCCGCAATCACCAGCCTGTGCGGCAAGAGCACAAAGAACAGCAGCGCGCGGTCCAGCGGCCTCGTCCGCAGGCAACGCCAGCAGTGCCTGCGCGCCCGCAGCCGCCGCGTGAGCAGGCGGGAGAACCTGACGGCAGTCACCTGCCCGCCTTCCTACTGCGTCCGGTATCGCTCAAAGCCTGATAAACGAACATTTATGCAACCGGCCGCGCCGAAATATTGCGGCGCAACCGGTTCCGAATTTACCGCCGATTCATATCCCTCCCATACCGTCCCCGCATGGACGTGGACGCGCCCAGTCGGCTGCGCGCGTGTGCAGACTTGCGGGCAGGACGCTCGCCTAGGGGGGTTTGCAAATGGCTGAGGCCGCTGACGAACACGAACGCACTATGGCGTTCGCGGAAATCGCGCTCGGCCAGATCAAGGCGCTCCGGCAGGCGGCCACGCCGCGCAATTTCGAGATTTGGTACGCCTACGCCACCGGCTATCACCCCTCGCTCAACCAGAAGATCAATGAAACGCTCAAGAGCAGCGGCGTTCTCGCCGAGGATAACCTGGAGAACATCTACGCGACCTATCTGTCGCCGACCCGGCTGACCGAGCGGATCGACGAGGTCGGCAGCCAGGTCAAGGGCGAGATCGAGCAGGTGATGTCGATGATCGACAGCGCCGCTGGCTCCGCCTCGAGCTACACCGAGAGCCTCGTCGACATGTCCGAAAAGATCGGCCAGTCGAAGGACCGCGAGGGCTTGCGCTCGATCGTCGAAAGCCTGGTGCAGACCGCCAAGGAGATGGAAGTCTCAAACGTTAAGCTGGAAGAGCGGCTCAGTGCCTCCAAGCGCGAAATCCTCGACCTGCACGCCCACCTCGAGGCGGTGCGCAGCGAAAGCCTGACCGATCCGCTCACCCAGCTCTCCAACCGCAAATTCTTCGACACCACGCTGGAAAAGGCCATCGACGAGGCGCGCGCCAAGAACGAGCCGCTGTCGCTGATGCTGACCGACATCGATCATTTCAAGAATTTCAACGACAGCTTCGGCCACCTGACCGGCGACCAGGTGCTGCGCCTGGTGGCGATGTCGATGAAGCAGAACGTCAAGGGCCAGGACACCGCCGCCCGCTACGGCGGCGAGGAATTCGCGGTCATTCTGCCGAACACGGTGCTGCGCTCCGCGATCACGGTCGCCGATCACATCCGCCGGGCGGTCATGACAAAAGAACTGATGAAGCGCTCGACCGGCGAGCATCTCGGCCGCGTGACCGTTTCGATAGGGGTCGCGGCCCTGCACAATACCGACACGCTGCAATCGCTGATCGAACGCACCGACGGCTGCCTCTATGCCGCCAAGCGCCACGGCCGCAACCGGGTGATGTCCGAAACCGATCCCGAAGTCACCGACGGCGGCACCGCGATGCGGGTCGCTTAACAGACTTCAATCAAACCAGTAAAGTTACCCCGCTGCGTCTTTGGACGGGGTGAGCTGCACGCTCTCGCCGCAGCCGCAGGCACCGGTCTGGTTCGGGTTGTTGAAGATGAACTGGGCGGACAATTTTTCGGCCTTGTAGTCCATCTCGGTGCCGAGCAGGAACAGCACGGCCTTGGGATCGACCATGATCTTGACGCCCTTGTCCTCCACCACCTCGTCGGTCGGCTTGATCGCGTCGGCATATTCCATGGTGTATTCCATGCCGGCGCAGCCGCCGTTCTTGACGCCGACGCGCACGCCGGCCACCGGCCGCTCGGCCCGCGCCATCACATCCTTGATGCGCAGCGCGGCGGCGTCGGTCAGCTTCATCACCTGGGGTCGCGGTCGTGGCGTGGCCATGGCAGTCCTCTTGATTCCCATCTTTATCTAATATCTTCGTTCACCGATTGTAACTCACCACATATTGAGCACTAAACGGGCCTCGTCCGACATCCGGCTCGGATCCCAAGGCGGATCCCACACCACCGTCACCTTGGCTTCCTTGACGCCAGGCACGCTGGACACCGCATTTTCGACCATGATCGGCAGTTCCTGCGCCGATGGGCAATTGGGCGAGGTCAGCGACATGTCGATTTTCACCGCCCGGTCGTCGCCGATATCGATCTTGTAGATCAGGCCGATTTCGTAGATGTCGGCCGGGATCTCCGGGTCGTAGACGGTCTTTAAGCCCGCGATGATGTCGTCGGTCAACCGATTGAGCTCCGCCTGCGGCAGCGTGGAGGAACCGGTCACGGCGGCGTTTTCCGGCGCCTTGTCCGCGGACGGAGCGGGTTCGGTCGATGTCGGTCTTGGTCGTGTTGTCACTCATGCGAAAAATTCCTGCGCCTTGGCGAGCGAGGCGGCCAAAACGTCCACCTCATCCTTGGTATTATACATTGCAAACGACGCCCGGCACGTGGCGGTGAGGCCGATAGCGGGCGAGCAGCGGCATCGCGCAATGGGTGCCGGCGCGCACCGCCACGCCCTCGCGGTCGATGATGGTCGCGACATCGTGCGGATGCGCGCCCTTGATCTCGAACGACACGATCGGCCCCTTGTCCGGCGCCTGGCCGATGATGCGCAGCGAATTGATCGCGCCCAGCCGCTCTTGCGCATATTTCGCCAGCGCGCCCTCGTGCGCTTGGATGCGCGGCTTGCCGACGGAATTGACGTAGTCGATGGCGGCGGCGAGCCCGATCGCCTGCACGATCGCGCGGCGTACCGGCCTCGAAGCGGTGCGGCGGCGTCGCCATAGGTGATGCGGTCCTCGAACACTTCGTGGATCATCTCGCCGCCGCCGTTGAACGGCGGCATGGCCGCGAGCAGCTCGCATTTGCCATACAGCACGCCGATCGCCGGTCGGGCCGTAGAGCTTGTGGCCGGTAAAGACGTAAAAGTCGCAATCGATGTCGCGCACGTCGACGTCCAAATGCACAGCGCCCTGCGCGCCGTCGACCAGCACCGGGATACCGCGCGCATGCGCGAGTTTCACGACCTCTTTGACCGGCACCATGGTGCCGAGCGCATTCGACATCTGCGTGATGGCGACAAGTTTGGTGCGCGGACCGAGCAGCTTCTCGAACTCATCGAGCAGGAAGTTGCCTTCGTCGTCGATCGGTGCCCATTTGATCACCGCGCCCTGCCGCTCGCGCAGGAAATGCCAGGGCACGATGTTGGAATGGTGCTCCATGATCGAAAGAACGATTTCATCGCCCGGCTTGATGCGCTCGCGCCCGAACGTATAGGCGACCAGATTGATCGCCTCGGTGGCGTTGCGGGTGAAGACGATCTCTTCTTTCTTCTCCGCGTTGAAGAATCCGCGCACGGTTTCGCGCGCGCCTTCGTAAGCCTCGGTTGCCTCGTTGGCGAGATAATGCAGGCCGCGGTGCACATTGGCGTATTGCCGGGTATAGGCCTTCTCAAGCCGGTCGAGCACTTGCCTGGGCTTCTGCGCCGACGCGGCGTTGTCAAGATAGACCAGCGGCTTGCCATAGACCTGCATCGCCAGCGCCGGAAAATCCGCGCGGATTTTGGCGACGTCGTAGGAGCCGTTGCTGACCGCCGGATGCGTGCTCATCGACCGACTCCCCAGCCACCTGAGCGCGGCAAACATCAGCGCCTTGCGGATGCCTTCGTGCGCGATCTCCTCGATCACCTCGGCGATGAAGGCCTGGATCAGCAGCGCCTCGGCTTCGGTCGCCGGAATGCCGCGCGACATCAGATAGAATTTGAGCCCTTCGTCGAGCGCGCCGGCGGTCGCGCCGTGACCGCAGACCACGTCATCGGCGAAGATTTCCAGCTCGGGCTTGTTGTCGGCCTCCGCTTCGTCGGAAAGCAGCAGCGCGCGTGTCATCATCTTGCCGTCGGTCTTCTGCGCGTGCGGTTCGACGATGATCTTACCCTGGAAGATGCCGTGGCTCTCGCCGTCGAGCACCGACTTGAAGCGCTCGCGGCTGGTGCAGTTGCCGGCGGCATGGCTGATGACCAGCGTGTTGTCGACGTGCTGGCGGCCTTTGAGCAGGCTGGCGCCGTCGAATCGCGCCCTCGCTGCCCTCGCCGCCGAAACGCACGAAAGTCTGGTTGCGCACCACTGCGCCGCCGAGGGTGAAGACAAAATCCCGGTAGGCGGCCTTGGCGCCGACCGTCACGCCGAGCGTCGAAACCCGCAGCGCAGCGCCGCCGTCGCAGCCGATCTTGACATGATCGACGTGCGCGCCGTCGCCGACGGTCAGTTCCAACGCCGAATTGACCTGATAGTCGACACCCTCGGGGCCGCTAAATGATCTCGATCAGCGTCACCCGCGCTCCCGGGTCGACGATCACCACCACGCGCGGATACATCGCGGCGGCGGCATCGCCGGTAAAGACATGCGCGATGTGGATCGGCTTGGCGACGTGGGTGCCGCGTTTGACGCGCAGCGCCAGGCCGCCGCTCATGAAGGCGGTGTTAAGCGATAAGGCGGTATCATCGCTGCCGGGGACCTGCCCCAGCCGATAGTCGGGGTTCTCGCCGAGAAACTTGAACAGTTCATCGACCGTGACGCCCGGGTCCTTGCCGTTGAAATCGCTCCACGCCGGTTCGTAGCGGCCGTTGACGACTGCGATAACGTCCGCATCGATGCCGGTCAGTATCGTCGGAATGCCGCCTTTGCGGCTTTGCCCCGGCCGGACGCGGCCAGCGGCTTGGCCTCGCGCATCAGCGCGCGCAGATCGGTATATTTCCATTCCTCGACGCGCCGGTGCGGCAGTCCGCGCGCGTCGAAACGCCTGAACGCTTCGTCGCGCAACGCCGTGACCTCGCCGGGCAACCGTCGCGCGCCGCCGCATAGGCAGCCGCGAGCCCTTGCTCGGCCGCGGTCTTCATGGCGCGCAATGTCCGCGTTCATCAGGCCGCCTCATCCGCGAATTGCGCGTAGCCGCTCGCTTCGAGTTCGAGCGCCAATTCCTTGCCGCCCGACTTCACGACTTTGCCTTTGGCCATCACGTGCACCACGTCGGGCACGATGTAATTGAGCAGGCGCTGGTAATGCGTGATCACGACCATCGAGCGCTGCGGCGAGCGCAGCCGGTTGACGCCGTCGGCGACGATCTTGAGCGCGTCGATGTCGAGGCCGGAATCGGTCTCGTCGAGCACCGCCAGCCGCGGCTCCAGCACCGCCATCTGCAAAATCTCGTTGCGCTTTTTCTCGCCGCCGGAGAACCCGACGTTGACCGCGCGCGCAGCATCTCCTGATCGATGCCGAGATGCTTGGACGTCTCGCGCACCCGCTTCATGAAATCAGGCGTGGACAATTCGGACTCGCCGCGAGTGTTTGCGCTGCGCATTGAGCGCCGTGCGCAGGAACGTCATGGTGGCGACGCCCGGCACTTCCACCGGATACTGGAACGCCAGGAACACGCCTTTGGCCGCGCGCTCGTCCGGCGCCATCGCTAAGAATGCTCTCGCCATCGAGCAGCACGTCGCCCTCGATCGACCTTGTAATTGTCCTTGCCCGCCAGCACATAGGCGAGCGTCGATTTGCCCGAACCGTTCGGGCCCATGATGGCCGCGACCTGGCCCTTTTCGACGGTCAGCGTCAGGCCATTGAGGATTTCCTTATCCTCGATCTCGACATGCAGATTTTTACTTCAAGCAACGGCATATTCGATTACGTCCTGTTCTTAATCCGTCATCCTGAGGTGCGAGCGAAGCGAGCCTCGAAAGGATGAACGGCCACAACTTTCGCAGACCTTGGCCGTCGACCCTGCGAGGGCCGCCTGCGCGCGCGCCAGCCTTCAGGGTCGACGGGGGCAGACCCCTTAACCCACGCTGCCTTCGAGCGAGATTGAAATCAGTTTCTGCGCTTCGACCGCGAACTCCATCGGCAGCTGCTGCAGCACATCCTTGACGAAGCCGTTGACGACGAGCGCGGTCGCCTCTTCCGCCGACATGCCGCGCTGGCGGCAGTAGAACAGCATGTCCTCGGAGATCTTCGAGGTGGTGGCTTCGTGCTCGAAAGTGGCCGAGGAATTCTTCGCCTCGATATAGGGCACGGTATGCGCGCCGCATTTGTCGCCGATCAAGAGCGAGTCGCAATTGGTGAAGTTGCGCGCGTTCTTCGCCTTGCGGTGCGCGAAGACGCGCCCGCGATAGGTGTTGTTGGATTTGCCGGCCGCGATGCCCTTGGAGATGATGCGGCTCGTGGTGTTCTTGCCGAGATGCATCATCTTGGTGCCGCTGTCGACCTGCTGGCGGCCGTTGGAGATGGCGATCGAATAGAACTCGCCGCGCGAGTTGTCGCCGCGCAGGATGCAGCTCGGATATTTCCAGGTGATGGCCGAGCCGGTCTCGACCTGGGTCCAGGAAATCTTCGAGCGCGTCGCCGCGGCAGTCGCCGCGCTTGGTGACGAAGTTGAAGATGCCGCCCTTGCCCTCGGCGTCGCCCGGATACCAGTTCTGCACGGTCGAATATTTGATCTCGGCGTCTTCGAGCGCGACCAGCTCGACGACGGCGGCGTGCAACTGGTTCTCGTCGCGCATCGGCGCGGTGCAGCCCTCGAGATAGCTCACGTATGCGCCCTTGTCGGCGATGATCAGCGTGCGCTCGAACTGGCCGGTGTTCTGTTCGTTGATGCGGAAATAGGTCGACAATTCCATCGGGCAGCGCACGCCCGGCGGCACGTAGACGAAAGAGCCGTCCGAAAACACCGCCGAATTGAGCGTGGCGAAGAAGTTGTCGGTCACCGGAACGACAGAACCGAGATACTTCCGCACCAGTTCCGGATGCTCGCGGACCGCCTCCGACATCGGCATGAAGATCACGCCGGCCTTTTTCAGCTCTTCCTTGAAGGTGGTGGCGACCGAAACGGAGTCGAACACGGCGTCGACCGCGCACGCGCCGCTCGCCCTCCGGGCGCACCACGCCGGCGAGCATTTCCTGCTCGCGCAGCGGAATGCCGAGCTTCGCGTAGGTCTTGAGAATTTCGGGATCGACCTCGTCGAGCGAGGCCAGCGCGTTCTTCTTCGGCGCCGAGTAATAATAGGCGTTCTGGTAGTCGATCTTGGGATAGTCGACGCGCGCCCAGGTCGGCTCGCGCATGGTCAGCCAGCGCTGATAGGCTTCCAGCCGCCACTCCAGCATCCATTCCGGCTCGTTCTTCTTGGCCGAGATGAAACGAACGGTATCTTCGGAAAGCCCCTTGGGGGCCTTCTCGGATTCGATATCGGTGACGAACCCATATTTGTATTGATCAACGTCGATGCTTCGGACCCGCTCGACGGTCTCTTGTACGGCCGGCATCTTTTCCTCCGCTACGGTTTCAAGGACCGCGGGTTGGATTTGTCGGTTATGGTCGGTTCGCTTTTTTTGCGTTGCGATCATCCCTATGAGTGCGCGTTTCAGGCGGCCAAGCCTGATTTCGTATGCCCCTTACGTAAGGATGAAACGACGTCAGTTAAAGCAGCGAGCAGATTTTCAATATCGCGCGTCGGTGGTTGCCCAGCCGAGACTCAGGCGCACCGCGCCCCGCGCGAGCGCAGGTTCCACCCCCATCGCCGCCAGCACATGCGACGGCTGGACCTTGCCGGACGAGCAGGCGGAGCCTGACGACACGCGCTATACCATTGAGATCAAAGCGCGATTATGCGCCGTTTCCGCCTTCATTCCGAGAACCGCGAACAGCGTCGTATTGGGCAGCCGCAGCGCATTTTCGCCGAAAATTACCGCGTCCGGCGTGGCCGCCCTGATGTCGCGTTTCCAGGCGGTCGCGTAAGGCCGCCATGCGCGCGGCATCCGCCTGAGTTGCGGCGACTGCGCGCCGCGCGCCGAAGCCGGCGATGGCCGCAACATTCTCGGTTCCGGCGCGTAGCGAGCGCTCCTGCCCGCCGCCCTTGATCAGCGGCTCGGCGATATGGATGTCGCCGCGGCGAATAAGCGCGCCGACGCCTTGCGGGCCGCCGAGTTTATGAGCCGGAAAGGCTCATCAAGTCGGCGCCCAAGTCATCGATCCGGCAGGCGATGCGGCCGGGACCCTGCACGGCATCCACGTGAAACACGCCGTTGGCCGCGTGCACGATTTCGGCGATTTCGGCGATCGGCTGGATGATGCCGGTTTCGTTGTTGGCGAGCATCACCGAAATAAGCGGGTACTCGGCCCGAACAATGGCACTTCTTAGAGCATGAAGATCGACCACGCCGCCGCCTGTGACCGGCAATTCCTCCACAGAATCCGGGGAAAAACGCCCGCCGCTGCGCACGGACGGGTGCTCGGTCGCCGAAACGAACAGTCGGTCACGCGGCTCTTTACGCCCGCCAACTTCCAATGCAGGGGTCAGCGCCAGCATATTGGCTTCGGTGGCGCCGCTGGTGAAGGTCACGTTCCTGGCCTCGGCGCCAACCAAATTGGCGACCTTTTCCCGCGCTTCCTCGACCAGCCGTCGCGTCGTCCGCCCCTCGGCATGCACCGAGGAGGCGTTACCGGTCAATTCTAGCGCGGCGACCATGGCCGCGCGTGCCTCGTCCCGCAGGGGGGCCGTGGCATTCCAGTCGAAATAGGCGCGGTCGGTCATTCGGATTCTGTCAGTATCTCGGTACCGTTATGGCCCTATACGGCTGCAAAAAGCTTGCTTTTTGCCCCGGGGATCGTGCTAGAAGCCGCCACCACGCGGCAACTTATAGCCTGTGTTGCGGTCGTGAACAGCGGAATTCAATATATTTAGAACAATTCTAAACTAGTCCATGGTCGCAGATTTCGCCAGGCGTCGAGCCCAAAATCCAACGCCGCGGCCCGATCGCTGCCACCTCCAGTTCGAGGTCGACAGACATGCCTGAGGTCATCTTCACCGGTCCGGCCGGACGGATCGAGGGCCGGTACCACCCGGCGCGGCAGAAGAACGCGCCGATCGCTATCATCCTGCACCCGCACCCGCAATTCGGCGGGACGATGAACCACCCGATCATCTACCAACTCTATTACGCCTTCGTGCACCGCGGCTTCTCGGCGCTGCGCTTCAATTTCCGCGGCGTAGGCCGCAGCCAGGGCACCTTCGACCATGGCACAGGCGAATTGTCCGATGCCGCCGCCGCGCTCGACTGGGCGCAAACCATCAATCCGGAAGCCAAGAGCTGCTGGATCGCCGGCTTCTCATTCGGTGCCTGGATCGGCATGCAACTGCTGATGCGCCGGCCGGAGATCGAAGGCTTCATCTCGATCGTGCCGCCCGCCAATCTCTATGACTTCTCGTTCCTGGCGCCCTGCCCGTCGTCCGGCCTGATCATCCACGGCGACAAGGACGCCGTGGTGCCGCCCAAGGACGTCACCACGCTGGTCGACAAGCTCAAGACGCAGAAGGGCATCGTGATCGAGCAGAAGGTGATCTCGGGCGCCAATCATTTCTTCGACGGCAAGGTCGAGCCGCTGCTCACCAATATCTGCGCCTATCTCGACAAGCGCCTCAAGACCGACCGCAAGCCGAGCGCAGCGTAAGCCGCCGCTTCAAGAAAATTTCTTCACCGCCAGCACGGCGTTGAGCCCGCCGAAGGCGAAGGAGTTCGAGATTGCGGCGTCGACTGCCATCGCGCGCGCTTCGTTTGGAACGCAATCGAGATCGCAGTCCGGATCCGGTCCCAGATAGCCGATGGTCGGCGGCACGATCGACTCGCGCACCGCCAGCAGCGTCGCCACCATTTCGAGCGCACCAGCCGCGCCGAGCGCATGTCCAATCATGGACTTGGTCGACGACACCGCCAGCTTTCCGGCGTGCGCACCGAACACCCGATGCAGTGCCTGGGTTTCGGTCGCGTCATTGGCGGCCGTACCGGTGCCATGGGCATTGACATATTGAATGTCCCGCGCGTTCAATTTGCCGTCGGCGAGCGCGGCATCCATCGCGCGTGACATGCCGTCCAGATCGGGCGCGGTGAGATCGGCGGCATCCGCGCTCATGCCGAAACCGACGATTTCGCCGAGAATTTGCGCGCCGCGCGCGCGCGCGCGCGCCAGCGGCTCCAGCACCAATACCGCGGCACCCTCGCCGAGAATGAGGCCTTTGCGGTCAATGGAGAACGGACGACAAACATCGGGCGCCATCACCCGCATCGCTTCCCAGCCGCGCACCGTTCCGAACGTAACGCAGGCCTCGGTCCCCCCGGTCACCGCGCAATCGACCGCTCCCGAGCGCACCATATGGAACGCGGCGCCGATGGCATGCGTGGCCGAGGCGCAGGCGCTGGCGATGACGTAGGCCGGGCCGCGCAACCCGCAATGCATGGAAATCTGGCTGGCCGGCGCATTCACCATCAGCCGCGGAATGCTCAGCGGGAACACCCGCTTCTTCTTCTCGAGATAGACGCGGCGGTAGGTGTCGTCGAGCGTCATCATGCCGCCGACCCCGGTGCCGATGATGCAGGCGGTCCGCAGCGACAGCGGCATGTCGAAGGTGATCGCCGCATGCGCAATCGCCTCGCGCGCGGCAACGACCGCGAGCTGCGAGACACGGTCGAGCGTAGAAAGCTCTCGCTCCTCGAAATATTTGAGCGGTTCAAAGTCCTTGACCTCGGCGGCAACCTTCTGGGTGAGTTCTTCGGGTGTCGCAGTCAGCGTGATCGGCCCGATGCCGCTGACGCCGCGCTTGAGGTTGTCCCAATAACTGGCGACCGTCTGCCCAAGCGGCGTGACGGCGCCGAGGCCGGTGACAACGACGCGGTTCACGTCACTCACGACTTCTTGTCGACCAATTTCTGGATGGACTTGACGACGTCGCCGACGGTATCAAATTCGGTGCGTGGATTATTGGTATTGGCGTTGTAGGGTATCTCGATATCGAACTTCTCCTCGAGATCGAAAATCATCTCGACGGCATCGAGCGACTCCAGACCCAAATCCTCCAGCCGGTCGGAAAGCTCGACATTCGGCTTATCCACCCGCTTCTTCTTGGCAATGATTGCGATTACGTCACTCGTTACGTCGCTCATAACGCCAGAGCCCCCATCACTTTTTGTTCGTTCGTTCCATTGCGTCGAGACGCGATGCCAACTCGTCCACCCTTTGATGCAGCCGTTTTTGACGGCTGGCGTAAAGGTATTGCTCTATCGCGCGGTGATGCGGCACCGCCGGGTAGCCTGACACGAACGTTCCAGCCGCAATATTGGTGGCGACGCCGGAACCGGCGCCGATGACCGCCTGATCGCCGACGCGCAGGTGATCGCCGATACCGACCCCACCCCCGATCCGCACGCGATCGCCGATGGCCACGCTGCCGGAAATACCAACTTTTCCGCACACAATACAACACTCGCCGATAGTCGCATTGTGGCCGATATGGACATGATTGTCGATTTTGGTGCCACGTCCGATCTCGCGTCGATTCAAGCGTGGCGCGATCGATCGTGGTGCAGGCGCCGATCTCCACATCGTCGCCGATGACGACGTTGCCGAGCGAATGCACCCGGCTCAGCTTCACGTCGGCGGTAAACGCGGTCGCGGACATTAGATCGGGCGCAAAACTGAAGCCGTCCGAGCCGATGACGGCATTGGCGTGCACAATCGTTCGATCGCCTATGATTGTGCGATCGCCGATGCGCGCGCCCGAATGCACCACGCCCTGCGCGCCGATCGAGACGTCGGCGCCGATCGTCACCTGCGGCATGACTGTCGTTCCCGCGCCGATGCGGCTGCGGGCACCCACCACCGCATGGGGACCAATTCTGACGTTCTCGCCCAGCTTGGCGTCAGGCGCAACGACAGCCGTCGGGTGAACGCCCTTGTCGCTTGCCGGACCGCGATCGAACATGGCCGTAAGCTTGGCGAAGGCCAAACGGGCCTCTCCGGTCGTGATGACGGCCCGAAAGGAACCGGATGGAACCGGATGTTCGGCCGAAACGACTACCGCTTGCGCCTTGCTGCGCGCGAGCGCCGCAACCGCATTCGCGTTGATGGCGAGCGCTAGGTCGGATGGCCCCTCAGCTCCCGCCGGATGCACGAGGCGCTCGATCTCGATTGCGCCATCGCCGTCGAGCCGGCCCGCAAGCGCTTCTGCGATGTCTTTGGTTCGCATGAATTCTGAGCGTAATTCTCGTGAGTTAGCTGGAAGCGGGGTCACGGCAAAAAGGTTATAACAAGGCGGCGAAACTGCGCTAGATCGCGTATTCGGTCAACTGCGCGCCCCGGTAAGGACGCCGCCCGCCAGCGGCTGTTTTACGCCGGTGGTGGCGGGAAACGTGATCGGCAGGCCGTTAAGCGTGCGCACCGCCAAGTAAGCGAACGCTTGCGCCTCGATCGATTGCGACGACCAGCCGACCGCGTCCGCGGTTTCCACCGTCGCGGGCTTCAGCCGTTCCGCCAGCATTCTCATGAGCGTTGGATTGCGCGCGCCCCCGCCGGCCACGATCCAGGCGCGTGGCACGGCAGGCAGATGCGGCACGATGCGTGCGACCGAGGCCGCCGTCAGTGCCGATAAAGTCGCGGCGCCGTCGGCGATGGAAAAATCCGGCAGCCCGATATTGGCAAAGGCGAAAGCATTGCGGTCAAGCGATTTCGGATAGGGCAACCCGAAGAAGCCGTCCGCCAAGACGCGCGCGACGAACGCCTCGTCCACGCAGCCCTTCGCCGCCTGGTCGCCGTCGCGGTCAAGCGGCGCGCCGGTGCGCGCGCGCATGAAATCGTCGATCAGCGCATTGCCCGGACCGGTATCGCAGGCGATCGGATCGCCGCCATCGACAAACGTGACGTTGGCAACCCCGCCCACGTTTAGCACCGCGATCGGATGCGGACGCTTGAGGTCGCGCGCCAGCGCCTGATGGAATGCCGGCACCAAGGGCGCGCCCTGTCCCCCGGCGGCCACATCGGCGGCACGAAAATCATGAACCACGGTCATGTCAAGCCGACGCGCCAGCGCCGCGCCGTCGCCGAGCTGCACGGTCAGCCGCGCGGCCGGCCGGTGCAGCACGGTCTGGCCGTGAAAGCCGACAACGGCGACATCGGATTTGTCGATATGTTCGGTGGAAAGAAAGGCCTCCACCGTCTCGGCATGGACGCGGGTCACGAAGGCGTCCGCTTGCGCCAACACCCCGGGCCGCGCCGTGCGATCGGTCAAAGCGGCGCCTTCCTGCAACGCCTGCCGCAACAGCGCCTGTTCGCCATCAGAATAAGGCCGGTAGCCGGTCGGCCCGAAGCCGGCGATGCGCTCGCCATCGGTCTCGATCAGCGCCACATCGACGCCATCGAGCGAGGTCCCGCTCATCAGCCCAATGGCCTTAACGACGCCCAAGCCCCAACCCCTTTTCCTTACGCCGGACCTGTTACACCACCGCCGAACAAACTGACACCGTCATGCCCGGCCCTGTGCCGGGCATCCACGCCTTGGCTATTAAGGAAGGCGTGGATGGCCGGGACAAGCCCGGCCATGACGAAATGGATGAACTATGAGTGCCTATAAATCCGACTTTCTTAATATTCTCGCCGAGCGCGGCTTCATCCACCAGGTGTCGGAGCCCGACTCGCTCGACGCGCGCGCAAAGCCGGCCGATCACCGGCTATATCGGTTTCGACTGCACGGCGGCCTCGCTGCATGTCGGCTCGCTGCTGCCGATCATGATGCTGTACTGGATGCAGCAGACCGGGCACCGTCCGATCGCGCTGATGGGCGGCGGCACCACGCGCGTGGGCGATCCGTCCGGCAAAGACGAGAGCCGGCGCATTCTCACCGACGCGATGATCGAGCAGAATCTCACCGGCATCCGCGCGGTCTTTTCCAAATTTCTGAAATTCGAGGGCGCCGGCGGCAATGCCGTCATGGCCAACAATGCCGACTGGCTCAACAAGCTCAATTACATCGACTTCCTGCGCGACGTCGGCCAGCACTTCTCGGTCAACCGCATGCTGTCCTTCAACTCGGTGAAGCTGCGGCTCGACCGCCAGCAGGAACTCTCATTCCTCGAATTCAACTACATGGTGCTGCAGGCCTACGACTTCGTCGAATTGCACAAGCGCACCGGCTGCATTCTGCAGATGGGCGGCTCCGATCAGTGGGGCAACATCGTCAACGGCATCGATCTCGGCCGCCGCATGATGAACGCGCAACTGTTCGCGCTGACCTCGCCGCTGATCACCACCTCGTCCGGCGCCAAGATGGGCAAGACCGCCGCCGGCGCGGTCTGGCTCAACGCCGACCTGGTGAGCCCCTACGACTACTGGCAATACTGGCGCAACACCGAGGACGGCGACGTCGTGCGCTTCCTCAAGCTGTTCACGGTGCTGCCGCTCGACGAAATCGCCAAGCTCGCCGCCTGAAAGGCCAGACGTCAACGAGGCCAAGAAAGTGCTCGCCACCGAAGCAACCGCCTTGGTGCACGGCCGCGCGGCGGCCGACGAAGCCGCCGGCACCGCGCGCAAGACCTTCGAGGAAGGCTCCCTTGCGGAGACGCTACCGACCGTCGAATTCCCGCGCCGAACTTGAGCAAAGGGCTCGGCGTACTGAAGGCTTTCGCGGTTAAAGCCGCGCTTGTCGCCTCCAACGGTGAGGCGCGGCGTCAGGTCAAAGCCGCCGGCCTAAAGGTCAATGACGTGACGGTGAGCGACGAGAAAACGGTGCTGACGCCGAAAGACGTGAGCACCGGAAGGCGTGCATCAAGCTTTCGCTCGGCAAGAAGCGACACGTCCTGCTCCGCCCGCGCTGGAAATTTCGTCAGCGCGACGGCGGAATAAAATTTCGATCGATATTGTCCGGCGACGGGATGAATTTTCGCAACAGCCCGGGCGCGATCGCCGTCACCGGATTGACCGTAATACGCGGCGACCCCGGCGGGCCGGTCGCCTCGTAGGTGATGCCGAGCAAGCCCTCGTTGCTGCCGGCGCCAAGGAACAACCCGACGATCGGGATCTGCCCAAACATGTTGTTGAGACCGTAGAACGGGACGAATGTTCCGCGCAGGCGCATATCGTCCCGCACGTAGTCGATCTGCCCTTCGACGGTTGCGCCCACCACCGGGCCGCGCACCACGCCGTCACTCACCGCCATGCGGCCCGGCACGCGCGTGAATTCGCAATGCGCCTCGCTGAATTGCACGCCGGAGTTGCCCTGGCCGGGCGCGCCGGAGACCACGCGGTCGAGGCCGGGCTCGCCGCGCACCGCAAAATTGCGGATATAGAGGGTGCCGACTTGCGGCGACGCGCTCCGGCGTCGGCGGGTCCATCGCCACCCACATCTGACCCCCGAACATGCGCGGATACATGTCGGTGAACCGGAATAATGCACCGGCATCGTCGGTCTCGAAATAGATGACCTGGTGATTATCGCGGCTGCGCAGGCGCAGGTCGCCATTGAGCGGCGTATCGCGGCCAATCTTAGCGCTCATCGCGAAATTGCGGATGCGGCCGCCGCGTCGTCCGAGCTTGAGATCAAGCCCGCGCAATGTTTCGCCGTTGTGGCCAACAACGATGCCGAGTTTGATGTCGAGGTCGAGGTCGGTCGGTTTTTGCTTAGGCTTGTCCTGCGCCCCGCCGGCGAGCGACGATTTCACGAAATTGGTTCCATCGAAAACGTCGCCGCGCATCGCCACGCGCAGCACGCCGTCGCTGCCGCGGTCGGCTCTGAGCGAGGTCTTGTCGCCTTCCGCCAGACTGAACACCGGGAAATTCGCCGACACGATGTCGCTCGCCGCGTCGAGTTCGACCGAGCCTTTCACGTTCGTCCCCGAACCGGCGATGATGAGATCCTCGAACTTCAGCGTTTGGGCGGTCTTGACCAACGTGTAGGTGGCGCGCGCCGGCTTGCCGGCCGCTTTCACCCAGCCCGGCAGCAGGTTGTCGATCTTTACTGGTGTGAGATCGGCATCCACCATCATCGGTGGGTCTCTGCCGTCATTGCTGGTCCGGGTGACCACCTTGACCGGAATCGTGCCGGTCACCGTGCCGCCTAAATCGATGCCGAGCTTGCGGCGCGCGGTCTCGTCGATCATCGCCTGCATGTGCAGATCGGCATCCGTCGCGCCTTTTCTCTTGATCAGATCGATGGTGGCCGGCGTGCCGTTGATCTTGACGTCGCCGGTGATCTGATAGCCGTCGCTCGACGCGGTTACCCGTAGCGCCGACGCCTCGACCTTTTGCCCCATCAGCATCTTGTCGGCGGCGAAATTGGTCAGATCGGCAGCGACGGTATAGGTCGCGGAATCCTTCGGAGCGTCGCGTCCAACCAATAAGTTGACGGTGACTTGGGCCGCGACCGAGCCGCGGCTCGCCGCCGGATCGACCACAATACCGACATTGTCGCGCAACCCGTCGCTCGCCAGCAGCGCGGCGGCCGCAGGCATCGATCCGTCTATGCGGAAGGTTACCCGCGCCGGCTGCGGCTTGAGGTGGGTATCCGGTATCTCAAAAATGCCGTTTGCGATGTTGAGCTTGCGCCCCGGCGTCACTTCGACAGTCCCGCGGCCGACACTGAGATTGGCAAAACCGCCGGTGATGTGCGCCGTGAGATCGGCGTCGCGGATGGCTGGCAGCGTTGAGAGCGGTCGCAAGGTCGTGCCGCTGGTCTCGATATCCACCGACAACCCTTCGTCGGGCATTGGCGGGCCGTCGGCCTTGAAGTCCGTCAACGGCGCGTTGCCGGCCACCACGACCCGTTCGACTGTGCCGCCGGAAATGTGTTCCACGACCCACTGACGCACCTCGACCGCTGTGAACACCGGCCAGAGGCGCATCATCACTTCCATCGGCATGCGCGTGCCGGCAACGCCGAAAGCGAGATGAGGCGCGGCGCTGGAATAATCCAGGCTGCCGGTCACCGCGACGGCGATATTGTGCGAAGGCCGCGTATCGATGCGGCTCAAGTCGCCTTGTTCGATATCGATGCGGCGGTGAACGGTGTCGATACGCGCGCGCACCACGACGCGGTTGAGGGCGAAGCCTTCTTCATCGGGTTTGTCCGCCGATACCAGGATTACCGGGTCGATCACCGGGTCGCCGCGGACCAGGCTGAACAGCCAAACGCCGTTCTGGTCGGCGGGCGCCTCAAGCGTTGCGCGCAACGTGAACTGATTGCCGCCCGATTGGATCTGAAACGGAATGGTCCAGGCCTTCTGCCGCCTGTCCCAATTGAAACGGATGTCGGCGCGATCGATTTTCACATGAGTATTTTCGCCGACGCGATCGAGAATGGTGCCCTGTTCCGCGAGCGCTTGGCCCTGCAGTCGCTGTAGCGTACCGTCGGATGCGATTTCCGCGCGCACGCTCGCCGACAGCGGCAGGTCGACGTCGAAATCGCCTTCGTTGAGGCGCATGGCGAGAAGAATATCCTTGGACGAAACATGCCGTGCTTCAATGCCGACTGCGCGCACGCCGTCGCCGAGCGGCCGCATGGCGGCGCTCAACACCCATGGCCGGTCGGGATTGTCCGATGCCAGGCGAAAGATTACCCCGCCCTGGGGCGGCCGCGTCAGGCTCACGTTGATCCGGCTGAACGTCCAGCGCTTGCCGTTGCGCTGGTCGTCGACGATCAGATTGCCGTTCTTGAGGCCGAGTTCGCGCAGATCGTGACCGTCGAGGCCGGTCGCGCCCAAACCATCGATCCAGCTGAGAATGCCAGCGATGTCCTGCGATCCGGCGCGCGGCGGCACCTGGGGCGTGGAATCCGCCGGCAGGCCGGGTTGCGCCGCGGGCAATGCCGAGGACGCGCTGGCGATCGGCCGCTTGTTGGCCCCGGCAAAGACAGTGACCCGGCCATCGGTCTCGATCCGCACTGACAGTTCGGCGCCGACCAGATTGAGGCTTGAGGCGCGCACATTGCCGGTCAGCAGGCCTGTGCCGGAAATGCCCACTTCCGCTTTCGGCGCGCTCGCAACCACGATGCCGTCGGCGTCGCGCACAACGATGTCGCGCAAGCGTAACGATGTACGGCCGTTCTCGTCGCGCTCGATCTGGGTGCCGCCAACCGACACGGTCTGTTTGCCGCCAAAATTCTTCTCGATCGCCGCTTTCAACCACGGCGTCGCCACGTCGAGCTCGATCGGACCACTGGTCAGACGCCACCATAGGCCGGCGATTGCAACCGCGACGACCGCGAAGATGAGCGCCGCGCCCCAAAAAATCCGTCGCACCAATGGCTCGCGCAAAAACTTGATTGCGCTGCGGTACAGCGTGTTCCACTGGCGGAGGAGACGATGCGTGGCCCGCTGACGGCCCTGGTGCGGTCGATGGACCGCCGCCGCAGCGTGGCGAGCTGAATGCCTATGATCGTGATCGCTCGGTGTCATGCGCTATGGGGCACCCCTCGTCCGGCGCATTGAGCGTATTTCGCCGCCGGCCCGGAATTCGTCCAGCGCGGCCCATGGCACGTGGAACCGCTTGCGCCCACCCGACGCAACTGGCAATTCCATCATTGACGGGTCGAAAGCGACGAAAGGAAGGCATATGGGACGCGAACTTGTCGCGGGTTCGAAGGCGCCGGCGTTCACCTTGCAGCGCGACGGCGGAACGACGGTATCGTTGAAGGATTTCAAGGGACGCAACCTGGTCCTCTATTTCTATCCCAAGGCCGACACCCCCGGCTGCACCAAGGAAGCCATCGCGTTCTCGGGCCTGCGTGCCGCCTTCGCCAAAGCCGGCGCCGAGATTCTCGGCGTCTCGGCCGACCCGGTAAAGGTACAGGACAAATTCAAGTCCAAGCACAAGCTCAAAATCGCGCTCGCCTCCGACGAGGCCAAGAAGATGTTGGAAGCTTATGGCGCCTGGAGTGAGAAATCGATGTACGGGCGCAAATTCATGGGCGTCATCCGCAAGACTTTTCTGATCGACCGCGACGGCCGCATCGTCCGCATTTGGCCAAAAGTGAGCGTGCCGGGGCACGCCGAGGAGGTGCTGGGGGTCGCGAAAGGTCTGTAATTCCTGCGTTTGCCCGGCCAATCGAGCAGGCAAAACGCGAGAAATTTCCGGTTTTTTAACCATAAGCGATTGATATCGACAGGCTGGTCCACCGGGTTCGGCCGCGACCGGATCGGCGCGGAGCGTCGATGTCGCATTCGTCCCAATCGTACTGCCCGACCGCCGCTCCTCCTGGCCGCATCGCGCAACCTCGCGTGCAGTCGGCCGCCGCCGTGTCGCGCCATTTGCACCGTAACCACGGCGGCTACGCGCTGGTGCACGGCGGCCGCCAGGTCCGTATCGGACCGATCGCGTTCTGGATCGCGGTCGGTACCTTGGTCGTTATGGCGGTCTGGTCGATCGCCACCGGCACTTATTTCGCCTTCCGCGAGGACGTCCTCACCCGTTTGATCGGCCGCCAGGCTGAGATGCAATTCGCCTACGAAGACCGCATCGCCGAACTACGCGCACAAGTCGATCGCATCACCAGCCGGCAATTGCTCGATCAGGAACAATTCGAACAAAAGCTCAGCGCGCTGCTGCAACGACAGGCAACGCTGGAGCAGCGCACCTCCGCCCTCGGCGGCGATCTCAACACGACCGGCTCGATCCGGCCCGCGCACAACGCGCTCCCGGCCGAGAAACCGATCAAAGCCTCCCCGATCAGCGACACGGTGATTTTCACCGCGCCGCCCGACCGCGAGGCGCGGCTTGAATTGCGCGAATTGCCGGCCAGTCTGACGCGCATCGCCAGCCGCAGCGACGCCGGCGGTATTGACGGCATGCTCGGACGAATATCCGCCGCGCTCGACAAAGTCGACCAACGGCAGACCGCGGCGCTCACCGATCTGGAAGAGCGCGTCGACACCAAGGCGCGCCGCATGCGCAGCGTACTTAGCGATCTCGGCGTCGATACGGCGAGGCGTCCGGCGGATTTGGGCGTTGGCGGACCGCTCGTGCCGCTGAAGCCACCGCGCTCGGGCGCCGGCGCCTTCGAGCGCCAGCTCTACCGCATCAATATCGCGCGCGCCGAGATCAACCAGTACGCCCATACGTTGATTGCCGTGCCGGTGCGCAAGCCGGTTGTCGGCGAGGTCGACATGAGTTCGCCGTTCGGCATGCGCCTCGACCCTTTCCTCGGCCGACCCGCCGTCCATACCGGCATCGACCTGCGCGGCGAAACCGGCGAGCCGGTGCACGCCACCGCCGCCGGCAGAGTAAGCATCGCCGGCCGCGAGGGCGGCTACGGCAATATGGTGGAGATCAATCACGGCAATGGGCTCGCCACCCGCTACGGCCATCTCTCGCAAATCGACGTGAAGGTGGGCCAGACCGTACGCATCGGCGAAGTGATCGGCAGGATCGGCTCGACTGGACGCTCGACCGGACCGCATCTGCACTATGAAACCCGCATCAACGGCGAAGCGGTCGATCCGCAGAAGTTCCTGCGCGCCGGCGTCCGGCTCGGAAGCGCGCTTTCGGGTTAGGCGCTACTCCACGTCCTCGACCTGCTCCGGCCCGCCGCCGAATGCTTTCTGCGCGAGCGCCGCCTGCATGAACGGGTCGAGATCGCCGTCGAGCACGCCGCCGGTGTCGGAGGTCGACACGCCCGTGCGCAGATCCTTCACCATCTGATAGGGCTGCAGAACGTAAGAGCGGATCTGGTGGCCCCAGCCGATGTCGGTCTTGGCGGCCTGATCGGCGACCGCCTTGTCCTCGCGCTTCTTCATCTCCGCTTCGAACAGCTTGGCGCGCAGCATGTCCCAGGCCATGGCGCGGTTGCGGTGCTGCGAGCGGTCCTGCTGGCACTTCACCACGATGTTGGTCGGGATATGGGTGAGACGGACCGCCGACTTCGGTCTTGTTAACGTGCTGGCCGCCGGCGCCGCCCGAACGCATGACATCGGTGCGCACATCGTTCTCGTTGATGTCGATCTTGATGCGGTCGTCCACCACCGGAAACACCACGACGCTGGCGAAGGATGTATGCCTGCGCGCATTGGCGTCGAACGGAGATATCCGCACCAGGCGGTGGACGCCATTTTCGTTCTTGAGCCAGCCGTAGGCATTATGGCCCTTGATGGTCACGGTCGCCGATTTGATGCCGGCCCCCTCGCCTTCGCTTTCCTCGACCCAATCGACCTTGTAGCCGTGCGCCTCGGCCCAGCGCACATACATGCGCATGAGCATTCCGGCCCAGTCCTGACTCTCGGTGCCGCCGGCGCCGGCATGGACTTCGAGATAGCAGTCGTTGGCGTCGGCTTCGCCCGAGAGTAGCGCCTCCAACTCGCGCCGCGCTACTTCCGCTTTCAGGCGCTTTAGGGCGGTTTCCGCCTCGGCGACGGTCTTGTCGTGTTTTTCAGCCTCGCCCAGTTCGATCATGGTGAGCTGGTCGGAGAGCTCCTGCTCGATGCGGCCGATGGCATTGAGCTGGTCCTCCAGCGCGTCGCGCTCGCGCATCACGCGTTGGCCGCGGGACTGGTCGCTCCACAGACCGGGGTCCTCGGCCTCTTTATTCAGCTCGGCGAGACGGCGCGTCGCGGTCTCCACGTCAAAGATGCCTCCTCAGCAGCTTAAGCGACTGCTTGATCTCTTCGATGAGGCTCTGTGTTTCCGCGCGCATATTCAAATCCAATGCCGCCAAAGCGGCGTTGACCGAGTTGATGCGGGGATTTAACGTCGCGAACGCGCCGGCGCAACTCTCGGCGGCGATACCATGCGTTCAATAAAGCCCACCGGTACCCGAGCGCACCGCGCGGTCGGCGTCCGGGCTGACCCGGAAGAAGCCGGGCGGAGCGCGTCCCGGCGCCGATTCTTGTTGCTGCTGATCGCTGCCGTAGCCGACAACCGAATAGTTGTCGGGTGGTGCGGTGCCGGGCTTGAACGCCTCCAGGATCACCTTCTCGGCGCCCGATCCGGCGCGCTGGCCGGTCTTCAGATCGACACGGATGAGCTTGATCCCCGGCGGCACGCGGAATGGCACTGCCGGCCTGTCGGCGAGCGCGACTTTCATGAAATCCTTCACGATCGGCGCCGCCAAGCGGCCGCCGGTCGCCCCGCGCCCAAGATGACGCGGCTTGTCGTAGCCCATGTAGACGCCGACCACCATGTCCGGCGTGAAGCCGATGAACCAGGCGTCCTTCTCGTCATTGGTGGTGCCGGTTTTGCCGGCGATCGGTTTGCCAAACTCCTTTTGGAAACCGGCCCCCGCCGCCGTGCCCCGCTGGACCACGCCCTCCATCATCGAGGTGATCTGGTAGGCGGTCATCGGGTCGAGCACCTGTTCACGCCGATCGATCAGCGACGGCTCCGGCTGGTTGGACCATTTCTTGGCGTCGCAGCCGATGCATTCGCGCTCGTCGTGGCGGTAGACGGTGTGGCCGTAACGATCCTGGATGCGATCGATCAGCGTCGGCTTCACGCGCCGGCCGCCATTGTCAAACATCGCGTAAGCCGTCGCCATGCGCAGCAACGTGGTCTCGCCGGCGCCGAGCGCAAACGACAGATAGGGCGGCAGATTGTCATAGACGCCGAACCGCTTGGCATATTCGGCGATCAGCGGCATGCCGACATCCTGCGCCAGCCGCACCGTCATCACGTTGCGTGAATGCTCGATGCCGAACCGCAAGGTCGACGGGCCGTAGAAATTGTTTTCGTAGTTTTCCGGCTTCCAGACACCGAGCCCTGGTCCCTGATCGATTTCGATCGGAGCATCGAGCACCAGCGTCGATGGCGTGTAGCCGTTGTCGAGCGCGGCTGCATAGACGATCGGCTTGAACGAGGAGCCGGGCTGGCGCAGCGCCTGCGTCGCGCGGTTGAACTGGCTCTGGTCGTAGGAAAAGCCGCCGACCATGGCGAGCACGCGCCCGGTCCAGGGTCCTCGACCACCATGGCACCTGAGACTTCGGGGATCTGGTGCAGCCGGTATTGCCCGCTCGAGCTTGGCCGGCTCGACATAGACCACGTCGCCGGGATTGAGCACCTGGTTTACTTTGGTGACTGGCTTGCCGCCGGTGCGCGCCCACTTTATGCCATCGAGCGGCACGATGCCGACTTCGCGTTCCTTGCTGACGTAGCCGCCCGGCTCGCGCCCGGGCTGCAACCCGACGCGGGCCGACTGGTCGCTCGTCTTCCAGCACAACCGCAAGGCGCCAGGGCGCAACGTCCGCAAGCGCCTTGACGTCGGCAAGTTTGACGCCCCAGTCGCCGGAAATGTCAATCTTGGTCACCGGCCCGCGCCAGCCTTGTCCTTCGTCGAATTTTACCAGGCCCTCGGTCAGCGTCTGGCGCGCCAGCACCTGCAGCTTGGTGTCGAGCGTGGTGCGCACCGATAGGCCGCCTTCGTAGAGTTTTTTCTCACCGTAACGGTCGTAGAGCTCGCGCCGCACTTCCTCGGCGAAATATTCGGCGGCGAAGGTGTGCGTGCTGGTCGGCTTCTGCGTGACACCAAGCGCCGTGCGCTTGGCCGCCTCGGCCTGGACACCGGAGATGAAGCCGTCCTGCGCCATCTGGTCGATCACCCAGTTGCGGCGTTCGAGAGCGCGTTCGCGCGCCGGCGAAACGGATGATAATTGTTCGGCGCTTTCGGCAGCGCCGCCATATAGGCCGCTTCGGCACGGTCAACTCGTTGCACGCCCTTGTCGAAATAAGTGAGCGAGGCCGAGGCGATGCCATAGGCGCCGAGACCGAGATAGATTTCGTTCAAGTAAAGCTCGAGGATCTTGTCCTTCGAGTAAGTGCGTTCGATCTTGAGCGCCAGCAGCGCCTCCTTGATCTTGCGCGTGAAAGAAACCTCGTTCGATAACAAGAAGTTCTTGGCGACTTGTTGCGTGATGGTTGAAGCGCCCTGCGGGTGGCGGCTGGAGCCGAAGTTCTGCGCATAATTCATCGCGGCGCGCGCGATGCCGAAGAAATCGAGCCCGCCATGCTCGTAGAAGTTCTTATCCTCGGCGGCGAGAAAGGCGTTGATCACCAGTTTCGGTACCGCCTGGATCGGGATGTACAACCGGCGCTCTCGTGCGTATTCGGCGACCAGCGACCCATCGGCCGCGTGCACGCGCGTCATCACTGGCGGCTCGTAATCCTGCAATTGGGAATAGTCCGGCAGGTCCTTGGAATAGTGCCAGAGCAGGCCTGCGGTCGCGGCCACGCCCACCACGAACAAAATGGTGCCAGCCGCGAACAGGAAGCCGAAGAAACGTAAGATGAGCTTCATGAATTAACCGTCCCGCCAAGCTTTCGGCGGCGGCCATCCGCGCCGCCGAGCGGCCTCGTGACCCGAGAAACTGACAGGATTTTCATGGGTCTGCCACCGTCGCCGGGCCTTCCGCCCAAGGCTGCGGCGCGCTCTTTTGGTCGCGCGGTTTTATGTTGAAACTGAGGCCGGAAGTTCCGCATCTCAATTGGCTCCGCCGCCGGCGGCGCCCGCCATGCGCGGCACGAAAAACGTATCGACGGCGTGCACCAGCGAGTCCGCCGTGTGTGCGCGCCACTCGGCCGACATCAGGTGCACCAAATCGTCCTTGGTGGACATATAGCCGAGCTCCACCAGCACCGAGGGTACATCCGGCGCCTTGAGCACGATGAAGCCCGCCGATTTCAACGGATGCATGTGCAGCTTGGTGGTCGCCTTGAACTCGCCGACCAGATCGCGGGCGAATTGCAGCGAGAACGCCTTGGTCTCGCGCTGCGCGAGATCGATCAGAATGTTGGCGACGTCGTTGGGCTCGGCGCTAAGATCGACGCCGGCGATCACATCGGACTTGTTTTCGACTTCGGCGAGGCGGGCCGCCTCGGCGTCGGAGGCGTGGTTGGACAACGTGTAGACCGACGCGCCCTCCGCCTGCCCTTCGTTGCGCGGGATCGAGTCGGCATGGATCGAGATGAACAACGAAGCCTTGCGGGCGCGTGCGAAACGCACTCGCTCATCAAGCGGGATGAATGTGTCGTCGCTGCGCGTCATCGCCACGCGGTACTTGCCGGTCTTCTCCAGTCTGTCGCGCAGCATCCGACCGAACGCTAGGACGATGTCCTTCTCGTCCTGCCCGCTGCCCGATTTGGTGCCGCTGTCGATGCCGCCGTGCCCGGGGTCGACGACGATCAGCGGCCGCACGTCGCCGGCGGCTTCCGGCACGCTCACCGTCTTGCCGGTGCTGGGACGCGGGCTGCGATCCTGCATTGTGATATTGCGCAAGAAGCTTTCGCGATCGGTGGCGGAAAGATCGAGCACCAGCCGCGCCGGCTGGCCAGCGGCGGGGCCAAGCGCGAAGGCCTTGTCCACGCGCACCGGCCCTTTGGTATCGAGCACGATGCGCGAGCCGCCCTGCATGATGAGGCCGAAACGGAACGCCTTCACCAGGCCGCGGCCGTGCTCCCCGGCCTGCGGCGGCAATTTGAAGGTCACCTGCGGCAAATCGATCACCACCCGATAGGGATCGGCGAGCGTGAAAGCCGCCACGTCAATTTTCCGGGTCAGGTCGACCACAAAGCGGGTCTGTTTGTCGTCGCCGCCCACGCGCACCTCGGTGGCCACCGGAAACGACGTCGATGCCGCGACCGGCGCCAATGTACGCGCGGTCACGCCCGGTTCAGCCGCCATGGCAGCCAACCCGCATGTGAGGCTTGCGCCTAACACCAGTGCGATCGCGCGGACAGTCACAATTCCGAACCCTTTCCGCCCCTTTTTACTCCATTAGGGGGTGCTTCGGTTAACGGAACTTGAGCAAAGGCGTCGATCCGTGCGGCGGTGTGGCGCGCTTGCACAAGCTCCCTTGCCAGCATGGGTTTTGGGCCGTATGTAGAGTCTGCTGACGGTTAAAGTTCCGGTTGTGCCGCGTTCGGGCCCCCGGCCCGCCGGTCCAGGATCGCCCCCTCGAGGAAGCCGGGCGGACGGACGGCGAAGCGAGCCGAAACCCTTGTGAAGGACTTCCGGATCAGCGCGCGGCCAAACGGGTCGTTCGCAAAAAACCGCCGGTGACGAGAAACCTCGGCAGCGCCGTCAAGGCGTGGCCGTAGTGCTACGGGTCGCAAGTTTCATGCTGCCACTGTCGCAGCAAAGGCAATTCGAGATCCTCCGCTTTCGCGAGCCAATCGTGACTGCGCGGCGTGCTATGGGTCCCGCCGAGCTTTTGCGTGAAAACGCGCCCCTTTCCTTTAACATCCAATTGGCCGACCGCCCTTTACGTCATCTTGCGCCGTCAACAGCGCGCGAGCATGCGGGCCGATCCGCCTCAGTGAGAAGTCCCAATGGCCGACAAAATGCTCATCGACGCGACCCATCCAGAGGAAACCCGGGTCGTGGTGCTCCGCGGCAATCGCGTCGAGGAATTCGACTTCGAATCCGCTAACCGCAAGCAGCTACGCGGTAACATCTATCTTGCCAAGGTCACGCGTGTGGAGCCGTCTTTGCAGGCGGCCTTCATCGACTACGGCGGCAACCGCCACGGCTTTTTAGCCTTCTCCGAAATCCATCCCGATTACTATCAAATTCCGGTCGCCGACCGACAGGCATTGATCGCCGAGGAAGAGCGCGATCATCGCGCCGCCGACGTCGACGCCGATCACCGCGCCAACCGGCGCGGCGGGCGCAACCGTCACCGCCAGCGCAGCGCCGACCGACCGCGCGATCCGATGCAGAGCGAACCGGTCGCGGCCGAGGAGACTGAACACCACGAACCCGCGAGCGAAGCCGCCGAAATTCCGGTTAGCGAAGCCGCGGCCGAGCAGTCCTCGCTCGAGCGGGTTGAAGAGACGGCCGCGGTGATGGCGGCCACGACGACGCCGACCGAACTCGAAGCGCAGGAACCGGTGCGCGAAGAGATCGATACCTCCGCCGGCGCAGCGGCTGCCGATCCGGCGCCGGTGTCGGGAGACGGCGAAGATCATGGCGAGACCGGCGAGCATCTCGCCGTTACGGCCGAACCGGCGCCATCCGACGAGCCGGAGGCGCCGAACGGCCAGGGCGCCCGCAACGGCGAAGACCATCACGAAGAAGAAGCGGTTGAATCCGTCGGCGGCGCCGACGCGATGGAAGAAGTGCAGGAGCGCATGCCGCGCTTCCGCCGCCAGTACAAGATTCAAGAGGTCATCAAGCGCCGCCAAGTCATGCTGGTGCAGGTAGTCAAGGAAGAACGCGGCACCAAGGGTGCGGCGCTGACCACCTACCTCTCTCTCGCGGGCCGCTATTCGGTGCTGATGCCAAACACCGCGCGCGGTGGCGGCATTTCCCGCAAGATCACCTCCGGCGATGACCGCAGCCGCCTGAAGGAAATCGCCCAAGATCTCGAAGTGCCGCCCGGCATGGGCGTGATCCTGCGCACCGCGGGCGCCAGCCGCACCAAGACCGAGGTCAAGCGCGATTTCGAATATCTGCTCCGCCTGTGGGAGACAGTGCGCGATCTCACATTGAAATCGATGGCGCCCAAGCTGGTCTACGAAGAAGGATCGCTCACCAAGCGATCGATCCGCGATCTCTACACCAAGGACATCGACGAGATCATCGTGTCCGGCGACGAAGGCTACAAGGAAGCGCGTGAATTCATGCGCATGCTGATGCCGAGCCACGCGAAGCATGTGAAGCTATACAAGGACACGCAGCCGCTGTTCACGCGTTACGGCATCGAGAGCCAGCTCGACGCCATGTTCTCGCCTACTGTGCAGCTGCGCTCGGGCGGCTATATCGTGATCAACCAGGCCGAAGCCTTGGTCGCCATCGACGTAAACTCCGGCCGCGCGACGCGCGAGCACCACATTGAGGACACCGCGCTCAAGACCAACGGCGAGGCGGCCGAGGAAATAGCGCGCCAGTTGCGCCTGCGCGACCTCGCGGGTTTGATCGTCATCGACTTCATCGACATGGACGAAGGCCGCAACAATCGCACTGTCGAGAGGCGGCTGAAAGACGCACTCAAGCACGACCGCGCCCGCATTCAGGTCGGCCGCATCTCGCATTTCGGCCTGCTCGAAATGTCTCGCCAGCGTATCCGCACCTCGGTGCTGGAGTCTCGACCGAGAAGTGCCCGGTCTGCGGCGGCTCCGGCCATGTGCGCTCGGTGTCCTCGGTGGCGCTGCAATTGCTGCGCGCGCATCGAAGAGACGCTGATCAAGGGCGCCACGCATAACCTGATCGTGCGCACGCGCCCGGAAGTCGCGCTCTACGTGCTCAACCACAAGCGCGCGCATTTAGCGCGATCTGGAGCACCGCTTCCGCATCACCATCACCATTCTCCGCCGACGCAACGGTGAACGCGCAGGTCTCCTACATCGTCGACCGCGGCGAGCAGGTGCACACGGCGGAAGCCGCCAAGATTCTGGCGACGGCAGCGCAGCCGCCGTTAACCTCGGTGGTCGAGACGGACGAGGACGTGCTCGACGCCGAAGCCGGTGCTGACGTCGAGGCGGAGGCCGCAGACGGAACCGAGGCGCCGGCGCCGAGACGCCTGATCTCATGCAAGTCGAACCGGCCGGCGAAGCGCCGCGCAACGACGGCGAGCGCGAAGGCGGACGCAGGCGCCGCCGACGTGGGCGCGGACGCGGCCGTGGCGGCGAGCCGCGCGAACCGCGCGAGGGCACGCCGCATTTTGCCCGCGTCACGGCGCCCGAGCATACGGTCGCGCACGAGGATCGCGACGGCGGCTCTCCCGAGGAAGTCGGTCCCGACCAGCAGCCGAGTCAGGACGGCGCTCCGACGGGAGGCGAAGGCGATGTCCGCCGCCGGCGCCGGCGCGGCCGCCGCGGCGGACGCCGCAACCGCGGCCGCAACGGCGATGCGCCCTTCGCGTCCAACGGCAGCGGCGAACCTCAATCCGAATTGCAGCACGCGGTCGAGGACATGGATCGGTCGCCCGCGCCGCAGGCCTATGAGCAGCCGGCGATGGAACGCCCGATCATCGACCGTCCGTACAATCAACCGCCGGTTTCCGCGCCCGAGCCGCAGCCGGCTCCGCCGCCGCAGGCCGCCGCGCCGGCGCCACCCGAGTCGAAACCGCCGCGCCGCCGCTCGACCATCCGCGAACCGGCGCCGATCGCCATCGCGGGCGCTCCGCCGCCGCCGGCACCGGTCATTCCGCCGCCGACCCCGGTCGTCTCCTCGACGGCGAGCGAAGACAGCGGCCAGCCCAAACGCGGTTGGTGGGCCAAGCGCCTGTTGGGCGATAAGGGCTAGCGCGGGCGCGAACAAACATGAGATCGGCCTGGGTCGAGCGCGAGGCCAAGCAAGCGATCGACCGTTATGGCGGGGCCGGCATCGCGCCCGACCTGGCGGTGCGGATTTATTCAACGCACCTGATCGGACGCGATGCCAAGCTGGTCCTGCATGGCGGCGGCAACGGATCGCTGAAGACCAAGGAGCGCGACCTCGCCGGCGCGGAAGTGCCGGTGCTGCGCATCAAAGGCTCCGGCTGGGATATGGGCGCGATCGAGCCTGCGGGATTTCCCGCGGTGCGGCTCGAACCGCTGCGCGCCTTGCGTATGCGCAAGACGCTGTCCGACGATGCGATGGCCGAGGGTGCAGCGCGCTTATTTGATCGATCCGCAGGCCCCCTCGCCTTCGGTCGAGATGCTGCTGCACGCTTTCATGCCGGCGAAATTCGTCGACCATACCCACGCCACCGCCGTGCTCAGCCTGATCGACCAGCCGAACGCGGATGAGCTGTGCGCGGAAGTGTTCGACGGCCGGCTGGGTTTCGTGCCCTATTTGATGCCGGGTTTCGGTCTCGCCAAAAAAGCCGCCGAGGTGTTCGATGAAGACCAAACCGTCGAAGGGCTGATCCTCGACAAGCACGGTATCTTCACCTTCGGCGACGACGCGCGCGAAGCCTACGAGCGCATGATCGGCTTCGTCACGCGCGCGGAACACCAGCTCAAGAAGAACCGCAAGGCCGTCTTTGTCAGCGGCAAACTGCCGCAAAAGATCGCGGACGCCGCCGACGTCGCCCCGATCCTGCGCGGCGCTTGCACGCTGCGCGATACTGCAGGGCGAAGGCGCGCACAAGCGGCCGATCCTGGAGTTCCGCACGAGCGGCGCGATTTGAATTTCGTCAATGGCAACAAGTCGCGCGTTACGCCCGCGCCGGCGTGATCACACCCGACCATGTGATCCGCATCAACCCTGGCCGCTGATCTTGCCCGCGCCGCGGCCGGCAAGCTCGATGAGTTCAGCGCGCCGCGCATAAGGCCGCGCAGAAATTCATCGGCAGCTATAAAGCCTATTTCGCCCGCCACAAAAAGCGCGCGAACGGCGCCGCCATGCACGATCCGGCGCCGCGCGTCGTGCTGGTCCCGGGCCTCGGTCTGTTCGGGCTGGGCGCGAGTGCCAAGGATGCCCGCATCGCCGCCGACATCGCGCAAGCCGCGGTCGAAGGTATCACCGGCGCGGAGGCGATCGGGCGCTTCGCCTCGATTTCGCAAGCGGACATGTTCGATTGCGAATACTGGCCGCTGGAACTGGCCAAGCTCGGCGCGCGCAGGGATTTGCCGCTCGCCGGCCAGGTCGCGGTCATCACCGGCGCGGGCGGCGCCATCGGCGCGGCAACCGCACAAGTTTTCGCGGCAGCCGGCGCCGAGGTGGCGCTGCTCGATCTCGATACGAAGGCCGCGCAGAAGCAAGCCAAGGCGATCGGCGGCTCAGCCATCGCATTGAAATGTGACGTAACCGATATCGGTTCTGTACACGAGGCTTTCAATCAGGTTGTGGCGACTTTCGGCGGCGTCGATATCGCCATTTCCAACGCCGGCGCGGCGTGGCAAGGAAAAATCGGCGAAATCGATGAGACGGTCTTGCGCGAAAGTTTCGAACTGAATTTCTTCGCGCACCAGAAAGTCGCGCAGGCCGCGGTCAAGATCATGCTCGCGCAGGGCACCGGCGGCTGCCTGTTGTTCAATGTCTCCAAGCAGGCGGTGAACCCGGGCGCCAATTTCGGCCCCTACGGCCTGCCCAAGGCGGCGACTTTGTTGCTGGTACGCCAATACGCGCTCGAATACGGCGCCGACGGCATCCGCGCCAATGCGGTCAATGCCGACCGCATCCGTTCCGGCCTGTTGACCGCCGACTTCATCAAGCAGCGGTCGAAGGCGCGCGGGGTCAGCGAAAAAGACTATATGAGCGGCAATCTGCTCGGCCGCGAGGTCACCGCGCAGGACGTGGCGCAGGCCTTCCTCGCCCAGGCGTTGGCGCTGAAAACCACCGCCGACGTGACCACCGTGGACGGCGGGAATATTGCAGCCGCGCTGCGATAAAATGCTATCGTGATTCCCGATCTGAGACCCTTCAAAGGAGCGATGAACCATGCTGCGCAAAATAGCCATCATCGGCGTGTTGCCGCTTCTGCTGCTGGCAAGCCCCGCCTCCGCGGCCACCAGGGAGCAGAAGATGGAGACTTGTAAATTCGGCGCCGATGACCAGAAGCTCGAAGGCGCCAAGCGCAACGCGTTCATCAAACGCTGCATCGCCCAAGGCAATTTTGAGCCGCCCGGACGCAAAGCCGCCAAGAAGCCGGCGGCCAAGAAACCGATGGCACCGAAGCCGATGGACAAGCCCGCGGATGTGCCGCCGCCCGCCCCCAAGCAGTAGCGCCTTAACCCATGCCGGAAGCCGATAAAGCGGGCGAACGCTATCAGGCCGATCGCCCGCAAGCCGCGCCGGGCTTTTTCCTGAAAGGTTCGCACCAGCTCGACTGGGGCATGAAGAACCGCCTCGCCCGTGTGTTCAATCCGGCGTCGGGGCGCACGGTGATGCTCGCCGTCGACCACGGCTATTTCCAGGGCCCGACGTCCGGGCTTGAGCGCATCGATCTCTCGATCGTGCCGCTGCTGCCGCAATGCGACGCGCTGTTCTGCACGCGCGGCATCTTGCGTTCGGTGATCCCCGCCGATTCGCAGAAGCCGATGGTGCTGCGCGCCAGCGGCGGGCCGAGCATCCTGCGCGAGGAATTGTCCGACGAGCAGATCGCCATGGACATGGACGACGCGGTGCGACTTAACGCCACCGGCGTCGGCATCCAGGTGTTCATCGGCGGCGAGCACGAGACGCGCTCGGTGCACAACATGACGCGCCTGGTGGACGCCGGTCTGCGCCGCGGCATGCCGGTGATGGCCGTCACCGCGGTCGGCAAAAACATGGTGCGCGACGCGCAATATTTCCGCCTCGCCTGCCGGATCGTCGCCGAACTCGGCGCGCAATTCGTCAAGACCTACTACACCGATGACGGCTTCGAGACCGTCACCGCCTCCTGCCCGGTGCCGATCGTGATGGCCGGCGGCAAGAAGCTTCCCGAGCTCGACGCGCTGACGATGGCCTACAATGCCGTGCAGCAGGGCGCCGCCGGCGTCGACATGGGCCGCAACATCTTCCAATCCGATGCGCCGATGGCGATGATCGCGGCGGTCAACGCGGTGGTGCACAAGAACGCCAAGCCGGCCGAGGCGCTCGACATCTACAAATCGCTCAAGGCCAAGGGCTGAGCGCCTGCGGCGACGTAACGCCGGACCTTAAGCGGCCCGCGCCGCGGGCCGCTCCAGCGGCATCACCTCGAATGTACGCAAGCTGCCCCGCCGCAGCACGTCGATCGCGAGCCTGCGTCCGATCCGCTCGCTGTTGAGCAGCCGGATCAGATCGTCGACGCCGGTCACCGGCTCGCCGTCGGCCTGCACGATAATATCGAGCGTCATCAGACCGGCGAGCGCCGCCGGACCGTTCGGCTCCAGCGCGGTGATCATGGCGCCGGCTACGTTGTCGATGCCGGCGTTGCGCGCGTGCCGGCGCGGCACGGGCGCGGTCTGACCTGACACGCCGATAAACCCGCGCCGGACGCGGCCGTGCTGGATCAGTTCGCTCAGCACGAACTGCGCGGTATTGCTGGCGACCGCGAAACAGATGCCTTGCGCGCCCATGATGACCGCGGTGTTGATGCCGATCACCTCGCCGCGCGAAGACACCAGCGGGCCGCCGGAATTGCCGGGGTTGAGCGCTGCATCGGTCTGGATCACGTCCTCGATCAAGCGGCCGTTGCGCGAGCGCAAAGATCGGCCGAGCGCCGAGATGACGCCGGCGGTGACGGTCGATTCAAAGCCGAGCGGGTTGCCGATGGCAACCACCAACTGCCCGCGCTTGAGCGCTTTGGAATCGCCGAGCGTGGCGTGCGCCAGATCGCGCGCCGAGCCGGCCCGCAGCAGCGCGAGATCGGTGTCCGGGTCCTCGCCCAGCGTGCGCGCCTCCATGACGCGGCCTTCGGCGTCGAGCAGCCGAACTTCTTTGGCGCCGTCGACCACGTGGCTGTTGGTCAGCACCAGGCCATCCGGCGCGATCACCACGCCGGAGCCGACCCCGCCGGGACGGCCTCGGGGCCCGCGGGTTTCGACGCGGACCACCGCCGGGCCGACCGCGTCGGCCACGGAGATGACCGCATTGGAGTAGGCGTCGAGGATATCGGTGTCGGGCGTTAGTGCCGCGGCCGTCTCGATGTCCTCGACATCGGAAGACGATGTGAAATCGAGCATGGTTGGCTCTGGGGGTGTGTTGATACGGCGCTCAATGTAGGATGGCGCGGCGGAAATGGAAGATGCCGGCATCGAGGCCGATGACCGCCCACCACATCAAGCTGCAAAGCTCTTACGGCGATTTCAGTCCGGAATTCGTCAGGGAATTGCCGGCACTGGAAAAGGCCATGACCGAGCACGGCATCGATCCGGCGAATTTCGTGATCGCCAAGGACATGGCGCGCGTCACGCCGCTGCCGATCGCCTTTCGCCCGGACGGCAACCCGCTCGAATACACGGTGTTCGTAAAGGGACGCTCGTTCACGGTGACGCAGCCTGACGACATGAGCTTTCTAACCTATTTCTACGGTCTCTGCGTTCCGCCCAAGCCGCACGACGCTCCACATTCGGCCGCGCATTTGCTGCATACGGAAGAGAAAAAACTGGAAGCGCTGATCGGCCGTCTTGAGCGCTGGTTCAACAAACCAATTTAGCCATGCAGACGCTGCCTCCCCTGGAATTGGCCGGACGGCTCGCTCTCGCGGTGGGCCTCGCCGTGTTCATGGGACTGGCCTTCGAGGAAACCTATAAAACCGGGGAGCGCTCGATCCCGGGCGGTATCCGCACCTTCCCGGTGCTCGCGATGTGCGGCGCCACGCTCTATCTGATCGAGCCGGGACACGGCATCGCCTTCGTCGCCGGTCTGCTCGGCATCGCCGCATGGCTGCACGCCTATCTGCGCGCCGCCCCGGCGGCAAAAGAAGCGCCAAGCTTCATGATCCCGGTCTCAAACCTGCTCGCCTTTATCATCGGGCCGATCGCCTTGCTGCAACCGCCCTGGGTGACGGTCGCGCTCACGGTCACGGCCGTGTTGCTGCTCGGCGCGCGCGCACGCCTGCACCGGCTCATTCATATCGTCCCGCGCGACGAACTGATCACCGCCGGCATGTTCCTGATCCTGGTCGGGATCGTTTTGCCACTGGTGCCGCACGAGCGGGTCAGTAGCCTGACGCCGCTGACGCCCTACGGGGTTTGGCTGGCGGTGGTGACGGTCTGCACGCTCTCCTATCTGAGCTACCTGCTGCAACGCTACGCGCCAATCAAAAACGCCGCATTGCTGCCGGCGGTGCTCGGCGGCGCCTACTCTTCCACCGCCACGACCGTCGTTTTCGCCAAGCGCCTGCGCGAGGCCAAGCAGGCGCCGGCGGATATTTCGGCCGGGATCGTCGCGGCCACCGCGGTCATGTATATTCGGCTCGGCGTGGTCGTCGCCGTGTTCGACACGCATTTCGCGCTGAAGCTGGCGCCAGCATTGGCGGTCCTGAGCGCGATCGGCTCCGCGCTGGCGATCTACGAATGGCGCCGGCCGCGACCGCGCACCGCCAAGACAAATCTTGCCGTCTTGCCGAAGAACCCGTTGCAGATTCAGGCCGCGCTCGTCTTCGCCCTGCTTATCGCCGTGATCTCGGTGATATCCGCCTGGGTCAAAGGCGCCTTCGGCGCCAGCGGCATTCTCGTGCTGTCGGCGGTGGTGGGGCTGACCGACATCGATCCCTTCGTGCTCAATATTGCGCAAGGCGGGATTGGCGACATGTCGGCCGCAAGCTTGTGCGCCGCCGTGCTGATCGCGGCCTCCTCGAACAACGTCGCCAAGGCCGCCTATGCAATTGGCTTCGGCGGCCTGGCCGGACACCGCCCCGCCATCATGCTGCTCGTGCTGGCCGTGCTGGGCTTAGCGGCAGCCGCGATTTATGTTTTCGGCACTTGGAATTTTTGGGGGTGAAGCAATGATGGGCGCTCGCGCCGGGTCCATTTCCCGCCCAAGAGCGCCCTCGCCAATCGTGCGAGCGGCGGCGGCACAACCGAAGCACGTCAGCGCCGGCGATTTCGCCGCGGCATGAATTTGACCGCGAGGCGGTTTCCAAAGGTCACACCCGTCATCGCAAGCGAAATCGCAACATAAAGAGCCGTCATCGGCCACGATCCAAATTGATGCACGAGACCGGCGATCCACGTTGCGAACAACACGGCCCAGAGGGCCTCACTTGCCAACCGTTTCAAGTAAACTCCCTTCACGCACTTGAATCTCTTTCGTTGCGAAAGTGGCATGAGTGACCGACACGGTCGTCCCGTGCGGGCCGCTCAACGTTACGACCTTGGCGTCGAGCTGCTTGGCAAGCGCGTTGACGATGCCGGTGCCAAGCCCGGTTTTCGGCTGGGCGAAAACGCCGTCCGGTTTTCCAATTCCGTTGTCGGCGACCGAAAGCTTCCAATCCGTTCCGGAAACGTCGAACGCAACGGTGATCAGCCCGTCTTTTGCAGCTACGCCGAAAGCATGCTTTACCGAATTGATGACGAGCTCGGTGACGATCAATCCGAGGCTCTCGGCGTCGCGGCAAGAGGCGCTTCCTCCCTCGCCGTGCACCTTCAGCGAGATCGATCGCTTGTCGCCGATCATCGAATGCGAAAGGGCCTCGCAAAGCTTCGAGAGATACGGCGCGAGTTGGACCGGCCCGCTGCGCGCCACGGCATGGAGGTGTTGCTGAACGGCGGCAACCGACATCACCCTTTGGTGAGCGTCTTGCAGATGACGGCGCGCTTCTTCCGATTCCACGGCCCGCGCCTTCATCATGATGATGCCTGCGATGATCTGAAGGCTGTTGGCGACGCGGTGCTGAATTTCCTCGAGCAGCAAGTCCTTTTGCTTCAACAGATCGTTCTTTTCGCGCTCCAGGATGAGCCGCTCGGTGATGTCCTCGATGCCGAGCAGAATATTGGCGCGCAAGTCTGTCTCGTAGAACACCTTGCGGGCATTCAAGCACATGGTGCGGCGTCCGATACCTGGAAAATCGTGCTCGATTTCGTAGGCTTCGATTGCGCCGGCCTCGATCGCTCCGCCTTTCGGCAAGACTGCTTCCAGGAGCGAGCGGAGCTTCGGAATATCCCACACGCCATCGCCCAGCTCGTAAAGCAACCTGCCTTCGGTATCCTTTGGCTTGACCTTGAACGTCCGGTAGAAGGAGCGGCTCGCGGCAATGACGCGAAGGTCTTGGTCGAGCACGAGGAGCGGCTCCCGCACGGTGTCAACGATCGCTTCCGCGAAGGCGCAGGCGTTTTGCAGATCGGTAAACTGTTTTCTGAACATAACTGGCCTCGAAGCAATCTTACACCCGCCCACGCTTAAATGGAAAAAGGCCCCCGGCCGTTCCGACAGCCGGGGCCTACTGGACGTTTAAAATTCCGAGAAGAACGCCGCGGGTGGGGGGCCGCGGAGCGTCCAGCATGAGCAGCTTAGGGCCCGCGCCATGCGCGAGTCTGTATAATATTGACCAGTCAATTTGGATGAGTAAAATGCGTGCGGCTGCTTAAAGAGAACACTAAGGAAAATCAGCCGAATAGAATATTTAGTGCCTCAAACGCTGCCCGCTTCATCATTGACCCGGATTTGCGTTCGGAATTCTCATTCGATTTAATCGGCGATGGCCGCCATGATACCCGAAATGATACCCAAAACGTCCCCGTTCGACCCCAAAGTGTTCCTTTCGAAAGTGAACGGGGGGCAATCCATAGCCGATTACCGCAAGGGTCAAATCGTGTATCCGCAGGGCAGTGCCGCGGATGCTGTATTTTACATTCAGAAAGGCAAAGCCAAAAAGACCGTCGTCTCCGACCGGGGGAAAGAAGCCGTGGTCGCCCTTCTTGCGACCGGCGATTTCTTCGGAGAAGGATGCCTGGCCGGAGAAGCGCTGCGTCTGGCAACTGTCTCCGCCATGACGGAATGTGTGATCGTGCGCTTGGCAAAGGAAAACATCGTCCGCGTGATCCATGAAGAGCCGGCATTTGCCGAAATGTTTATCGCGCACCTCTTGCATCGCAACAGCCGTGTTGAAGAAGATCTGGTCGATCAATTATTCAACTCGAGCGAAAAGCGCCTGGCCCGGACGCTCCTGCTGCTGGCGAATTTTGGCAAAGAAGGCGAGCCCGAGCCGGTCATCGCGAAAATCAGCCAAGAGACGCTCGCCGAGATGATCGGGACGACGCGATCGCGCGTCAGCAGCTTCATGAACAAATTTCGGAAATTGGGGCTTATTGATTATAACGGCCACATCGAGGTCCATCGTTCGTTGTTGAACGTGGTTCTGCACGAGAAGCCGCAGATAGAACGTTAGTCGCAGATCGATCGTCCCAGCGACCATCGGATACAATCGTCGATGCGCCGGACTGCTTTTGGCTAAGACGCGACATTCCGTTACGTCGCAGTTTGACCCAACTCGGAACTCCAGTCGGTGGGCCGAATGTTCGCCCATTCCCGTGCCCAAATTGGAGGACTTCTCGCCGATTTTCGATAGGCTTATGCCGAGGCGTTCCAAGGACCCCGGCGGCATCAGCAGAACATTGGGGCCTTTTGCCGGATCGGATTTCTTCAGGCATGAAAAATCTTCACCCGCGCGATGTGCCGGTCGTTCGAGACTTGCCACCCAATCTCATGCGCGAAATCGGGCGCGTCATTTTCTCCCATTCATACCTAGAATGGCGACTTGGCCTGATCATCCATGACATTTTGCACGTCACTAAAATCCTCAGCCGGCTGGTGCCCAGAAACCCTCGCGCCATGGACAGGTTCGATCTGATTTGCGATCTCGTCAGCCTGAAAGACGTCAAAACAGGTGTCGATCTTATTCGCCTACGGAAGTCTGTACTTTCTGCGACGACCCAACGGGATCTGCTAGCTCACGGCACCTGGGTGCGGGACCCGAAAACAAAAGCCTTCCTGCTTCGCCTTGTTAGAGGCAGTTGGAAGCCTGTAAAAACCAAAAAGTTGAAAACAAAACGGTCGCTAAAATCGGGAGCCCAGAAATATGGAATAGAAGAATGTCGGTCCCTCAGTCAGCTCATCAACGGAATCATACTGACGGTCGATGAACTGTATTCCGACACCTTGGGTCGGCCCGACCCGTCTCGACAAAGATTGCACTAACCGCGCCTTCGGCCAGACCGCATCCGACTCGCAATTTGGACGCAACCAACATAGTTTAAGGAGATCGTCTGCCAAGGTTTGCCCACAAGCGCAGGCGGCTGAGAGACCGGGGGTCTCCCGCCTGAAATCGAAAGGCAGGGAGCCAGATGTTCGCCGAGAAGCACGTCCAGTATTTCATAGGAAAGGCAAAGCGTGCGTTCAGCCTCGCAAAAGCTCAACGCGAGGGGGCAAGACTTAGCGTGAGGGGGCAGACAAATTAGAGGCCCTCGGTCACGAGCTGGAGGCTAAGGCGGACGAGATCGAGATCAAAATTCAAAAGGAAAAACAGAAGTAAGCTGGACCCGGCTAACGCTTCAACCAATTTCCGATCCGCGCCACCGCCTCGTGCATCTCGGCGGCGGAGCCGGCGTAACAGAAGCGCAGGAAGTTATGGCCATTGAGCGGATCGAAATCGATGCCGGGCGTCGCGGCGACGTGCGCCTCGTTCAACATGCGCTTGGCGAAATCCAAGCTGTCGCCGGAGAAGCGGGAAATATCGGCGTAGAGATAGAACGCACCGTCGACCGGCAAAAATCTGTCCAGCCCGGCGTCCGGCAGGCCCGTGGTGAGAATGCGCCGGTTCTCCTCGTAGCCGTGCTTGACCGCCTCCATTTCGGCGCGGCCATCGAAGGCGGCTTGAGCGGCAAACTGCGACAACGCCGGCACCGAGATCGCGAGATTGCCCTGCAAACGCTCGACCGCGCGCACCAGGCTTTCCGGCACCACCATCCAACCCACGCGCCAGCCGGTCATGCAGAAATATTTCGAGAATGAATTGATCACCAGCGCGCGCTCCGACAGTTTCGCCGCCGTTTCGGCGGCAAATGCATAATCGAGGCCGTGATAAATCTCGTCGGAAATCACGCGGATGCCTTCGGCTTCGGCGGCCGCGATCAGGCGCGCGAGCGTGTCGGCATCCATCATGGTGCCGGTCGGATTGGCCGGGCTCGCCACCACCACGCCGGCGAGCGGCGCCTTGCGGTGCGCCGCGATCAGCGCCTTGGCCGAGAGCGCCCAGCGCGTTTCGGCCGACGTTTCGATCAACACCGGCTCGCAGCCGAGCGCGGAGAGAATGTGCCGGTAAGGCGGATAGCCGGGATTGGCCAGCGCCACCCGGTCGCCCGGCTCGAACAGCGAAAGAAACGCCAGAATGAATCCGCCCGAGGAGCCGGTGGTGACCGCCACGCGCGCCGGATCGAGCGCAAGGCCGTAGGCGTCGGCATAGTGGCGGGCGATCGCTGAGCGCAAACCGGGAATGCCGAGCGTCTCGGTATAGCCGATGCGGCCGGCGCCGAGCGCAGCCTGCGCCGCGGCAAGTGCGGTTGCCGGCGCGCGTGCCGCCGGCTGGCCCACCTCCATATGCACGACCTGGGCGCCCTTGGCCTCCAGAGCCGCCGCCGCAGCCATCACGTCCATGACCATGAACGGCGGCACATTGCTGCGTTTAGAGGGCATTAGCAGGTTTTTTGCCGCTTCAAGCATGGTTATCGGTCCGTCCGGCGCTGCCCCCGCCCCGCTGTTGCCCTATTTCCCGGCTTGCTTGCCGGCTCAATTTGCGCCTTGCGTTTTTCATGACTCAGACGTGATCGCAAGCTGCGTTGACCGTCTTCAGGCGCGTCACTAGGTTCACGCGATCCGGCAGTAAATCGGCATGATCGAGAACGGGACACCTATCAGGGCATGGCGTATGGCGCCAGCAGGGCGCGCGCTCGCTTTGGTCGCGGCCCTTGCAGTCGCGGCGGCCGGCGGCGGCCCCGCGCTTGCGCCCGCTCATGCGCAGCAGGCCGGCGGCGGCGTACCGATCATCCGCGACACCGAGATCGAGCAATTGTTGCGCGACTATTCCGCGCCGATTCTGCGTGCCGCCGGTCTCGCCAAGCAGAACGTCAGGGTCGTCATTCTCAACGACCGCGCGTTCAACGCCTTCGTCATGGACGGCCGGCACATTTTCATCAACGCCGGCGCGTTGTTCGACGCCCGCACGCCGAACGAAGTCATCGGCGTCTTCGCGCACGAGACCGGGCACCTTGCCGACGGCCATCTGTTGCGCCTGCGAGAACAGCTTGCCCATGCACAAACCGCCTCGATCGTCGCCCTCCTGGCAGGCGTCGGCGCGATGGTCGCGGGCGCGCGCTCCGGCGGCAGCGGCGCCAGCATCGGTACGGCGGCGATCATGGCGCCGCAAAGCGCGATCCAGCGCTCGCTGCTCGCCTACGTGCGCACCCAGGAAGATCAGGCCGACCATGCCGGCGTGAAATTCCTCACCGCCACCGGCCAGTCGGCGCGCGGCATGCTCGAATTGTTCAAGCGCCTGGGCGATGAGGCGCTGTTCAATTCGCGCTATATCGATCCCTATTTGCAGACCCACCCGATGCCGCCCGAGCGCGTCGCCGCGCTCGAAGCGATGGCCAAGGCGAGCCCCTATTTTGACCGCAAGGATTTGCCGGAATTGCAGCTCCGCCACGATTTGATGCGCGCCAAGCTATCCGGCTTCCTGGACCGGCCCGACACGGTGGCGCGCCGCTATCCGCTGGGCGATCACAGTCTTCCCGCGCGCTATGCCCGCGCCATCTCGACCTATGTGCATGGCGACACGCGCAATGCGGTCGTACAGATCGACGGCCTGATCCAGACGGAGCCGAACAATCCGTATTTCTACGAGCTCAAGGGCCAGGCGCTCTTGGAAGGCGGCCATCCGGCCGACGCGATCGCGCCGCTGCGCCACGCGGTTACGCTCGCGCATAACGCCCCGTTGATCGATATTATGCTCGGTCAGGCGCTGATCGCCACCAATAGTCCAAAATATGCCGAAGAGGCGGTTCCCCTGCTCCATGCCGCGCTCAGCCGCGAACCGGAATCGTCCGATGCCTATGCGCAGCTCGCCATGGCCTACGGCCATAAGGGCGATCTCGCGCAAGCCGATCTTGCCGCCGCGCAGGCCGCCTTCATGCGCGGCGACGTCAAGACCGCGCGCCAACTCGCGTCGCGCGCCAAGACCCGTCTGCCCGTTGGCTCGCCCGCCTGGGTGCGCGCCGACGACATCGTCAGCGTCAAATCCTCGGGCGCCGCCAACAAATGACCACAGCAAGGAAAAAATCGATGACATCGCTTCCGCGCCTTATCGCCGCCGTTTGTGCCGCGTTACTGGCCACCGCCGCGCCACGAGCCGTGCAGGCGCAGGATTTCTCACCCGCCCAGCGCGGCGAGATCGAGCGCGTCGTGCACGACTACCTGATCGCGCATCCGGAAGTGTTACAGGAGGCGACGAGCGAACTGGAGAAGCGCCAGACCGCCGCCGAAGCCGAGAAGCACAAGGTCGCGGTCAAGGAGCATGCGCAGAAGCTCTATTCCTCGCCCAACCAGGTGACGCTCGGCAATCCTGACGGCAACGTCACCTTCGTTGAGTTCTTCGATTACAACTGCGGTTACTGCAAGCGCGCCATGAGCGACATGCTCACGCTCATGAAGGACGATCCCAAGCTCAAGGTGGTGCTCAAGGAATTCCCGGTGCTCGGCCCCGGCTCGGTGGAAGCCGCGCGCGTCGCCGTCGCCGTGCGCATGCAGGACAAGACCGGCAAGAAATACTTGGAATTTCACACCAAGCTGCTCGGTGGCCGCGGTCCGGCCGACGAGGCGCACGCGCTCGCGGTCGCCAAGGATGTCGGCCTCAACATGGCGCAGCTGCAAAAGGACATGAAGAGCCCGGAGGTCAAGACCACGCTGGACGAGGACTTCAAGCTCGCCGAGGCACTCGGTCTCAACGGTACGCCGAGTTATGTGATCGGCTCCGACGTCGTGGTCGGCGCCATCGGCCTTCCCGGCTTGCAGGAAAAGGTCAACAACGCGCGCTGCGGCAAACCCACCTGCTGACCGCAGCGCAGCACTCGCTGCATACCTGCTTAATCGGCAAGCGGCCGCCGGCTCGCCCGGCGGCTGTTTTTGCGTCACGATAGGGCGGGGAACCGCCCTCGTCCGAGCGGGTTATCGCGCGCATGTATTCGGTCGGCATGGAAGAAGAATATTTCGTGTTCGACGCCAAGACGCGTCGAGCCGTGCGGCGCGCCGACAAAAAATTCCTCAGCCTCGCGCGCAAGCAACTCGGCGACCGCGTCATGACGGAAATGTTGCAGTCGCAGATCGAGGTGGCGACGCCGCCTTGCGCCACCATGAAGGAGGCGCGCGACCACCTAGCGCATTATCGCCGTACGCTCGGCGACGCCGCCGCCGAGCACAAGCTTGGGCTGGCCGCCATGGGCACCTTTCCGCTCGGGTTCTGGCCCGAGCAGATTGTCACCCCGAAAGCCCGCTATGGCGCGATCATGGATGACCTACAGATGATCGGCTACCGCAACATGCTGTGCGGCATGCACGTGCATGTGGAGGTGCCGCAGGTCGATACCCGCATCAATCTGATCATGCGGCTGACGCCCTATCTGCCGCTGCTGCTGGCGTTGTCGACTTCCTCGCCGTTCTGGCAAGGCCACCTCACCGGCCTGCATGGCTACCGCCTTGCCGCCTATGACGAGTTGCCGCGCACCGGCCTGCCCGAATTGTTCCGCACCAACGAAGACTATCGTGAATATGTTGCCGCGCTCATCTGGGCGAAGATCATCCCTGACGCGAGTTACATCTGGTGGGCGATCCGGCCCTCGCTGGGCAACCCGACCGTCGAACTGCGCGTCGCCGACAGCTGCACCCGGCTCGACGACGCCGTCGCGATCGCCGCTTTGTTCCGCTGCCTGGTGCGTGCGCTTGACCGCGACCGCGATCTCAATGCGGGCTTCGACCGGGTCGGGCGCGCCATCACCGCGGAGAACAAGTGGCACGCCCAGCGCTACGGCATCGCCGCCACATTCGTCGATCCGTTTTCCCGCTCGCCGCTTATGCTCAAGCAATGGCTCGACCAGGTGTTTGATTTCATCGCCGAGGATATCGAGGCGCTCGGCTGCGCGGCGGACATCAGGCGCCTGCACCGCATCACCGTCGAGGGCACCAGCGCCGACCGCCAGATCGATTTGTTCACGAAAGCCAGAGCCGCCGGCCGCAGAGGGTTAACGGCGATCAAAGAGGTGATCGACTGGGCGGCGCGCGAAACCCAAGCCCTCGACGCTAAAAGGCTGTAAATCCACGCGCCGTCCGGGCTTCCCCTTCTTGCCGCGGCCACCTATAAAGTGCCGAAGTTTCACGCGCATCGATCGACAAACGCGCGCCAGCCGTCGGGAAACCATGCCGAAGACGTTTTACGTCCTCAACGGACCGAATTTGAACCTGCTCGGCACGCGCGAGCCGGAAAAATACGGCCGCGCCACGCTCGCCGACGTCGAGAAACTGTGCCGCGCAACCGCCAAGCATTTCGGATTGGAGATCGTCTTCCGGCAATCCAATCTCGAAGGTGAGCTGGTCAACTGGATCCAGGAAGCGCAAGCCAAGAAGGCTGCCGGCCTTCTGATTAATCCGGCCGGCTACACCACCACGTCGATCGCCATACTCGACGCGTTGCTGACGCTGAAAATGCCGATCGTCGAAATCCACATCACCAATATTCATGCACGCGAGAAATTCCGCCAGAACTCCTACGTCTCCAAGGCGGCCAAGGCCGTGATCGCCGGCTTCGGCATCAACGGCTACGCGCTGGCGATCAGCGGACTGGCCGCGATGGCCGGCGCTAAGGCAAAAAGGTAGCAGCGGACTGTTCGATGGCAAAGACGCCGAAGGCCCCGATCGTCGACCGCGAGTTGATCCGCGAGCTGACCAGGCTGCTGGAAGAAACCGGCCTGACCGAAATCGAGATCGAGCAAGACGGCCAGCGCGTGCGCGTCGCGCGCAACGGCGGGGCCGCGCCTGCTCCCGCTGCGTCGCGCGCGGTGGCGACGCCCGTGCCGCAGCCCGTCGCAACGCCGATCGATCCGTCGAAACATCCGGGCGTGGTGATCTCGCCCATGGTCGGCACCGCCTATGCCGCGCCCGAGCCCGGCGCCAAGCCGTTCATCGAAATCGGCGCGCAAGTGAAAGCCGGCGACACACTGCTGGTGGTGGAAGCGATGAAGACCATGAACCAGATTCCGGCCCCGCGCGCGGGCGCCGTGATCCAAATTCTGTTCGAGGACGGCCAGCCGGTCGAATTCGGCGAGCCGCTGGTGATTATAGAGTAGCTCTCTTCCCTCTCCCCGCTTGCGGGGAGAGGGCGGCGAGCCGCGGCAGCGGCGAGCCGGGTGAGGGACATCTTCAAAATACAGATTCAAGAAAGAGCCCCTCACCCGACTTCCTTCGCCTCGCTCGGAAGTCGACCTCTCCCCGTAAACGGGGAGAGGTGAAGGAGTAGGAATGTTCGATAAAATCCTGATCGCCAATCGCGGCGAGATTGCCATGCGGGTGATCCGCGCCTGCAAGGAGCTCGGCATTCCGACCGTGGCGGTGCATTCCACCGCCGACGCCGACGCCATGCATGTGCGCTTCGCCGACGAGAGCGTGTGCATCGGCCCGCCGGCGGCGAAAGAGAGCTATCTCAACATCCCCGCCATTCTGTCGGCCTGCGAGATCACCGGCGCCGACGCCGTGCATCCAGGCTACGGATTTCTGTCGGAGAACGCGCGCTTCGCCGAAATCCTCGTCGACCACGGCGTGCATTTCATCGGCCCCAAGGCCGAGCACATCCGCCTGATGGGCGACAAGATCGAAGCCAAGCGCACCGCCAAGAAGCTCGGCATTCCGGTGGTGCCGGGCTCGGACGGCGGTGTCACCTCCGACGCCGAAGCCGCCAAGATCGCGGGTGATATTGGCTATCCGGTGCTGATCAAGGCAGCCTCCGGCGGCGGCGGACGTGGAATGAAAGTGGTGCGCGCAGCAGCCGACCTCTCCGCCGCTCTGTCGACCGCCCGCGCGGAAGCCAAGGCCGCGTTCGGCGATGACGCGGTCTATCTCGAGAAATATCTTGAGAAACCGCGCCACATCGAAATCCAGGTGCTCGGCGACGGCAACGGCAAGGCCATTCATCTCGGCGAACGCGACTGTTCGCTGCAACGGCGGCATCAGAAGGTACTGGAGGAGAGCCCCTCGCCCGCGCTCAACCGGCAGGCACGTGACGTCATCGGCGAGACCGTGGCAAAAGCCATGCGCGAGATCGGCTATCTCGGCGTCGGCACAGTCGAGTTTCTATACGAGGACGGCAAGTTTTATTTCATCGAGATGAACACACGCATCCAGGTTGAACATCCGGTGACCGAGATGATCACCGACATCGACTTGATCTTCGAGCAGATCCGCGCCGCCGCCGGCAACGACTTCACGCTCAAGCAGAGTGACATAGAATTCCGCGGCCACGCCATCGAGTGCCGCATCAATGCCGAGAACCCGGTGTCGTTCCGCCCCTCGCCCGGCAAGATCCTGCACTATCATGCCCCCGGCGGCCTGGGCGTGCGCATCGACTCCGCGGTCTACCAGGGCTACGCCATCCCGCCTTACTACGATTTGCTGGTCGGCAAGCTGATCGTGCACGGCAAGACCCGCACCGAGGCGCTGATGCGGCTCAAGCGCGCGCTCGACGAAGTTGTGGTGGACGGCATCGAAACCACGCTGCCTTTATTCCGCTCGCTGGTGAGCGAGAAGGACATCATCGACGGCAATTATCACATCCACTGGCTCGAACAGTTCCTCGCGCGCGGCGGCATGGGGAGCTGAGAGACCTAGTGTCTGCCCGCTGTCAGCCGCTCCAGCAGCCGGCACAAATCGGCCGGGCTGTAGGGCTTCTTGCACAAAGATCGAGCGCGGTACCGGCGGCGCCAGCACCGAGGGCGAATAGCGACCCGAACAATAGACGATCGGCAATTCGGGACGCTGCGCGCGCGCCTCTCGCGCCAGAATCGAGCCGTCCATCGGGCCAAGCAGGTTGATGTCGGTGAACAGGACGTCGACTTCCGCGCCGGATTGAAGATAGCGCAAGGCTTCCTCGCCGGCCGCTGCCGTGTGCACCGCAAAGCCGCTCTCGTCCAAAACGTCGGCGATCATATCGCTGATCTCCACTTCGTCTTCGACCACGAGCACGCTGGTACGCCGCGCCGGCATGTCGCCGCATCCCCTCGAGTTCCGGTTCCCCATCGAGCCGGCTACGTCGACGCCCCAACGCGCGGCATCGAGTTGTGTTCAATCTTTCGCCAATTTAAGCAGATGATAGTCAGCAACTGGTTAAATTCGGCGCTCCCCAGCTGGGGCGCCATCGCATAGAATATTGTTCCACAATCGAACCCGGTCTCGCATGGCCAACCGCGAAAATACCCTGATCGAGATCACCCCGGAGGTGCTGCTTAAGGCCTATGCCTGCGGCATCTTCCCGATGGCGGAAAGCGCGGAAGATCCGGCGCTCTATTGGATCGAGCCGGACATGCGCGGCATCATCCCGCTCGAAGGTTTCCACCTGCCGGCGCGGCTTGAGCGCACAGTTCGTACGACGCCGTTCACGGTCTGGGTGGATCGCGATTTCGACGCGGTGATCGACGGTTGCGCCGAGGCCAAGCCGGATCGTGCGCGCACCTGGATCAACGGCCGCATCCGGAACATCTATCGCAGCCTGTTCGCGCACGGTCACTGCCATTCCACCGAGGTCTACGACGGAACCGACCTTGTCGGCGGACTCTACGGCGTCTCACTCGGCCGCGCCTTCTTCGGCGAAAGCATGTTCCACCGCGCGCGCGACGCCTCCAAGATCGCGCTGGTGCATCTGATCGCGCGCCTGCGCGCCGGCGGCTACCGCTTGCTCGACACGCAATACCTCACCGATCACCTGAAGACTTTCGGCGCCGTCGAGGTCGGCAAGCAACGCTATCACCGGCTCTTGGAGGAAGCGATTGTCGGCGACGCCGATTTTGGCGTGCTCCCTCTCGACCGCCCGGTCACCGGCGCGCAGGCGCTCGCGCGCTTGAGCTAGCGCGGTGTAAATCCCGGCGGCTGCGGGCGCGGCGGCGCACGCCGCGGTTGCAGCGGCCGCGCCGGCTGCTTGGGCACGGGCTGCGGCACCGCGGGAGCTTCCGCCACGTTCGGATTTTTCCCGCCTTTGCAGTCGGTGAGCCACACGTCATAAATCGGATGCTCGACTGCGTGCAGGCCGGGACTGGCCGCGAACATCCAGCCGGTAAAGATGCGCTTGATCTCGCCCTGCAGCGTCACTTCGTCTACTTCCACGAAGGCGTCGGTGTTCGGCGTCTCGGTCGGCGGCCGCGAATAGCACACGCGCGGCGTCACCTGCAACGCGCCGAATTGGACGGTTTCGTTAATAGCGACGTCGAACGAAATGATGCGGCCGGTGATCTTATCGAGACCGGCGAACACCGCGGTCGGATTGGTGATGCGTTGCGGCGGCGGCTCGACCACGATCTCGTCACCAGGCTGCGGCGCGGTATCGGCCGGCTGCGGCGGTGCGCCGCGCGGCTGCCGCTGTCCCGGCGGCAGCCCGGGCAGCGCTTGCGCCGGGGCGCCGGCGGGAGGCGGCTGCTGACCCGGTTGCTGTGGCATCGCTTGCGGAGCAGGCGCGATGCCGGGCGGCGGCGCCAGTGGCTGCGACTGGATGGTGCCGCCACCGGGCCGGCTCGACGGCGGCAAACTCATCGGCGGCGGCTGCGGCCGAGGCGGCGGCTGGTCGGAGCGGACATCGTCTTGCGGGCGCTGGTTTGGATAATAAGGCGGCGGCTGCGGATTGGACGGCGGCGCGCTCGGCACGTCGGCCGGCGGGCGCGGCGGCTCGTCCCCCCGAAAGATCGAGCCGAATTGCGCGAAGGTCGGCGGCGGCGGCGCCGATAGCGCGGCAATGGCAAGCAGGCAGGCCGTGAAACGGGATCGCGCCATCAGCCGATTTTTCCGCTTGGAGAATAGCGCGGTAATGCCGTCGCCCACGCCAGCGCCCGGTTAACACGGCGAATACGGCAGCGAAAGGGCGGCACCGGCTGGCCACTAACCCCGGCTGTCGGGGCTCCAGGCCTTGTAATCGCCGGTCGCTTTCGGACGACGGTTGGCGGCCAGCGTCGAGCCGGGCGGCCGATAGGCGCCTGCCGTGCCTGTTAGATTGGCCCGATGCGGCTTTTGCCAAGCATGTGGCTTGTAGCTCTCCTGCGTGGGCGGAGTGTCGACCGTGTGGTGCATCCAGCCGTGCCATGACGGCGGTATGGTCGAGGCTTCCATATAGCCGTTGTAGATCACCCAGCGCCGCTCGAAGCCTAGGCCGCGATCAATTTTACCGCCGCGGGTACGGTAGTAGCGGTTGCCGAATTCGTCCTCACCGACTGCCTCACCGTACATCCAGGTCCAGAACTGGGTCCCGCAGGTCTGCGAATTCCACCAGGTGAACAGCTTTAGCAGGAAACTTTTCATCGTTGCCGCGCATTGAAAGGGGTTGAATTGGCGGCGTTTTGCCACCTCGCTGTGTCAGTGTCCAGCGCGTCCGTTGCTCGAAACGCCCGCTTCTCCGCGGCTTTCTCGATTTTTATAGGATTGCATGGATTCGATCCGATCCGCACTGATTATCGTTAAAGACTGGCTCGACTGGCTGCCAGACCCGGTTGTGGCGACGCTGATCCTCGCACTCGCGGCGATCGCCGCGCTCGCGATGCATAAGTGGGCGCGCGCGTTGATGCGCCGGCTGCTGGTCGAGCGCTATCCCGACTTGTTCTCGATCGTCACACGGATCCGCGATCTCACCCGGCTGGCGCTGCTGACCCTGGCGATGATTATTGTCATTCCGGTCGCACCGCTGCGTCCGGAGACTGCGGAATTGCTGGCTCGGCTCCTGGCGATGACGATGATCGGTCTGATGGGCTGGGCCGCGATCGCGGCGCTGCATATCGTGGCCGACCTCTATCTGCGCCGCTTCCGCCTCGACGTCGACGACAACCTGCTGGCGCGCAAGCACAACACCCAGGTGCGCGTGCTGCTCCGTGTCACCGACGGCCTGCTGGTGCTGGTGACGATCGGCGCGGTGCTAATGACCTTTCCGGCGGTGCGGCAATATGGCATCAGCCTTTTTGCCTCCGCCGGTGTCGCCGGCATCGTGGCCGGCCTCGCCGCGCGGCCGGTGCTGAGCAACTTGTTCGCCGGCGTGCAACTGGCGATGACTCAGCCGATCCGTATCGCCGACGCGGTGATCGTCGAAAACGAATCGGGCACCATCGAGGAAATTACCTCGACCTATGTCGTGGTGCGGCTGTGGGATTGGCGGCGGATGATCGTGCCGCTTTCCTATTTCATCGAGAAACCGTTCCAGAACTGGACGCGCGAGGGCTCGGCCCTGATCGGCAGCGTCTTTCTTCATGTCGACTACCGCGCACCGGTCCCCATCATTCGCGACAAGCTCGACGAGATCGTCAAGGCATCGAAGAACTGGGACGGCGGCGTGGTGAACCTGCAGGTCACCGACGCGAAGGAGAGCACCATCGAATTGCGCTGCCTGATGAGCGCGCGCTCCGCCGGTCAGGCCTTCGACCTGCGCTGCGAAGTGCGCGAAAAGCTGATCGATTTTCTTCAGAAGGAGTATCCGGAAGCGCTGCCCCGCCAGCGCAACGAGCGGGCTGCCATCGCACCGTCTGGCGCAACGGAACGCTCGGCGCGTAAATCGGCCGCCAAACCGGGCTAGCCACGCGCTGACCGAGGCTACGTCGCGGTGCATGTTGCGTTTTCCCGAGTTCGACGGTTATCCTGCCCACGAATTCATCAGCGCGGGGCGTGAGTTGTCTAGTTCAGCCTCCGCCGGGCTGAAGTTCGCTATGACAGTGCCGGTAAAAAGGCGGGCTCATCATTGAGTTCCGCCTTTTTTCATTGGAATAGCATCGGCTATTCAGCGTCGGTTGCAGAATATTTGCGCCAAAAGACGGGAATTCACAGGCGTGGGTATCATCGCCACGCTCTGGCGATGGCTGCCGCGTGGGCGCTAACGCACTGACTTGATTTTGAGAATCAGCGACTCCCGGGCGCCGAGCGGGCGGCTTTTCCCGGCCTTATCCCAGGCCGCGCCGGTAAGTGGATTTTGCCGCGGATAATCGCGAAACCGCAGTTTTGCGTCATTTTTCCGTCATAACGGCAGGAATTAAGCCCTATCCGCGGCGGCGGATAAAAACGGCTTTCCGCGACCCCCGGATCGCTCAATACTGGCGCTGGATTTAGGCGCGTTATCCCCGAAGTTAGCCGCTTAACCACAAGACTTAGTGTTTGATTCAGATTTTATCACTATCTGTTGTTGACGACGGGTACGAGTCCTCCTAGCTTTGGTGCGTTCGGTGCAGTTGCGTATCGGTTCCCTCCGGACTCCCATATTGACGCCGAGTCGCAAGCCGCACCCACGCCAGAAACGGCGTTTTGGGACAGGGCGTTACTGTCCGTCGAGGGTCAAAAAACCGGGAGCAGCCGGTGCCGAAACCAGGTACCGGGCCCAAATAAGTGGGTCCAAGTAAGCGAGTAACGGGTTGTCGAACAGCGTGAGCACAACAGGCGAACAAGATGCGCATGATCCCGAAAAGTGGATACCGGTTTTCGGAAAGATCATGCGCCACTCAAATTCGTCAGGGATAATTGGGTGGTCGCCAGCCATCCGGCATTTTAAGGGGCTTGAGACACATGCGGATCGAACGGCGATACACCAAGGGCGGACAATCGGCCTACGCAAACATGACCTTCGGTCATGTCACCAGCGAGATCCGCAATCCCGACGGCTCGGTGGTGTTCAAGCTCGACAATGTCGAAGTCCCCGAATTCTGGTCGCAGGTCGCCTCCGACGTGCTGGCGCAGAAATATTTCCGCAAAGCCGGCGTGCCCGCCCGCCTGAAAAAGCTCGAAGAAAATTCAGTGCCCTCGTTCCTGTGGCGCTCGGTCGCCGATGAAGCGGCGCTTGCCGAACTTCCGGAAAAGGAGCGCATGATCGGCGAGCATTCGTCCAAGCAAGTGTTCGATCGGCTGGCCGGCACCTGGACCTATTGGGGCTGGAAGGGCGGCTATTTCGACTCAGAGAGCGACGCGCAGGCCTTCTTCGACGAGCTGCGCTTCATGCTGGCGTCGCAGATGTGCGCGCCCAATTCGCCGCAATGGTTCAACACCGGCCTGCACTGGGCCTACGGCATCGACGGCCCGAGCCAGGGCCACTACTACGTCGATTTCGAAACCGGCAAGCTGACGAGGTCGAAGAGCTCCTACGAGCACCCGCAGCCGCACGCCTGTTTCATCCAGGGCATCAACGACGACCTCGTCAACGATGGCGGGATCATGGATCTGTGGGTGCGCGAGGCGCGCCTGTTCAAATACGGCTCCGGCACCGGCTCGAACTTCTCGCGCCTGCGCGGCGAAGGCGAGAAACTGTCGGGCGGCGGCAAATCGTCCGGCCTGATGAGCTTCCTCAAGATCGGCGACCGCGCCGCGGGCGCCATCAAGTCGGGCGGCACCACGCGCCGCGCCGCCAAGATGGTGATCGTCGACGTCGATCACCCCGATATCGAGACCTATATCGACTGGAAAGTGATGGAAGAGCAGAAGGTGGCGGCGCTGGTCACCGGCTCCAAGATCAACCAGAGGCACCTCAAGGCGATCCTGAAATCTTGCGTGAATTGCGAGGGCTCGGGCGACGATTGCTTTAGCCCGGAGAAGAATCCCGCGCTCAAGCGCGAGATCAAGCTCGCGCGCAAGGCTTTCGTGCCGGACAATTTTATCAAGCGCGTGATCCAGTTCGCCAAGCAGGGCTATACCGACATCAGCTTCCCGATCTACGACACCGATTGGGACTCGGAAGCCTATCTCACCGTCTCCGGGCAGAACTCGAACAATTCGGTGCGCGTCACCGACGGCTTCCTGAAGGCGGTCGAATCCGACGCCAAATGGGACCTGACCTTCCGCAAGAACGGCAAGATCGCCAAGACGCTCGATGCGCGCGCGCTGTGGGAGAAGATCGGCTACGCCGCCTGGGCCTCGGCCGATCCGGGCCTGCAATATCCACACCACGGTCAACGACTGGCACACCTGCCCGGCCTCGGGCGAAATCCGCGCCAGCAATCCGTGCTCGGAATACATGTTCCTCGACGATACCGCCTGTAACCTGGCTTCGCTCAACCTGCTGACGTTACCACACCGGCGCTTCCCGCCGCGCCTACGGGAAACGGTGAGCGCCAGTTCGACGTCGAATTTTACGAGCACGCGGTGCGGCTGTGGACCGTGGTGCTGGAAATCTCCGTGCTGATGGCGCAATTCCCATGCAAGCAGATCGCGCAGCTTTCCTACGAATTCCGTACGCTCGGCCTGGGTTACGCGAATATCGGCGGCCTCTTGATGACCTCCGGCATCCCCTACGATTTGGATGACGGCCGCGCCATCGGCGGCGCGCTCACCGCCATCATGACCGGCGTGTCCTACGCCACCTCCGCCGAAATGGCGGAAAAGCTTGGCCCCTTCCCCGGCTACAAGAAAAACCGCGAGCACATGTTGCGCGTGATCCGCAATCACCGCCGCGCCGCCTATAACGAGCGCACCGGCTACGAGAAGGTCTCGCAGCCGCCCGTTCCGCTCGACCACCAGGCCTGCCACCGGATCCAGAACGCTGATCGCGCACGCAAAAGCCGCCTGGGACAAGGCGCAGCAACTCGGCGAAAAGCACGGCTACCGCAACGCGCAGGCGACCGTGATCGCGCCCACAGGCACCATCGGCCTGGTGATGGATTGCGACACCACCGGCATCGAGCCCGACTTCGCGCTGGTGAAGTTCAAGAAGCTCGCCGGCGGCGGCTACTGGAAGATCATCAACCGCGCCGTGCCCGAAGCTTTGCGCACGCTCGGCTACTCCGAAGCCGACATCGCCGAGATCGAGGTCTACGCCGTCGGCCACGGCTCGCTGGCGCAGGCCCCCGCCATCAACCACACCACGCTCAAGGCCAAGGGCTTCACCGACGAGACCATCGCCAAGGTCGAGAAGGCGCTGCCGACCGCCTTCGACATCAAGTTCGTCTTCAACAAATGGACGCTGGGCGAGGACTTCTGCCGCGACACGCTCGGCATCGACGCCGAGGACATTGCGCTCCCGACTTTCGACCTGCTCGCCGCCTCGGCTTCTCCAAGCGCGAGATCGAGGCCGCCAACATCCACGCCTGCGGCGCCATGACGGTGGAAGGCGCGCCGCATTTGAAGCCCGAGCACTATCCGGTGTTCGACTGCGCCAATCCGTGCGGCCGCACCGGCAAGCGCTATCTGTCGGTCGAAAGCCACATCCGCATGATGGCGGCGGCGCAGCCGTTCATCTCCGGCGCCATCTCCAAGACCATCAACATGCCGAACGAAGCCACCGTCGAGGACTGCAAGGCAGGCCTATCTGCTGTCCTGGAAGCTGGCGCTCAAAGCCAACGCGCTCTACCGCGACGGCTCCAAGCTCTCGCAGCCGCTCAATTCGCAACTGATCGCGGATGAGGACGACGAGGACGACGGCATCGAGACCTTCATCGAGAAGCCCGCCGCCGCGCGCGCCGCGGGCCTGGCCGAAAAAGTGGTCGAGAAGATCGTCGAGCGCATCACCGTGCTGCGCGAGCGCGAGAAGCTGCCCGTCGCGCCGCAAGGGCTACACCCAGAAGGCCGTGGTCGGCGGCCACAAGGTCTATCTGCGCACCGGCGAATATGACGACGGCCGGCTCGGCGAGATCTTCGTCGACATGCACAAGGAAGGCGCGGCGCTGCGTTCGCTGCTCAATAACTTCGCGATCGCGATCTCGCTCGGCCTGCAATACGGCGTGCCGCTCGAGGAATATGTCGATGCCTTCACCTTCACCCGCTTCGAGCCGCAAGGCCCGGTGCAGGGCAACGACTCGATCAAATACGCCACCTCGATCCTCGACTACGTGTTCCGCGAACTGGCGGTGAGCTACCTGGAGCGTTTCGATCTCGCCCATGTCGACCCGAGCGAGGGCGGCTTCGACGCGCTCGGCAAGGGCGAAGACGGAAGGCAGGCCGGCAGCGGCGCAGAACTACGTGTCGCGCGGACTGACCCGCTCACGCACGGACCGCCTGTCGGTGGTGAGCGGCGGCGCCGCAGCCTCCCCGTCTTCCGGGAGGGTCGGCGCGCGCAGCGCGTCGGCTGAGCAAACAATGTCACCGCCTTCTCCGGCGCCGCGACCGCGCTCAAAGCCGAGCCGGAAGCGAAGCTTCGCCGACCGAAAAGCTCGAGCACCGCGTCGACGGCGACACCCGCGTCCATGCCAGGCGTCGGCCTCCGAGAAGCGCGCCGAAGCCAAGGCCAAGGGCTACGAGGGCGAGGCCTGCGGCGAATGCGGCAACTTCACGCTGGTGAGCAACGGCACTTGCATGAAATGCGATACCTGCGGGTCAACGACCGGGTGTTCGTGAAGGCTGGAACATGAAAAAAGATGAAGCAAAAAGACTCTGTAATGGCAGAATGGCGGCGCTGGCGCGATCCTGCGGAGAGAAATGTTCCTTTGGCTCCGCTGGGGTTCTACGGCGAACTCAAAGAGCGTCGCCCCGACTTGCTTGAATTCAAATGCAGTGGCGACAAGTATCAAACTATTGCGGGATGGGTTCTAAGCGATAAGCTTGCTGCATAACTTGACGGGCAAAGCTTGGCGCCAATGTTGCAACTTCACGCTGGCGCGCAACGGCACCTGCATGAAGTGCGACACGTTCGGGGACACGACGGGGTGTAGCTAAAAGTTGTGCGCAGTCAACAAGCGGCTCTTTACTTGTGAGAACAAATCAAGTACACTGTGCTTGAAAGATTTACGGAAGGGTGATCGCCAGAGCGCCGCGAGCGACGTTAGTAATTTTTTCGAGGTGATGGGAATAGCCGCATGGGACAATATAATATAATGGAATTTTGACATGGTGCCAAAAAAGTCGAGACAGATTGCTACGCAATCTGAAAATCTTTGAATCCGGCCGTATGCGGCAGATGAAAGTCAATGGCGCAAAATGCATCGACGTAACGCCGCAGCTGATTGGGACAATTAAGCGCGAGATTGCGGATATGGAAAGGCGGATTGCGGCACTGCAGACGCGCGACTCCTGCAGAAACGCACAGTAATTGTCTTGGAAACCAAATGAACTGGCGGCGCGGCACCTTTCGACTGTGGATCGCGGCGACAACCTTATGGATATCGCTAACAATCGCGACCACTCTAGGGCCCGCACTTTTTGTTTCGATTCCAGAATTTAACGTTCGCTTGACCGCCGCGTCAGTACCAGAGGCGAGCGCAGCCAGACTTAAAATAAATTCCGATACGGGCGAAATCCTTTATCGAGACGAAGCCTCCAACGAATTGAAACCCGCGCGTACAGCGGTAAATCCCCAGACCCGCGAACTATTAGTTTTTGACGGGAAGGAATGGGTTGCTGTAAGACTTAGGGTCCGGGCCTCACTCGTCTCATCGATAAAGGCATACAAGACAACGCCAGTCGCGAAAATCAAAACCGATTTTTCTATTTGAAAGGGCAACTTTTAAATGTGAGCTTTTGGTCATTACTGTTAGGACCACCGGCGGAATTGGGTGTTTTGATTTTGCTGACGTTCTGGGTCGTTGCCGGATTTCGCTTTCGGCAATCGAATTAGTAAGCGTAGCCCGCATGGAGCGCAGCGAAATGCGGGGTAATCCTCGCGTCGATATGTCGATCCCGGATTGCGCTTCGCTCCATCCGGGCTACAATTCATCGCATGAGCATTTCGGCAACCAGCGCGCGTAGCCCGGATGAGCGCTAGCGAAATCGGGACCCGCCCCCCCTACTTCGCCGTCGCCATCGCGCGCGGCGTCACCATGGTCACGATTGCGCCGGCGGCATCCCCGGCAAAAACCGGATCGCGCTTGAGCGTCTCGAAGCTGCGCGGCGCGGGGAGCGGATCGCCATCGGCTTTCATCGCCGCGAAATGACCGGCCAGCGCCTCGGCGGCGTTGGCCACCGCCTGCTCGAAGCTGTCGCCGGCCGAGATGCAGCCGGGCACGTCGGGGAAGCTCACCCCGTAGCTCGTGCCGGCGTCCTTGTGCACCAATGCGATGTAACCTGCCATTGCGCTATCGCCGCTCCTGCAATGCCGCTTGCCGATAGATCGACCTTACCGTCTTCGGATGCAAGTCCCGGCGCGGGTGCGGCACCGTCACCTTGCCGGGCTTGGCCGGGTGCTTGAAATGGTGATGGCTGCCGGTCGCGCCGATATAGACCCAGCCATCGGCCTCAAGCTCCCGGATAATATCACGCGAATCTTTGCCCACAGCCCGCCCCCGCCGCAACGAATTGCACGGGGCAGTTGTAGGATCAAGATATTTGGATAAAATTAGCCGATTCAGCCGACCATGCATCCCGAGTTGAAATGCCGGTAGCCTCCTAAGCGAGACGGCCAGGGCATAGGCGAGCGAAGCGACGCCGTCCTTTGGACGGCTATGCCCCGCCATGACGGTACGGAGATCAACACTCCACCACGCTGACATGCCCCTGCGCGCCGTAATCGAGCAGCTTGCGGTCGCGCGTGATTAAAGTGGCGCCGAGTTCGCGCGCGGTCGCGGCAAGGATGCGGTCGAACGGATCGCGCGGCGGCTTGCCCGGCAGGTAGGATGACGCGATCAGCAGATCGGGCGACATCTCGGCAAGCTTGACGCCAGGCGTCTCGAACAGATTGGCGAACCAGCGCTCCGGCCGAATCAAGAGTTGCAAGCGTCCGCGCGACATCAACATGCCGACCTCAAAAGCCGTGATCGGCGACACATAAGACGCGGCGCCCTCGCGATTCGCCGCAGCAAGGATATCGATGGCTGACTGCGCGATCGGGACCTTGCCGTAAATCCAGATTGCCGCATGCGTGTCCCACAAGAGCGGCTGCACCTACCTCTCCCGCTTTTCCGGACCGTATTTGGCGTCAAGGTAATCGGCCAATTCCGGATCGGCCGGCTCCGTGAGATCGACGCCGGGCATGACGCGGATCAGTCCCTGCATCGCGCCCCAGGCAGGATGAAACGGCTTCTTGTCTTGCGCCTGCGCGTCGTCACTTGTCTTCGGCGCGCGCACGCGCTTGAACACCAGTTTGCGTTTCTCCATGTCCACCTGCTCGCTCTCGAAGCCGGCATCGAGCCAGACCTTGGTGAGCACGCTGTTGTGCGGATTATTCGACCACCACGGACGATGCTTGATGGCCGAGGGCGGCAGCTTCACGCCGGTCACCCGCTCGATCTCGGCAAAGGTCATGGGCACCAGGTCTTTGCCTCGGTTTTTTAGGTACTCGCCCAGCGGCTTGTATTTCGACATCGTACATGTCCGTTATTTTCAGGCATTCCCCATGGTACCTATAACTACCTATTTCTTGGAACATATCAATAGGTACCTTTAGTTCCCTGCCGGCTTTTGCAAGCCTCTTGACTTTATTCCTACGACTAGATTATATTCCCATCACCTCGTTCGCGGAGGGGCGCCTTCTAGAGGCGATCCTGAAGGCGGAGCGAGGGGCGGCGCCCGCGGGCGTGCTTCGCAAGCACGCACTCGGGAGGTCCGGGGAACCGACCGGGGGGCACTAGGACCCCTCCGCGAGGAGCTCGCTGGACAGGGCCGTCTCGGGCCTCCCCGGAGGCCGACGCGCGTTCAGGCGATGAGCCGGCGCGCGGACTCCCCGGGGAGCGAGAGACGTGGACCTGGAAGCGCGGGCCCCGGATCAGAAATCGCCGCAGCGGAGCGCCGAGAGGCGACGCGCCTCAGCGCATGAGGCGCGCGCGCCGAAAGGCGTGGACGGTTGAATGGCGCCTCTCGGCGCCCCGCTCCCCTCCTTGGGGGCGGCGAAACGAAACAAAACTCGGGCGCGATCCGCGCCGCGAGAATAATGGGTGTTGTCCGATGCAACGAAATTTTTCCCGAATAGCCGAAGCGGAAGACGAAAAGAAGCGCGCACAAGAAGCAGCCCAGCGCGAAAACGAGGCACGCCGCCGGCGGGCGCTCGAAAGCCGGCGCGGTGTCTGCACGGTTTTGCGATTCTGGGAGGTTTGCGCCGACAAGCGCTGCAAGCGGGCGCGCGGCTGCGCGGGCGACGTCGAAGCCTGCTTCGATCTTTTCTGGCCGCAAGTACCGGAAGACCTCAAGGACGAGATGCGCCAAGCCATCGTGTTGGTGCGCGACGGCATGTCGCCGCGTCAGGCAATGACCGAGGCGCGCGAATTTGCCGCCCAGCGCAGGCGCATCGCACAGGAGATGGCGGCGCGCGAAGCGGCGCCTTGTGCCGCGCCGCCGCCGGCGGAGTCTGCGCCGATTCGGATTACGCGCGAACGCCCGCCGACTCATCACATCGGCCCGCGCGTGCGGAGGTTGTAAGCGTGCGGTCGGTGGAGAATGGCTATCACAATTGCCGTCATGTCGGGACGCGAGCCGTAAGCGCGTTTACGCGCGTCTTCAACTCGCTGTGGCGCGCGAACCCGGAATCCGGATACGTATTCATTATCCCTTGGGATTTCTTGTCCGGCGCTTCGCGCCGTCCCGGAATGACCGGAACCTCACGCCTTCTGCCGGTCGTTGTCGATCGGCAGCACCTGCCCCGAGATCGACTTTCCCGCATCCGACGCCAGAAAAACCGCCAGCGCCGCGATGTCCTTCGGGTCGATCATCGCCTTGATCGACTGCTCGGCCATCGCCGCGGCCTTCACCTCCTCGATCGAGCGGCCGCTGATCTGCGCGCGGCCGCGAAACACCCGCACGATGCGGTCGCCCTCGACCGCGCCGGGCGCGATCGCATTGGCGCGGATGCCCCATTCCCCGAGCTCCAGCGCCAGCGTCTTGGTGAAGCCGATGACGCCCCATTTGGTCGCGGCGTAAGGGCTGCGGTTCATAAAGCCGAAGCGCCCGGCGATCGAGGCCATGTTGATGATGCAGCCGGCCTTGGATTGCTTGAGGTGCGGGATCGCCAGCCTTGTCACGTCGAACATGCCGGTGAGATTGACGGCCACGACCTTGTCCCAGTCATCCGGCGGATAGTCGGCGACCGGCAGCGTCAGCCCGGCGATGCCGGCATTGTTGATCAGCACGTCGAGCCCGCCGAGCGCTTCGACCGCCGCCGGCACCATGCGCTCGATGTCGGCGCGGCCTGCCATGTCGCAAGGTTTGGCGATCAGCCCGGGAATTTCTTTCGCCAGCGCGGCCAGCGACTTTTCGTCGATGTCGCAGGTGAACACCTTGGCGCCGGTCGCGGCAAAGGCGCGCGCGAATTCGCGGCCGATGCCGGCAGCGCCGGCAGTGATCAAGACGCGTTGCGGCATGAGGCCCTCCAAGTTTTATTCTTGTCATCACCTGATGCGCAGAGCCTGCCTAAGCGAGATGGCCGGGACAAGCCCGGCCATGCACGTTAAATCCTCAGCTTCACCGCGAACATCGCCGTCTATGGCGCGTTATCGTGTTAGAAAGCCCTTCATGTTGCGAATTCTGTCTCTCGCCCTCGTCTTCGCGCTCGCGGCGCCTGCGTCGGCCGAGCCCGCGCACAAGAAACACCATGTCACGCGCCGCTGGCACGGCTATGGCTTCCTGCCCGGCTACCGGCCGCCCGAGGTGGTCGCGCGCGAGCGTTGGGAGCATTACGACCGGCTCTACGGCCCGCATTATTACGGGCCGGCGTGGCCGCGTTTCTACCGCGGGCGCTGGAACGGCGGCGGCTTCGGTCCCTGCTACACGCAGACGCCGATCGGGCCGATGTGGAACTGCGGGCAATAGATGCGCGGGCCCCGCCGCTCAACGGGCGGCGCAGTCACGCTTTGCCCCTCTACCCCTTAGTGAATAAATCGCTCCGCCCAAGCGACGAACGCCGTAAACCGGTCCGGGTAGGCGATGCAGTAGAAAATTGCCGCAACCGGCGCCACCGGCCAAATCCACTCTCGCATGGGTACCCCCTTGCAAGAACATCGGCGGTATCCTGCCGCGCGCGCGTATAGGAATGCCTAATGCGGCTTGGACGTTTTGCGGAAAACTCTACTCTTCTTTTTCCGTCGTAAAATACAACGGATAGCCCTTGGCCTTGCCCATTTCGGTCGCTTCCTTGGCCTTGGTGTCGGCGACGTCCTTGGTATAGACTGCGATCACGCAGGCGCCTTTCTGGTGCGCGGTCATCATCACACGATAGGCCTGGCTTTCGTTCATCCGGAACACGGCCTTCAAGACCTGCACGACGAATTCACGCGGGGTGAAGTCGTCGTTGAGCAGGATCACTTTCCACAGCGGCGGGCGCTGCGTTTTTGGCTTGGTCTGGGTGCGCGGTTTGACGAGGGTCGGGCTCATCGCGGGCATCCTGCGCAAGTCACCGCCGATGATTTAACGCGCGGAAAGTTCCGGCAAGCCCTTTCAGGCGCGTTGGCGGCCCCATAGCGCGTCCAGGCTCCACGGGCCCGCGCCGGCAAAGGCGAGGTAGAGGAAGACAAAGCAATAGAGGATCGCGCCGTCGCCGCGGTTGAGGATCGGGAAAAAGCCGTGCGGCGCGTGGCGCATGAAATAGGCCAAAGCCATCTCGCCCGACATGACGAAGGCGGCGACGCGCGTGAACAGGCCAAGCGCGACCAGCGCGCCGCCGGTGAGTTCGATCGCGCCGGCAAACCAGTACAGGGTGAACAGTGCGGGGGTGGGCAGCGGCGAAGGAAAGCCGAACAGCCGTGACAGGCCGTGTTCGAAAAACAGAAGCGCCACCACGATGCGGACGATAGAAAGGACATAAGGCGCGTAGCGCCCCATGTTCTGGCGCGCGGCGGTCTGCGGCACGCTCGACCGCTCTACTTGCAGCAAAATCAATCCCCGGGTTGGTCTGTCCCGCTAGCGATATAGCCAAGGCTGCCCGCTGCCACACATCACAAAAACGTAAACTCGGCCGAACTTGCCGCGTACCAGCCATGCATGCCGGCCCCGCGGTCATGCCGCTCCGCCGCAACTTTGACTTAATCTGTCGCGGCCCGTCGTAAATATCTCATCCGACTCTGGCTTTGTTACGTCAGCCTTGCTGCTTCACTCCAGCGCGCGTCGCGGTACGATAGCTGCGCAATGCCTGCAATAAAAAGACGGGGTGGGCGCAGGCGCGAAAGAAAATCGGAGGAATGCCCAATGAATCTCCACACCCGTGGCGCCGTTGAGTCTTCGCGCGCACGCGCGCCGTTCGAATGCGCGCAATGCGGCAACAACCTGTTCATGCCGGAATGGTCGGAATTGGTCGACGACCGTCGCGTCCGTCATCTATGGCAGTGCGAGGCCTGCGGCTACGCGTTCGAGACCACCGTCCACTTCGCGGACGCGGCGTAAAAGCGCATTTGCTCACGGAATTTTGCGCGCACGCCGGCGCCGTCCGGCCCTATAATGCGCGGCATGATCGACCGCCGACATCTTCTGTTGCTGGGGACCGCGCTTGCCGCCTTTGCGCCCCTTATGGCGCGGGCCGCCACCATGAGCCGCGTCACCGCCTATGCCTTTACCTTCAAGGGCCTGGACGGGAACGATATCCTGCTCGCTTCCTACGCTGGCCGCCCGATCTTGGTCGTGAATACCGCCTCGTTGTGCGGCTACACACCCCAGTATGCCGGCCTGCAGGCGCTGTGGGCGCGCTATCGCGACAAGGGACTGATGGTGCTCGGGGTGCCGTCCAACGACTTCGGCGGCCAGGAGCCGGGCGGTAAATCCGAGATCGAGAAGACTGCCCAGGGCGACTATCACGTCACCTTCCCGCTCACCGAAAAGGTGGCGGTCAAGGGTGCCGAGGCCCATCCGTTCTACAAGTGGGCGGCGCAAGAGCGTCCGCTTGAGGCGCCGCGCTGGAATTTCCACAAATATCTGATCGGCCGCGGCGGCCGCCTGAAGGCGGGCTTCACCTCGGCCGTCGAACCCGCCGATCCGCGCGTGATCGCGGCGATCGAGCGGGAATTGGCCGCGGAATAACGCGCGGGGCTGATATCGGTCGATAATGTTACGGCGCGGCTGTCATAAATCCGATAAAAATTCGATTGACGAATCGGTCTGCCCATGACGAAGTCATGATTGAATTATAGTCACGTGGGCCGGCACACTGGGCGGCCCGTTATGAGGTTCCTCCCGCGTGGCGTTTAGCCTGGGCGGCCGCGAGGCCGCCCTTTTTCATATCCGACCATAATCGATTGAGACGCTCAGGCCGCGCTGGCTTGCACGCCAACCTCGGCGCCGACGTAGGCATCGGCGAGCTCGGCCTTCGGCTCGACGGCGGCCGGTTCCACGTTCGGCGCGACGGCGGCTGTCTGCGGCGGATCGATGGCTTCGACCAGTTGCAGGAACGACTTGCCGGGCAGCGGCGGCGCGAACACGTAGCCTTGCGCGGAGCGCACGCCGAGCTCGCGCAAATACATCACCTGCTCGAAGTTCTCGACCCCTTCGGCCACGATGTCCATGCGCATATTGTGCGCGAGATCGACCAGCGTCTCGACGATGGTGGTCGAATTGCGGTCGGTGCCGATGGCGTCGACGAACATCTTGTCGATCTTGATGATGTCGACGCCGAGCTTGAGCATATAGGACAGCCCGCTATGGCCGGTGCCGACGTCGTCGATGGCGATGCGCACGCCCAGCTCCTGGAAAGCCGCGATGGTCTGCCGGGTCGCGGTGAAATTCTCGATCGGATCGCGCTCGGTCACTTCCAGCACCACCTGCGAGAGCTTGATCGGCGAGCCGGAGAAGATCTTGCGTACGTCCTTGACGATGGTCTCGTCGGAAAACAACTGGCCGGCAAAATTGAACGATATCTTTAAGCTTGGCCTGCGGCCGACGGCCTTGCCCGCTTCGACGCAGACGCGCCTCATCAGATCGCGGGTCATTTCGCGGATCAGCCCGCTCGAACTCGGCGAGCGGGATGAATGAACCGGGCAACACCAGCGTGCCGTCGGGCTTACGCCAGCGCACCAGGACTTCGGCGCCGCGCAACTGGCCGGAGCGGATATCGACGATCGGCTGGTAATAGGGCACGAATTCGCCCGCCTGCAACGCACGCTCGATGTCGGCCACCGGGTTGCCGGGCGCGCGCCGCGGCATCAGCATCGAAAAAATCGCCAAGATCAAAACAATGGCGCCGGTGGCGAACAGGCCGAGCCATTGCAGATCGGCGTGGCCGACGATCGTCGTGTCCGCGCGGCATCGATATTTCAGTTTCGAAGCCGTATTTGTCGGAAATGGCCGTCGCCATGTAGGTCGCACTGGCGGCGCCGGAACGCTCGCCGACGTTCATCGATCGATGCCCCGGCAGCGGTTGCCATGTAGGCATAGGCGCTGAACGGACTGCCCTGGCTCGACACTTGCGGCAAGAACATGACGGCCGGCACCAGCGCCGCGATCTCGTTCGGACCGACGCCGACCTTGCGGCGGAGCCGCACCATGCGCTGGCCACTTTCGAGCTGGATGATGTCGAGCGAGTACCAGTTGGCCCCGGCGAGCGGCTCCGACGAGAGCAGCTTGCGCTCGCCGAGCGGCAGGCCGAGATGGGTGCACAGCGTCTGCCCGTCGGAGCCGAGAACGGCGATCTCTCTCGACCGGAATGCTGTCGAAGGCGGCTTGCCGCATCGCCGCGATGTCGTTCGGCTGACAGCTGTCGACGCCGCGCGCCGCCAGACCCGTCGAGTGTGGCAACCACTTTTGTGACGCGGGATTCCGCGAGCGCGATGGCGCGTTTGGCGGAGGTGTCTACCTCCTCCTGCCCCTGCCGGTCGCGCAGCCCGCCGAGCCAGAAATCGAACGCAAGCAAGGGTGCGCCGGCGAGCAATACGCCGGCGATGACCGCAATGACGTTTTTGCGCGAAACTGCGCGCATAATCAGACCCATTCTGCCGCTCGGTAAGCCCACCCCGTCCTGGTGTTCGCTAGTGAGCCACGGCGCCGTAAAGGGCGGATTAAGCCTAAAGCGGGTCGGTCTAATAAACGGGCAAAGTGGGCCGCGTGCGGACGTGTGTGGTTAACCAATCGGTTAACGACAAAGTGCGTGGCGCCGCCGAGGGGCGATCCGCTAACATGCAGGCAGCAGCGAGTTCGGGGCTGGAACCCAAAGGAGCGTCAAATCATGAGTTTTTTCCCCGGCAAGGACCCCGACGCAGGCGATGCTTATGCTTGCGAGTCGATCGCCCATGTGGTGGTGCCGCGCACGGTCGATCTCGGCGACGGCTTCTCGGTGCGGCGCGCCCTACCGTCGGCGCGCTCGCGCATGGTCGGACCGTTTATCTTTTTCGATCATTTCGGCCCGGCGGAATTCCGCGCCGGCAACGGCCTCGATGTGCGTCCCCATCCGCATATCGGGCTTGCCACCGTCACGTATCTGTTCGATGGCGAGATCATGCACCGCGACAGCCTCGGCACCGCGGTGGCGATCAAACCGGGCGAAGTGAACTGGATGACCGCCGGGCGCGGCATCGTGCATTCCGAGCGAACCGCCGCGGAAAAGCGCGCCGCCGGCGGACCGATCCACGGGCTACAGATGTGGGTCGCGTTGCCGGCCGCCAAGGAGGAAATGGACGCCGGCTTCGCGCATCATGCCACCGCGGAATTTCCGGTCGTGCGCGACAATGGCAAGAATGTGCGCGTGGTGGTCGGTTCGCTCTATGGCGCCAAGTCGCCGGTGCCGACGGTGCACGAGACGATATTTGGCGACGTGCATCTGAGAACCGGATCGAGCCTGCCGCTCGATACCGATCATGAGGAGCGCGCGGTTTATGTGATCGACGGAACGGTCGATATCGCCGGCGACAAGTTCGAGCCCGGACGGCTGCTGGTGTTCAAGCCGGGCGACAAAGCGACGATTGCGGCCACGACCGACACGCATTTCGTCATCGTAGGCGGCGCGCCGATGGACGGCCCGCGCCATATCTGGTGGAACTTCGTCTCCTCGCGCAAGGAGCGCATCGAACAAGCCAAGGCGGAGTGGGCTGCCGGCCATTTCGGCAAGGTGCCTGGCGACGAGATCGAGTTCATTCCGCTGCCGGAGAAGTAACACGCACTTGTCCCGGATGCGGTGCAGCGCATAGCTAAGCGGAGCGGTGCACCGCTGATCCGGGACCCCGGTTACTTTGCTTTAGAAGAAAGCTGGGTCCCGGGTCTGCAACGCACCACTTCGTGCTGCGTTGCGCCCGGGACCCAAGGCCTTATTTCTTCGGCAGATCGAGCCGGATGCTCAATTCCTTGAGCTGCTTCGCGCTGACTTCCGACGGCGCGCCCATCATCAGGTCTTCGGCCTTCTGGTTCATCGGGAACAGCACCACTTCGCGCAAATTTTCTTCGCCGGCCAGCAGCATGACGATACGGTCGATGCCGGGCGCGATGCCGCCATGCGGCGGCGCGCCGAGCGAGAGCGCGTGCAACATGCCGCCGAATTTCTGCTCCAGCGTCTCTTCCGGATAGCCGGCGATGGCGAAGGCCTTCTTCATCACCTCGGGGCGATGATTTCGGATCGCTCCGGATGACAACTCGACGCCGTTGCAGACGATGTCGTACTGGATCGCCTTGAGGCCGAGGATTTTCTCTTGGTCGTTGGCGTCCAGCGCGAGGAATTCCTCGACGCCCAAGTTCGGCATCGAGAATGGATTGTGCGAGAAGTCGATCTTCTTTTCTTCCTCGTTCCACTCGTACATCGGGAAATCGACGATCCAGCACAGATCGAATCGATCCTTGGCGATCAGGCCGAGCTCTTCGCCGACTTTGGTGCGCGCCGGGCCGGCGAACTTGACGAAATCCTTCGGCTTGCCGGCGACGAAGAAGCAGGCGTCGCCGCACTCAACCCGAACTGTGCGCGGATCGTCTCGGTCTTCAGGCCCGATTGTTGGCAACCGGTCCCGTCCGAAGCAACTTCGTTGGCTTGACGCTCGGTCACTCAGCTCCTCTCGACAATTTCTTTTCAGATTCGCCGCTTGACGCGGGCATTCCTCAAAAATTATGTAGCCGAGCCCGGGCTGTCCTTCGCCTTGGGCCCAAGAATTCATGCGATCACAGAAGGCTCGGGAGCCGCCCTTGGGCGCCGGGATCGCCCACACCGCGTTGCCCGGCGTCTTCCAGAATTCGGGCAAAAATCTTGAAGCCCGAGCCGCGAAAGGCTTCGCTCACGTCCTGCATCTCGATCGGATTGCGCAGGTCCGGCTTGTCGGTGCCGTATTTGCGCAGCGCATCGGCATAGGGAATGAGCGGAAACTTCGGCGTCACCGTCTTGCCCTTGGCGAACTCCTCGAACACGCCGCGGATCACCGGCTCGACCGCGTCGAACACGTCCTGCTGGGTCACGAAGCTCATTTCCAGATCGAGCTGATAAAATTCGCCGGGCGAGCGGTCGGCGCGCGCATCCTCGTCGCGGAAGCACGGCGCGATCTGGAAATAGCGGTCGAAGCCCGCCACCATGATGAGCTGCTTGAACTGCTGCGGCGCCTGCGGCAGCGCGTAGAATTTTCCGGGATGGATGCGCGAGGGCACCAGATAGTCGCGCGCGCCTTCCGGCGACGAGGCGGTGAGGATCGGCGTCTGGAATTCGAAAAAGCCGCTTTCCTTCATGCGGCGGCGGATCGAGTCGATCACCTGCCCGCGCAGCATGATGTTGGCGTGCAGTTTCTCGCGCCGCAGATCGAGGAAGCGGTATTTGAGCCTGATCTCTTCCGGATAGTCCTGCTCGCCGAACACCGGCATCGGCAACTCGGCGGCGGGGCCCAGGACCTCGATCTCGTCGATATAGACTTCGACCTGCCCGGTCGGCAGTTCCGGGTTCTCCGTGCCGGCGGGCCGCTTACGCAGCTTGCCGTCGATGCGCACCACCCATTCCGCGCGCAGCGTCTCGGCCAGCTTGAACGCCTTGCTGTCGGGGTCGGCCACAACTTGCGTCAAGCCGTAATGGTCGCGCAGGTCGATGAACAGCACCCCGCCATGATCGCGGATGCGGTGGCACCAGCCGGACAGCCGCACGGTCTTGCCGATGTCGCCCTCGCGCAAAGCGCCGCAGGTATGGGAACGATAGCGATGCATATGTGGTCCGGCCGGCAATTCTGTGCGGGTTTCGAAGGGCGGGCGAAAAGCGCATGGGGGGTCGGCTTTGTCAAGGCAAGCGGCAGCGGGTTCAAGCGGCATTTGCACGGGCTGGTGCGGTCGCGTATCCGGTAGCGCATGCCCCGAAAGAGCCGCCCCAATAAGAAGAGCAAACCGGCCGCCACCGAGATGTCCACCGGCGAAGCCACGGTCGCGACCATGCTCGCGCACGGACTCGATACCGTCTATGCGCTGCCGGGCGTCCACAACGATCATTTGTTCGACGCCTTCCAGCGCGCCGGCGACAAATTGCGCGTGATCCACACCCGCCACGAACAGGGTGCAGCCTATATGGCGCTCGGCGCCGCGCTCGCGACCGGCAAGCCGCAGGCCTATTGCGTGGTACCCGGCCCCGGTCTGCTCAATTCCGGCGCGGCGCTGCTCACCGCCTATGGCATGAACGCGCCGGTGCTGGCACTGATCGGCCAAATCCCGGCGGGCGCGATCGGCAAGGGTCAAGGCCACTTGCACGAGATCCGCGACCAGGCCGGCATCATCGCCCGGCTGGTCGATCATTCCGCCCGCATCGATGGACCGGCGGAAGCGCCCGCTAAAGTCGCCAAGGCGATCTCATCGATGAGCCGAGGGCGCCCCGGACCCGCCGCGCTCGAATGCGCCATCGACGTGTGGGGCAAGCGCGGGAAAGTCGCGCTCGTCCCGCCGGTACCGGCGCGCGCGCCGCGCATCGATGAGGACAAAGTGCGCGCGGCCGCGAAACTCTTAGGGAACGCCAGGCGCGTGCTGATCGTCGCCGGCGGCGGCGCGCAAGACGCATCTCCCGAAGTCACACAGCTCTCGCGCCTGCTGCAAGCGCCCGTGCTGGCCTACCGGCGCGGCCGCGGCGTGCTCGACGGCCGCGATCCCTTCAGCGTCACGCTGCCCATCGGCCGCGACCTGTGGGGCGAAGCCGACGCGGTGCTTGCGGTCGGCACCCGTCTGCTCAACCCGATGACACAATGGGGCGTCGACAACAAATTGCAGATCGTGCGCGTCGATGCCAATCGCGAAGAGCCGGCGCGTCTGCACAAGCCAAAAGTGGCGCTGGTCGGCGACGCCGCGCCTGTCTTGCGGAGCCTGCTCGACGAACTTGAAAAACATAATGCGCACCGCGCACCGCGCCGCGATGAAATGCTTGAGCGCCAGGCCAAATTTCGCCAGCGTCTTGTGAAGCTCGCGCCGCAACTCGCCTTCCTCGACGTCATCCGCGCCGAATTGCCGGAGAATGGCATCTATGTCGACGACGTGACGCAAATCGGTTTTGCCGCCCGTCTCGTCTTTCCTGTGTACAAGCCGCGTACGTTTCTCTCGCCTGGTTATCAGGACAATCTCGGCTGGGGCTACGCCACCGCGCTCGGCGCGCAACATGCGTGCGCGCAAGTGCCGGTGCTCTCGATCAGCGGCGACGGCGGCTTCCTCTACACCGGCAACGAACTCGCCACCGCCATGCGGCACCGTATCCCGCTGGTGGCCGTGGTATTCGCCGACGGCGCCTTCGGCAATGTGCGGCGTATTCAGGAGGAGGATTTCGGCAACCGGCTAATCGCCTCGGACCTCGCCAACCCCGACTTCGTCAGATACGCCGAAAGCTTCGGCGCTGCCGGCCGGCGCGCGCGCAGCCCGCAGGAATTGGGCGTCGCGCTGCAGGCCGCCTTTGCCGCCCGCGAGCCGACGCTGATCGAGGTGCCGGTCGGGCCTATGCCCTCGCCCTGGGAATTCATCCAGATGCCCCGGATAAGGGGGAAGTTGCCATGACCGCCCCGGATCGGGTTAGGTTGCCCGCTACCATGGATTTGATCACCACCACCAAGGAACTGGCCGATGTTTGCGCGCGCATGGCGCGGCATCCTTTTGTCACGGTCGATACCGAATTCCTGCGTGAGACTACCTATTACCCCCTGCTCTGCGTGGCACAGTTAGCCTCGCCCGACGAAGCCGTCGTGGTCGACGCGCTGGCCGCAGGCCTCGACCTTGGCCCCTTGTTCGACCTGATGACCGACGAGAAGGTGGTGAAGGTGTTCCACGCCGCGCGCCAGGACATCGAAATCGTCTGGAACATGGCGAAGAAAATTCCCCATCCGATCTTCGACACCCAAGTGGCCGCCATGGTGCTCGGCTATGGCGATTCGATTTCCTATGACCAGCTCGTGCAGCGCATCACCGGCGATATGCTCGACAAGTCGCACCGCTTCACCGATTGGACACGGCGGCCTCTCAGCGAGGCGCAGGTCACTTACGCGCTCTCCGACGTTACCCATTTGCGCGCGGTTTATCTCAAGCTCGCGGCCGATCTGGCAAAACGCGAACGCACCAGTTGGGTCGAGGCCGAGATGGGCGTGCTGACATCGCCTGAAACCTACCGCGCCGAGCCGGAACGCGCGTGGGAGCGGCTCAAGAGCCGGGTGCGCAAGCCGAAGGAACTCGCCGTGTTGATGGAGGTCGCCGCCTGGCGCGAACGCGAGGCGCAAACCCGCGACGTGCCGCGCTCGCGCGTGCTCAAGGACGACGTGCTCGGCGACATCGCGGTGCAAGCACCGGCGACGGTCGAGCGGCTGGGCCATTTGCGCTCGCTGCCCAAGGGCTTCGAACGCTCGCGTTGGGGCGAGGCCATCGTCGAAGCGGTCAAGCGCGGCATCGATCGCGACCCCAAGACGCTGCCGCGGCTCGACCGCTTCCGCCCGGCGCCCAATGGCGCGGCCACCGTCGAACTGCTGAAAGTCCTGCTGCGCATGACCGCCGAGAGTCACGGCGTCGCCGCCAAAGTGATTGCCACGGTGGATGAACTCGACCGCATCGCCGCCGACGATGACGCCGATGTGCCGGCGCTCAAAGGCTGGCGGCGCGAGCTGTTCGGCGACAAGGCGCTCGCGCTCAAGCATGGGCAACTGGCACTCGCCGTCGACCGAGGCCGCGTGGTGACGGTGGAGAAGAACCAGCGATAGCAGGGGGACATGGCGCCGAAGGAGGACGAGGCGATTCTATGCGGCCGGAATCTGCCCTAACCCGCCCATCAAAAAATTTTTGCGGAGGTGTCGATCCACGGGCCGGCCGGACGACGTGTCTGTAGAAAGCCGTGGAGGTCCCGGTTCCCTTGAAGGAGTGAGAACATGCGTTTCATGGTGATGATGATCCCAGACGTCTACAAAAGGCCGGTCTCCGGCGATTTCGCGCCGCCCAAGAGCGCGGTGGAGAAAATGGGCAGGTTCAACGAGGAACTGGTGAAGGCGGGCATATTGCTCGCATGCGAGGGACTGCATCCGCCGGAAAAGGCTGCGCGCGTGTCGTTCGACAGCAGCAAGCCCAAGGTGACGGATGGGCCATTTGCGGAAGCCAAGGAGGCGATTGGCGGCTATTGGATCTGGCAGGTGAAGTCGCGCGAGGAAGCGATCGAATGGGCGCGGCGCTGCCCGGCCCAGCCCGGCGACGTGCTCGAAATCCGCCCGGTCTTTGAGCCAGAGGATTTCGGCCCCGAGGTGGCGGGGCAGGAGCGCGAGCTGATGGAGAAGATCGGCAAGAACAAATAAGCAAGAACAAGTACGGGTTTGCGCAGACCGGGCGGCATGGTTTCTTATGAGACATGCCGCCCGACATTTCCCGCACCATCGAAGCCGTCTGGCGGATCGAAGCCGCGAAGGTGATCGGCGCACTGGCGCGCATGGTGCGCGACGTGGGGCATGCCGAGGAGCTGGCGCAGGACGCGCTGGTGGCAGCGATCGAGCAGTGGCCGAAAGAGGGCGTGCCCGACAATCCCGGCGCTTGGCTGGTGGCCGTGGGCAAGCGCCGCGCTATCGACCGCATCCGCCGCGACCGGCGCGCGCAGGAGAAACGGCACCTGCTCGCTGAGGACGAAAGCGAAGAGGCACCCGAGATTCCCGAGCGTGACGCGGTCGACGACGATCTGCTGCGCCTCATGTTCACGGCCTGCCATCCGCTCTTGTCGACGGAGGCCCGTGTGGCGCTGGCTTTGCAACTCTTCGGCGGACTCACCACCGACGAGATCGCGCGCGCTTTCCTGGTGCCCGAGCCCACCATCGCCCAGCGTATCGTGCGCGCCAAGCGCATGCTCAACGGCGTACCGTTCGAAGCGCCGCGCGGCGAGGAACAGGCGAAGCGCCTGCCGTCGGTCCTGGAAGCGATCTATCTCATCTTTAACGAAGGCTATACGGCCACCGCCGGCGAGAACTGGATGCGCCCGCAGCTCTGCGAGGAAGCGATGCGGCTGGGACGCATACTGGCGCATCTGACGCCCGACGAAGCCGAAGTGCACGGCCTCGTGGCGCTGATGGAGTTGCAAGCCTCGCGCTTCGCCGCGCGCACGGCACCGGACGGCGAAGCGGTGCTCCTGCTCGAACAGGACCGCGCCCGCTGGGACCGCGTCCTGATCCGCCACGGCCTTGCAGCGCTTGCCAAGGCCGAAGCGCTCGGCAAGCGGGGACCGTACACGCTCCAGGCAGCGATCGCCGGCTGCCACGCCGACGCCCGCACGGTGGAGGAAACCGACTGGGTGAAGATCGCGGCGCTTTATGCGGCTCTGATGCAGGCGATGCCTTCGCCCGTGATTGAGCTGAACCGCGCCGTGGCGATGGGCATGGCGTTCGGACCCGAAGCCGGTATCGAGATCGCCGACGCACTGATGCACGACGTTTCGCTCAGGAACTACCATCTTCTGCCGGCGGTGCGCGGTGACCTCCTGGAGAAGCTTGGACGGTTCGACGAGGCACGCGCCGAATTCGAGCGCGCCGCGGCGCTCACGCGCAACGGACGGGAACGCGAACTCATGAAGAAGCGAGCGGCGGCGTTGAAGGCCCGCGCATAAAACAAAGCAGGTTTCGCTTCAAGTCTCGATCACCGGCTCTCTTCCGACCAGGCGCGCGAGCTGGCGCAAGCGGTTGAACAGCCGGTCGCTGCCGAGCGGCGCGTATCTGCCGGGCAATGTCAGCGCAAGTTTTCCGCGCTTCACCTTCATCGGCGTCTTCGGCAGCACGCCACCCTGCCCGGCAGTGATGAGATAGGCAACGCGCATCGAGGCGCCGAGCACGCGCGCGCGATCCAGCATGCGCGTGGTGGCGAGTTCGCGCAGCCGCGGCGATAAGTCTTCCTCGTTCAGGCCGGCGTGGCGGAAATAGACCGACAGCGCGAGATAGGCGCGGCTCGGATGGTCGATAGCGACGAAGGCGCCGTGCGCGATGATGTTCATCGACTGCTCGCCGCGATAATCCGGGTGCGCGCGCCAGCTGACATCGGCCAGTAAGCAGGCGGCGTGACGCAGCCGGCGCTCGTCGGCGGTCTCATCGAGGCCGGACGATGCCATGAAGTGGTCGGTCCAATCGATCAACTCCTCGCCATGATGCGGCGAGCGCGAGCGCAGCACGTTGAGGTCCGCGGCAGCCTGGATCAGCGGATCGCGCGCGCGTTCGCTCGGCTTGAGCAGCGAATAGAGCAATCCCTCACGCACGCCGAGCACCGAGATGATCACCTGCTTGGGCCTAATCGTTCGCACCAGGTTTTCCATCACCAGCGCGGCATAGGCGAGCAGCGGCCGGCGGGCGGCGTTGACGACGTCGATCTTGGATAGCGTCTCGGTATCCACCCGGTGCACCAGCCGCGAGAACTCGAGCGCCTCGCGCGCCGAGATTCGATAATTGTGCATCACGTGGAACGGATAGCCGGTCTGCCACATATGCAGCCGCGCCAGCGCGCGCCAGGTTCCGCCGACCGCGTAGAAGGTGCGGCCTTCGCCGTCGTGCAGCATGTCGAGTTCTTCGAACGCCTCCTCGACGAATTTTTCCGCCTTCTTCAGCGAGCGGCCGGCGATGTCCTGCAAGGCCAAGCCGCCGAGCGGCAGCGTCATACCGCCGCGTACGCGCGAGCCGTGCACGTCCACCAGTTCGAGCGAGCCGCCGCCCAGGTCGCCGACGATGCCGTCCGGCTTGTGAATGCCGGAAACGATGCCGAGCGCGGTGAGATGGGCTTCGCGTCTGCCCGACAAAATGGTGATCGGCGTGCGGCAGATGCGCGCCGCCTCGGCGATGAAGGCGCGGCCGTTGCGCGCGTCGCGGCAGGCGGCAGTGGCGATCGCCCAGATCTTGCGCACGTGCAGCGTGTCGCATAACGCGCGGAAGCGCTTGAGCGCGTCGAGCGCAATGTCGATCGCGTCGGGCGCCAACAGACCAGTCGACTGCACCTGGCGGCCCAGGCCGGCCAGTACTTTCTCGTTGAAGATCGGCGTCGGCGACCGCGTCAGTCCCTCGTAGATGACAAGGCGGACCGAGTTCGAACCAATATCGATGACCGCGATCGGCGGCCCATGGTCGAGCCGTCCCTTGGCTGGGTTCATGATCGGATGCTTGACGGGCGAACGCTTACGCCCCTTCGACGAGGCGGCGTATAAGGCTGCGCGGTGACGATTCCTTGAGCGATTTGCCACGGCCCGACAGGCTCGGATTAGTCATGAAATACTTGTGGGCGTTGAATGGTTCCTCGCCCGGCGAGGCCTTTATGCGCGTGGAGCTGCCGTCCGGCAAGAGCGTCCAACTTTGCTCGTTATCCTTGAAGTTTGCGACCATGATCTGACCGAGAACCTGCTCGTGCACGGTCGGATTGAGAATCGGGCACAGCACCTCGACCCGGCGGTCGAGATTGCGCGGCATCATGTCGGCGGAGGAAATGTATATCGCCGACTTGGCGTGCGGCAGCTTGTAGCCGGCGCCGAAGCAGTAGATGCGGCCGTGTTCGAGGAACCGGCCGACGATGGATTTGACCCGGATGTTGTCGGACAGCCCGGGGACGCCGGGGCGCAGGCAGCAAATGCCGCGCACCACCAGATCGACGCCGACGCCGGCGCTCGACGCATCGTAGAGCGCGTCGATGATTCCTGGATCGACCAATGAATTCATCTTCATCCAGATCGCCGCCGGCTTACCGGCCTTGGCGTTGGCGGTTTCCTGCCCGATGTGGTCGAGAATGCGCTTGCGCAGGTTGATCGGCGAGATCGCCATCTTCTCGAGCCCGGCCGGCTCGGCGTAGCCGGTGATGTAGTTAAAGATGCGCGCGACGTCGCGCCCGATCACCGCGTCGGCGGTGAAGAACGACAGATCGGTGTAGATACGCGCCGTCACCGGATGATAGTTGCCGGTACCGGCATGAATGTAGGTGGCGAGCGCTCCGGCCTCGCGCCGCACCACCAATGACAGCTTGGCGTGAGTCTTCAATTCGATAAAACCGTAAACCACCTGCACGCCGGCGCGCTCGAGGTCGCGCGCCCAGCGGATATTGGCCTCTTCGTCGAAGCGCGCCTTGAGTTCGACCAGCGCGGTCACCGACTTGCCGGCCTCCGCAGCCTCGACCAGCGTCTTGACGATCGGGCTTCGGCGGAGGTGCGGTAGAGCGTCTGCTTGATCGCGACCACCTCGGGATCGCGCGCCGCCTGCTGGAGGAATTGCACCACCACGTCGAAGGACTCGTACGGGTGGTGGACGATCAGGTCCTTCTGCCGGATGGCGGCGAAGGCGTCGCCGCCGTGATCGCGGATGCGCTCGGGATAGCGCGGATTGTACGGCACGAATTCGAGATCGGGCCGGTCAAGTTTCGTAAGCTGCGACAGGTCGTTGAGCGCCAGCACGCCGTCGACCAGGAACACCTCGTCGTCGGCGACCGCCAGCGCGCGCTGCGACGAAATGGCGCAACTCCGCCGGCATCGTGGTGTTAAGCTCGAGGCGGATCACCGAGCCGCGGCGGCGCTGCTTGAGCGCGGTTTCGTAGAGCCGCACCAGGTCCTCCGCCTCTTCTTCGATTTCGACTTCGAAGTCGCGGATCGACCCGGAAAGCGCCGTGGCCCTTGACGGCGTAGCCGGGGAACAGCCGGCCGATGAACAACGCGGTCGCCTCCTCCAGCGTGATCAGCCGGATGCCCTGGTCGGCGCCGCTCGGCAATCTGATGAAGCGCTCGATCTTCTGCGGCATGCGGATCAACGCGTTCATCGGCTTACCGTCGCGGCCGCGCGCGAGCTGCAGCGCGATCGAGAAGGCGAGATTGGGAATGAACGGGAACGGATGCGCCGGGTCGATCGCGAGCGGCGTCAGCAGCGGGAACACGTGGGTGAGGAAGCGTTCCTCCAGCCAGACGCGTTCGGCCTTCTTGAGATCCGCCCCATCGACCAGGACGACGCCGGCTTCGGCCAGCGCCGGGCGCAATTCCAGCCAGCGCTTCTGCTGATCGCTGGCAAGCTGCGACACCGCTTCGCCGATCCGCGCGAGCTGCTCGTTGGGGGAAAGCCCGTCCGGACTGTGGGTCGTGATGCCCTGGCGCACCTGGCCCTTGAGGCCGGCAACGCGCACCATGAAAAATTCGTCGAGGTTGTTAGCCGAGATGGACAGGAAGCGCACCCGCTCCAGCAGCGGATGGCTCTCGTTGGCGGCCTCTTCCAGAACCCGGCGGTTGAAGTGCAACCAGGACAATTCCCGGTTGATGAATCGCTGCGGCTGCGATCTCAAACTCGCTTCGGGCGTGGAAACGGGAGCCGATGGACGTTCGTCACGGACGACGACTGGGGCGATTTCCTCAACCGGAGCAATAGCTTGTGCGCGATCTGCCATTGTAATGGACGCCTGAATGGCCCAATCCCTAACCGATAAAAATGGCCGGCGCATGACAGTTCGCGCCGGAAGGGCCGGTCGCGTCAAGCCTGATGCGCGATCGAGCTTAAGGCTTAGAGCGTGATCCGCTTAGATGGAGTTACTGTGCGTCCCTAACATTCCGCTTGCGCATGATCTTTTCCGAAAACCGGTTCCCACTTTTCGGGATCATGCGCTAGCGAAACAGCTCCGCGGCTAGCGCCCGCGTCACCGGGCGGTGTTGACGCAGGGCTTCTTCATCCAGCAGGGCGACCGCCGCCCGCGCGCCCGTGAAGGACCGCTCGATGCGGATGATCAGATAGTTCACCAGCGCCTCGTCCACCGCGAGCTGGCGGTCGCGGGCGAGTTTGACGATCAGCGAACGCAGCAGCGCGTCGTCGGGGGCAGCCAGCGCGACGCTCGGCAGCGCGCGCAGGCGCGAGGCGAGATCGCGGATCGCCACTGGAAAAGTCGGCAGCGGTGAACGTGACGTGATGAGGACATAGGCGCCCTCCTCGCGCGCGAGATTGATCAGATGAAAGAGCGCCCGCTCGTCGAGCCCGGCGAACTCCAGGTCTTCAAGCACCAGCGCGCCGGTGGCGAGCGCCGCCGGTAGATCGCCGTGCTCGAGCAATTTCGCCGCCAGCACGCGCGCACCCGCCGCATCCGCCCAGATCGCGGCGAGATGGCTCTTGCCCGAGCCTTCCGGCCCGACCAGCGCGACGATGCGGTCGGGCCAATCCGGCCAGCGGTCGATCAGCGCAAGCGGCGTGGCGTTTGAAGGCCCGCGCAGGAAATCCTCGCGCGCGAAGCTTTCGGCGTGATCGAGCGCGAGCACGAGCTGACGCGGACTTCCCATGCGCTAACCTATGTCTCGCCGGTATAGAGCGCGCTTTGCCGATAGCGCCGCAGCACGAAGCGGGCGAGCACACCGATGGTGGCGGCGAGCGGCACCGCCACCAGCAAGCCGACAAAGCCGAACAGATAGCCGAAGGCGAGTAGCGCGAAGATCAGCCAGACCGGATGCAGGCCGACGCTCTCGCCCACCAGTTTGGGCGCCAGCAGGTTGCCCTCGAGGAACTGGCCGACCAGGAAAATGCCGAGCACCATTAGGATCGAACTGTAGTCCGGCCAGAACTGCGCCACCGCCACGCCGAGCGCGAGGATCAGGCCGGTCATCGAACCGACATAGGGAATGAAAGTGATCAAGCCGGAAATCAGCCCGATCAGCAGTCCGAAATTGAGCCCGCTGAGCGTGAGCGCGACAGCATAGAATGAGCCGAGGATCAAACAGACCGCGGTCTGCCCGCGCACGAAACCGGCGATTGCCGCGTCGACCTCGCGCGCGAGCCGGCGCACGGTTTCGCGCTGATTGACCGGAACCCAGCCGTCGGCGATGCGGATCATGCGGTGCCAGTCGTAGATCAGGTAGAAGGCGACCACCGGCGTCACCACCACGAGCGAAAACAGCGAAACCAACGCGCGGCCGCCCGACCACAGCGATTGCAGGAAGGTGGTGAGCCAGCCGACGCCTTGCGTCACCAGATCGCCCATGGATTTTTCAGGTTCGAAGCCCGCGCCCAGCAACTTTTGCACCCACGGCCGGCTCGGGTCGCTGAGCAGCGACTGCAGCCGCGTTACATAGCCGGGAATGTTGTCGATGAAGGACGACAACTGGCCGCCCAAAATCGGCGCCACCAGCAGAATGAAAAGCACGATCGCCATCACCACCAATGTGATGATCGACAGCGCGGCGGCAAGCCGGTTGACGCCAAGGCGTTCGAGCCGGTCGGTGACCGGGGTGAGCAGAAAGGCGATAGCCGCGCCGGCCACGAAAGGCAGCAGGATGCCGGCCAGGAGCCACAACAGAAGCACGACGGCGGCGAGCGCCGCCAGCCAGAATGCGACTTGCCGCTCGAATGTCATGCCCTCGCCCTTGGGCAACTCGCGGCGCGGCCGGGCGCGCGCGCTCACGGTCCGTCCACCGCCGTGTTCATGTGCCGCACCCATTCGGCGACATAGGCGACCACCGACAGCAGGGTCAAGACCGCCACCAGACCCATGAGGATAATAGTGAGCATATCTACGTGAATGTTGAAGCCGAGCGAGCCGAGCACTACGCAGGCGAATACGATCTGCACCACCGTGTTGAGCTTGGATACCAGCAGCGGCTTGATCTTGAAGGGGTTGCCGAGCAGCCAGGACAATATGATCCCGCCGACGATCAGGATGTCGCGCGACACCACCAGAATGACCAGCCAGTGCGGGATCAGATCGTTGATTCCGAGTGCCAGGTAGATCGACACGATCAGCGCCTTGTCGGCCAGCGGGTCGAGATAGGCGCCGAGCTCGGTGGTCATGCCGAAGCGCTTGGCGAGGAAGCCGTCGACCGCATCGCTCACGCCGGCAGCCAGGAACAGCAAAAAGGCGATCCACATGGCGCCAGGCGTGGCGATCGCCCAGACGACGATCGGCACCAGCAGAATGCGCCCCAGCGTTATGAGGTTCGGAATATTCAAGGCAATCCCGGCTCGCGGCTCCGCCCCGGCTCGGTCCCCGGCAACGCGGCAATCTCGGCAGTCTCGGCAGTCTCGGCAGAGTATAACGGGACACGAACCATTGCGCGACTTGCGATTTCCACGTAGGACCCGCCAATCGAGCGTAATCGGCAGGACCATCATGGCAGAAAAGGAGTGCGGCCTCACTTACGCGCAAGCCGGCGTCGATATCGATGCCGGCAACCGGATGGTGGAGTTGATCAAGCCGCTGGTGCGCGCCACCGCGCGCCAGGGGGCCGACGCCGAAATTGGCGGCTTCGGCGGGTTGTTCGATCTTAAGCCTCTGGGATTCAAGGATCCGATTCTGGTCGCCGCCAATGACGGCGTGGGCACCAAGGTCAAGATCGCCATCGAAACCGGCGTGCACTCCACCATCGGCATCGATCTGGTCGCGATGAGCGTCAATGATCTGGTGGTACAAGGCGCCGAGCCGCTGTTCTTCCTCGACTACTACGCGTGTGGAAAACTCGAACCGGAGGTCGGCGCCGCGGTGGTAGCCGGCATTTCGGTCGGCTGCAAGCAGGCCGGCTGCGCGCTGATCGGCGGCGAGACCGCCGAGATGCCCGGGCTCTATCAAGGCGACGATTACGATCTCGCGGGCTTTGCGGTCGGCGCCGCCGAACGCGGCGCGCTGCTGCCGCGCGGCGATATCGCGGACGGCGACGTCATCATCGGGCTCGCCTCCTCCGGCGTGCATTCCAACGGCTATTCGCTGGTGCGCAAGGTGATCGCCAAGTCCGGGCTCGTCTGGTCGAGCCCGGCGCCGTTCGCGGCCGACCAGACATTGGGCGAAGCCCTCCTGACGCCGACGCGCATTTATGTGAAGTCGTGCCTGGCCGCGATCCGCGCCACCAAAGCCGTGAAAGGTCTTGCGCATATCACCGGCGGCGGATTTCCCGACAATATTCCGCGCGTGCTGCCGGACGGGCTTGGCGCGCGCATCGATCTCGGCGCGGTGCCGGTGCTGCCGGTGTTCAAATGGCTGGCGCGCGAAGGCGGTGTTGCGCAGAACGAAATGCTGCGCACCTTCAATTGCGGCATCGGCATGATTGTGATTGCCGCGCCCAAGGACGAAACCGCCGTCGTGCAGGCTTTCACGCAAGTCGGCGAGAAGTCGGTCACGATCGGCCGCGTGATGCGCGCGGCCGGCGAGCCGCGCGTCGTCTATGACGGCAACTCGATCTTCGGTGACGCGATGCACCGCAAGCGCGTCGCCGTCCTCATTTCCGGCCGCGGCTCCAACATGGCGGCGCTGATCGAGGCGGCAAAGGATAAAACTTATCCGGCAGAGATCGCGCTGGTCGTTTCGAACCGGGCGGACGCCGGGGGCTTGGCCACCGCGCGCGCCGCCGGCATCGCCACCGAGGTGGTCGATCATTTTGCCTTTGGCAAGGACCGCGCCGGTTTCGACGGTGCGCTGCAAGCGGTGCTGACGAGCCAACGCATCGGCCTGGTCTGTCTCGCCGGCTTCATGCGGCTGCTCACACCCGCTTTCGTCGCGCAATGGCAGGAGCGCATGCTCAATATCCACCCGTCGTTGCTGCCGGCGTTCAAGGGTCTCGATACCCACAAGCGCGCCTTCAAATCGGGTGCGAAAATCCACGGCGCGACGGTGCATTTCGTAACAGCGGCACTCGACGCCGGCCCAATCATTGTGCAGGCCGCTGTTGCGGTGCGAAACGGCGATGACGAAGCCGCGCTGGCCGCGCGCGTGCTGAGCCAGGAGCACAAAATCTACCCGTTGGCCCTCAAACTATTGGCCGAGGGGCGCATACAAGTAGTGAACGGCCGCTGCCTGATCGACGGCGCACCGGTACCGGATGCTGCCCAGCTCACACCCGCCTTGTAGTGGACAGTTTCGCGCTGCAGCAACGCAAATGTGAATAAGCGCGGGCGCACGGTGTTATAGAACTCTCATAGCGAGCGGGCGACGCCACCCACCGAGGGGCGGGACTCAACAAAGGGGAGACGCCATGAACGGCCAAGGACAAACGAAACTAATCTATCCCGGACTTGCGGGCTTTTATGAGAAAATGCTGCCGATTGCCGCCACGCTGGTCCGTGTCGTCGTCGGCATCATGTTTGTGATGCACGTAATGGGTAAATTTCACAACGGTGCGGACGCGGTGGCGGGTTACATGGGCAAAAATGGATTGCAGCCGGGAGCGTTCTTCGCCTACGCCGCGATGACCTTGGAATCGATTGGCGGCTTCTGTCTGATTATCGGATTGTTCACGCGCTTCTTCGCCGCGGCGCTAGCCATTGAAATGCTGATTGCGTTGATCATGGTGCATCTGCCGAAGGGCTATGCCGCGGGCGGCGGCGGCTATGAGTACGTGCTGCTGATCGGCGCCGTGTACTTCGTCACCGCGATCCGCGGCGGCGGCCCCTACTCGGCCGACAGGATGATCGGCAAAGAGCTATAGTCAACTCGGCAATCACTTGGCGCGCGCGGGCTCATCCGCGCGCGCTTTTTCGTATCCACACCTTGTTGTCGTGGACGGCGGCGCCGCCATAGGGCGCGATCAAATCGGCGCCAGTGAGCGTGTTGATGCCGCAGCCGTCGGCGTAGGCGGAATTCGGCCAGATCAACTCGGCGATCAATACTCCACGCCGCACCCCGTCAAACAGCCGTGCGTGCAGGCGCACCTGGCCGCGCGTATTGCCGAGCACGACAAAATCTCCGTCCTCGATTTCCAGCGGCCGCGCGTCGTCCGGGTGGATCATCACCGTCGGGCGCTTCTCTTGCGCGAGCGACGTGGGCGTTTCGTTGAACGTCGAATTGAGGAACCCCCGCGCCGGCGAGGTGGCGAGCCGAAACGGATGCGCGTCGTCTGCCTCCTCGATCAACGTCCAGTGATCCGGCAGCGGCGGCATGGCGGCGACCGGTCCACTTTTATAGGGGCTGCGGAACGGCACGTTGTTCCAGTCGGGCTTGAACCGGAACTTGCCGTCGGCCCAAGGAAACCCATCGAGAAAATGCGATTGCCGGAACGGCGGCTGGCAATCGATCCAGCGGTTGGCCTCGATTTCGGCCAGCGTGCCGCGCTTCGATATTTGCAGCATCTGATCGATCAATTCGCGCGGGCTCATCGCGAAGCCGCGATGCTTGGCGCCAACGCGGCCAGCGAGGCTTGAAATCACTTCATGGTTGTTGCGGCATTCGCCCGGCGGCTCGACCAGCTTCGGCCCAAGAATGAGATATTGGTGGCCGCCGCCGCGATAGATGTCGTCGTGCTCGAGGAACGTGGTGGCCGGCAGCACCACGTCGGCCATCTGCGCGGTTTCGGTCATGAACTGCTCGTGCACGCAGACGAACAAGTCGTCGCGCGCAAAGCCGCGCTTGACCTTGGTCTGGTCCGGGCAGACCGAGAGCGGATTGGTGTTCTGGACGATAAGTGCATGGACCGGACCACCGCCTTGCAGCGCCTCGCGCTCGCCGGTCAGGACCGCGCCGATGCGCGACTGGTCGAGCATGCGCACCGAGCGGTCCCAAACATCGAGCCCTTCGATAATCGTCTTATCGAGCTTGAAAATGTCGGCGTTGATGTGGAAAGCGCCACCGCCTTCGAGCTGCCAGGCGCCGGTCACCGCGGGGATACAGCTTGCCGCGTGCATGTTGGCGGCGCCGTTGCGCGAGCGCGAGAAACCGTAGCCGAGCCGGAAGAAGGCGCGCTTGCGCTCGCCGATCAATCTGGCGAATTCCTCGATGGTTTCGACCGGCGCGCCGGTAATCCCGGACGCCCATTTGGGATCGCGCGTGCGCAGGTGCGCTTCCAGCTCGCGCGGCGCGTCGGTGTACTTGACAAGATAATTCCAGTCCGCCTTTTCGTCGCGGAACAGGCAATGCATCACCGCGCAGGAGAGCGCACCGTCGGTGCCTGGCTTCACCAGCACCGGCAGATCGGCCTGCTCCATAGTACCGTTCATGTAGACATCGACCGCGGCGATCTTTGCCGCCCGTTCCTTGCGCGCGCGGATGGCGTGGGTCATCACGTTGACTTGCGTATTGACCGCGTTGGTGCCCCAGATCACCACCAGATCCGATTTCGCCATTTCGCGCGGATCGACGCCAGCGATGGTGCCGACGCCGGCGGCGAAACCGGCATAGGCCGGGTTGACGCAGATAGAGGAATGGAAGCCGGAATATTTCTTGGCGTGACGCAGCCGGTTGATGCCGTCGCGCATCACCAGACCCATGGTGCCGGCGTAGTAGTAGGGCCACACGGCTTGCGCACCATGCTTCCGCTCGATCTTCAGGAAATTCTCGGCAACGATATCGAGTGCGTCGTCCCACGAGATTTGCCGCCACTCGCCCGCGCCTTTTTCGCCGACGCGTTGCAGCGGATGCAGCAGGCGTTGCGCATGGTGCTCGCGCTCGGCATAGCGGGCGACTTTCGCGCAGATCACGCCGGCGGTGTAGTCGTTGTCCTTGGAACCGTGCACCCGGCCAATGGTGCGCTCGTCGATCAACTCGACTTCGAGCGCGCAGGTTGACGGGCAGTCGTGCGGGCAGGCCGAGAAGCCGATGTTCTTGGCCCTTGGCAGGCGGACGGTCTGATTCATGACCCGCTCAGTATAGCCTGAATTGCTAGATGTCGCTTGCCTTCGACTGCTTCGCGCGCCGCCATAGCCCGCCCACGATCAGCACCAGCACGGCGCAGGCCGCCGCGGAGGTATATTCCGCTGTGCGCGCCGCCGCGGCGCCATAGCCCTGGATCAGGTAGGCGGCCGCCACCGGATCGGTCGCAATCACCTCGCCGACGATCCAGCCGAGCAGCGCGGCACCCGCCCAAACCAATATCGGGAACCGGTCGAGCAGCGCCATGATCGCAGCCGCCCCCGCCACGATCAACGGAATGCTGATGGCAAGTCCCAGCACCAACAGCGCCATGTTGCCGTTGGCGGCCGCGGCGATGGCGATTACGTTGTCGAGGCTCATGACAATGTCGGCGACGGCGACGATGCGCACCGCGCGCCAGAGATGCTCGACCGCCTCGGTTTCATCCCGGTCGGGATCGTCGGGAACCAGCAGCTTGGCGGCAATGTAGAACAACGCCAGCCCGCCAACGATCTTTAGATACGGCAGCGTCATCAGCGAAGCGACGACGCCGGTGAATACGATGCGCAGCGCCACCGCGACGCCGGCGCCGAGGATCATACCCCAAATCCGCTGCCGGTGCGGCAGGCCGCGGCAGGCCATGGCGATGACCACGGCGTTGTCGCCGGACAGCAGCACATTGATCCAGATGATCTTGGCGACCGCGACCCAGAACTCGGCCTGATCCATGTCGCCCCAGCCGCTCGATAGCATGGATGCCCAGGCGTGGGAGTCGAGCATCTGCGCGAACGCATTCACTCCGGCGTCGTCTCCTGATCGGCGGCGCTATCCGACGATCTCGTTTTCGGAAAAGAACTGCGCGATTTCGCGCGCCGCGGTGTCCGGCGCGTCGGAGCCGTGCACCGAATTTTCCCGATCGACCTAGCGTGCACTTTGCGGATGGTGTTGGCCGCGGCTTTGGCTGGGTCAGTAGCCCCCATGACATCGCGGTATTTGGCGATAGCGCCCTCGCCTTCCAGCACCTGCACCACCACCGGGCCGGAGATCATGAATTCCACCAATTCGCCGGAAGAACGGCCGCTCCTTGTGCACGGCGTAGAACTGTTCGGCCTGCGCGCGGGAAATGCGAACGCGCCTCTGCGCGACGATGCGAAGGCCCGCGGCCTCGACCATGGCGTTGATGGCGCCGGTCAGGTTGCGCGCGGTCGCATCGGGTTTCAAGATCGAAAATGTACGCTCGATCGCCATCGGATCATCCTTTACTGCGTTTGATCGGAGACTTCAGCAGCATTGATTGGAGAAACGAACTCGCGCGGCTTATACCGGGGGGCGTTTCGCGCGGCAAGATCGGCACGTTCGCAGTCCGGATTTGTTTTGATTTGACGCGTCGGAGGAGCGAGCCATGAAATCCCGTTACAGGATGTTTGCCGGCTATAACGCCTGGTGCAACGAGCGGCTCTACGCGGCCGCCGCCACGCTCACCGATGCCGACTATCGCGCCGACCGCGGCGCCTTCTTCAAGTCGGTGCATGGCACGCTCAATCATCTGCTTGATCGGCGATCGCATCTGGATGCGGCGCTTCACCGGCGACAGGCGAACTGCCGCCGAGCCTTGACGCTATCTTGTACGACGATTTCGCGGCGCTGCGGGCTGCGCGCCGCAACGAAGACGCGCTGATCAGCCGCTACGTCGCGCGCCTGAGCGACAGCGATCTCATCGGCACGCATCCGCTTCCGCACGGTGGTCACAGCCGGTCGACGATCGAGCAGCCGCTGGCGCCGGCACTCGATCATTTCTTCAATCACCAGACCCACCACCGCGGCCAGGCACACGCGCTTGCTGTCGGCGATCATCGGTAATGACGCGACGCCGAGCTTCGACCTGATCATTTACCAGCGCGAAACCGGTGTCGGGATGCACAAGGCCGGCTGAGCATGCTATGCGACGGACCGCGGCATCGCCCGCGGCCTTCGGCGACGAGGATTAATTATGAAAACCAATCGCGTTTACCGCATCGCAGTCATTCCGGGCGACGGCATCGGCAAGGAAGTCATGCCCGAGGGCGTGCGGGCGCTGGAGGCGGCGGCGAAGAAGTTCGGCTTCGAACTGCGGCTCGACGATTTCGATTTCGCGAGCTGCGACTACTACGAAAAGAACGGCCGCATGATGCCGGAGGACTGGAAGGAGCGGATCGGCAAGCACGACGCCATCTTTTTCGGCGCGGTCGGCATGCCGAACCGCGTGCCCGACCACATCTCGTTGTGGGGCTCGCTGATCCTATTCCGCCGCGAATTCGACCAGTACATCAACCTGCGCCCGGTCCGGCTGATGCCCGGCGTCCCCTGCCCGCTGGCCAACCGCAAGCCGGGCGACATCGATTTCTGGGTGGTGCGCGAGAACACCGAGGGCGAATATTCCGCCATCGGCGGGCGCATGTTTCCGGGCACCGAGCGCGAAGTGGTGGTGCAGGAAACGGTCATGAGCCGGGTCGGCGTCGACCGCGTGCTCAAGTTCGCCTTCGAGCTCGCGCGTTCCCACGCCGAAGAAGCACCTCACATCGGCGACCAAGTCGAACGGTATCGCCATCACCATGCCGTATTGGGACGAACGCGTGAAGGAAATCGCGAAAGCCTATCCGGATGTGAAATGGAATCAAGTTTCACATCGACATCCTGACCGCGCATTTCGTAATGAACCCCGACCGCTTCAATGTGGTCGTCGCATCCAATCTGTTCGGCGATATCCTGTCCGACCTCGGACCGGCCTGCACCGGCACGATCGGCATCGCGCCCTCCGGCAACATCAATCCGGAGCGAAAATTCCCCTCGGTGTTCGAGCCGGTGCATGGCTCCGCGCCCGACATCTACGGCCAGGGCATCGCCAATCCGATCGGCCAGATCTGGTCCGGAGCGATGATGCTCGATCACCTCGGCGAGCCTGACGCCGCCAAGGCCATCGTCGGCGCGATCGAGAAAGTGCTGGCCCAGCCGAAACTGCGCACCCGCGACCTCAAAGGACCGGCGGACACCGTCGCCTGCGGCAAGGCGGTCGCCGACGCGCTCGGCTGAGCCGCGCGGGATGCGCACAGGGTTGCATCCGCGCGCGGGCTCGGCCACAAGGCGGCGCCATGCTCGCCATCGACGACCTTACCGTCCGCATCGCCGGCCGCACGCTGTTGGAACACGCTTCCGCCAGTATTACGCCCGGCGCCCGCGTCGGCCTGATCGGCCGCAACGGCGCCGGCAAGACCACGCTGTTCGGCGTGATTGCGGGCGACATCTCGGCTGAGACATGGCGAGTGCTCGATGTCGCCGCGCTGGCGCATCGGACGGCTGGCGCAGGAAGCGCCGAACGGCCCGGAAAGCCTGCTCGAAGTGGTGCTCAACGCGCATAGCGAGCGGGCAACGCTCATGGCGGAAGCGGAGACCGCGCACGATCCCCATCGCATCGCCGAGATCCAGACCCGGCTCGCCGATATCGGCGCGCATGCGGCGCCGGCGCGCGCCGCCGTCGATCCTGGCGGGCTTAGGCTTTTCCACCGCCGACCAGGCGCGGCCCTGTTCCGAATTCTCCGGCGGCTGGCGCATGCGCGTGGCGCTCGCCGCCACGTTGTTCGCCGAGCCGGATCTGCTGATGCTCGACGAGCCGACCAATTATCTCGATCTTGAAGGCACGTTGTGGCTGCAGGATCATTTCGCGCGCTATCCGAACACGATGCTCGATCATCAGCCACGACCGCGATCTGCTCGACACCGCCGTCAACCAAATCCTGCTCGCTGGAAGGCACAAGCTCACGCTCTATCGCGGCGGCTACACGGACTTCGAGCGCCTGCGCAGCGAGCGCATGGTGCTCGACCAAAAATGATCAAGAAGCAGGATGCCCAGCGCAAGCATCTGCAGGCTTTCGTCGATCGCTTCCGCGCCAAAGCCAGCAAGGCGCGCCAGGCGCAATCGCGCATCAAGATGCTGGCGCAAGATGCAGCCGATCAACGCGCTGGTCACCGACGAGGTGCGCCCGATTCATTTTCCGGCGCCGGTCAAGCTGTTGTCGCCGCCGATCATCGCGACCGACGATGTCACGGTCGGCTACGAGCCGGGCCATCCGATCCTGTCCGGCCTGACGCTGCGCATCGACAATGACGATCGTATTGCGTTGCTAGGCTCGAATGGCAACGGCAAATCCACATTCGTCAAACTGATCGCAGGCCGGCTCTCGCCCGAACATGGCACGATTACGCGTGCGGCCACGCTCAAGGTTGGATATTTCGCGCAGCACCAGCTTGACGAACTCAATGAGGACGAAGCCCTTACGACCATGTCCGCGATCTGATGCCGGAGACGCCGGAATCGAAAGTGCGCGGCAAGGTCGGCGCCATCGGATTTTCCGGGCTCGCCGCCAACAACGCGTCAAGACTATGTCGGGCGGCGAGAAGTCCCGGCTGCTGCTCGGCCTCGCGACCTTCGCAGCACCGCAGCTCATCATCCTTGATGAACCCACCAACCATCTCGACATCGATAGCCGCGCCGCTTTGATCGAGGCGATCAACGACTATCCCGGCGCCATCATTCTGGTATCGCACGACCGCTATCTGCTGGAGGCCTGCGCCGACCGGCTCTGGCTGGTGCAAGGCGGCCAGGTCGCCCCGTTCGACGGCGATCTCGACGATTACCGGGGCCGGGTGCTTGCCGGCGAAGATCAGGGAATCACGGTTGGCTCAAAATCATCGGCGCGCGCCGATCCGGCCGAGGCCCGCCGCGCCGCCGCCGGCAAACGCACGGAGACCGCACCGTTGCGCAAGCGGATTTCGCAGGCCGAAGTTTTGATCGCGCAGCTCACCCGCCAGCTTCACAAGCTCGACACCACGCTCGCCGACGGCGCGTTGTTCGCAAGCGATCCGGCGCGCGCCGCCGAGCTATCCAAGACCCACGCGCAGGTGGTGGCGGCCATCGCCAAGGCGGAAGAGGAATGGCTCGCCGCCAGCGCGGCGCTGGAAACGGCCTGAGCCGGCCGCGCTACTGCACGTAGGGGCGTTCGACCTCGCGGGTGGCGGTTTTCGGCTTCGCCGCCTTCTTCGCCTTATTCTTTTTCGTCGCCGGCTTGACCGGGGTCTCCGGCACCGGGGCGCGGTCGACGATCTTCAGCCGGCCGGCGTCGAAAGTGTAGATGCCGGGCCAAGTGCCGCTGAGGTAGGTGAGCACGACCCTGCGCTCGCCTTTGTCCCCGGCGCTGACGTTGACGGTGCCGGGGAGCCATGCGCGCCGGACCACGTCGCATTCGCTCATACCGAGCGCGATGCCGCCCATGATCAGAGAACTGCCGCCCGGCTGCTCCGGCAGGCCGACATTGGGATTGGCTGAGACCGGCGTGGCCGTGGGCATCGGCGCGCTGGCGAGGTCGCCGGCCATGGAGCCGACCGGCCGGTCGGCGGGCCGCTCCGGCGGCGGGGCCGGCGCAGCGGCGGGCGCAGCTTCAGCCACCGGCGCGCTGCAACGGCCATCGGCGCCAACCAACTCCTCGGGCGCAACCGGCCCGCGCGGGCTGAGCTGCACGTTCTTATCGTCGACGGAAGCAACCGACCAGCTCGGCTGGGCAAAAAAGTTCGCGGGCTTGGAAAACCAGCCGCCCTCGTTGTTGTCCTCGAAGATTTGCGCCGTGTTCTTACAACCCGCGACGGCCACGGCCAGCGCGGCGGCACACAATACGAGCGCGATCCTGGAAACGGCGCACCAACGCAAAACGGCATCCCCCTGCGGTCTATCCGCTTGTCCCTTAATATGTATTTTGCGTCATCACGATGGCGGCCACAAGCCGAGGCTGCTCAAGGGGTTAACTAAGCCAATGACCGATAGGGCACTGGCCGATAGGCCATTGGCCTAGCTTAGGTCTTGTTCGCCCAGCGCCCCTGCTCGTCCGGCTGCCAGTATGTTGCCTCGAAACCCTTGGCCTTGGCGTCGGTCCAATGGGCGCGCGCGGCGGCAACCGCCTCCTCGTCGTCGCCGTTGAACATGAGCACGATGCGTTGGTAGGCCTGCGCATCAGCCGGCACCGGCGCGCCGTCGATCAGGAAACGCACGTTCGCCGCGTTCGGATTGCCGTCATTGACCGTGAGCAGCACGGGCTGCGCGGCGCTGTCCGGCTCGCGCCAGGTGCCGTGCGGCAGAAAACCATCATCGCGAAAGGTCCACAGATGCGCGTCGAGCGCCTCGATGCGCTCTTCGGACGCGCCTTGCACGATCACCTTCCAGCCGCGATCGAGCGATTTCTCCAGCAGCCCCGGCAGCACGCCTTCGAGCTTCTGGCCTCGCAGGTGGTAGAACAGCATTTCGGTCATGAGTTCAGGTCCACTCGCCAAATAAGCAGTCCACGATCGGCTTGCATTTTAATGGCGTCAGCCAATGTCCGCTTTACCGCCAAAAGCGGACCTTCGGTAGCCTCTCCGGAATGTCCGCTAAGTGCCAGCAGGTGACGCTCCGAATCGCGGGCGATGATGCCTTTTATCGTTAGTCACTCCGGCAAACCGATTTCACGCCAGGCATCGGCAAAGGGCTTGAATACCGCCGGTTCGAGATGGCCGGCGACAACCCCAGCCCCGTGAATGGTGAAGGTCGGCTCGTGCTCCAAGACATTCCGTGCGGACGCCTTTGCTTCCGCTACGCGGCCCGATCGCAATAGCGCCGCCGCCAAAACGGCGTGAGCAACGCTAAACCTCGGATTGGTATGGACCGCGCTGCGCCCCGCATCCACTGCGTCAACGTATCGCCCGGTATAAAAATAGGCGAGTGCCAGCGCATGATGTGCACGAAAATTGTAAAAGTCGAAGAGGCTTAAACGCAAGGCTCGCTCAGCCCGTTCGATGGCAAGCTCGGTCCTGCCCATGTAGGCGAGAATGATGGCGCTGAAGCTGAGCGCAAAAACATTGGAACTGCTCAGCTCCAGCGCGCGATCGAACAGCTTGAGTGCGGTCGCGGCGTCATGCTCATCGAATGCGATGACGTGGGCGGCGGTCGCAAGTGCTGTCGCATCGTCGCTGCCGTGGGCGACCGCGGCGCGTGCGTGTCGAATTGCGGCCATGCGATCTTCTTCACGTAGCCCGGCCCGTGCGTAACGATGATGGAAACATCTGCTTAAAAATGCATGAGCAGTGGCGTAATCGGGCTGGAGCTTCAAAGCGTCCTGAAGCAGCGGAATTGCGATCTCGGCATCCTGCGGTATATGGCCCAACACGAAAGGTAGCGACCGCAACACGAGATCGTAGGCATTAAGGTTCTTGGGCCGTTGACGCTTGATGCGATCAATCTCCGCCTTCCACAGGTTCGGCTCAATAGCGCCGACCACGCACATGGTGATTTCGTCCTGAAGAGCAAAGACATCTTCCAGATACGCGGTCATAGTGCTCGGCCCAGAGATGGGCGTCGGTTTTTGCATCGATAAGCTGGGCTGCAATCCGAATGCGATTTCCCGATTTGCGCACGCTGCCTTCAAGCACGTAGCGAACGCCGAATTTATCTGCGGCCTCCTTAATGACGACGGGCTCGTTCTTGTAGATGGAGGTCGAGTTGCGGGAGATCACCGAAAGCCATTTTATGCGCGACAGCCCGGTAATGATTTCTTCCACCATGCCGTCCGCGAAATACTCCTGCTCTGGATCGCCGCTCATGTTCTGGAACGGCAGCACGGCGATCGACGGTTTTCCCGACAGCCCCGGACTGGAGGAGCTTTCGTGAGCGGCTTCGCTGGCGGAAGAGGACCTCACGCCGGCGAGCCGATAGCCGCGCCCCGGCACAGTCACAAGGTGAGTTTGGCCGCCCTTGCCCTCATCGAGCACCTTTCGTAGTGCCGAGATGTGAATCTGGATGTTGTTTTCCTCGACGACCAGGCCGGGCCAAACCTTGGTCATCAACTCGTCTTTGCTGACAATCTCGCCCTTCGCCGCGGCCAGCACGCAGAGAATGTCGAGCGCCCGGTTGCCTACCGATACCGGCACCCCCTCACGTGTCAGCTGGTGTTGGCTTGGATCCAGATTGAACAGGCCAAAGCTGACCTCATTTGGATTCATTGTATCCAACCGAAATGACCGAAAATTCAGAACAATTAAGCCTGAACCAAGGACCTTAAGCAGCGCCCCAGCTACGGTCCAGCATTGAGTTGAACAAACCTGAACGTTCAACTCCACTGAAAGCTGAACGATGAGACATGGTATCCCGTGAAAACACTCTGTAACGGCTGCATATTCCGAGCACTTTAGGAGGTTAACAATGATTCTTCCCGCAGAGCTTTTCTTCGTCTGGCGGCAGGGGCCGCGATAGTCCCGGCGCTGCCGCGCATTGCCGAAGCGGCGGTCTATCCGAGCCGGCCGGTGCACGTCATCGTCGGTTTTGCCGCCGGCAGCGCGAGTGACATCGTCACGCGCCTCATCGCTCAGAACCTGTCGGAACGGCTCGGCCAGCCATTTGTGACCGAAAATCGGGGCGGCGCTGGCGGCACTATTGGCACTGAGGCAGTCGCGCACACGTCACCAGACGGTTACACGCTCCTGGCCAGTGGTTCGCAGGATGCAGTCACCGCGACACTGTATGCAAGCTCAGTTACAATTTCATCCGCGATACCGTGCCTGTCGCAAGCATCGCCAGTGGGCCACTTGTTTTGGTGGCGCATCCATCGTTTCCAGCCAGCACAGTCCCCGAATTCATCGCCTATGCCAAAGCCAATCCGGGCAAGATCAGTTTCGGATCGGCGGGAATTGGCAGCGTCGCCCACATGGCTCCCGAATTGTTCAAGGCCATGGCAAAAGTTGACATGGTGCACGTGCCTTATCGTGGTTTGGCGCCCGCGCTGATCGACCTGATAGGTGGTCAGGTACAGGTGGTATTCTCGACCATGCCGCCAGCGATCAAGTTTGTTAAGGCTGGCAATTTGCGGGCGCTAGCGGTGACGTCGAAAGCGCGTTACGCGGCACTGCCAGACCTTCCGGCTATTAGCGAGTTCTTGCCGGGCTACGAGGCGACTATCACGTGGTCTCAGTGTGCCGAAGAACACAGCGGCTGAAATCGTCGACAGGCTCAACAAGGAGGTCATGTTGCCCTCGCCGATCCAAAGATGAAGATTCGGCTGGACAATCTCGGCATGGTGCCCCTGCCGATGACATCGGCCGACTACGGCAAGCTCCTCGCCGACGAAACCGAGAAGTGGGCCAAGGTCATTCGGGCGGCGCACATCAAGGCCGGGTAAAAGCTGGTCGATTAATCCCAATATTGGAATTGTCGCCGAGTCGATGATGAGAACCTTGGACCGCTCCATGAAAGAACGCGACTTTATCGTGCGCGACTTCCGTTTCCAAAACGGTGAGACGCTGTCAGAACTCCGTCTCCGCTATGTGACACTTGGAACGCCAAAACGCAATTCGGCAGGCCAAGTCACAAACGCCGCGCTGTCGTTGCATGGCACGAACGGCAGCGCAAAAACCATTCTTGACAATCTTGCAGCGAACTCTTCGGAAGCGGACAGCCTCTCGATAGCGCAAAATATTATCTGATCATACCGGATGCCTATCGGCTGTGGCGGCTCAAGCAAGCCGAGCGACGGCTCGCGCGCGACAAATTTCCGCGCTACGGCTATAACGATATGGTTGAGGCGCAGAAGCTGCTCGTGACGGATGCACTCGGTGTCGATCTATCTGCGGTTGATACTCGGCCTCTCGATGGGCGCTATGCACACCTGGATTTGGGGCGGGAAATATCCCGACATGATGGACGCCCTGATGCCGCTTGTATCGCTGCCAGGGCCGATCACCGGGCACAACTTGTTGTGGCGGCGCATGGTCACCGAGTCGATCCGTAATGATCCGGACTACAATGGCGGCAATTACGTCAAACAGCCGTCGCATTGGCGCTTCACGCTTCCGGGCCAATACATGATGACCGAAAGCCGTGTACGACTTTATGAGGCTGCACCAAGCAGAGCGAAAACCATCGCGCTGTTTGACAAAATAGTCGACGACGCCCGCCTGCTCGACGCTAATGACTATCTCTACGGTTATGAAGCATGAGTGGGATTACGATCCCGAGCTCAACCTCGGTAAAATCAGGGCGCGACTTCTGGCGATTAATTTTGCCGATGACATGGCAAACGCCCTCGAACTCGGATTAATGGAGCGAGCCGTCGCGAAAATTCCAAACGCCCGCTCTGTTGTCGTGCCGGCGAGCGACAAATCGCATGGCCATTTCGGTTCGCGCTATCCGAAACTCTGGAAACACTATCTCGTAGAACTCTTAAATCCTTGCCGTGACAGGACAGGCAGCACAGCAAGAACAAGTCGATCAGCACAATGTCCGTTTTGGGTCAGAAGCGAATAAGCGCCGGCGCGGCCCTTACTTCTCGTAATAATCCGCCACCAGCCGGTCCAACAGCCGCACGCCCCAGCCCGAGCCCCAACTGCGGTTGATGTCGGTCTGGCGTGAATCGAAGGCCGTGCCGGCGATGTCGAGATGCGCCCACGGCGTCTTGTCGGCGACATGGCGCTGGATGAATTGCGCCGCAGTGATGGCACCGCCCCAGCGCGAGCCGCCGGTGTTCTTCATGTCGGCGAATTTGGAGTCAATCATCTTGTCGTAGGCGGCGTTGAGCGGCATGCGCCAGACCAGTTCGCCCGTCGCCTCGCCGGCCTTGGCCAGGCGCTCGCTGAGCTTCTCGTCGTTGGAAAACAGGCCGGCATATTCCTGGCCGAGCGCGACGATGATCGCGCCGGTCAGCGTCGCCAGATCGATCATGAATTTCGGCTTGAAACGCTTGGCCGCGTACCAGATGACATCGCCCAGCACGAGACGGCCTTCGGCGTCGGTGTTGATAATCTCGATGGTCTGGCCGGACATCGAGGTCACGATATCGCCCGGCCGCTGCGCGTTGCCGTCCGGCATGTTCTCGACCAGGCCGATCAGGCCGACCGCGTTGACTTTCGCTTTGCGCGCGGCCAGCGCCTGCATCAGGCCGACAACGCAAGCGGCGCCCGCCATGTCGCCCTTCATGTCCTCCATGCTGGCGGCGGGCTTGATCGAAATGCCACCGGTGTCGAAACAGACGCCCTTGCCGATGAAAGCGACCGGCGCCTCGCCGGCTTTGCCGCCGTTCCAGCGCATCACCACGACGCGGCTTTCGCGCGCCGAGCCCTGGCCGACGCCGAGCAGCGCGTTCATGCCAAGCTTCTTCATCGCCTTGAGGTCGAGCACCTCGACCGCGACGCCGGCTTTTTTCAGCACGAGCGTGCGGCGGGCGAATTCTCCCGGATAGAGTACGTTGGCCGGCTCGTTGACGAGATCGCGCGCCATCAGCACGCCGCCGCTGATCGCTTCGCGCGCCGCGTAGGCCTTGCGTACGGCGGCGACGTCGCCGACCGCGACCGTCACGCTGCGTTTGGCCGGCGGCTTTTCGTCGTCTTTGCGTTTGGTCTTGTAACGGTCGAAGGCGTAGGCGCGCAGCACGATCCCGAGCGCCAGATCGGCGGCCTGCTCGGCCTTGAGCGGCCCGTTTGGCAGTTCGGCAAACACGACGCCCTCGCCGGCGGCGAGAGGCAGCTTGCCCATGGCGAGCCCGCCGAGCTTGAGCATGTCCTTCTGCTCGAGACCCGCGGTTTTACCGGCACCGATCACAACCAGGCGGGCGACCTTGAGTCCCTCCGGCACGATCAACTCGAGCGCGGAGCCGGTCTTGCCGGTGAAGTGCTCGGCCTTGGCAGCGCGCGCCACCAGACCCGCGGCAGGCGCAATCGCCCTGGCGGTGGCGGGACCGAATTTCAGCCGGTCGTCGCAGAACACGATGAGAACGCCCGAAGCTCCGATTTTGGCTGGGGCGGCGAAGGGTGCAAACCCGAGCTTTAGGGCCTCGGACATCGGCGCAAATCCTTAATCCTGGGGTCTTTGGCGGTAGGCAGGTCGTCTCGACGCTTGGCTGCGCCAAGCCCCATATGGACCGCCGCACCCCCCTCTGCAAAGCCCCAAATCAGTCGATTTCCAGGCTCTTCATCGCGGCCCGTGCAGCCGCTCCCCCTTGGCCGACAGCGGCGTCCCGCTGAGCCCTCCGAAACCCCTTTTTTGCGACGTCCCATAGCGACGGCAGTTTTACGTTTTGTTGTGCATGTTCAACGGCTTTGCCTTTGCACGGCCACTTTGTGGATGGATCAAGGTAAACATATCGGGGGTGGGACTAGGCTGATTGCGCTTCGCGCCCGGGACGGGTACCGGGCGGAGGGGTGTGCATGCTGCAAGTTGGGGGACGACGGGCCGGATGGGGTCGATAAGCCGATATATCTTCCGCACGACGTTCGGTGCGTTCCTGGTCATATTGGTCAGCCTGACCGCCGTGATCTGGGTCACGCAGGCGCTGCATGACATCGACCTGATGACCAGTCAGGGCCAGTCGATCCTGGTTTTCGTCGGCATCACCGGCCTGATCATTCCGCTGCTCATCTTGGTTATCGCGCCGATCGCGCTGTTGATCGCGATCGCGCACGTGCTCAACAAGATGTCCACCGATTCGGAAATCATCGTGATGAACGCGGCCGGCATGTCGCCATGGCTGTTGTTCCGCGCCTTCTTGTCGGTGGCAGTGGCGGTCTCGCTCTTGTAACGGCGATCAGCGCCTATTTCGCCCCCAAGGGCCTGCGCATGTTGGGCGACTGGCTCACCGAAGTGCGCGCCGACGTGGTGACCAATCTGGTGCAGCCGGGCCGCTTCGTCACCATCGAAAACGGCGTGACTATGCGCATCCGCGAGCGGCACGGCAACGGCCAGCTCGCCGGCATCTTCCTCGACGACCAGCGCGATCCGGCGCAGCGCGTCACCATGATCGCGGACGTCGGCGACTTGCTCGACAACGCCAACGGCACCTTTCTGGTCTTGCAGAAAGGCATGGTGCAGCGTTTCGAGGCCAAGCAGCACGATCCGACGATGGTGGAGTTCGACCGCTATGCCTTCGACCTCTCGCAGTTGGTTTCCGGGCCGCAGGCGGCGAAATATTCGATCCGCGAGCGTTATCTGTGGCAGCTGCTGTTTCCCGATCCGAAGGACCCGCTTTACGTTGAGCAGCCGAACCAGTTCCGCGCCGAACTGCATGACCGGCTGATCGCCCCGATCTATCCGCTCGCTTTTGCCGTGATTGCCTTCGCCTATCTGGGCGCCCCGCGCACCAACCGGCAAAGCCGCACGATTTCGATGGTCGGAGCCGTCGGTGGCGTGGCGCTGCTGCGCCTTGCCGGATTCGTCTCCACCGTGTTTGGCGCCACCATGCCGTGGATGCTGTCGCTGCAATACATGGCGCTGGCGGTCGCATTCGGCGGTCGGCCTCTACGTGATCCGCCGCGGCTTGATCCTGGAGCCGCCGGCATTCATCGACAACTGGCTGGCCGTGCTCGCCGAGCGCGTGGGCCGGCGCGTCGCCACGCAATGAGTTGGTCATGCCGATAGTCGGTGGAACGCTCGGGCGTTATTTCGGCACACGCTTTTTGAGCGCGGTGCTGCTGGTTTTCTGCGGCATCTTCGCGCTGGTCGCGCTGGTCGACTACATCGAGATGATGCGCCGCGCCAACGACATTCCGCACGTCTCGGCGGTCCTGGTGGCGAAGGCTTCGTTTTTCCGCGTCCCGCAGATTGCCGAACGGATTATGCCGTTCTGCGTGCTGATCGGCACCATGGCCTGCTACCTCAATCTGTCGCGGCGGCTGGAATTGGTGGTAGCCCGCGCCGCCGGCGTGTCGGCCTGGCAGTTTATTTCGCCGGCCGTGGTTGTGGCCTTCCTGCTCGGAACCGTCGCCACCACCGTCTACAATCCGGTCTCGGCGATCATGCAGGAGCAGTCGAAGCGCTATGAGGCCATGGTGTTCGGTGAAAAATCGAACGCGCTCAGCGGCGGCGGCCCGTTCTGGACCAGCCAACGCAGCAGTGACGGCCAGGCCATCATCAACGCCAAGTTCAGCCGCGACCAGGGCGTGAACCTCATGGAGTGACGGTTTTCGCTTTCGATAATGACGGTAATTTCAAGCAGCGCATCGAGGCGCGCTCAGCCACCCTGGAACCCGGGGTCTGGCGAACTCTGGATGCCCGCGTCAACGAGCTAGGAGCCCTGCCGGTCGACCATGCGGTCTTCCCGCTGAAGACCAATTTGACACCGGAACAGGCGCGCGAAAGCTTTGCCACACCCGAATCTGTGCCGTTTTGGGAACTTCCAGCGTATATCACGATCGCGGACCACGCCGGTCTAGTTGCCGCAGGCTATAAATTTCAATTCCAGAAGCTTCTGGCCCAGCCCTTTTTGTTGGCTGCCATGGTTTTCCTTGCCGCCGCCGTCAGTCTACGTTTCTTCCGCTTCGGCGGGGTACAAAAGATGATTTTAAGTGGCGTGGCAGCGGGCTTTCTGCTTTATGTTTTGTCGAAAGTCACCGAGGATATGACGAAAGCCGAGCTGATGCCCCCTGTGGCAGCGGCTTGGTTGCCTGTGCTTGCCGGGGGCCTGACGGGGTTCATTGCGTTGCTGTACCAGGAGGACGGGTGATGGCGGGGCCGGTTTGCGCTCGTCCACCAGTGCCCCGGCCCCATCGCCGTGGCGTCGCAGGGATAATTGGCGTCCTCGCCGTTTTGGCTTGCGGCGACATGTTCGCTTGCGCGCCGGCCTTCGCGCAACAGGTGTTCACTTTCCCGCAGAGCCCGCCGCCACGGCCCAAGTCCAAGATCGCCATTGAGCGGGAAAAGGCCGGCAATCAGCAGCAGATGCTCGTGAAGGCGAACGAGATCGACTACGACTACACCAATCACCGCGTCTCCGCCGTCGGCAACGTGCAGATCTATTATCGCAACTCGACGCTCGAAGCTGACAAGGTGATCTACGACCAGACCACCAAACGCCTGCACGCCGAAGGCAATGCCCGGCTCACCGAAATCGACGGCAAGGTCACCTATGGTAACATCATGGACCTGTCGGACGACTATCGCGACGGCTTCGTCGACTCGCTGCGTCTCGAGACCCCCGATCAGACGCGCATGGCGGCCGCGCGCGCCGAGCGCCAAAGCGGAAACATCACTGTCTTCCATAGCGGCGTCTACACCGCCTGCCTGCCTTGCAAAGACGATCCGAAGAAGCCGCCGCTGTGGCAGGTGAAAGCCGCGCGCATCATCCACGACCAGAGCGAAAAGATGATTTACTTCGAGGACGCGCGCCTCGAGTTCTTCGGCCAGCCGATCGCCTGGCTGCCCTATTTCTCGACACCCGATCCGACCGTCAAGCGCAAGACCGGCGTACTGGTGCCGTCGGTAACGTCGAGTACGATCTACGGGCAGGCGATCGAAGTTCCCTATTACTGGGCGCTGGCGCCCGACTATGACGCCACCTTCTCGCCGATGATCACGACCAAGCAGGGCGCGCTGCTGCAAGGCGAGTTTCGCCAGCGTCTACTCAACGGCGCCTACGCGATCCGCGCCGCCGGAATTTATCAGCTCGACCGCGGGTACTTTTCCAACAACGCCGGCTTGCCCGCCCCCGGCGATCGTAATTTCCGCGGCAGCGTGGAAAGTGAGGGCCAGTTCGCCCTCAACGACAAATGGGTCTGGGGCTGGGACGGCGTGGCGCTGACCGACAAGACGTTCCTGCAAGACTACAATCCGCGTCTGTCAAGCTACCACTTCACCGACACGTTCGGCTCCGCCGCCAATTCGGGTCTCTCGCAGCTCTATCTTTCCGGCAAGGGCAACCGCAGCTATTTCGACATTCGTTCGATTTATTACTACGGCTTCTCGACTGCCGACGTGCAGCAGCAGATTCCGGTCATCCACCCGGTGCTCGACTACGACTACACCGTCGATCATCCGGTCATGGGCGGCGAACTCGGCTTCAACCTCAACTTCACCAGCCTGACGCGCCAGCAGGCCGAGTTTGACGCCATCAACCAGACTGCGGCCAATGCCGGCACGTGCAACACCGCCGACCCCGCGGTCAAAACTCGGCCGGTTGCCTGCTGCGCGGCATTCCCGGCACCTACAGCCGTTTCACCGCGCAGGCCAATTGGCGCCGCAGCTTCACCGATTCGTTCGGCCAGGTGTTCACCCCGTTCATGTCGGTGCGCGCCGACGCCGCCTCCATGCAGATCAACGACGACCCGAGCGTGTCGAACTACATCAACACCGGCGACACCAATCTGGTGCGCGCCATGCCGACCGTCGGCCTGGAATACCGCTATCCGTTCATCAACGTGCAATCCTGGGGCACGCAGACCATCGAGCCGATCGCCCAGGTGATCGCGCGGCCGAACGAGCCGCAGATCGGCAAGTGGCCGAACGAGGACGCGCAAAGCCTGATCTTCGACGACAGTAATCTTTTCAAGGTCGACAAATTCTCCGGCTGGGACAGGGTCGAGGGCGGCGGCCGCGCCAACTACGGCGTGAGCTACACCGCGCAATTCAACCGCGGCGGCAACTTCAACGCACTGTTCGGCCAGTCCTACAGCCTGTTCGGCGAGAATTCGTTCGCGCAAGCCGGCATCGCCAATGCCGGCCTCGACAGCGGGCTGGATACGACGCGCTCGGACTACGTGGCGCGGGCGTCCTACCAGCCCAATAGCACCTATAAATTTACCTCGCGCTTCCGCTTCGACAACGACACCTTTACGGTCAGGCGCACCGAACTCGAAGCAAGCGCCAATTTCGATCGCTGGTCTGCCAGCCTGATGTACGGCGACTACGCCGCGCAACCCGACATCGGTTTGCTTGACCGGCGCGAGGGCCTGCTCGCCTCCGGATCGGTCAAGCTCGACGCCAATTGGGTGGTGCGCGGCTCCGCGCCTACGACATCAGGGCCAATAATTTTGCCCAGAACTCGATCGGCGTCGGCTACGTCAACGATTGTCTAATTTTGGGCATAAATTACGTTACCAATTACACCTATGGGACCGGAACGCCGCAGCTCACCCATACTTACATGTTGCAATTGAGCCTGCGCACGCTCGGCGGCACATCGGTCAGCCAGTCCCTCGGGACAAACGCGGCCACGCATTGATGCAAGCCGCCGAACATGCATCCGACTGACGGCTGCGCCCGCTGCAATGGATATCGCGATGCCGAGGACTAGCGTGAGATTTCCTTCCTTCCGCCGATGGCTGGCCGCCGCCGCGCTCGCCGCGGCCATCGCGGCGCCGTCCGCGGCTTCCGCGCAGGTGGTGGTGATCGCCAACGGCTCGCCGATTACGGCCTACGACATCGAGCAACGCAGCAAACTGATCGCGACGTCGACCCATAAAACGCCGACGCGGCAAGAGGTCATCAAGGAACTGATCGACGACCGAATTAAAATCGCCAAAGCCAAAAGCTATGGCTTCGAGATTTCCGAGGCGGAGGTCGACGAGGCATTCAGCAACATGGCCAAGAACCAGCACATGTCGCCGCAGCAATTTTCTCAGGTCATCGAGCGCGCCGGCATTGCTACGACCACGCTTAAAGCGCGCATTCGCGCCGACCTGACATGGAACCAGCTGGTGCGTGGGAAATACAGCTCGTCGCTCGAAATCGGCGAGTCCGAAATCACCAAGGCGATGGGCGAGCGCAACGAAAACCAGGGCGAGACGGTCGGGTATATCTACACGCTTTATCCGGTCATGGTCCTGATTCCGCCGGGGTCCAACCCGGCCGTCGTGGAGGCGAGGCACCGCGAGGCGGAAAACCTGCGCGGACGTTTCGTCGCGTGCAACGAGGGTCTGGCTTTGGCGCGCGCGCTGCGCGATGTCGCGGTGCGCGAGCCGATCTCCCGCAGCTCGGCCGACCTCGCGCCGCAACTGCGCGAGGTGCTCGCCAACATCCAGGTCGGCCACCTGACCAATCCCGAGACCACGGCGCAGGGCCTACAAATGTTCGCGCTGTGCAGCAAGAAGGAGAGCAAAGTCAACTCTCCGCTCAAGAGCCAGGTGCGCCAGGAGCTGTTCGCCAAGAAATTCAGTACCGAGGCGCAGAAGTACCTCGACGAGATCCGCAAACAGGCGATGATAGAATACAAATGAGCACGCGCGCCCGGCTTCCCTTGGCGTTGACCATCGGCGAGCCGGCGGGCATTGGCCCTGATCTGACGCTCGCCGTCTGGCGCCGGCGGATCGAACTTGGCCTGCCGGCTTTCTATCTGATCGGGGATACGGATTTTCTCGGCGGGCGGGCGCGCGCGCTCGGCCTCGACGTGCCGCTCGCCACCGTCGCGCCGGAGGAAGCCGGCGCCGCCTTCGAGCGCGCTTTGCCGGTTGTCCCGCTCGGTCTCTCCGTCACCGCTGCGTCCGGCAAGCCCGATGCGAGCAGTGCGCCGGCCGCGATCGCCTCGATCCGACGCGCGGTCGCCGATGTGCTGGCCGGCCGCGCCGCCGCGGTCGTCACCAACCCGGTCGCCAAAAACGTGCTTTACCGTTCAGGCTTTGCCGAGCCGGGCCACACCGAGTTCCTCGCCAAACTCGCCGAAGAGGCCACCGGCAAGGCGGCGCATCCGGTGATGATGCTGTGGTCGGCGGAGCTGGCAGTGGTTCCGGTGACGATCCATCTGCCGCTGCGCGAGGTGGTCTCGCGCCTGACTGCCGAACTCGTGCTGGAGACCGGGCGCATCGTGGCGCGCGATCTTGCCGCGCGCTTTAACATCGCCCGCCCTCGCATCGCGGTTGCCGGGCTCAATCCGCATGCTGGCGAGGAAGGCGCGCTCGGCGAGGAGGACCGCGTCGTTGTGGCGCCGGCGGTCAAGCAGCTGCGCGCGGAAGGCATCGACGCCATCGGGCCGCTGCCGGCCGACACGCTGTTCCACGCGCAGGCGCGCGCGCGCTACGACGTCGCCATGTGCATGTATCACGACCAGGCGCTGATCCCGATCAAGACGCTGGCCTTCGACCGCGCGGTGAACGTGACGCTCGGCCTGCCGTTCGTGCGCACTTCGCCGGATCACGGCACCGCCTTCGATATCGCCGGCACCGGCAACGCCGATCCGTCGAGCCTGGTGGCGGCGCTGGCGCTGGCCGCGCGGCTTTCCGCCAATACGCCGTCGCTCGTGCCCGCAAAATAGAATGGCGCAGATCGACGACCTGCCGCCGCTGCGCGACATCATCCGCCGGCATGGACTGTCCGCTAAAAAATCTCTCGGCCAGAATTTCCTGCTCGATCTCAATTTGACCGCGCGCATCGCGCGGGCCGGCGGACCGCTGGCGGGCGCAACCGTGGTCGAAGTCGGCCCCGGTCCGGGCGGGCTGACGCGCGCGCTGCTGGCCGAGGGCGCGCGGCGCGTCATCGCGATCGAACGCGACGCACGTGCGATTGCCGCGCTGGAGGAGATCGCGGCGCGCTATCGGGGCCGACTGGAGATCGTCAACGGCGACGCGCTAGCCACCGACATACGCGCGCGGCTTGCCGGGGAACGCGCGCGCGTCATCGCCAACCTGCCCTACAATATCGCCACCGCGCTGCTGATCGGCTGGCTCACCGGGCCGTGGCCGCCCTGGTACGACGCGCTGGTGCTGATGTTCCAGCGCGAGGTTGCCGAGCGCATTGTCGCCGGTCCGGGTGGCAAGAGTTACGGCCGGCTGGCGGTCTTGGCGAACTGGCGCTGCGAGACGAAAATCCTGTTCGACGTGGCGCCCTCGGCCTTCGTGCCGCAGCCCAAGGTGACGTCTTCGATCGTGCGGCTGATCCCGCGCGCCGAGCCGCTCGCCTGCGATCCCGTCGCCCTCCAAAAGGTGACCGAGGCGGCATTCGGTCAGCGCCGCAAGATGCTGCGCCAGAGCCTCAAATCGCTGGGCATTGACGCGCTCGCGCTGCTTGCCCCGGCCGGCGTCGCGCCGACCGCGCGCGCCGAGGAAATTCCGGTCGAGGGCTTCGCGCGGCTTGCGAATATTTTCGCTGGCATCAAATGAAGCCGTCATGCCCCGCAAAGGGGGCATCCAATACGCCCGGCGCTTGAGATTTATCTCCGTACCTGTGAATACTGGATCATCCGCTGGAGCCTGTCCCCACGCAGGCGAGGGCGGATAATGACACCCGGGACTGCCCATGCAGATGCACCGCCAATCGCTGACCGCCTATGGCGCGCCGTTGTGCGAAACGATGGTGGACCTCCCGCAACCGAAAGGCAGCGAGGTGCTGGTACGCATTGCGCGCTGCGGCGTCTGTCATTCCGACCTACACATGCAGGACGGCTATTTCATGCTCGGCGGCGGCAAGCAACTCGACGTGCGCCAGGGCCGCACGCTGCCGTTCACGCTCGGCCACGAAATCGCTGGCCAGATCGAGAGCGCCGGACCGCACGCCGACGTGGCGCCGGACGCCAAGATCGCGGTCTATCCCTGGATCGGCTGCGGCCGATGCGCGGCCTGCAAGGTGGGCGACGAGAACATCTGCACGGCGCCGCGCCATCTCGGTATCACGGTGGATGGCGGCTTTGCCACCCACGTGCTGGTCCCGCACCCGCGCTACCTGATCGACTACGCGCCGCTGTCGCCCTCGTACGCCGGCGCGCTGATGTGCTCGGGCCTGACCGCCTATGCCGCGCTCAAGCGCGTCGCGGATCGCGCCGCGCGCGCGCCGCTGCTGCTGGTCGGCCTCGGCGGCGTCGGATTGATGGGTCTCGCATTGGCGCACGCCATGTACGGCGCCGCGCTCTATGTCGCCGACATCGACGCCAGGAAACGCGAGGCCGCGCTGGCCACCGGCGCATCAACCGCTTTCGATCCGGCCGACGCGGGCGCGCGCAAGGAACTGCTCAAGGCCAGCGGCGGCATTTACGCAGCCATCGATTTCGCCGGCACCGACGCGTCGCTGAATTTCGCGACCGGCGCGCTGGCCAAAGGCGGCAAGGTCGTCGTCACCGGCCTGATCGGGGGCACCTATTCGACCGCGGTCGCCATGTTCCCGCTCAAGGCCATGACCATCGAGGGCACCACCACCGGCACACTCGCCGAAGCGCGCGAACTCATCGACCTGGTGCGCACGAAAAATATCGCTGCGCCGCCGATCGCGGAGCGGCCTCCATGGCGCAAGCGCAGGCAACGCTCGACGACCTTTCGCGGCGGGAAGGATTGTCGGGCGGGTCGTTCTTGACGACTTATACCAAATCTCTGAAGGCGTAACTGTTGGGGATTCACAGATCGGCGGCGGTCTGATTCAAGTGGCGAACCAAGGAGGTTCGCCATGTCGGTTCCGATACCATTGCGGCGTGATTTTAGCGCGCCTCGGCTTCGCGGGTTGGCGAAAAAGACCAAAGACGGTCCGCAGGCTCGTCGGCTTCTGACCCTTGCCGCGATCTACGACGGTGCGACCCGCACCGAGGCAGCCAAGATCGGCGGCGTCGGTCTACAGATCATCCGGGACTGGGTGTTACGGTTCAACGTGCAGGGCCCTGACGGGCTGCTGGACAGAAAGCCGCCAGGCCAACCCTCCAAGCTCAATGATGGCCAGCGCCAGGCCGTCGCCCAGATGATCGAGAGCGGCCCAATCCCGGCGGTCCACGGCGTGGTGCGCTGGCGGCTGATCGACCTGGCGCAATGGATATACGAAGAGTTCCGTATCACCATCGCCAAGCAGACGTTGAGCCGGGAACTGCGCGCCATGGGCTATCGCAAGCTGTCGGCTCGGCCACGTCATCACGCGCAGGCCGCGGGTGCGATTGAGGATTTTAAAAAAACTTCCCCGCGCGTCTGGACGCAATCGCGCGCGAGAAGGCGGTCGACAGCCACAAGATAGAAATATGGTTCGCGGACGAGGCTCGGATCGGTCAGAAGAATAAGATCACCCGCCGGTGGGCAAAGCGCGGCTCCCGCCCCAGCGCTCCTCGTGATCAGCGCACCGCCTCCACCTACATCTTCGGCGCCGTCTGCCCAAAGGAAGGCAAGGGTGCGGCCCTGATCCTGCCGGCCTGCAATACCGAGGCGATGAACCTGCACCTTGCAGAGATCGCCGCGATCGTCGCGCCCGGTGCCCACGCCGTTCTCTTGGTCGATCAGGCTGGCTGGCACCTATCGACGCGCCTCGTCGTGCCGTCCAACATCACCATTATCGCCCTGCCGCCGAAATGCCCCGAGCTCAACCCGGTCGAGAACGTTTGGCAGTTTATGCGCGACAACTGGCTCTCCAACCGTATCTTCAAATCCTACGACGATCTCGTCGATCATTGTTGCGAGGCTTGGAACAAGCTCGTCGACCAACCCTGGCGCATCATGTCCATCGGACTGCGCCAATGGGCGCACGGGTTCTGATCAATGGAACTCGGATAATTCGGCCGGCCGCGCCCGACAGCTTCGCCGTTAGCCCGCGCACGAAATCCGACAGCCCCGGCTGGCGCTCGCGCTTGAGCCGCTCGGCCGCAAGGACCGCTTTCACGTCGGCGTAGGCCTCGTCGAGATCGTGGTTGATCACGACGTAGTCGTACTCGGCCCAGTGACTCATCTCGTCGGCGGCCTTCGCCATGCGGCCGGTGAATGGTCTCGTAATCGTCCTGCGCGCGCTTGTGCAGCCGCTGCTCCAGCTCGGGGACCGACGGCGGCAGAATGAATACAGCGACCAGATCGCCGCGCGCCTTCTCGCGTAATTGTTGGTGCCCTGCCAGTCGATGTCGAACAGCACGTCGCGGCCGGCCGCGAGCGCGTCCATCACGGGCTTTGCCGGCGTGCCGTAATAATTGTCGAACACTTCCGCGTATTCCAGCAGCGCGTCCTTTTCGATCAGCGCGTCGAAGCGTTTGCTGGTCGATGAACGTATAGTCGCGGCCATCCACCTCGCCCGGGCAAATCTTGCGCGTGGTTACCGAGACCGACAACGTCACGCCTTTGTCCTGCTCGAGCAGTTTGCGCGACAGCGTGGTCTTGCCGGCGCCCGAGGGCGACGACAGCACCAGCATCAGCCCGCGCCGGGCGACGCTCGCTCCCTGTTGCCGCGCTTGCGCCATGCTCACTCCAGGTTCTGCACCTGCTCGCGGAATTGCTCGACCGTGGTTTTGAGTTCCAGGCCGATATTGGTGAGGTCGACGTCGTTGGCCTTGGCGGTAAGCGTATTCAATTCGCGGTTGAGTTCCTGCGCCAGAAAATCGAGTCGACGGCCGACCGGCCCCCCGTCGGCGAGAAGCTTTTGCGCCTGCGCGACATGGGAGGCCAGGCGATCGAGTTCCTCGCGGATATCGGCCTTGCTGGCGAGCATGATCGCTTCCTGATGCAGGCGATCGCTGTCGAAGCGGGTAGACGCCGACAAAAGCGTCGCTACCTGTTCGGCGAGCCGCGCCTTGATCGCTTCCGGCTTGCGGCCGGGGGCGGCCTCCGCGCGCGCGGCAAGCGCCGCGATCTCGTTCAAGCGCGCCGATAGCAGCTTGCCCAACGTCGCGCCCTCCGCGCGCCGCATGGCGACCAAATCGGCGAGCGTCTTGTCAAATCCGGCGAGGATCGCAGCCTCGGCGGCGCGGCGGTCCTCCGCGCGCTCGTCTTCCTCGGTAACCTCGATCACGCCCTTGAGCGAGAGGATGCCGTCGAGCGTGGGTTTGGCCGCGTCCACCTTGCCGCCAAGCGACTTGAGCGTCGCCAAAACGGCGTTGAGCACCGGCTCGTTGACTTTGACGGTCGGCGCCACGCCTTTGCGTTCGACCGTGAGATTTGCATAGACGATGCCGCGCTTGAGTTTCTTGGCCCCGCGCGCACGCGCCGGCACCTCGATCGCATCCCAGCCGGGCGGCAGGCGCAGCCGCAGGTCGAGCCCCTTGGCGTTGACCGACTTGATCTCCCAGCTCCAGGCGTAGGAGCCGGAGACACCGTGGCCGCGCGCGAAGCCGGTCATGCTCGACAAGGCCATCGGGTTCGATCTCGTGTTGGTGGATCGCGGAAAGGCGGCGAACTTAGCGCATGATTCCGAAAAGTGGGAACCGGTTTCCCGCCTTCGCGAAGCCCGCTTCGGCGGGCGAAGGAAGGTCGGAAAACATCATGCGCCATGCAACGTAGCCGCGCGTCTTAGCCGTCACAAGGGATTACGGCTTCGCGGGCGCCGGGTCGGGTACGACGTTCTTCTCGATCGTCCGCAGGCGCGCGACGTTCTTCTGGTGCTGCTCGTAGGTTTCCGCGAACACGTGGCCGCCGCTGCCGTCGGCGACGAAATAGAGGTCCTTGGTGCGTGCCGGGTTGGCAGCGGCCTCGAGTGAGGCGCGCCCCGGATTGGCGATCGGCCCCGGCGGCAACCCGTCGATCACATAGGTATTATAAGGCGTTGGCTGCTCAATCTCGTTTTTCAGGATCGGGCGGCCGAGCGAGCCCTTGCCGCCGATCAGCCCGTAAATGATGGTCGGATCGGATTGCAACCGCATTTTGTTCTTCAGGCGGTTGACGAATACCGAGGCGACGCGCGAGCGCTCGTCCGCCTTCCGGTTTCCTTCTCGACGATCGACGCGAAGTACCAGTTGCTCCGGCGTCCTGACCGGAAGATCCGGCATACGGTGTTCCCAAACTTCCTGTAGCAAATGCTGGTGCGCCTGCTGCATGCGCTGGATGATCTGCGCGGCGCCATGCCGCGGGTGAATTTGTAGGTTTCGCAGCACGTGCCTTTGTGCGGGATTTCCTTGATCTGGCCGGAGAGCGCCTTGTTCTCCAGAAGCTTGGCGACGATCTGCTGGAGGTGCGCTCCTTGGGGACAGTGAGCGTGTGCTGCACGACCTTGTTGTCAACGATGGTACCGACCACGTCGGCAAGGCTCGCGCCCTGATGAACTTGGTATTCGCCGTGCTTGAGGTCGCCGCGCGCTTTAAGCACCAGCACGCCGCCGATGAAATCCAGGGCTGGTCGATGACCCCTTCGCGCTGCTAGAGGTCGGCGATATTGCGGGATGCCGAGCCCGCGCGGAATATTGACCACCTTGTCCGCGGCAAGCGGTCCGGGCGTCTCGAAGCGTTGTTTGCCGACGTAAAGCGCGCCGCCGACTGCGACCGAAACTACGATTAGCACCGTGAAGATCGCATTGCCGGCGATCACCAGCGGATGGCGCACCCGCCTTGAGCGGCGGTTGGGCAGCGGCACGCGTTCCGGCTCGAGCGCCGCGCGCGGCGAGCGCGGCGGCTTGCCGCTTGGCGGCGGCGGCACCGGCACGGGGCCCGGCCTGCCCGCGCCGCCATTCGAAGGGTTGGAATTCACACCCCCGCTCCCGCCCTGGCGATCTGCAAATTCACCTTCGACCCACTCCCGTTCGGCGATCGGTTACGCGCAATCGAAAAATACCAGCGGCCTTCGTACGTTAGGAAGAATTATGGCGAAAGCTAGGGAGCGCTCGGCTAGCCGGCATAACGGCTGAAGATCAGCGAAGCGTTGGTCCCGCCGAAGCCGAACGAGTTCGACAAGGCGGTGTCGATGTCGCGCTTGCGCGCCACATGCGGCACCGAATCGATCGGCGTATCGACCGACGGATTGTCGAGATTGATGGTGGGCGGGGCAACGCCGTCGCGGATCGCCAGGATCGAGAAGATCGCCTCGACCGCGCCGGCGGCGCCGAGCAGATGCCCGATGCAGGATTTGGTCGAGGACATCGAGATGCGGCCGGCGGCGTTGCCGACCACGCGCTGCACCGCGCCGAGCTCGATTTCGT
>CAVPUU010000023.1:0-7690 GCA_963709015.1 uncultured Alphaproteobacteria bacterium | reverse complement strand
CGCCAGTGCATAGGCTTCGGACGGATTGTACCGCATGATGACGCGAAAATTCGCCAGCATCAGGAAGCCGGGTCCCTGCACGCCGGCGGGGATCAGCAAAAATGCACGGTCGTCCAGACGCGGGAACGGCTTGTTGCCGGGCCGCGTGATCCCGTTGCGCTCCCAGTCGCCGATCGTCATCGAACGCGCACGGTCGGCGAGCATGAAATTGAAGCTCGCCGGCACCACGACCTCGTAGCCCCAGGTCTGCCCGGCGACCCAGCCGTCCTTCTTCAGGTTGTTGGCGGTCGAAGCGATGATGTCGGGCACCAAGTCGACCACGTCGCGGCGGCCATCGCGATCGAAATCCACCGCGTAGCGTTTAAACGCCGTCGGCATGAACTGGGTCGGGCCGAAGGCGCCGGCCCAGGAGCCGACCAGCCGGCCGGGCTTGACGTCGCCGCGTGCGAGTATTTCCAGCGCCGAAAGGAACTCCTCGCGGAAATAATTCTGCCGGCGGCCGATACAGGCGAGCGTCGCGGTCGAGCGGACCACTGGGCGGTCACCGCCCTGCGTGCCGTAATTTGTCTCCACGCCCCAGATCGCGGCGATCGTATAGCGGTCGACGCCGTAGGCGCGCTCCACCGCGTCGAAGGTCGTGCGGTAGTGTTGCAGCAGCGCGCGGCCCTGCTCGATGCGCGCATCGTTCACCAGAAGATCGAGATAGTCCCAGAATGACTTGCTGAATTCCGGCTGGCGGTCGAGCAGATCCATGATGCGCAGGTCCGGAGTCAGTGCCGCGGTGTAGGCAACATAGACGTTGCGCGAAACGCCGCGCCGGGCGGCGAGCGGCCACATCCGTTCGAGGCAACCGCGGAAATTCGCAGCCGCAGCGCGGATCGCCGCAGCGGTCATGCGCGGATCGCCGGAGGCGCCCGATTCGCCGCTCCAGTTCGGCCCCCCTGCCTGCGACGCGATGGCGGCCGGGGGGATCGTTCCGGTCGGGCCGGAATAGCGCTCGTTGCGCAGCTGCGCGGACACGCCACTGCACGCAATCGCCGTCACGGCGGCAGCCATGACGCATCGATGGATCAATCGCATCGCGATGCCGGTCTTATTTTCGTCCCCAAGGTCCCTTATGGGTGCCCCGATATCGTTTCGACGGCGTTAATGATCTGTCATATGTAACCCGTCTGGACCCGCGCCTGCCGCCATGCTTTCTGCTCGCCTGAACGAATCATTGCCCCGGAAACCATCATAAATCCCGCATGACCCGTATCCGCAAAGCCATATTCCCGGTCGCAGGCTTGGGAACCCGCTTCCTGCCGGCGACCAAGGCCATGCCGAAGGAAATGCTCCCGGTGGTGGACCGGCCGCTGATCCAGCACGTCGTCGACGAAGCGCGCCAGGCCGGCATCGAGCATTTCATCTTCGTCACCGGCCGGCACAAGGCGGTGATCGAGGACCATTTCGACCGCCAGTTCGAGCTCGAACTCACGCTGGTCGAGCGCGGCAAGAATGCGGACCTCGCGCTGCTGTCGCAGGATTTGCCCGAGCCCGGCACCTTTAGTTTCACCCGCCAGCAATCCCCGCTCGGCCTCGGCCACGCCATCTGGTGCGCGCGCGAACTGGTCGGCCATGAGCCCTTCGCGCTGCTTTTGCCCGACGTGCTGGTGCAGAACTCGCACGGCTGCCTAGCCCAGATGATCGATGCCGCCAACGGTCTCGACAACAACGCCAATATCATCGCGGTGGAGGAAGTGCCGGCCGACCGCATCCACATGTACGGCGTGGTTGGCGTCGGGCAACCGAAGGGCAAAGCCTTCGCGATCACCAAGATGGTCGAGAAGCCGGAACCGGCCGAAGCGCCGTCCAATCTTTCCATCACCGGGCGCTACATTTTGCAGCCGGAGATCTTCAATCTTATCGAAAAGCAGAAGGCCGGCACCGGCGGCGAAATCCAGCTCACCGACGCCATGGTGGCGCTCGCGCGAACGCAGCCGTTCTACGGTCTCAAATTCGACGGCCGCAGCTTCGATTGCGGCTCCAAGATCGGGTTTCTCGCCGCCAACGCCGCTTATGCGCTCGATCGCGAGGACATCGCTCCGGAGTTTCGCGCGGAGTTGAAACGGCTGCTCGGCGAGAAGTAGGCACGCTTAGCGCTGGATGCGAACGCCGAGCAGGAAGACGGTTGCGTCGTAGTCGTTGCCGGCGACGTTCGAGCGCAGCCAGTCGTGGCGCACCTCACCCTTGATCTGGAACTCGGGGCTGAGCTTGTACGTCAAACCGAAGCCGGCTTGATAGCGCAGATCCTGGCGGTCGGGGCTCGTCTTGCCCGGCGTCGAGATCACGCAGTCGCAAATCGCCGCCGAGCCCGACGAGGTATCGGTGCCGCCTTTATAGCTGTCCACGCCGAACCCAAATTTCGCCGTCGCGATCAGCCAGCGCCGCAACGAGTGGTCGATCTGCAAGCCGACGTCGCGCGAGAGCGTGCCTGACACGCCGGGGACGGTGGATTCGCCCACCGCCGACGACGCGCTCAACTTGACGGTGGTGAGCGCGGTCGCGGTCCAGATCAGCGAGGCATTGCCGATCAGGCCGGACAGAGTATCGAAGCGCGGATCCTCGTACTTGCGCCGCGTGTAGCCGACCGCGATTTCGCCGGTGAGCCAGCGCGTCAGATTGAGGGCCGTGCCGACCTGACCGGTCAGGCCCGTCGAATCGCGCTGAAACCCGTTGATGTCGGCCGCGAGATCGTGAACGCGGCTATCGGCGGCGACCTCCACGAACGGCTTCACGCCGGGCGTCGTCTCGTAGGCGCCGCGCAGCGTGCCGGTATATTGCTTGTAGTTGCGGTCGTCGTTGCTGGCGGTGGTGCCGTCGGTCAACGTCGAGTCCTGATAGACCGTGCGCTCGACGTCGCCCTTGACGCCCAGCTCGAAGCGATTGAATTGATGCGTCGCGCCGGCGGTGCCGCCGAAGGTGGTGAACACCGGAAGCTTGGCAAGGCCGGCCTGCAGATTTGGGCTGCCCGGGTTGTCTGTCGCGAGCAGCAGACGGGTGCCGAGATCGACACGCGTGTCGCGCGTCACGTCGATGCGGCCGTCCACCTTGCCGTTGAAGTTCGGGCGGCTCAGCGTCGGCGTTTGGTCGGGGTTGTAGCCGGTATAGCTGCCGCGCAGGTCGGCCTTGAGTTCGTGCCGCGACCAGTTCGACTGCACCTGCATTTCCGGCGCGACGGTATAAAGCGCGGCGCCGGGGCCGCCGGTCGAGCGCGCGGGGTTGGTGTCGTAGCCGCCGATCAACTCGATCGCCGGGAACAGCGTGAAAGCGCCGGCATGCACGCCGAGCGGCGCGTAGGGATCGTCGGGCTCGCTGTGCGCCTTGCGCTTGGGCGGCAGCTTGCGGATCGGCCCGAGTTCGACCGGCGGCGCACCGGGCGCCCCGGCAAAGGCCGCGGTGTCGGGCGGCGGAGTTCTGGTAGCGCGAGACGGCTAGCGGCGCGGCGACGCCGGGCGCGATCGCCTGCGCGTTGGCCGCCGTCGCGGGCACGCCAGCCGGCGCCGCGTTCGTGCCGGATGGTGCCGCGTTTATGCCGGCGGTTGGCCGCAGAGCGCTCGTGGATGCTCCGGCTTTGGGTTTTGTCTTCTTGCGGGCATTGGTGGAATCGAAACCGGTGACGCCGGCGCCGGCCGCCGGCGCCAAGAACTTGGCTGGCGGTCCCAATTGCACTAGCCCCGGCCGCGTGAATTTTTGGAAGCGCGGTGGATTGCGCGGATCGGTTTGCAGGTTCGGCGCCAGCGAATTGGGGAATGCCGGCGCCGCCGTCTGCGCCATTGCGTCCGCGCTCCACAACATGACGCAAGTCGTCATAAGCAAGCACGCGCCGTGCTGCGTGACCGGAGCCAAGGGACGTAAGCGCGGCACGGTTGTCTCTGCCCTCCCGAGCACGGGCGAACGCCGGGCGGCCGCGCCCTTTCAAAAGGCATGGGCTCGCCCGCCGAGCCGCGGACGTTGGTTAACGGAAGTTAAAACCGTATGGTTAACGGGGCGTTGATGCCCGGGGGAGGTTTCAAATCCAGCCTTTTAGCTCGCGCAGCGCCACGTCGCGGATCACCGCCATGCCGGTGCCAGAATCATTGAGGCATGGGATGGCCGCGAAATTCCTGCCCCCGGCGTGCTTGAAGATTTCGGCATTCTCCATGGCGATCTCTTCCAGCGTCTCCAGACAATCGGCGGCAAAGCCGGGCATCATGACGGCGATATTCTTCACGCCGCGCCCGGCCAGCGATTTCATGGTGGCGTCGGTATAGGGCTTGAGCCATTCCGCCGTGCCGAAGCGCGACTGGAAGGTCATGAGCAGCCGTTCCTCGTCGAGCTTGAGCTTCTTGCGCAGCAGCGCCGTGGTCTCGGCACAGTGGCGATAATAGGGATCGCCTTTATTCACATAGTCTTCGGGCATTCCGTGGTAGGAGGCGACGATCACGTCGGGCGTGAATTTGAGCCTGGCAAGTTTGGCGTTGAGCGAGCTTGCGAGCGCGTCGGTATAGACCGGCTCGGCATAATAGGGCGCCGCCACGCGCAACGCCGGCTGAAAGCGCATCTTGGCGAGCGCGCGGAAGGCTTCGTCGCAGACGGTCGCCGTGGTCGCCGCCGCGTATTGCGGATAGAGCGGCACGATCAAGATGCGTCCGCAATCTTGCGCGGCGAGCGCCTCCAGCCGCGAGCGGATCGAGGGGTTGCCGTAACGCATCGCCCAATCGACGCGGAGGCGCTTGTCGATTTTGCCGAACATTTCGTCGAGCTGGTCGGACTGCGAACGCGTGATGGTCTTGAGCGGCGATTTATCACGCTGCTTGTTCCAGATCTTGTCATAATCGCGGCCCTTGCGGCCAGGGCGCACGGTCAAAATAATGAGGTTGAGCACCAGCCACCACTTGACGCGGTTCTCCTCGATCACGCGGCGGTCGGAGAGGAATTCCTTCAGATAGCGCCGCATCGACCAGTAGTCGGTGGCGTCGGGCGTGCCAAGATTGACCAGCAGCACGCCGATGCGGCCGCCGGCGGCGGAAACCGCGGTGGCGCTCATGGCTTGCGCTCGTCGGCGATTACCTTGCCGTCGTTCGGCAGTGCACCCGGCGCGACCAGCCTGACGGCGCCTTTGAGCTTGGTGACGGATTGCAGCGTGGCGGCGGCCGCGGCCTCGATCGCGGCATCGGGCTTGGCGCATTCCGCCAGCAGCGTCATGCTGTCCTGCTCGTTCTCGCGCGTGACGACGAGACGCAGGCGCGCGAACTGCGGATGCCGCGCGGCCAGTTCGGCGATCTGCCTGGGATGCACGAACATGCCTTTGACCTTCGTGGTCTGATCGGCGCGGCCCATCCAGCCCTTGATGCGCGTATTGGTGCGCCGGCACGGCGAAGCGCCCGGCAGCAGCGCCGAGAGATCGCCGGTGCCGAGCCGGATCATCGGGTAGTCCGGATTAAACGAAGTCACCACTACTTCGCCGACGTCTCCTTCCGCTACCGGATCGCCGGTGCCGGGACGCACGATTTCGACGATCACCGATTCATTCACGATCATGCCCTCGCGCGCGGACGACTCGTAAGCGATTACGCCCGGCTCGGCGACGGCATAGCATTGCAGCACCGCGACGCCGCGATTGCCGAGTTCGTCGCGCAAGGACGCCGGCAGCGCAGCGCCCGACACCAGCGCGCGCTTGATCGAGAAGGCGTCCTTGCCGGTCTTCTCGGCGGTATCGAGCAGGATCTTGAGAAAATCCGGTGTGCCGACATAGCTCGACGGCCGGTAATGCGCGATCGCCTCAAGCTGCTGCTCGGTATTGCCGACGCCGCCCGGGATGACCGCGCAGCCGAGCGCGTGCGCGCCTTCCTCCATGATGTAGGCGCCCGGCGTCAGATGATACGAAAACGAATTGTGCACGATATCGCCGGAACGAAAGCCGGCGGCGAACAGCGCGCGTGCGCAGTTTCCGAAATCCTTGCCGTGACCCTCCGGCTCGAACAGCACCCCCGGTGACATTTGCAGCCGCTTGGCTTTGCCCGGGGCAGTGACGTTGAAGCCGCCGAACGGCGGATTTTCTTTTTGCAACGCCGCGATGTCCGCCTTGCGCAGCACCGGCAGCTTGGCCAGCGCGGCGCGCGAATTCACCAATATCGGATCGATCCCCTTGAGATGCCGCGCCCAACCCGGCGCGGTCATGGCGCGCGCGATGATCTCCGGCAGCCGCGCGAACTGCTCGCGTTCGCGTGCCACCGGATCGCGGGTTTCCAGGGCGTCGTAGTGATCGGGCATGGCTTACGCCAGCCAGCGCTTTCTGCGCCGGTAATGCTTGCCATCCCGGAAAGATTTACGGCGGCCGCCGGAAATGCCGAGATAGAACTCCTTCACGTCTTCGTTTTCGGCCAACGATTTGGCATCGCCGTCCATCACCACCCGGCCGTTCTCCAAAATATAGCCGTAGCGCGCGAAGCGTAGCGCCATATGGGTGTTCTGCTCGGCGAGCAGAAACGAGACGCCTTCCTTTTCGTTGAGATTTTTAACGATCTCGAAAATCTCCTCGACGATCTGCGGGGCAAGGCCCATCGACGGCTCGTCGAGCAAAATCATCTTCGGGCGCGACATCAGTGCGCGTCCGACCGCGCACATTTGCTGCTCGCCGCCCGAGGTATAGCCGGCGATGGCCTCGCGCCGCTCGGCGAGCTTGGGAAAATAGGAATAAACCAGATCGAGGTCGGCGCGGATCGCCGCGCGGCCGTCACGCCGGGTGAAAGCGCCGGTGAGCAGGTTTTCCTCGATAGTCAGGTGCGCGAAGCATTGCCGGCCTTCCATCACCTGGATGCAGCCGCGGCGCACCAATTCGTTGGGCGAGAGGTTCTGCACCTTGTTGCCTTCGAACACGATCGAGCCCTTGGTGACGTTGCCGCGCTCGGCGTGCATCAGGTTGGAAATCGCCTTCAGCGTGGTGGTCTTGCCCGCACCATTGGCGCCGAGCAGCGCCACGACGCCGCCCTTCGGCACGTCGAGCGACACGCCCTTGAGCACCAGGATGACGTGGTCGTAAATGACTTCGATATTGTTGACCGAAAGGATTTTCTCTGCCGCGGCGGTAGCCGTGATTTTCGGTCTCGATACCAGCAACATGAACGCTCCAGGCAAGTACCTCTCCCCGCCGATGCGGCGGGGAGAGGGTTTGTTCAACCGCTTACGACGATTTGTCGCAGGCTTCGGTGCGCTTCGGCCAGGGCTGGTTCTTGGTCACGTAATCCTGGGCCGCCGAGTCGATCAGCGGATCGACCTTGTCGTTCATGGGCGAGATCCAATCGGAGACCTTCACCCACTTGGCGCCGTCCCACTGCTGTACGTAGGCAGAGGCGTGCCCGTTGTGGTCGCTGCATTTCACCGACATCGGCGTTGCGAAGCCGTCGAGGCCGATTTCTTTCCAGCGCGCCGCCGGGATCTTCAGGGATTCAGACCGCGGCGCATTTCCTCGCCGGTGATGTCCTTCTTGCCGGTGATCTTCTGCGCGTTGCGGATGGCTTCGGCGATGACCACCGAATTCACCACGCCACGGTTGTAGAAATTCTCGCCGACCTGGTTAGCCGGGGTCTGGCTATCCTTGCCGATCAGGAACTTCTGGATGTCCTTGATGGCAGGATAGTTGGCGCCCACGGCATTGAAGTTGAGCAAT
>CAVPUU010000022.1:82500-121454 GCA_963709015.1 uncultured Alphaproteobacteria bacterium | reverse complement strand
TCGGTCATCTGGAAGGGATCGAGCGCGGCCTAGCCGACCTTTTGGTTCATATCGAGGGCATGCGGGCGAACACCGAAGGATTGCGCAGGCGCAAGCCTCGCCGGACGCCGGCGGCCTCAAAGACGAGATCGTCCGCACACAAGACGCGCTGGAAGCTGTGCACGGCACGCTCGGGCTCGTCGCTGATCGTCTGGCCACCATCGAAAAAGATATTCGCGGCGAAGCGCATCCGGCCAGCGGAGCGCTTGCCGCGCCGGCGCAGCTCCCGGTGGCAGCAGCTCCGCCGCTTGCCCCTCTGCCCGCGCCACGGCGCATGCCCCCCGCTGCCCAATTGCCGATCGATCCGGATCTGCCGGCCGATCAGCCTCTTGAGCCCGGGCTCGGGGCGGCCGCCCTTTCAAGCCAATCCCGCCGCGCGCATCGCCGCCTCGGAAGTTGCGCTCGGCGGCACACGGTCGGCCGACGCACCTGGCGGCAAATCCAGCTTCATCGCCGCCGCCCGCCGCGCCGCCCAGGCGGCCGGCCAGCAACCTAACGCCCGCGCGCAGCGCACCGAACCGGCTGGCGCGGCGCAGGCAGCGGCGACCTCGTCGCTGCGCGACAAGATGATGAAGCGGGTCAAGTCGCTGTTCGTCGCGGCCAGCGTCATCGCCATCGTGGTCGGTCTAGCCCAGATCGCCGGCAATATGCTCGATCTCGGCTATTCGCCCACCACGACGGCGGAAGCCCCGGCCGCGACTCCCAGGATCGCCGAACCGGCGGCGCCCAGCGCCGCCCCCAAATCGACCGGCAGCGTTGCCGCCGAGCCGTTCGCGCTGCCGAAAGTGCCGACCGTAAGTCCGCTCGCGTCGCCACCCCGCAGCCCGGCAATCGCAGCCACGCCGCCGTTGGCCTTGAACCAGTTGAGGACGCCGACGATGCCGTCGCTGTTCGCTCCGCCGATGCTCGGGTCGAAGAATGACGTTACCGGGTCAATATCTCGCCCGGCCACCGCCACCCCAGTGGTGCGGCCCGCAGCCCCATCGGCTCAGCCGAGCCAGCAAGCCGCAGACCGGCTGCCGGCCGCCGTCGGCGGATTAAAGTTGCGCAGCGCGGCCATCGCCGGCGATGGCGCCGCCGCTTACGAGGTGGCCGTACGCTTTGCCGAGGGACGCGGCGTACCCGTCAACATGGACGAGGCGGCACGCTGGTTCGAACGCGCAGCCGGCAAGGGGCTCGCCCCGGCACAATTCCGCTATGCCAGCCTTTTGGAAAAGGGTGTAGGCGTGAAGAAAGACCTTGCCCAGGCCCGTCGGCTCTATTTCGCCCCCCCCAACAAGGGCAACAGCAAGGCGATGCACAATCTCGCGGTGCTTTATGCCGAAGGCATTGACGGCAAACCGGATTACGGCACCGCCGCGCAGTGGTTCCGCAAGGCGGCGGCGCGCGGCATCGCCGACAGTCAATTCAATCTCGGCGTCCTGTGCGCGCGCGGTCTCGGCACCGACAACAATTATGCCGAGGCCTACAAATGGTTCGCGCTCGCGGCCGCCGAAGGTGACAGCGAAGCCGCCAAGAAGCGTGACGAGGTCGCGACTGGCCTTGATGCTTCCGCGCTGGCTGCCGCCCGGCAAGCGGTGAAAGACTTTGTGGCCGAGCCGCAGCCGCAAGAGGCCACAAGCGCTCACGAGCCGCCGGGCGGCTGGGATCCGCCAGTGCACCGGCGCGCGCCAAGCCGCGGGCGCCCGGGCCGCTGGCGCTCGGCGCCTTCAAGGCGGGAAAACGGTGACGCCGATCGTGCAAAAGCGTGATCGCAGGCCTGTTCGTCGCTAAGATCATTCCGAGCTTTCGCCTAAATTCGCTACCGGACCGCAGGACGTGGCGTTGACCGCAAGGTGAACCTCGCGCCGGCCCAGACCGGTCAGCGGTGCATTGGCCGTGAACGCTGGACGACGCCGCTTGCAGATTTATCTCCCCATCGCCGACATGCCTGTAAACATCTTCCTCGTACTGGGGATGGGGCTGGCGGTCGGCTACATCTCCGGCATGTTCGGCATCGGCGGCGAGTTCCTGATGACGCCGCTGCTGATCTTCATCGGCGTCTCGCCCGCGGTGGCGGTGGCGAGCGTGGCAAGCCATATCGCCGGCCTCCTCCTTCTCCGGCGCGATCAACTACTGGAACCGGCGCGCGCTCGACCTAGCGCTCGCGTTGATGCTACTCAGCGCGGCATCCTCGGCACCGCGACCGGCGTCTGGCTGTTCACCGAATTGCGCGCACTCGATCAACTCGATCTGATGATCAGACTGTTTTATGTCACGCTGCTGACGATTGTCGGCGCTATGATGATCTACGAGAGCCTGCGCGCGATCGCGCGCGCGCGCCAGGGCATGCGGCGACACTGCGCCGGCCGGGCAGCCATACGTGGCTGCATGGCTTGCCGTTCAAGCTGCGCTTCAAGCGCTCGAAATCTACGTGTCGGCGATCCCGGTGTGGGCGATCGGGTTTATCATTGGTTTCGTCGGCGCGATCATGGGCATCGGCGGCGGATTTCTGCTGGTGCCGATGCTGATTTATTTCCTGCGCGTGCCGACCGCGACCGTTACGGCACCTCGATGGTGCTCACGCTTGTCACCATGGCGTCGGCGACCGTGATGCACGCGGCCACCAACCATCTGGTTGACGCGGTGCTGGCCTTGATCCTGATGATCGGCGGCGTGGTCGGCGCGCAATTCGGCGCCGCACCGGGCAGAAGATGCGCGGCGAGCGACTGCGCCTGTTGCTCGGACTTCTGGTTTTCGCGGTCGGCCTGCGCTTCGCCTACGAATTGGTCGTCCGACCGGAAGACCTTTACTCGATACGCCACGTGAGAATCAAATGATGCGGCGCATCGCCCTCACCCTCGCGATCGTCCTAATGGCTTGCGGCGCGAGGCCGGCCGCCGCCGAACGGCTGGTGGTGTCGTTGTCGCACCAGCGGGTGGCGATCACCTCGAATTTCATCGGCGAGGAGCTGGTACTGTTCGGCACTATCCAGCCTGATCTCGACACGGCTTCGCTGCGGCCAAGCTACGATCTGGTCGTCACCGTAACGGGGCCGCGCGATACCATGCGCACAAGGCGCAAGCAGCGCGTGCTCGGCATCTGGGTCAACGTCAATTCGCGCGAATTCGTTCGCGCGCCGTCCTATCTTGCCATCCTGAGCAACCGCCCGGTCGCCGAAATCGCCCAGCAGAATGTCCTGCGGCGATTGCAGATCGGGCTGGCTAATTTCCTGCTGCCGCAACGCATCGGGCCGGACATCGCTGATACCGTGCAGGACGACCCTTTCCGGCTGGCGTTCGTGCGGCTGCAGGTTCAGCAGGGTCTGTACAGCGAAATCTCAGACGCGGTGACATTCCTGACGCCGGCCGTGTTCCGCGGCACAATCCCGCTGCCGGCCGACGTGCCGACCGGCAATTATCATCGACGTCAAGCTGTTCTCCAACGGCGCGATGGTTTCGCACACGATCGGTGTCGCAAGTGACCAAAGCCGGCTTCGAGCAATATGTCGCCGACGCCGCGCGCGACCATGGTCTGCTCTACGGCTTCGTGACCATGCTGATGGCGCTGCTCACCGGCTGGATCGCCAGTGTGGTGTTCAAGCGGGATTAAATTTCAGTCCGGCAGGCAACGCTTGGCGGCGAAGGCATAAAGCCTGCCCTCGCCCAGCATGTGCGCAGTGAACTTGAGCGTGCCGAACAGATCGCCGAAGGCAGCATCGCGCACATTCAGCCCGCCAGTGTAAGCACCGAAGGCCGGCATCACCATCCGCGTTGCGTCGGCTGCGAAGCAGCGCCGGCTGACCGTGCGGCCGCGATGGGCTACCCGCGCTACCGGATGCAGGTGGCCGGAAATTTCGCTACCGGCGCCGGTCGGCCGATGGCGGAACGTCAGCGCATCAATCGAGAAGGCCGCGTGAAACGTCCCGCCGATGTTCAATGCCGGCTCGGGGTCGTGATTGCCGGCGATCCAGATCCAGTCGCGGCCGCGCTGCAATCCGCGAAGATTGTCGCGGTCGTCTTGGGCGAGCCGTCGTCGGGCCGCCGCCGTCGTGGAAGCTATCACCCAGCGCCACCACGCAGCGCGGCGCGTAGCGCGCGATCAGGCGGGCCAGACGCGCAAGCGTCGCCGCCGTATCGTAAGGCGGCAGCAGCACGCCGCGGACGGCGAAGCTTGAACCTTTCTCCAGATGCAGGTCGGCGACGGCAAGCAAGTCCTGCTCGGGCCAATAGAGAGCGCCATCAGGGTCGACGATGAGCGCGACATTGGCGATGGAAATTGCATGATCCGCTCGTTCTCGCGAAAACGGGGAGCGATCTTCGGCTGGATTGCCGCCGGAGCCTGTGCTCGGGCCAGCCGAAGGCTGGGCCCGGGTACGAGAACGAGCGGAAGAAACCGTCACTGCATCGCCTCCTTCACCAATTCGTCGGCGGCTTCCGCCAGCAGCGAATCGGCGGCTTCCCCATAAACCGTCTCGCGCCCGATCTCGAGCATCACCGGAACCGCCAGCGGCGAGACATGGTCGAGCGCTTTATGGACGATTCGGCCCTTGATGCGCGAGAGCATTTCGCCGAGCCGCTTGATATCGAGCAGGCCGGTGGCGGCATCGGCGCGTGCGGCGCGCAGCAGGATGTGGTCGGCCTGGTGCTTGCGCAGCACGTCATAGACGAGGTCGGTCGAGATCGTGAGTTGGCGGCGCGATTTCTCCTCGCCAGGGAACCGCCGCTCGATCAGGCCGGCGATGATGGCGCAGGTCCGGAACGTCCGTTTCATCAGCGCCGAATTCTGCAAGCCACGCTTCCAGATCGTCGCCCAGCATGTCTTCGTCGAACAATCGGACGAGCGACAGATCGCCGCGCTTGATGTGCAACGCGAGATCGCCGAGGCCCCAAACGGCCAGCGCATATTCATTGGCGACAAAACCGAGCGGCTTCATCCGCGCGCGCTGAAGCCGGCGCGTCAGCAGCATGCCCAGTGTCTGATGCGCAAGCCGGCCCTCGAACGGATAGCAGACAAGATAATACTTGGCGGCGCGCGGAAAAGTCTCGACCAGCAGGTCGCCGGACTTTGGCAATAGCGAGCGCCATTGCTGAATCTCCAACCATTCGCGCACCTGGTCGGGGAGCGCGCGCCAAGCCTCCGGCTTCGGCGAGCAACGCGCGCACGCGCGCCGCGAGATAGGTCGAGAGCGGGAACTTGCCGCCTTCGTAGGCTGGCACCTTGGGATCGGTAGCAGTCGAGCGCGAAACATAGACTTCGTCCTCGACCAGCGCTTCGTATTTCAGTATTTCGCCGGCAAATACGAAAGTGTCGCCGACCGCGAGCATCTCGATAAAGTATTCCTCGACCTGGCCGAGCAACCGTCCGCCGCGCGGGATCATGGCGCCGCCTCGGCGCGAGCGCACCAGCCGTACTTTCAGCATGTCGGCTTCGACGATGGTGCCGACATTCATGCGGTAGCGTTGCGCAACGCGCGGATGGGTGATGCGCCAGCGGCCGTCCTTGCCCTGCCTGATCTTGGCAAAGCGCTCGTAGGCTTTCAGCGCGTAGCCGCCGGTGGCGACGAAATCGACTGCGGCGTCGAAATCGGCGCGGGCAAGCGCCGGAATAGGGCGCAGCGGCGCGCACTTCGTTGTAGAGTTCGTCGGAAAGGAACGGCGCGCCGACCGCACGGCCGAGAATATGCTGCGCCAGAACGTCGAGCGCGCCGGCGCGCAAAGGCGGCGTGTCCTGCGCATTCTCAGCGACGGCGTCGATGGCGGCGCGGCATTCCAGCACCTCGAAGCGGTTGGCCGGCACCAGCACGGCTTGCGAGGGCTCGTCCAGCCGGTGATTGGAGCGGCCGATCCGTTGCAGCAGCCGCGAGGCGCCCTTCGGCGCGCCGACATTGATGACCAAATCGACATCGCCCCAGTCGACGCCGAGATCGAGCGACGACGTGCACACCACGGCGCGCAATTTCCCTGCCACCATGGCGTCCTCGACCTTGCGGCGCTGGGCGACGTCGAGCGAGCCGTGATGCAGCGCGACCGCGAGATTGTCGTCGTTCACGCCCCACAATTCCTGGAACAAGAATTCGGCCTGGCTGCGGGTGTTGACGAAGATCAGCGTGGTCTTGTGCGTCTTGATCAGCCCATAGATTTCGCCGAGCGCGTGGCGCGCCGAATGGCCGGCCCAGGGCAAATGCTCGGCTGAGTCGAGCATGGCGACTTGCGGCTGCGCGCCGCCCTGTGCCAGCACCAGATCGGCGCGCGCCTCGCTACCTGCTGGCTGCGGCACCAGGAAGCGAGCGAGATCGTCTGGCTCGGCCACTGTTGCCGACAAGCCAACGGCGGTAAGCCCTGGCGCCAGCGCGAACAGCCGCGCCAGGCCGAGCGATAAAAGATCGCCGCGCTTGGACGTGACCAGCGAATGCAATTCGTCGAGCACCACACGCTTGAGCGTGCCGAAGAGATAGGGCGCGTCGGCCGACGCCAGCAGCAGCGCGAGTTGCTCCGGCGTGGTGAGCAAGATATCGGGCGGATAGCGGCGCTGACGCTGGCGTTTGGAGGCCGGCGTATCGCCGGTGCGGGTTTCCAGCCGAACATTGAGGCCCATCTCGCGCACCGGGATTTCCAGGTTGCGCGCGATGTCCACTGCCAGCGCCTTGAGCGGCGAGATATAGAGGGTGTGCAGACCTTGCGAGCGGCGAATGTCGCGCCTTTCTTCACCTCTCCCGCTCGCGGGGGAGATCGGACCGCGAAGCGGTCCGGGAGGGGGAATTTCTCCGGCGCCGGCAAACGCCCCCTCCCTAACCCTCCCCCGCAAGCGGGGGAGGGAATTCGTACCACGTTCGCTCAGTTCGACCAGCGTCGGCAGGAAGCCGGCGAGCGTCTTGCCGCCGCCGGTCGGCGCGATCAGCAGTACGGAGCGCCCATGCCGCGCCTTGGTCAGCAATTCGAGCTGGTGCCGGCGCGGCGCCCAGCCCCGGCCGGAGAACCAGCGCGCAAAGACACCGGGCAACGACAGGGGCGATTCGGCGGGGCCGAGCACAGTTGCGGGTTCCATTCAACGATTCTAAGGCATATCTGACGGCGGCGGGCATCAATGTGATAGGCTGCGCCATGACTCAGGATCAGACCACCCCGAAAGAGGCGCCGATGAGCAACGACTCCATGACCAAGGTACTGGGCGGTTCGCCGCTGGGGGTGCTGGTGCGCCTGGTGCTGGTTTCGATCCTGGTCGGCGTCGTGCTGGCGGCGCTTGGGCTCGACCCGTTCGACATCGTGCGCAGCGTCGAGCGGCTGATCCGCTCGATCTGGAACATGGGCTGGGACGCGGTGCGCTGGGTGTGGCGCTATTTCCTGCTCGGCGCGGTAATCGTGATCCCAATCTGGCTGATCATGCGCGTCGTCAATGCGCCGCGCGGTAAATGATTCCGTTCGTCCCCGCGACCCGTCTACGCGAAGGCAGGAAGCTGGGACCCAGTTCTTAGTTTTCCCGGATTTCCGCTTACGCGGAATGAGCGGTCGAGCTACGAAGGCCAACTCTCCGCGGTAATATCCGCCGCGTCCGAGCCAACCATCGAGGCCAGCGAGTTGCGATGGCCGCGCTTGAGCGCCGCCAGCAGGTCGGTCTTGATCTCCGACACCACGCCGAGGCCGCGGAACACCAGCCCGGTGTAAAGCTGCACCAGGCTCGCTCCGGCCTTGATCTTGGCGATGGCCGTCGGGCCTGAGTCGACACCGCCGGCGCCGATCAGCGGAAACGCGCCCTCGGCCCGCACGAAGGTCTCCGCCAGCATGCGGGTTGCAAGCTTGAACAGCGGACGGCCGGACAGCCCGCCCGCCTCCCTCGCCTTGTCGCGCTCGCGCAGCGAGCCCGGCCGCGCGATCGTGGTGTTGCCGACGATCATGCCGTCGACGCGATGCTTGCGCGCGATGCCGACGGCGTCATCGAGATCGTTGAGCGCAAGATCGGGCGCGATCTTGAGCAGCAGCGGCACCGGACCGCTGCGCGGGCGCGCCTGTTCGCGCGCATCGAGCACGCGGATCGAGCAGATCATCGAGGGCCCTGGCCTGCTGCAAATCACGCAAACCCGGCGTGTTGGGCGAGGAGACATTGACGGTGAAATAGGTGGCGACCGCCGCGAAGGTCTCGACCAGCCGCGCATAGTCGCCGGCGCGGTCCGCGCTTTCGCGGTTAGCGCCGATGTTGACGCCGACGATGCCCTCGCCCGTGCGCGCGGCCAGCCGCTTGAGCGCCACGGCGGCGCCAGTATTGTTGAAGCCGAGACGGTTGATCACGCCTTCATCCGATTCGAGCCGGAACAGGCGCGGGCGCGGATTGCCGGCTTGCGGCAACGGCGTGACCGTGCCGACTTCGACGAAACCGAAGCCGAGTCGCAGCAGCGCGTCTGGCACCTGCGCGTTTTTGTCGAAGCCTGCCGCGATGACCGACCGGGTTGGGGAAATTGAGGCCGAAGAGCGCGCACGCCGAGCTCGTGGACATCGGCCGTCGGTCGCACCAGCGGCATAAAGCGCAAGGCCCTGACCGCCAAGGCATGCGCATCCTCCGGGTCGAGGGCCCGCATCAGCGGGCGGGACAGGCGGTCGAAAAAACCGATCACCGCATTCGACTCCGGAGGTGCATGGAATTCGACCCTATCGGCGGGGGTGCGGCTTGTTCAAGGCAAGCCTGCAAAGGAAACTGTTGCGAAAGGGGGGCGACTCACGGCTATAATTCCTATATATTGGACTAGAGTCACATCCGGGGTCCCCGCTATGTCTTTGACGCACAACCAGATCTGGACTGCTATCGACCGGCTGGCCGCCCGCGCCAAGCTGACGCCCTCCGGTCTTGCCAAGAAAGCGGGTCTCGACCCCACCACGTTCAACAAATCCAAGCGCATCACTCCGGAAGGCCGGCCGCGCTGGCCATCCACCGAATCGGTCGCCAAGTCGCTGGCCGCGACCGGCATCAAGATCGACACCTTCGTCAGCCTGATCACCGACAGTGGCAAGGCGGCTATTTCGAACGTGCCGCTGATCGGCTTCGCCGAAGCCGGCGCCGGCGGCTATTTCGACGACGGCGGCTTCCCGGTCGGCAAAGGCTGGAGGAGATCGCCTTCCCCTCGGTCACCGACGAGCACGCCTACGCGCTGGAGATTTCCGGCGACTCGATGAAGCCGGCCTACCGCGACGGCGACGTCATCGTGGTGTCGCCGGCCGCGCCAGTCCGCAAGGGCGACCGCGTCGTGGTCAAGACCAAAGACGACGAAGTCATGGTCAAGGAACTCAAGCGCAAGACCAGCAAGTCGATCGAGCTCAAATCGCTCAACGCCGAGCACCGCGATCGCACGCTGCCGATGTCGGAGGTGCTCTGGGTCGCGCGCATTATGTGGGCGAGCCAGTAAAAGACTGACGCGAATACAACTAGCCGCGCTTCGTTACTCCCGCTACGGTCGTCGCTCGATCAATTCCTGCATACGAGGCATCCATGACTCAAGACACCATCGTTCATCCGGCTACCTGCGCGTGCTGTGGCGATATGCTGCGGCGCGCGATTCGACCGCCGCCGTTTCCTTCATTTGACGGCCGGCGGCGGGATGCTGGCGGCGTTTCCCTTCGCTTGCATTGGCAGCCCACGGAAACTACGACGCCATGCTGCTCACCTGTATCGATCCGCGCCTTCCCGAGCCGACGATCAACTACATGAGGAGCCGTGGCATGGTCGGCAAGTACAGCCAGTTCACATTTGCCGGCGCTTCCATCGGCGTGGTGGCGCCCGCGTTCAAAACCTGGGAGCCGGCGTTCTGGGACAATCTCGCGGCATCGATGGAGTTGCACAACATTCCGAAAGTGATTGCGATGAACCATCGCGACTGCGGCGCGGCCAAGATCGCCTATGGCGCTGACAAGGTCGCCAATCCGCAAATCGAGACCGAGACCCACAAAGCGGCGTTGATGGAATTCCGCAAACAAGTGGCGGAAAAGCAACCCAAGCTACAAGTGGAGCTCGGGCTGATGGCGCTTGACGGCAATGTAGAGATGTTTAGCTAAGACGATCTCGCCAGCGCGCCGTCGATCATATCGACGGTGTTCTGCAAGCCGTAAACCGCGACGAACGAGCCGAAACGCGGGCCCTTCTCCTGCCCGAGCAGCACTTGATAAAGCATGTTGAACCAGTCGAGCGAGACGCCGGGCTTGCCGTCCTTGGCCTTCTTCTTCTGATCGAGGAACGGTTCGCGCCGCCCGACCTCGTAGACGACGTCCTGGATTTCCTCGGCCGAAGCCTGCGCCGTTAAATTCGACAGCGCGTCACGCAGATCAGTCAGCGCCTTGCGCTCGACCCCGCTCGGCTGGCGGAATTTTTTCGCCGGCTGCACGAAGTCGCGGAAATAGTGGATGGCGTATTCCACCTGCGTGTTGAGCTTCGGGTGAGTCTGCGGCGTGACGCCGGGACGGTAACGGCCGATGAAGCCCCATAGCGTCTCGGCGTTCTCCGCGTTCGATGACGACACCAGCGTGAGCAGCATGGAGAACGTCACCGGTATGTCGGCCTGCGGCGGATGGCCGGAATGAATGTGCCAGACCGGATTGGATAGCCGTTGGCGGCCATCCTGCCGTTGATAGCCCTCGAGGAACTGCTGGTACTCGTCGACGGTGCGCGGGATCACGTCGAAATAGAGCCGCTTCGCCGCCTTCGGCTCGCGATACATGAAGCACGACAGGCTTTCCGGGCTGGCATAGCGCAGCCATTCGTCGATGGTGAGGCCGTTGCCCTTCGACTTGGAAATCTTCTGCCCGTTTTCGTCGAGGAACAGCTCGTAGTTGAAGCCTTCCGGCGGCTGACCACCGAGCGCGCGGCAGATTTCGCCAGACAGCTTCACTGAATTGATCAGATCCTTGCCGGCCATTTCATAATCGACGCCGAGCGCGACCCAGCGCATCGCCCAGTCCGGCTTCCATTGCAGCTTGCAGCGCCCGCCGGTGACCGGGGTTGTGACCGGCTTCTTGGTCTGTGGGTCTTCGTAGGTGATGGTGCCGGCCTTAGCATCGTGCGCCGAAACCGAAACCTGCAAAACGATGCCGGTCTTGGGATCGATCGGCAGGAACGGCGAATAAGTCTGTGCACGCTCCTCGCGGAGCGAGGGCAGCATGATGTTCATCACTTTATCGAATCGCTCCAGCACCGTGAGCAGCGCGGCGTCGAAGCGGCCGGACGTGTAGCACTGCGTCGACGACATGAATTCGTATTCGAAGTCGAAATGGTCGAGGAAGGCGCGCAGGCGCGCGTTATTGTGCTCGCCGAAGCTCGGATGCGTGCCGAACGGATCTGGCACTTTGGTCAGCGGCTTGCCGAGATGGCTCTCCAGCATTTCCTTGTTCGGCACGTTGTCCGGCACCTTGCGCAAGCCGTCCATGTCGTCGGAGAAGGCGATCAGCCGCGTCTTGATCTTGTCGTCGGTTAGTACGCGGAAGGCGTGGCGCACCATTGTGGTGCGCGCGACCTCGCCGAAGGTGCCTATATGCGGCAACCCGGATGGGCCGTAGCCGGTCTCGAAGATCGCCTCGTTCTTGGAATTCTTCTTCAACCGAACAACGATCTTGCGGGCCTCCTCGAACGGCCAGGCGTGCGACTGCTCGGCCAGTTCGCGTAAGGATGCGGCGGTTTCAGTCACGGATATCATTTTCTCCGGCAGGGACACTAGGAATCCCGCGATCACAGGTCAAATCTACAACTCAAAACGGGCTGACCGGGAAATAGCGCAGCCACAGATCGGTGAAGCGCCCCTTCTCCCACAGCTGGAATAGCGCCCAGTTGAACGCCTGCCGCAACAGGTCGTTGCCGTGGCGAACCGCGATGCCGACGCCCTCGCCGAAGAAACGGCTTTCCATATAAGGCCCGCCGCGGAATTCGCAGCAACTGCCGGAGTCGGTGCCATTGAGCCAGAAGGCGAGCGAAATGCCGTCGCCGAACAGAAGATCGACCTCCCCTCTTTTCAGCGCATCGCGCGCGGCCTCCGCGTTCGGATAGGGATGCAGTTCGGCTTCTGTGAACAGGGTCTTCAGATAGGCCTCATGTACGGTACCGGCAACTACCGCGATCTTCCTGCCTTCCAGCGCCTCGGGCCGCACGTCCTCGATGTTCACGTCGCGCCGCGACACGAAGCGCGCCGGAGTGCGGTAATAGGGATCGCTGAAGTCGACCTGGCGGCGGATGTCGGGCGTCTCTGCGATCGAGGCAATCACCGCGTCGCCGTTATTGCTGTTCAAGGAGGCGACGAGTGTGTCGTATCGCCGCTGCTGGATCGTGCAGGCGACTTTGATCTCCTCGCAGATCAGCCGCGCCAGATCGACGTTGAAGCCGGCGGGCGTGCCGTCGGGCCCCGCATAGTCGAACGGCGGATAGTCGGTTTCGGTGAGGAAGCGGATGATACTGATGCGCGACAGGTCGGGTCGCTCGGGCCGCCGTCGTGGGTCCCAGAAGCCGGGCACCGCCATCGGATTGTCGATGGTGCTCGTCGGCTCCGCAGGCGCGGCCGGCGTGAGTGTCTCCGCGCCGGACGCCGCGATCGTCGCCGCCAGCAGAACGGCGGCCACACCGCAGGCGCACGCCCATCGACCGCAATACCGATTCATTCGCCGCCTCGGAGAAAGTTTCGTGGCGACCATAGCATCGCAATTGCTGCGGGCCAGCCTTAATCGAGCGAGCGCTGTGTCCTCAGGCGCCGCTCAAGTGCTTCTCGATCTCATAGACCGGCAGCCTGACCAGGTCCTTGTCCACTTCGGTACGAATAGCGGCGCGCAGTGCGTGCGAATAGGCCGGACGGATCATACCGAGCGCCCGCGGCGATGCAGCCAATATGATCGACTTCGCCTTGCCGACGGCGACCGCGGCGTCAAGCTTTTGAGCAAGATGAGTGAGGAACGCCTGTTCCGCCTGATTGTGCCAATCGGTTTGCGTGACCGAACTGCTGCCGGAGCCGGCTGAACTGTGCGTGCGGCCGGGTTTGTCGGCACCGATCTCGCGCGTCGGTAAATCCTTCTGCTCGTAGACCGCGATGGTCTTGAGATTGGGAAACCTGACGTCGCCGGTATTCTGCAGCACCAGCGCCTTGGCGCCGTCGCAGACCACGACCCATTCATCATGGTGAATCAACAATTTGGACATGCGGACCTCCTGAACAGGGACGCAAGGCTAAAACAACCGCGGACAGCAAAGTCTTGTTCTGGATCAAACGCCGAAGCACCAGTTTCGTTGCGAAAGCCAGCGTCAATTCGTTCCGTCGAGCAGTCGGCGGGCGATGACCTGCGCCTGGATCTCGGCGGCGCCCTCGAAAATATTGAGAATGCGGGCGTCGCATAGGATGCGCGACACTGGGAATTCCAGCGCAAAGCCGTTGCCCCCGTGGATCTGCACCGCATTGTCGGCGTTGGCCCAAGCGATACGTGCCGCCAGCAGCTTCGCCATGCCCGCTTCCAGGTCGCAGCGGCGGCCGGAATCCTTTTCGCGCGCCGCGAAATAAGTCAGTTGGCGCGCGGTCATTATTTCCGCCGCCATCATGGCGATCTTGTCGGCGACGCGCGGGAAGCTGACGATCGGAACGCCGAACTGCATGCGGTTTTGCGCGTAGTTGAGCGCCAGCTCCATCGCCGCCTGCGCCACGCCAATGGCGCGTGCCGCCGTCTGGATGCGCGCCGACTCGAAGGTCTGCATGAGTTGCTTGAAACCCAGCCCCTCAACGCCGCCGAGCAGGTTTTCCGCCTTCACCTCGAAGCCGTCGAAGGCAATCTCGTATTCCTTCATGCCGCGATAGCCCAGCACTTCGATCTCGGTGCCGGTCATGCCCTGCGCCGGAAACGGATTGCCGTCGTCGCCGCGCGGTTTCTCGGCGAGCAACATGGACAGGCCGCGATGGCCTTTTTCGTTCGGATTGGTGCGAACCAGAAGCGTCATCAGGTCGGCGCGCACCGGGTGAGTAATCCAAGTCTTGTTGCCATAGATCTTGTAGACGGCGCCCTCGCGCACCGCACGGGTTCTGACCGAAGCGAGATCGGAGCCGGTGTTTGGCTCGGTGAACACGGCGGTCGGCAGCACTTCGCCGGAAGCAATCTTGGGCAGCCATTTTTCCTTCTGCTCGGTCGTGCCGCTGCCGAGAATCAATTCGGCGGCGATCTCGGAGCGCGTGCCGAGCGAACCGACGCCGATATATCCGCGCGACAATTCCTCGGACACCACGCACATGGATTCCTTGCCGAGCCCCATACCGCCGAAGCTTTCGGGAATCGTGAGGCCGAACACACCGAGACTCGACATCTGCCCGATGATCTCGATCGGGATGTAGCTGTTGATGCGATGCCAGGTCTGCGCATGTCCGATTACCTCGCTGTCAGCGAATTTGCGCATTTCTCCGCGGATCGATTCCAAAGTGTCGTCCAGGCCGCACGCACCAACCGTTGCGTTGTGGCTCGAACGCATCAGCTCGATCAGACGGGCGCGCCGCCCCGCGGTATTGCCGCTCTCGATCAAGCTTTCGACGTCGCCGGTAATACGCGCCGCAACCTGCGCCGCCGAAAGCCCGAGATCGCTTGGCCGCACCAGCTCGCCCTGGCTCATCGGAATCCCGCCGACGACCTGTGCGAGATATTCGCCGAGCGCGATACGCACCAGGTGTTCCTCGATCTCGCCGAGCGTGCCGGCGGCCGTCATCCGCTCGGTATAGGCGGCGAGTTGGCGCATCGCCTCCACATAGGTCGCGAGCCAGGCCAGCCCGTGGGTGGCGCGTTGCTCGCGATCGAACAGGTGCCCATCGGGCTTGCCGCCCACCGCAACACGCGCGCGCACCTTGGCGACGGCGTCGGCCAGCAGGGCATCGATTGCGGCGGTTGCCTCGCGGCTGAGTTCGACCAGATTGGAGTCGGCGGTAGGACGGGAGGCGGCGACTGGCATGAACTCCTCAGGTACGGGCGATGTCTGCCGTGTCGGCTGCGGCGAACACTACGCGTGCGGTGCACAAAAGCAAAGTAGGCAAGGAATTTTGCGGGTTTTCCTGCCCCTTTGAGGCGGCCTAGGATCAGCAAATTGCTACAAAATTAACCATTTCGCGCTTTGATCGCGAAGACACCGCCGCACGGCGTCCCTGCCACTGGCGAACTCCGAATCGGGCCATGCGCTTCATAAAATCATTGTTTTCGAGCGGCGGAATGATGGGGCTGCTGACCTCGATTTCGGTGCGTACCCGCATCATTGTGCTGGCGCTGGTTCCCGTGGTCGGGTTTCTCGCCAACGGGTTCACCTATTTCTCCGGCGAACGCGACGTCGGTACCGCCTTCGAGACGGTCAAGCATTCCGCCACGCTCGCTGGGGCCAGCCGCGATTTCAAGAGCGCAATTGCGACGCTGCGAATCATCGTAAAGGACTTCAGCGCCAACCCCAGCGAGAACCTTGTGGTGAGCTTCCAGCAAGCCCATGCGCTTGCGTTGCAGAGTCTCGACACCATCGCGGCGTCGATCGATCGCCGACATGCCGACAATATCGTGACCCTGCGCAAGGATGTCATGGCCCTGCGCGACAGTTTCTCCGAACTGGTGCGCGAGCAGAAGATCCTCGGCTTCGATGAAAACTCGGGTCTGCGCAACAACCTTCGCGAAGCGGGCAACGCGGTCGAACGCATCATCAACGAGAACATGACATGGCTGGCCGATGCGGATGCCGGCAAGCTGATGATGGCGTTGCTGATCATGCGCAACCACGAGGCCGAATACCGGCTCAATCAAAGCGAGTTGGCCAAACTGGAATTTCTCGCCGGCTACAAAAAGTTTACCGACACGTTTGCCCTGATAGACGGCACGCCCGAAATGAAGGACGCACTGGAGCATGAGGTGAAAACCTATGCCGATACCTTCCTGCAGTGGGGCGCGGGTTTCGGCCGCGTGCATCCGCGACGCGCCATAATCGACATCGATAGCCAGAGCATGCTGCCGCGCGCGGATGAAATCATCGCGCGGGCGAGCGAGACTGCGGAACAGGCGACGGAGGGGCTCACCGAATCACAACACCATACGCGCTCCGGAATTATCCTGGTCGGCGTCGCCATGGTCGCATTCGGCTTAGGTTTCAGTTGGATGATCGGCCGCAGCATCACGCGCCCGCTCAATGGCCTCGCCGGCGTCATGAAGCGACTTGCCAACGGCGACACCGGCGCCCGCATTCCCGCCACCAACGCACACGACGAGATCGGCGAGATGGCACGCACGGTGATTGTATTTCGCGACAACATGATCGAGCGCGAAAAACTCGCCGCCACCCAGTCTGAAGCGAGCCGCGCGCAGGTGCAACGCACCGACACGATTGCGTTCACTATCGCGCAGTTCAAACACTCGGTCGAAAGCGCGCTGGGCAAGCTGCGCGGGGCATCCAAGATGCTCGAAACGAGCTCGAGCGATCTCAATAAGTCCGCCGATACCATGTCGGCCGAGGCGCGAACCGCCGAGCAGCGCGTCGCCGCCGCATCGGACAATGTGACGACGGCCGCCGGCTCAGTCGAGGAATTGGCCGCCTCGATCGGCGAAATCGCCTCGCAAGCCGCGAAATCGACCGACGTGGCGGGTCGCGCGGTGTCGGAAGCTCAGCGTACCGTCACTACCATGTCGGAACTCGGCGGTGCCGCCAGCCGCATCGGCGAAGTGGTGGGCCTGATTCAGGCCATCGCCGGGCAAACCAACCTACTCGCGCTCAACGCCACCATCGAGGCTGCACGCGCCGGCGAATCCGGCAAAGGTTTCGCGGTGGTCGCCTCGGAAGTCAAATCGCTCGCCGGGCAGACCGCGAAAGCGACTGAAGAGATCGCCGAGCAGATCGGATCGATCCAATCGGCAGCCGCCGACGCGGCGCGTGCAATCGAACAGGTCAACACCATCATTCAGGAAATGTCGGCGATCGCCACCATGGTGGCAGCCACCGTCGATCAGCAGAACTCCGCGGTCGCCTCGATCGCGCAAGGCGTCAGCCGCGCCTCAGGCGAAGCACGCAGCGGCGCTGAGGCGATGAGCAAGGTCGCCGGCGTCACCACCGATGCCCGCTCGACTGCCTCCGACGTCAAGGACCTCGCCGATGCCGTCGCGGTCGAGGCCGAAAATCTCGAAGCGGAAGTACGGCAATTTCTTACTAACGTGCAGGCGGCGTAAACCTCGTCCGCTCATTCGCGCGAATGCGGGAAACCAGCCAAAGGTAGCCTGGCCGGGGTCCTGCTTCCGCCGGGACGAGCGGACGCTCGCGTCACCCCTTGCAAAGCGCGTAGCAATAGCCGATTCAAGGCGACCGATATCGTGTGGGGCAAGGCGTTTTGCGCATCCTCAAACTGTCGTTGCGGATCGTGGCCGATGCTTTCCGGCAATTTCTCGCCGACGACGGCTGGGCGATCGCGAGTCACATCGCGCTATCCACCTTGATGGCGCTATTTCCGTTTTTGATCGTGGTCACCGCGCTTGCCGGCTTTTTCTTCGGCTCGAAAGAGCTCGCGGACGAAGCCGCGCGCATCCTGCTGGAAGCGTGGCCCAGGGAAGTCGCCGGCCCGATTGCCCTCGACGTCACCAGCGTGCTGACCGACACCCGCGGCGACGTGCTCACGTTCGGCATCCTGTTCGCGCTTTATTTTGCTTCCAGCGGCGTTGAAAGCCTGCGCGTCGGGCTCAACCGCGCCTATACCATGGTCGAACCGAGGCCGTGGTGGCTCCTGCGGCTCGAATCGATCGGCTATGTGCTGGTAGGCGCCATCGCGATTCTGGCGTTCTCTTTCCTGGTGGTGTTCGCGCCGCTGATTTGGGACAAGCTGCTGCACTATGTACCGAAGCTCGAGTCGTTCAGCGAACTCATCACGTTCGCACGCTTTTCGGTGGCGGTTGTTGTACTGGTGGTCGCGCTGGCGATCGTGCACAGTTGGTTGCCGGCGGGCCGCCGCTCGTTAACTCAAATTGCCCCTGGGATCGTGGCGACGCTGCTGTTGTGGCTGATCAGCGGCATCGCTTTTGGCCGCTATCTCACTTATTACACATTCGCCTATGTCTCGATGTACGCAGGGCTCGCCTCTGCGATGATCGCACTGGTGTTTCTCTACGTCTGTGCGTCGATCTTCATCTTCGGCGGCGAGTTGAATTCGGCCATCGCCCAGGCGCGTGCGAAAAAGAATTAGCTTGCTGCCGCTTCCTGCACATCCTCGAAAGTTTTCAACCCCTGGCGCGGCGCATTGACCATGACCGCCATGTTGCCGGGCGGATGCTGGTTCTTCCACATCTTCATATGCGCCAGCGGGATATTGTCCCATGTGAACACTTCGCTCATGCAGGGATCTATACGGCGCTCGAGCACAAAGCGGTTGGCCTGCGAGGCCTGCTTCAAATGGGCGAAGTGCGAACCTTGGATGCGCTTCTGCCGCATCCAGACGTAGCGCGCGTCGAATGTAATGTTGAAGCCGGTGGTGCCGGCACAGAATACCACCATGCCGCCGCGCTTGACCACCATCGACGATACCGGAAAGGTCTGCTCGCCCGGGTGCTCGAACACGAGATCGACGTCGCGTTTTCCCGTGATGTCCCAGATCGCCTTACCAAAGCGGCGCGCCTCTTTGCTCCAATCGTTGTATTCGTCGGAGTTCACCGGCGGCAACTGGCCCCAGCACTTGAACTCCTTACGGTTGATCACGCCCTTGGCCCCGAGATTGAATACGTATTCCGCTTTCGAATCATCGGAGATGACGCCGATGGCGTTGGCGCCGGACGCGGCAACAAGCTGCACGCCGAACACGCCAAGACCACCGGAGGCGCCCCAGACCAGCACGTTATCGCCGGGCTTTAGCGTATGCGGCGGATGGCCGAACAACATGCGGTAGGCGGTGGCGAGCGTGAGCGTGTAGCAGGCAGACTCTTCCCAGCTCAGATGCGCAGGCTTGACCATCAACTGGCGCGACTGCACGCGGCAGAATTGCGCGAACGAGCCGTCCGGCGTCTCATAGCCCCAGATGCGCTGTGAGGGCGAGAGCAGCGGATCGCCGCCGTTGCAGTCCTCGTCGTCGCCGTCATCCTGATTGCAGTGGACGATGACTTCGTCGCCGACCTTCCAGCGATGCACCTTATTGCCGATCGCCCAGACGATGCCCGAAGCATCGGAGCCGGCGATATGGTACGGCTGCTTGTGCACATTGAAGGGCGTGATCGGCTGTCCCAGCCCAGCCCAGATGCCGTTATAATTGACGCCACCGGCCATCACCAGGATCAGCACTTCGTCTTCGCCGATCGTCCAGGTCGGCACGATTTCGAGCTGGAAGGATTTGTCCGGGGGGCCGTGCCGGTCCTGGCGGATCACCCAGGCATGCATCTTTTCGGGCACGTGGCCGAGCGGCGGAATTTCGCCGATAGCATAGAGGCCCTTGGGGGAAGCAAGGCTTCTCACCTGCGCGACGGCCGGCATCTGCACTCTCCTTGCGAGCCAAGCTTTTATACAGTCTGGCGCAAATCATGTTGCGGTGCAATAAAAGCTTTTTTTGAAGTGGAAATCCGCCCCACGGAGCGCTGCCAAACCGGCCCGAACAGGCTGCGCAGTTAACCATTGCGGTTACAAGGCCATTAAGGAACATCGCACTACCTTAGCTGCACACAATTGCAGGCGACCGGACGCAACAATCGTGTCGCAAGACCTCGACCAGCGATGGGCCTGGCGCCTGTTTACTTACAATTGGGTTCCGCTCGGCCTGATGGCGCTGGACACTTGCGCTCGGCATGGCGCCGATCGGCTTTTCCATAAAACTGACGAGCATGCCGCTGCCGGTCGGAATGGCTGCGGCCTATGTCGGCTACGCTTATCATAAAGCGTATTGGGCAGCTAAGCGCGACCCGCGCGTAATCTTCATCCTCGGTTCGACCGGACAAATCCTGCTAATTCCCGTGCTGATGACACCGATGACTATATCGCCGCCGCGGCCAATCTGCCTCTCGTGGACGCGCCGCTGATGACGCTTGACCGCGCGCTCGGCCTCGACTGGATGGCCTATTTCAATTTCATCTATACCCGTCACGCTCTGCTGTTGGCGACGGTGCTCGCCTGTGGAATGATCGGCTGGCCGGTATTCGGCGTTCCCATCGTGCTGGGCGCGGCGCGCCGTTACCGATGCCTCCAGGAATTCACACTGGCGTTCGCGATCGCGCTGGTAGTAACGACGGCGATCTCGGCGTTTACGCCCGCCATGGGTACGTACGATTTCCTGCACTTCATGCCCGATCCGCGATGTTCGCCACCACCGCTATCGGCCGGAACCACTGCTCCGGCCAGAGTGCCCAGATACGCCGTGCTGCTGGCGACGCCGCTTGGTGGCGGACATTATTTCGTCGACGTCTTCGCCGGCATTGCGTGCAACCCATCGCGGTACCCTATGGGCAAGGGTCGATAGTCCCGGCGGAATGGCCCGGCATTAAGCCGCGCGAGCCATCGACAATTCGCCGGACCCCATATCGACGATCCCACGGCTTTGATGTTGAATGTTCGGCGGGGCCCCGTGGCCCGCTGCCGGCAACACCGCCGGGCGCGGATGTCCGCGGTGTCGCGCTGGGGAGGAAATCGGCGTCATGATGTTGGAAACCAACAGCATTATCGTCATCTTGATCATCGGCCTGATTGCCGGCTGGCTGGCCGGCAAGATCATGGGCGGCGGCTTCGGCCTGATCGGCGACATCATCATCGGCATCATCGGCGCCTTTATCGGCGGTTGGCTGTGGGGTGTCCTCCATCTTCCTGGTATCGGACCTTGGTGGCTCACCGCGATCATCGTCGCAACCGTCGGCGCTTGTATCCTCCTGTTCATCATCCGCCTGATTAAACGATAGCGGCTGCCCGCGTTTCTGCTTTGAGGTGAAGGGACGGGCGCACGCCAGTCGCGCGCGGAGCGCTTTGCCTCGACCCATGTTGCATTGCAAAAAAAGACGGCCCACACTGTCGCCAGAAGGCGACCGATGCGCGACATAACCCAACGCGACAAAGCCCGGCGCGATAAGCCTTGGATTTTCCGCACCTACGCGGGCCATTCCACGGCCGCGGATTCCAACGCTCTCTATCGCAAGAACCTGGCCAAGGGTCAGACCGGCCTGTCGGTCGCGTTCGATTTGCCGACCCAGACCGGCTACGACTTGGACCACGTGTTGGCCAAGGGCGAGGTCGGCAAGGTCGGCGTGCCGGTCAACCATCTCGGCGACATGCGCGCGCTGTTCGAGGGCATACCGCTCGGCACCATGAACACCTCGATGACCATCAACGCCACCGCGGCGTGGCTGATGGCGCTCTACATCGCGGTCGCCGACGAGCAGCGCGCAGCCCGCGCAAGCCTGCAAGGCACCATCCAGAACGACATCATCAAGGAATATCTCTCGCGCGGCACTTATGTTTTCCCGCCGGCGCCGTCGATGCGGCTGATCAAGGACGTGGCGATCTTCACCACGACTGAACTACCAAAGTGGAATCCGACGAACATCTGCTCCTACCACTTACAGGAGGCGGGAGCGACGCCGGTACAGGAGTTGGCCTTCGCGCTCGCCACCGCGATCGCGGTGCTCGACACCGTAAAAGCGTCGGGTGAAGTCACCCAGGAAAAATTTGACGAGGTGGTCGGGCGCATTTCGTTTTTCGTCAACGCCGGACTTCGGTTCATCACCGAAATGTGCAAGATGCGCGCCTTCGTCGAATTGTGGGACGAGATCACGCGCGAGCGCTACGGCATCACTAACGCCAAGCAGCGGCTGTTCCGCTATGGCGTACAGGTGAACTCATTGGGTCTCACCGAGCCGCAACCGGAGAATAACGTCGCGCGCATCCTCATTGAAATGCTGGCGGTGACGCTGTCCAAGAACGCGCGCGCCCGCGCCGTCCAATTGCCGGCCTGGAACGAGGCGCTCGGCCTGCCGCGGCCATGGGATCAGCAATGGTCGCTGCGCATGCAGCAAATACTCGCCTTTGAGACCGACCTGCTCGACTACGGCGATATTTTCGACGGCTCGGAGGAAATCGCGCGCAAGGTGGACGCGCTCAAGGCCGAGGCCAGGCAAGAGCTCAAGCGCATCGACGAAATGGGCGGCGCGGTTGCCGCGGTCGAAAACGGCTACATGAAGCAGCAACTTGTCGAATCCAACACCGCGCGGCTGGAAGCGATCGAACGTGGCGAGCAGGTGGTCGTCGGCGTTAATCGCTATCTTGAGACCGAGGCTTCGCCACTGACCGACGGCATCGATTCGATCATGACCGTGTCGGAAGACGCCGAGCGCAATCAGATCGCGGGGCTGAAAGCCTGGCGCGCCGCGCGCGATGCCAAAGCTGTTGCCGATGCTTTGAAGGAGTTAAAACGCGCCGCCACGACCGGCGCCAATATCATGCCGGCCTCGATCGCCTGCGCAAAAGCCGGCGTCACCACCGGCGAATGGGGCTGGACGCTGCGCGAGTCCTTCGGCGAATACCGCGCACCGACCGGCGTCGGCCGCGCCATGCGCAACGACGTCGACGGGCTCGACGACATCCGCGCCGACGTCGATCGCGTGTCGCGCAAGCTCGGCCGCCGTCTCACTTTCTTGGTCGGCAAGCCCGGCCTCGATGGCCATTCCAACGGCGCCGAGCAGATCGCGGTGCGCGCGCGCGATGCCGGCATGCAGGTGGTCTATGAGGGCATCCGCTTGACGCCGGAGGAAATCGTCAATGCCGCGCGCAAAGAAAAAGCCCATGTCATCGGGCTCTCCGTGCTGTCCGGCAGCCACCTGCCGCTGGTGCAGGACGTGGTCGCGCGCATGAAGGTCGCCGGGATGACGACGCCGCTCGTGGTCGGCGGAATCATTCCGCCGGAGGATGCTGAGGCGTTGGAAAAATCCGGCGTCGCCGCCGTCTATACGCCGAAGGATTTCGAATTGAACCGCATCATGTCGGACGTAGTGCGAATTGTGGAGCGGGCAAACGAGGCGAAGCGGCTGTAAAGTTCCTGTATCATTGTGAACGGGTTCACGCTGCGAATTCAGCCTGCTGGTTATTCTTCGGTGCACTTGGGGGCGGTCGCTCGGAGAATGACCATGAACGAACTGGAACCTATCACCGACCTCGCATCGTCAGATGTCTATCTGCATGTCTCGCTCGTGTTCGCGCTCGTGTATGCTGCTTATTTTGTCTGGGCGGCCGGGCGCCCGCCGAAGCAAAGCGAGCCGTCGCGGACGGTCGCACAGCGCCAACTGTAAAGGCTGCCGGCTAGCCGCACGCCGTCGCCAGCACGTGCGCCAATTTTCCTGGGCTGACGGGCTTGAGAAGATAGAAATTCATGCCGGCGGCGCGCGCGGCGGCCTCGTCGCCGCTTTCGGTGCGACCGGAAATGCCGATCATCGGTACTTTGCCAACTTTGCCCGGCAGGGCGCGGATTTGGCGGGCGGCATCGATGCCGTCCAGGCCCGACAGTGCAACGTCCATCAGCACCGCATCATAGCCGCCGCGCGCGGCTGCTTGCACGGCCGCTTCGCCGCTTGCAACGAAATCGACGCGGTGGCCGAGTTCGGTGAGGATCGTGTTCATCACGACGCGTCCATACGGATTATCTTCGGCGCATAAGATCGACAGTGCGCGCGTGGGCGTGGTGCGAATGGTCCCGCGGTCGGCTTCGTCCGGCGCATCCACCAGATCGACCGGCACGCTAAGACGAAACTCGGTTCCGCTGCCGGGCTTACTTGCGACAGAAAGACTGCCGCCCATTGCCTCGGCGAGGCGCTTGACGAAGAGTAGGCCGAGGCCGGCGCCGCCGTAACGGCGCGCCTCGCTCGTCTGCGCGAACGGCCGGAAGAGATTTTTCAATGCCCGCGCGTCGATGCCGATGCCGGTGTCGGTGACCGTGAATACGAGGTCCATCCGCTTGCGCCCGGCCTGCTTTGCGCCGGCGGTGAACACGACGGTGCCGTCGCTGGTGAATTTGACCGCATTGTCGGCGAGGTTTTCCAGCGCCGCGCGCAGGCGCAGCGCGTCGCCGGCCACCATCGCCGGCAGACCGGACGAAAGCGCGATTTCGGCCTTAATGCCTTTGTTGCCAGCGCGCGCAGTGAGCGCGGCGCCGACCGCCGCGGCGAGTTGTCGCGGCGAGAACGGTTCGTGTTGCAGCGTGAGCCCGGCGGCATCGGCCTTGACCGCATCGATGATCAACGTGGTGAGCGCGGCAAGATGATCGGCGCCGCTCTTGATCGCGCCCGCCCATTCGCGCTCGCGCACGCCCAGGTCGGAGGTCGCCAGCAGCTCAGCCAGCGCCACGATCCCGGTCAGCGGCGTGCGGATGTCGTGCACGATGCCGGCGAGCGCGGCTTCCACCGCGCGTCTACCCGGCGTCTTGTGCGGGCGCACGCGTGTTTTGGGCGGCGCTCTTTTGGGCTTGCGTTTCGCCATTGCTCCCCCGACCCGAACCTCACAATGTCACGGAAGCGGCGCTCAATCGAGCCCGACCGCCTTGCGGACATCCTCCGCCGAGACACCCTGTGCGCGCAACGCGCGCAAGCCGGTGGCGAGGGTCGATTTCGACAATTTGCTGCCGTCGGCATTGAAAATCAGGCGGTGGTGTTGGTAGCGCGGCGGCGGCAGACCGAGCAGCGCCTGTAGCAGACGGTGCACGCCGGTCGCGTGGAAAAGGTCGCGCCCGCGCACTACGTCGGTGACGCCCTGCGCGGCGTCGTCCACCACGACGGCGAGGTGATAGCTGGTGGGCGTTTCCTTGCGCGCCAGGATCACGTCGCCCCAGGCGGCGGGGTCGGCGGGAAGAGTGCCGGTTTCGCCGGTGGCGCCGGCGCCGGCTTCCTCCCAGTTAAGGCGGCCAGCGCGTTCGAGCGCGGCGGCCATGTCGAGGCGCAGTGCGTAAGGCGCCCCCGCGGCTATGCGGCGGGCGCGCTCGGCGGGGGCTATTGCTTTTGCGTTGCCGGGATAGAGCGGCGCGCCGTCGGGATCGCGCGGCCAGGTGTCGCCCCGCTCGGCCGCCGTCCGTGCGATTTCGGCACGGCTTTCGAGGCTGGGATAAACCAGGCCCACGGCGTCGAGCTTGCCGAGCGCCGCGCGGTAGTCCGCGTAGTGCGCGGTCTGCCTCCGCACCGGCTGCTCCCACGCGACGCCGAGCCAGGCGAGATCTTCATAGATCGCCGTCTCGTATTCCGGCCGGCAGCGCGCTTCGTCGATGTCCTCGATGCGCAGCAGCAGGCGCCCGCCCGCCGCCTTCGCCCTATCAGCGTTGAGCAGCGCCGATAGGGCATGGCCGAGATGCAGATATCCGTTGGGCGATGGTGCGAAGCGGAAAACGGGTGGCAATATGTTCACCGGGTGTCATCGTCCGCGAGAGCGGACGATCCAGTACTCCGAAGCGCTTGCGAGTCCAACGAATATTGCGGATTACTGGTTGCCCCGATCTCGCGGGGGCACGATAGCACGAAGCATGACCTATTTCCTCCATACCGACGTCGACCTGCAAGCGGGCTTAGCCCAACTGATTCTAGCCGATCCGAGCCTTGTGCCGATCGCAGAGAAAGCCGGCGCCTTCAGCCTGCGCCGGCGCGAGGCGGGGTTCGCCGGCCTGTGTGCGATCGTGTGCGGCCAGCAGCTTTCGACGGCAAGCGCCGCTGCGATCCGCGACCGGCTGTTTGCCGCCTTCGATCCGTTTCACCACGACAAAGTGCGCCGCGCGCGCGCCGACAAGCTCAAACGGATCGGTCTCTCCGCGCCCAAGATTAAGGCGATCCGCGAGATCGGCAAAGCCGTGGCGAAAGGCGTCATCGATTTAACCGCGGTCGGCAACATGGATGCCGATGCGGCGCACGCGGCGCTCACCGCACTGCACGGCGTCGGCCCATGGACCGCGGACATTTATCTGCTGTTCTGCCTCGGCCACGCCGACGCATTTCCTTCAGGCGACCTCGCCGTGCAGGAAGCCGCGCGCATTGCGCTCGGCTTGCGCAAGCGACCGGACGCCAGGAAGCTCACCAAAATCGCTGAGGCATGGCGGCCATGGCGCGGCGTGGCGGCGCATCTGCTCTGGGCTTACTATCACGCGGTGAAGAAACGCGACGTGGTGCCGGTTCAGCCGCAAGCAAAGCCGAAGACGCCGAAAAGGAAACGCAATAATGGCTGAACTCGACGGTCCGCGCATCGAGCCGCGCGCGGGCAAAGCGCGTCAACTGGTGGTCTTCCTGCACGGCTATGGCGCCGACGGCAACGATCTGATCGACATCGGGCGGACCTGGCAAGGCCTGTTGCCGGATACCGCTTTCGTGTCGCCACATGCGCCGCGTCCTTGCGGCCAGGCGCCGGTCGGGCGCGAATGGTTTCCGCTTACGTTCCGCGAACCCGGCGAGCGCTGGGCCGGAGTCAACGCCGCAGCCCCCGTGCTCAACAGCTTCCTCGACGCCGAGCTCGCGCGCCACCAATTGGCACCGTCGGCGCTGGCGCTGGTCGGCTTTTCCCAAGGTACCATGATGGCATTGCATGTCGGCTTGCGCCGACCCGTGCCGCCGGCTGCGATCGTGGGCTATTCCGGCATGCTGGTAGTGCCGGAGGATGTCGAGCCGGACACATTCACCGCCAAGATTCACGGCAGGCCACCGGTGTTACTCATCCATGGCGATCAGGATCAGCTCATTTCGGTGCAGGCGCTATTCCAAGCCGCGCAGGCACTGGCCGCGCTCGACATACCGGCCGAATGGCGTATTCCCCCGGCATCGGCCACGGCATCGACCAGGAAGGCCTGCGCCAAGGCGGCGAATTTCTGGCGCGCGCATTCAAGGCGCAGCGTTAGCATATCGCGGTCACTATTTGACCGAGATGTGCCCTTTCATATTGGGGTGGAACTTGCAGTAGTAGTCGATCTCGCCCGCCCTCTTGAGCGTCAGCGTCTGCTTCTTGTTGGGCAGGATCATATAATCCCATGACTTGTCGCGGCTGGTCGCGGTGTGCGCGACGATATCCTTGTTCGACCACTCGATGGTGTCGCCGACGCGGGCGGAAATGTTAACCGGCGCGTAGGCCACTTTGTCGATTGCAACCTGGATGGTGTCCGCACCAGCCGGCGCGGCATTCCAGATCGACATAGCGGTCATAACCGCGGTGAAAATAAATCCCGCCCGCGTCGTCGTTGTCATTTTATTTCAGTTCCGCCGCCACGTGCTCGGCGTGCTCCTGGTGGCCCTGGAAGATCTTCAGGCCGGTCTCCAGCAGCGACTTGAGCTCGGCATTGCTCGCCGACGGAATAAGCGTGTTTTGCAGCGCGCCGTTGACCGTCTTGTGATAGGCGACTTCGTTCTCGATGTAGGCCTTGTCAAAGCGGCGCCCTTGAGCTTGGCGAGCTTGGCACGTTTGTCCGCCTGCCCCTTGGCGATGCCTTGCTGGTGTCGTTGTCTTGCGGCGTGACTTTAGCTTCTTCACGAGCGCAAGCGCCTTGTCGTTGACCGCCTTGTGGTCGCGCTCCATGTCCTGGGCGAACGTGCGCACCTCTTTGCTCTTGGAAATCTTCAGAGCCTGCTTGGCGTTTGCGATATCGGCCACGCCCGCCGTATAGGCGATGTGGGCGATCTGAGCATCGTTCGGCTTCGCGCCCTGAGCGGACGCCGCTCCCGTTACCAGCAGCAGCGACGAAACCGCCACCGCAATTTTATGCAACATCATTGTCGTTCTCCGTGTTTGGACCACGAGTGTCCGCATATTACGCAGACCATTCGATGCCCCAGCCGGGAAAAGGTTCCCGCCGTCAGCGGCCGGCGGCCAACCGCGCAATCACGTTGTCCGCCATCCGCTCGCAGCGGTGGCCGCCGAACGGGAAAGTGTCCGTCAGCAGCTGACCGAATTGCTGTTCGAGGTCGCGCCGCAACATGGTGCGCGCGCGGTGTAGCCGGGTTTTGACGGTTTCCGGCCGCAAGCCATACAGCTCGGCGGTCTCCTCGACGCTCATCTCCTCGATGACGCGGGCGACAAGCACGATCCGAAAAGCATCCGGCAGGGCGTCGATCGCCGCTTCCAGCAGGTTGCGGATTTGCGCTTGGGCCATGGCGCGTTCAGGGTCAGGTTGGCTCGCGGTCAAAGGAAACGGGACGACACCGGCGCCTTCGGCGTCGATTGCCCCCGATTCGACGTCGGCGATATCGACCGTCGGCTTGCGGCGGCGCAGCCGCCCCAAGGCTTCGTTGACGACGATGCGGGTGAGCCAAGTGTTCAAGCTCGATTTTCCCTCGAATTCGGACAGGTGCGTAAACGCACGGACATAGGTTTCCTGCACAGCGTCTTCGGCTTCCCAGTCGTTCTTGAGAATGCTGCGGGCGACGCGGAACAGCCGGCGGTTGTTCTGCCGAATGATCGTGCGTACCGCCGCCTTGTCGTTGCCGAGGGCGCGCGTGACGAGATCACGCTCATCGTTCAACGGGGTCGCAACCGGCCTTACTGTCATGGTTTGGTACTCGTATGTTCGCCTATTGGATGCGGCAAAACGCCAAAGGTTCCCGACAACTGGCGCGGACCTATCATACCCAAGTGGACGAAGCCCCTGTAATGGCTTCACATTCCCGTCACTCTGGCCTATTACTAGGTTAACAGCTGCGTGGCGGCAGCGTCCGAAGGAGGGTTGAGGAGCGTCGCCTTGAACGTGCACGTGTCGCCTAGCGGTTTCCCTGCTTTGGTGCTCAACGCGGATTTCCGGCCGCTGAGCTATTACCCCTTGTCGCTTTGGTCCTGGCAGGACGCGATCAAGGCGGTTTTCCTCGAACGCGTGAACATTGTCGCCAATTACGACCGCGCGGTGCGCAGCCCCAGCCTCGAGATCAGGTTGCCGAGCGTGGTTTCGCTCAAGACCTTCGTGAAGCCGTCGACGCATCCAGCCTTCACGCGGTTCAACGTCTTCCTGCGCGACCGTTTCTCCTGCCAGTATTGCGGCGACCGCGAAGACTTGACCTTCGATCATCTGCTGCCGCGCTCGCGCGGCGGTCACACGACCTGGATCAACGTGGTCACCGCCTGCTCGGACTGCAATCTGCGCAAGGGCAATCTGACGCCGCCGGAAGCCAAAATGTGGCCCTCGCAGATGCCGTTCCAGCCTTCGGTGCAGCATCTGCACCGCAACGGCCGGGCGTTCCCGCCGAACTACCTGCACGAAAGCTGGCTGGATTATCTCTATTGGGATACCGAGCTGGAGCCTTGAGCCGGCTTATCGGCCCGGCAACATCCGCTGCAACACGCCGTCGCGGCGCCAGAAATAATGATAAAGACCGGCCGCGACGTGCAGGCCGACCAGCGTCAGCATGCCGTAGTAAGCCAACAGCATATGCACGTCGCCGGTCCAGCCGAAGCCGGGCGCGCGGGTCGGCAACAGCTTGGGCAACTCCAAACCGAACATCACGATCGGCATGCCGCGCCAAGAGGCGTTCATCCAGCCGAGAATGGGGATCACGAACAACAGCAGATAGAGCAGCCAATGCACAACGCGCGCGGACGCGGTCTGCCAGGGAGGCACGCCGTCTTCGGGTACCGGCTCGCCGTGCGTGGCGCGCCAGGCGAGCCGCACGATGGCGACCGCGAGGATGATAATGCCGAACGAGAAATGCAGGCTGATGACGGTGGTGACCGGCGTGTTGCGGCCGATATCCGGCATGATCCAGGCGACGATGAACTGCGCGATGATCAGCGCGACAATCAGCCAATGCAGCGATTTAGCAATGCCGGTATAGCCGGTTGCTCGTGCCATCTCGGTCCTCGGTCCTTGTAAAGGAACAAACAGCGCCTACATAAACTTCGACGGTGATGTCGAGCCGCAAGGCTCCATCATCGAGCGGCCACGAAATGAAGCGGGTGACGCCGGATGTACGCGCACCTTCTCGTTTTCGTGGTCGTTGTTTTTTGTGCGATCCACTTTACGCGCCCACTTTCAGGCGTTCCTTGTCGTAACCGGCGACGCGTTTGTAACTTTCCGACAGCGCAATGAGTTCCTCGCGGCTGATGACGTCGTCGATATGCTTGAACGGCCTGTCGCCCGTGCGGCGGTAGACTTCCTGCAAAATCGCGTCGGGCGGCGCTTTGCGGTTGGCGAGCACGACCTCGCTGGTCGCGGGCAGCCGCTTGGCTTCGTAGGCATTGAGCGCAACCACCGGATCGGCATTCGCTTTCAACGCATCCGCCAACGCGCGGCAGTCCAAGATCGCTTGCGCCGCCCCATTGGCGCCGCGCGGATACATCGGGTGCGCGGCGTCGCCCAGCAGCGTGAGCCGTCCGAAGCTCCAGCGCGGCAGCGGATCCTGATCGACCATCGGATATTCCAGAATGGCGTCGGCGCTGCCGATGAACTTCGGGACATCAAGCCAATCGAAATGCCAATCAGCCATCGCCGGCAGGAAATCCTCCAGCCGCCCGCGCTGGTTCCAGTCGCGCTTGTGGTACTGCGGCGTCTCGATGTCGCACACCCAGTTCACCAGTTGGCGGCCTTGCGCGTCAATATTGTTGCGGATCGGGTAGATCAGCAGCTTGGCCGGATGGTGCCAGCCAACGCGGATCATGCTGGCGCCGGTCAGGAACGGCTTCCAGCGCGTGATGCCGCGCCACATATTGATGCCGGAATATTTCGGCGGGCCTTCGTTGGGGTAAAGCTGTTTGCGCAAAACCGAATGGATGCCCTCGCAACTGATGACCGCCGCGCCGCGCTGCGCCGGCAATGGCTTGCCGTCGACATCCTCGAAATGCGCAATCGCCTCGTTGCCCTCGTAGTCGACCCGCGTGCAGCGCCGGCCGAGGATCACCTTGTCGCGGCCCGCGCGCGCGATGAACGCATCGAGCAGCACTATTTGCAGATCGCCGCGGTGGATAGAGAATTGCGGCACGTCGTATCCGGCAAAGCGCCCGGCCGGCTCGCTGTAGATGTACTGGCCGAAGCGATTGTAAAAGCAATATTCGCGCGTGGTGACGGCGACTTTGGCCAGCGCGTCCTCGAGGCCGAGCCCGCATAATTCGCGCGAAGCGTGCGGTAGGATATTGATGCCGACGCCGACCGCCTTGAGTTCCGGCGCGGCTTCAAACACGCGGCAGGCGATGCCGACTCGGTGCAGCATCAACCCAAACGTCAGACCGCCGATGCCGGCGCCGATGATGAGAACTTCCATGTATTGACCCTGTGCCTTCCGCGATAATCTAGCTGGATCGCTTTTGCCGCGCGAGAGAGGCGAACGCGCCCCAGGCGGCCGTCACGGCAAGCCCAAACGAAACCAGCACATTCCAGCCGGCAAGCGACAGACCGAGAATGCGGATCGCTGCCGCGTCGCAGCGCACCAGGCTGATGTGCTGCTGCAATTGCTTGAGCACGTCGCCCGCCGCGCCGAATTTGTCGATCGGCCCGGAGCAATCCTGCGGCCCTGGCCAGAATTTCCATTCGATGCCGGCGTGGTAGACGCCGAGGCCGGCATTCCAGAGCATGAAGGCGGCGATCACGGCAAAGCCCGCGATCATAATCTTGCTCGTGGCGCCGTAATTGACGCCGAGGCAGAGCAAGGCCGCAAGCGGCACGCAAAAATAATAGGCGTTACGCTCCTCCAAGCAGAGCGGACACGGCGGAAGATCCATGACGTACTGGAAGAAGAAAAAGCCGCCGATCGTCAAAGCGCCGACGACGGCGATAATGCCCGCGGCCGTCAACCGCAGGTCTTTACGGGCCAAAGCTAGATAATCATTCATCATGCGCACCGAATGCCGCGAATAACGATGTTCAATCGAGATGGCAAGCGACCATGGCCTTCTCGACCCACGGTCATAACTGCAGGGCCAAAGGGCGGAATTTCGGCGCCCCGGCGCGGCCGCTAGGCGGCCGTGAGCACACCATGCTCCATCTGCACCCGCCGGTTGCAGAATTCGGCGATCGTCGCCTCCGAATGGCTCGCCAGAATGACGATAGAAGTCCGGTCAAAAACGCTCTCGATCCGCTGCCGCACCTTCTTCTGGAATGCCGCGTCGCCGGCGTTGATTCCCTCGTCGATCAGCAGGATGTCGTTATGCGCGGCGGTCGAGACGGCGAAGGCCAAGCGCGCAAACATGCCGGCCGAATAGGTGCGCATCGGCAGCTCCAGAAATTCACCGAGCTCGGTGAATTCGGCGATTTCGTCGAATTTGGCCGCGATCTCGCGCCGGCTCATCCCCATCATGTAGCCGCGCAGATATATATTTTCGATGCCGGTCAATTCCGGATCCATTCCCGCGCTGGAGTGTAGCAGCGCCCCGACCCGCCCCTCGATGGTGATCGCGCCGCCATTCGGCTTATAGATGCCAGCGAGCACCCGCAGCAGCGTGGTCTTGCCCGAGCCGTTATGACCAATGATGCCGACGCGGTCGCCGTCATTGATCTCGAGACTAATGCCGTCGAGGGCGCGAACGGTAACGACATCGCGCGCGCCCGACATGACGCGGCCGCCGGTCGCCTGGGATATTATCTTGTTTTTGAGCGAGCGGGCGTTGGTGCCGAAAATCGCGAACTCGACCGTCAGGTTTTCAATCGAAATATGCGCCATCCGGATCAGACCCAATAGGCGATGCGGGCGTGAGCCCGGCGATAGAGCCAGGCAATAAAGCCGAGCCCGGCCACCGCCATGCCGATGCACAAGCCCCAGCTTACCGGCGGCGCCAGTTCGCCAAGCAACGGCGCCCGGACGATCTCGATCAGGTGATAAAACGGGTTGAGCAAGATAAAGGCCGGCCGGCTCGGCAGGGTCGAGGGTGACCAGAAGATCGGCGTCAGGAAGAATATGACCTGTATCACATTGGCAATCACCTGTGGCACATCGCGATAGCGGGTGGAGAGCACACCGACCGCCAGCGATATCCACGCGACGTTGATGAGGAACAGGACGAAACCCGGAATAAACATCAGGGTGCTCCATCCAGGTATCAGTTCGAACCAGACCACCGTGACGAGATAGATCGCCATGTTGAAGAGCCAGATTATTACATTGCGCGCCATCATCCGATAAAAATGGACGCTGAGCGGTATCTGCAGGTTGCGGATATCGGATTTGGCCGCGATGAAAACCGTGGCGCCTTCGTTGATGCAGTTCGTGAGCAGGCCCCAAAAGATGATGCCGGTCGCGATATAGGGCAATGTCTTGGCTATATCCTGGTGAAACAGGGTGGAGAATACGAAGCCCAAGGTTCCGATCATCGTGCCCATCGAAAGCGTCAACCACAACGGGCCGAGCGCCGAGCGGTGAAACCGCTGCCGGATGTCGTGGAAGGCGAAGCGGCTCCACAACTCGTAGAGCCGCGCGCCGTTGACGATATCGGCGAAGGCTTGCGCCGGCACCGCTTCCGCGGAAATGCGGATGACGGACGCGTTTTGCTTGGGAAGGGCGGCCGTGGTCATGCCGGCGGTCAATTGTAAAATTGCTTGGCTCGTTTGTAGCGATCGGCGGCATTTAGCACAGGTTGCACGGCGCGTCATCCGTATGCGCGCTGAAGTTTTACGATTTCAACTTTTCAAGTGCTGGACCGCGCAAGATCCCGCGATGAAACCACGGCTCCCCGGCGCATGCGGAGCGATCCATCGGGACAGCGATTTAAATTTTGCCGGCATCGCTTTGCATCATTCTGCGGAGGCCCCCATACGTGTCGGTGGCGGGACGCCAACCCAGGGATTCAAGCTTCCCAGTGTCGACGACCAAGTCTCCGCTTAGACGCGACCAAAGATCCTTGCGGCCGCAGATCACCAATAAGAAGCGAACAATCGCTTGGGGGACATACAACGGCTTGAATGGCCGTCCCTCGATCTTGCGCAACGTCATCACGATTTCGTTGAGGGTCATCGGATTGGGATCGGCGACCAGATAGGTTTCGCCGGCCGTCGCTTGATTATTCAGCGCGAAGACAATCGCTGAAATGAGATTTTCCACTCCAACCAACGACCGGCGGCTCGTGAAGCTCGCGACCGGGAGCGGGAGGGACGAGCGCGCGAGTCGCACGACCGTCTGCATGTTTCCTTTGGGATTAGGGCCGTAGATGACGACGGGCCGAAAGATCGTAAAAGGCACGCCTGCCGCGCGGACAGCCTGCTCGGCCGCAAGTTTTGAGCGGCCATATTGGTTGGTCGGGCGAGGCTCGTCCTGCTCGCGCACCACCTGCTCCGTGGATGCGCCAATTTGGGCCCGCACCGACGAAATATAGACAAAACGTTCAACGCAAGCTTCCTTGGCCGCGTCGGCCAATCGTTGCGTAGCAATCCAGTTGACTTGATCGAATTCGGAATATGCGTTCTCAGGAACTTTACTGTGGGCCGGGCCCGCAAGGTGAACGATGCTATCCACGCCCTGTAGAATTGGATTCCAATCAATAGGATTCCTTAGTTCCGGTACGGTTGCGACCTCGACCAATCCGGAAACGGAACTTGACGGCGTGTCGCTGCTCGAACTGTGAAACCGGAGCGGAGCAAAGCGGCCACGAGCGGTCGGCCCACAAAACCCGAAGCGCCCGTGACCAATATTCGTTTTGGTTTCATGTCGCCCTGTCGAGCCGTTCAACGGATAGAAATTCATCGAGGTTAAGCGAGCCGGACCCGGAGGTTGGCCCCTTTAGATAAGTTCTTGCTCGATCCGGTATAGGATTGCGGCAAAATGAGTTACCGGCACCGCAAGGCATCTCCGATCGGTCAACCGGAATAACGCGCTGGAATGTTTACTGGTGCAAATCCTCTTGGCCCTGCAAAATTCCCACCTGAAACCTATCGTTGCAAGGGCGGCCAAACCCTGACCATTGTTTAGGGATAACGTAATTCTGTTATCAGAGAGCACGGTATGGTTGCAACAATTAAATCATCCCGCAGAGCAAGCAATCATGAAGAACAACACCAGTGGCGCGCGCCAGTTGAATATTCGGCTCGCGGCGCGATATCAAGGTGCCATCGGGGGTCGTAGCGATCAGCGTGCGACCAATTCCGGGAGCGGCGCTGACAATCACGCTAGGATTTCACCGGACTGACAGCTTCATCCAACAAGCAATTCCTACTCCGCGCGACACCTGTACAACGACTTATGGGTTCCATGCCGGTCAACACCGAGGTCGCTACTGGGATGCCGCGCGCACGTATCGGTGCCGCGCAGGTCGCCATCTTGATGTGCACGAAAAACGGCGCGGCGTTTCTTGATGAACAGCTAAAATCGATCGCGGATCAAATGCACACGAACTGGACTTTGGTCGTGTCCGACGACGGCTCGACCGACACAACCATAGACATTCTCAGGCATTTCGCGGACAGCCACGTGCAGAAAACGGTCGTCAGGAGCGGTCCCGGCAAGGGCGTCTGCGCCAATTTTCTCTCGCTGGCGACCGATCCAACGATCGCTGCGGACTACTTTGCCTTCAGCGATCAAGACGATGTGTGGTACGAAGACAAACTGGACCGCGCGCTGGCGTGGCTGGCCACAGTCCCCGACAGTGTACCCGCCCTTTATTGCGGCCGCACCGAACTGGTATCGAACGATGGACGATCCTGTGGTTTCTCTCCGCTCTTTGCGCGTCCGATAGCGTTCCGCAACGCCCTCATCCAGAGTTTCAGGAGGGGGCAATACGATGGTATTCAATAAAGCGGCAAAAAAACTCTTGGAGATTGCGGGCAGCCTTGACGTCGTTTTGCATGACTGGTGGATGTACCAACTGATTTCAGCGGTGGGTGGCGCCATTCGGTACGATCCGCAGCCGACACTCAAGTATCGCCAGCATGTCGACAACCTTATCGGATCGAATTGCGGTTGGCGCGCGCACCTCGTTCGCGTTCGCATGATGCTGAAGGGACGGTTTCGCGATTGGAATATGATGAACATTGCCGCACTCCGGCAACTACCCGCGCATTTGATTGAGCCGCAAAACCGCGCGGCGTTGCAACTGTTCGCCAAAGCAAGGACGGCGCCTCTGCCAATGCGTCTTTATTATCTGAAGCGGTCTGGCGTTTACCGCCAGCGATTGATCGGCAATATCGGTCTGCTTGCGGCAACGATTCTCAAAAGGATTTGAGATGGGCCCGGTGACGACGGCCGAAGGCGCGCGCCCTTTGGACAGGTCGATCCTGGTCACCGGGGCCGCCGGCTTTATTGGCGCGAATTTCGTTCTCGACTGGCTTGGCCTTAACCAGTCCTCGGTCGTTAGCCTTGATAGGCTCACTTATGCGGGCAACCTCGATAGTCTTGCACGCGTTGCAAACGATTCCCGCCACGTTTTCGTTCACGGCGATATCGGCGATGCCGAACTCGTCGCAAGCCTAGTGAACCGATACCGGCCCATGGCGGTCGTCAACTTTGCGGCCGAATCGCATGTTGATCGTTCGATTCACGGACCCGCCGATTTCATCGCGACCAATGTCGTTGGGACATTTCGTCTGCTGGAGACGGCCCGAACTTTTTACGACCGCCTCAGTCCGCCGGAAAAAGCTGCGTTCAGATTTTTGCATGTCTCGACCGACGAGGTTTTCGGCTCTCTCGGCAAAGACGAGCGGGCTTTCGCGGAGACCAATCGTTATCAGCCGAACAGCCCCTACTCTGCGACCAAGGCGGCATCTGATCACCTTGTCCGCGCTTGGTGTCATACCTTCGGATTGCCGGTGCTGATCACTAACTGCTCGAACAATTACGGGCCCTATCAGTTTCCGGAAAAGCTCATCCCCCTGACCATTCATCATGCGCTGACTGGATTGCAATTGCCGGTCTATGGCGACGGCCGGCAGCGCCGGGATTGGCTCTATGTCGCCGATCATTGCACCGCGATTCGCGCCGTGCTCGAGCGCGGATGCATCGGCGAAACCTATAATATCGGCGGGAACAGCGAAAAGGCGAACATCGAAGTCGTTCAGACGCTATGCGATATTCTTGATGCCGAACTGCCCCGGGCGGATGGCCGCTCGTATCGCGAACAAATCGAATTCGTCAGCGACCGCCCCGGCCATGATCGCCGCTATGCTATCGACGCCGGCAAAATCGCAAGCGAATTAGGGTGGAGACCATCCGAGACGTTCGAGACGGGAATCCGTAAAACGGTGCATTGGTATCTCGACAATGCGCAGTGGGTTGAGCGCGTCCTCAGCGGCGCCTATCGTGACTGGCTGCAAAAGAATTATTCCAACCGCTGAGCCTACGTTCTTGTAGTACAAGCTAAGTCGGCCTTGGCAAACCCGCTGGCTCTGCTAGAGAGGCCGCGTCATCGGCTGGCACCGGATAAACATCACCTATGCAGACGAATTGACGAAAGGGCATCATCCTCGCCGGCGGCGCTGGGAGCAGACTTCATCCCGCGACACTTGCGGTGTCCAAGCAATTGTTGCCGATCTTCGACAAGCCAATGATTTACTATCCGGTTTCGACATTAATGTTCGCTGACATTCGCGACATTTTGATTGTCTCCACCCCGCAAGACACTCCGCGCTTCGAGCAGTTGCTCGGTGACGGCAGCCAATGGGGGCTTCGTTTCTCATATGCCGTTCAGCCCTCTCCTGACGGATTGGCGCAAGCTCTCATTATCGGCGCGAATTTTATCGGCACGGACGATGCGGCGCTCATTCTCGGCGATAATGTATTTTACGGTCACGGGTTCCCGGCGCTGCTGGCGAGCGCATGCGATCACGCAGGCGGCGCAACCGTTTTTGCCTATCGCGTCAACGATCCGCAACGCTATGGCGTGGTTGAATTCGACGACGATCAGAATGCCATTTCGATTGAAGAAAAACCGAAAAAGCCAAAGTCGAATTATGCGGTGACCGGGTTATATTTTTTCGACGACAGTGTCGTCGATATCGCCCGTCGCGTGAAACCGTCAGCGCGCGGCGAATTGGAAATCATTGACGTGATCCGCGCGTATCTCAAGGCGGGCAAGCTCAACGTGGAAATCTTGGGACGCGGCTATGCCTGGCTGGATACCGGCACGCATGAATCGATCCTTGAAGCCGGTCAGTTCGTTGCAACCATCGAACGCCGGCAAGGCGTAAAAGTTGCCTGTCTGGAGGAAATAGCCTTCGGCAAGGGTTGGATCGACAGCCGCCAGGTCGCGCGCTCCGCAGAAACATTGGCCAAAACGAGCTACGGCCAGTACCTGCGTCGTCTGATTCTTGACGAGCGGCAGCAATGAAGGTTGCCGCGACCGCGATAGCCGACGTGCTGCTGCTTGAGCCGGCGGTCTATCAAGATGGACGCGGCTCCTTTTTCGAGAGCTTCAACCAGAGGCGTTTCGGCGAGGTGGCGAAGCGGAACGTTTGCTTCGTGCAGGACAATCATTCCCATTCGCAAAAAAATGTCCTGCGTGGCCTGCACTATCAACTCCATCGGCCGCAGGGAAAACTGGTGCGCGTCACGGCGGGCGAGGTCTTCGACGTGGCCGTCGATTTGCGCCGGAGTTCGCCGACATTCGGAAAGTTCGTCGGTACGGTACTGTCGGCGGCAAACAGAAAGCAGATCTGGATACCCGAGGGTTTTGCGCACGGCTTCCTGGTCCTGAGCGAGGCGGCCGATTTTCTCTATAAAATCACGGACTATTACGCGCCCGAAGACGAACACTGCCTGATTTGGAACGATCCCGAGGTCGCGATCGATTGGCCCGGCGACTGCAAACCGATATTGTCCGCAAAAGACCGGTCGGGACTTCCACTCAGCAAAGTCGAGGCGTTTGCGTGAGACTGCTGGTTACGAGCGCGAACGGTCAGCTCGGATGGGAACTCTGTCGAAGCCTGATGCCTCTAGGCGATGGAAGCCGGCGCTCGCACGCTGCATCGAAGACATGAGACGTGCGAGCCACCCGGCAAGACAGGCTCAATCGAGTGCCGGGTATGACCGCAATCGATCGAAAGATTAACAACGCGGTCGGCTAACGACGCCCTGCAGGCGCGCCTCAAGGCTCTTAAATACCCACGGGCCAATGATTTCGTTGGGTTTTTGCCCAGATGG
>CAVPUU010000022.1:0-77500 GCA_963709015.1 uncultured Alphaproteobacteria bacterium | reverse complement strand
GCGTCTGTCATCAAGGACGGCGGGCAATCGATGCCCCAATTTCGACCTTGAGGAATAGCGTGGGCTCGTCCGAGAAGAAAGAGAAACGTAGACGGCGAAGTCCCGCAAATAGGCATGCCAATCCTGAAACTGGCGATGCCCTGATGTTTCCAAGAGATCCGATAGCGGCGAAGCGGATGCTTCGCTTCTGAAGGATCTTCCTTAGAAAGGAGGTGATCCAGCCGCAGGTTCCCCTACGGCTACCTTGTTACGACTTCACCCCAGTCGCTGACCCTACCGTGGCCGGCTGCTTCCTTGCGGTTAGCGCACCGTCTTCAGGTAAAGCCAACTCCCATGGTGTGACGGGCGGTGTGTACAAGGCCCGGGAACGTATTCACCGCAGCGTGCTGATCTGCGATTACTAGCGATTCCAACTTCATGGGGTCGAGTTGCAGACCCCAATCCGAACTGAGACGGCTTTTTGAGATTTGCGAAAGGTTGCCCTTTTGCGTCCCTCTGTCACCGCCATTGTAGCACGTGTGTAGCCCAACCTGTAAGGGCCATGAGGACTTGACGTCATCCCCACCTTCCTCCGGCTTATCACCGGCAGTCGCCTTAGAGTGCCCAACTGAATGATGGCAACTAAGGCCGAGGGTTGCGCTCGTTGCGGGACTTAACCCAACATCTCACGACACGAGCTGACGACAGCCATGCAGCACCTGTGTTCCCGCCAGCCGAACTGAAGGATCTCATCTCTGAGATCCATACGGGACATGTCAAAAGTTGGTAAGGTTCTTCGCGTTGCTTCGAATTGAACCACATGCTCCACCGCTTGTGCGGGCCCCCGTCAATTCCTTTGAGTTTTAATCTTGCGACCGTACTCCCCAGGCGGGATGCTTAAAGCGTTAGCTGCGCCACTGACGAGCAAGCTCGCCAACGGCTAGCATCCATCGTTTACAGCGTGGACTACCAGGGTATCTAATCCTGTTTGCTCCCCACGCTTTCGCACCTCAGCGTCAGTACCGGGCCAGTGAGCCGCCTTCGCCACTGGTGTTCTTGCGAATATCTACGAATTTCACCTCTACACTCGCAGTTCCACTCACCTCTCCCGAACTCAAGCTCTCCAGTATCGAAGGCAGTTCTGGAGTTGAGCTCCAGGATTTCACCCCCGACTTAGAAAGCCGCCTACGTGCGCTTTACGCCCAGTAATTCCGAGCAACGCTAGCCCCCTTCGTATTACCGCGGCTGCTGGCACGAAGTTAGCCGGGGCTTATTCTACGGGTACCGTCATTATCTTCCCCGTTAAAAGGACTTTACAACCCTAGGGCCTTCATCATCCACGCGGCATGGCTGGATCAGGCTTGCGCCCATTGTCCAATATTCCCCACTGCTGCCTCCCGTAGGAGTCTGGGCCGTGTCTCAGTCCCAGTGAGGCTGGTCATCCTCTCAGACCAGCTACCGATCGTCGCCTTGGTGAGCCATTACCTCACCAACTAGCTAATCGGACGCGGGCCGTTCCTTCGGCAATAAATCTTTCCCCGTAAGGGCGTATCCGGTATTAGCTCAAGTTTCCCTGAGTTATTCCGAACCGAAGGGCGCGTTCCCACGTGTTACTCTCCCGTCTGCCGCTCCCGTATTGCTACGGGCGCTCGACTTGCATGTGTTAGGCCTGCCGCCAGCGTTCGCTCTGAGCCAGGATCAAACTCTCAAGTTGGATGAGATTTTTATCCCGGCAGGTCACGTTTGCGCAGTGACGACACTGGGAAGTGTCGTCACATTGACGAGGTCCACCCACTGATCGATGCACCTTCGGGCTCACGCCCGAAAATCCAAAAGTTCAGCGATGTACCTTAAACGTGTCCGCCGAAGTCTCTTCCAAAGCCGCCCTTCTTGAAGAATTGCTTCTTCACGAGAAGGCGGCCCGCAAGGACCCCGCCGTCCACGTTTCTCTTTCTTCCGATTCACTTTTCAAACAGCCCGGGGACCATGGCGGTCCCCACCCTCCGGTGAACCACCGGAGAGCCGTCGAAGCCCGCGCACCCGAGAACGATCGGATGCCGATGTCACTATTCCAGTGAGGAGCTTCAGAGGCGCGCAATCGCGCCGTAAGCGGACGGCGCGCCGAGAGGCGGTATATAGGCTTCGGCCCCAGCGGAATGTCAACCGGAATATGGTCAGTTTTGCTGACCTGACAAGGGGCTCTTACCCCTTGCCACCAGCGGGCTTTCCAGCACTCGCCGGAAACGCAATTTTTAAGGCCTGCCGCGCCGCACTGAGGCCATATTCATAGGCCGTCCTTGAGCCGTTCGAATTCGAGGGATGGAATCGCTGAGCGGGGGCATCCAGCCACCGTGCTTTCGCCAAATTACCGGGCTTCACGGGCCGTCATTGACGGGCCAGGGGCCAACCGGCATCGTGACAGCCTTGATTCAAGCGGCCTGCCGACGGTGACTGGTCGATTTTGGTAGCGGCAAGCCACCTTCGATCAAAGGCGCAGGGGACGTCGAGCTTGGACGCAAACACGGTCACGCGGCGCATATCGATCGAGGCGGGCCGAGACCGTCGAACTCGGCAATGAACCGCCGCTGTCGGTCGATGGCGGCAATAGCGGTTTCGTCGATCGCCGCCGCGTTTCGGTGCAGTGGTTCGCCGGCACGATCCTGACCGCGTTGTGCGGCGCTGCTCTGATGGGCGGCGCCGTTTTCACGTCGCTCGACGGCGCAAACCAATTTTGCCTCGCTGCCCGAACGGGTTGAGGTTGCGCTGCGCGGCGCGCTCGGCGTCGGCGCCGACCGGCTCGGCATATCGCGCAAGAGCGATCGACTGCCGACCGCCGAAGAGCCGTCATTCGCCCGCCAGGTGATCCGCGTCTCCACCATGACGCGGGTCGGCAATCATGAAGTCGTGCGCGTGCGCCCCTTCGTGCGCATCGCCGGCAATCTGTCGCTCACCGTCACCGATCTCTCCGCCGGCATCCCGCCGTTCAATCCGCAACGCCTGCTCGCCGAATCCGCGCCCGGTGGCGGATCGCGGCGGCCGACGACGCGCCGGCGGCCGAGCCCGATGCCGAAGTGGCATTCGTCATGCGTGACCTTTCGTCGATGCTTGCCGAAGCTCAAGATCGCCGATGCTCACGCCCAATGACGAGGTCATGGATCGCGTGCGCGAGGCCGCCGAATGGAGCGAGAAGGCCTCCAAGAACCTGCCCATCGCCGCCAACATCACCGGCATCAAACTGGCCTATGCCGGTGAGCCGACCGCCGATCCTTACGCCGGTTTTGAAGCGCGTATCGTGCCCGAAAACATCACGCTGCTGCCGAAGACCACCAACGAGACGACCGGCGGCAATGCCTTCAACGAACGCGTGATCGCGGTCAAGAAGGGCGACACGGTCGCCACCATCTTGCGCGATCAGGGCGCCAAGCCCGGACGAGATCGCGCGCGATCACCAAGGTGCTCGGGGCGCGCGCGCCGCGACGGCGGCATCAAGGAAGGTCAGAAGCTGCGCATTTTGATGACGCCGGTGCCGGGCGGCCAACGCGTGCAGCCGATCCGCGTCATCGTCGCCAACGACACATCGATCGACGCGGTGGTGGCGCTGTCCGATATCGGCAAATACGTTTCCGTCGATGTCAAGCACGGCACCGACGTGGCCGACAATTCCGAAGACAACGGCGACGAACACACGCCCGGCGTGACGCTTTATAAAAGCGTCTACGAGACCGCGCTGCGCAACCAGATCCCGCGCCCCATTATCGAGGACCTGATTCGCATCTACTCCTACGATGTCGATTTCCAGCGCAAGGTGCAGCCCGGCGATTCCTTCGAGGTGCTTTACGCCGGCGAAGACGAGGCGCCGGCCCCCGACAGCCGCAACGACGTGTTGTTCGCAGCCCTTACCGTCGGCGGCGAAGCCAAGAAGTTCTACCGCTTCCAGTCGCCGGACGACGGCATCGTCGACTACTATGACGAGAGCGGAAAGAGCGCGAAGAAGTTCCTGGTGCGCAAGCCGGTGGCCGAAGGCATCATGCGCTCCGGCTTCGGCATCCGCCACCACCCGATTCTCGGCTACACCAAGATGCACACCGGCGTCGATTGGGCGGCGCCGTCGGGAACGCCGATTTACGCCTCGGGCAACGGCACGATCGAAAAGGCCGGCTGGGAATCCGGTTACGGCAAATATATCCGCATCCGCCACACCAACGGCTACGAGACCGCCTATGGCCATATGAGCGCCTTTGCCCGCGGCATCGACGAAGGCAAGCGCGTGCGGCAGGGCCAGGTGATCGGCTTCATCGGTTCCACTGGCCTGTCGACCGGCTCGCACCTGCACTACGAAATCCTGGTCAACGGCCGCTTTGTCGATCCGATGCGCATCAAGCTGCCGCGCGGCCGCGTGCTGGATGGCACGATGCTGACGAACTTCGAGCAAGAGCGCGAGCGTCTCGACGGCATCATGGCGCGTAAGCCCGCGCGCGTCGCTTCGAGCGCACCGGCGATCAGGTGACTCTTTCATGAAGCGTTGAGTTTTGTAATGGCCGGCTTGTCCGGCTATCCTGATTTATGGGGCCAATGAACTTCCTGTCTAATCGGTATCGCCGGATCGCGGCACTTCGGGCCGGCCCGACGATGACAATTGTTACGCCGCCGCCGCCAACTTGCCGTTGAAGGTGAGGCCCTGCTTGCCGGCGGAGACAGTGACCTTCTCACCGTCCTTGATGGAGCCGGCAAGGATCATCTCGGCGAGCGGGTCCTGCACCGATTTTTGGATCACGCGCTTCAAGGGCCGCGCCCCGTAGGCAGGATCCCAGCCCTTCTCGGCCAGCCACTCGCGCGCGCTTGATTTCGAGCTTGATGGTGATCTTGCGGTCGTCTAGGAGCTTTTGCAGCCGCGTCATCTGGATGTCGACGATACGCGTCATTTCCGACTTCTTCAGCCGGTGGAACAGGATGATCTCATCGACGCGATTGAGGAATTCCGGCCGGAACGCCGCGCGCACGACACCCATGACCTGATCGCGCACGGCGTCGGTGTCCTCGCCTTCCGGCTGGTTGACCAGAAAATCGGCGCCGAGGTTGGACGTCATGACAATCAGCGTGTTGCGAAAATCCACGGTATGGCCCTGCCCGTCCGTGAGCCTGCCATCGTCAAGCACTTGCAGCAGGACGTTGAACACGTCCGGATGCGCCTTTTCGATCTCGTCGAATAGGATCACTTGGTAGGGCCGCCGCCGCACCGCTTCGGTAAGCGCGCCGCCTTCGTCGTAACCGACATAGCCCGGCGGCGCGCCGATCAGACGCGCGACCGAATGCTTTTCCATGTACTCGGACATGTCGATGCGGATCAGCGCGTTCTCGTCATCGAACAGGTACGCAGCGAGCGCCTTGGTCAACTCGGTCTTGCCGACGCCGGTGGGGCCTAGGAACATGAACGAGCCGATCGGCCGGTTCGGGTCCTGCAAACCGGCGCGCGCGCGCCGCACAGCGGTCGAGACCGCCTGTACCGCCTCCTTCTGACCGATCACGCGCTTGGTCAGTTCATCCTCCATGCGCAGCAGTTTTTCCTTTTCGCCTTCGAGCATGCGATCGACCGGCACGCCGGTCCAGCGCGACACCACCTGGGCCACGTGATCGGCGGTGACGGTCTCCTCGACCATGGCGCCTTTGCCCTTGCCGTCCTGGGCTTCGATGGCTACGAGCTTCTTTTCCAATTCCGGAATGCGGCCGTAAGCCAATTCGCCGGCGCGCTGGTATTCGCCCTTGCGCTGCGCATTGGCGAGTTCGGCGCGCAACTGGTCGAGCTCGGTCTTGAGCTTTTGCGCGTCTGACAGCTTTTCCTTTTCCGCTTTCCAGCGGCCGGTGATATCGGCGGATTTCTTTTCCAGGTCCTTCAGTTCGGTTTCCAGGCGTTTGAGGCGATCCTTGGAGCCCGGGTCGTATTCTTTCTTCAAGGCCTCCTGCTCGATCTTAAGCCGCACGATTTCGCGGTCGACTCGAATTGAGTTCCTCGGGCTTGGAATCGACCTGCATCTTGAGCCGCGCCGCCGCCTCGTCGACCAGGTCGATCGCCTTGTCGGGCAGGAAGCGATCGGTGATGTAGCGGTGCGACAGGGTCGCCGCCGCGACAATCGCCGAATCGGCGATGCGCACGCCGTGATGTTGCTCGTATTTATCTTTCAGGCCGCGCAGAATCGAGATGGTGTCTTCGACCGTCGGTTCCTCGACATAGACCGGCTGGAAGCGGCGGGCGAGCGCGGCGTCCTTTTCGACATGTTTCTTGTATTCGTCGAGCGTGGTGGCGCCGATGCAGTGCAATTCGCCGCGCGCCAGCGCCGGCTTGAGCAGATTGGAGGCGTCCATCGCGCCGTCCGCCTTGCCGGCGCCGATCAGCGTATGCATTTCGTCAATGAACAGAACGATGCCGCCGTCCGACGAGGTTACCTCGTTGAGCACGGCCTTCAGCCGCTCCTCAAATTCGCCGCGATATTTAGCGCCGGCAATCAACGCACCCAGATCGAGCGCCAGCAGCTTCTTGTCGGAAAGGCTCTCCGGCACATCGCCGTTGACGATGCGCAGCGCGAGACCTTCGACGATCGCGGTCTTGCCGACGCCGGGCTCGCCGATCAGCACCGGATTGTTCTTGGTGCGGCGGGAGAGAACCTGGATGGTGCGGCGGATTTCCTCGTCGCGGCCGATCACCGGATCGAGCTTGCCGTCGCGAGCGGCCTGCGTCAGGTCGCGGGCATATTTCTTCAGCGCGTCATAGGCGTTCTCGGCCGAGGCGCTGTCCGCGGTGCGGCCCTTGCGCAGCGCATTGACGGCGGCGTTGAGGCTTTGCGGCGTGACGCCGGTTTTGCTCGAGAATCTTGCCGGCCTCGCTGTCCCTTTCGAGCGCGAGCGCAAGCAGCAGCCGTTCGACGGTGACGAAACTGTCGCCGGCCTTCTCGCCGGCTTTTTCGGCAGCGGCGAATACGCGCGCCAAGGCCGGGTCGAGATAGATTTGCCCGGCGCCGCCGCCGGAAACCTTGGGCCGCTTGCCGAGCGCCGTCTCGATCGCCTTCAAAGCCTGGCGCGAATTGCCGCCGGAACGGTCGATCAACCCTGCCGCCAACCCTTCCGGGTCATCGAGCAGCACCTTGAGCAGATGTTCGGGGGCGAATTGCTGATGGCCCTCGCGCAGGGCCAGCGATTGGGCGGATTCCACGAAACCGCGGGCGCGGTCGGTGTACTTCTCGAAATTCATGTCCCAACTCCCCCGGCCCGTTGCGGCACCGAACGTATGCGTTTGAGCATGATCTTATCCAACAAACGATTTCCACTTCTCGGGATCATGCTCTGGCGGGTCCCCGAAGGCGGCCCGCCTCGGCAGTATGTGGGTGGTCATTATTCCAGTTTGAAGAGCCCTTCCGCTTGATATAGGTCACCGGACGCAGTCCCGGGCGATCTCGAAAGTGTCCAAAATCAATGACAAACCAAGCTCGGATCGACGCCATCTATCGCTACCCGGTCAAGGGACTTTCGCCCCAGCGGCTGGAGCGGGTCGCGCTGGCGGCGGGTGCCACCCTGCCGGCCGACCGGCTCTATGCCATCGAGAACGGCCCCAGCGGCTTCGATCCCGCCGCGCCAGCCTACTTTCCTAAGCAGCGCTTCCTGATGCTGATGCGAAACGAGCGGTTGGCCGCACTGCGCACCGATTATGACGAGGCGAACCATACGCTCACCATTCGGTGGGAAGGCCGCGAAGCCGCGCGCGGCGACCTACGCAGCAAGGAGGGTCGGCTGGCGATCGAGGCTTTCTTTCGCCGCTTCATGCCGAAGGAATTATATCGGACCGCCCAAAGTGCTGTTTGGCGAGGGCCACAGCTTCTCGGACGTGGCCAAGAAAGTCGTCTCCATCATCAACCTCGCCTCGGTGGCGGCGGTAGAAACCGCGGCAGGCGCGCCCGTGCACCCCTTGCGTTTTCGCGGCAATCTTTATGTCGCCGGCTGGCCGGCCTGGCATGAGTTCGATCTGCTCGACCGCGAAATCAAAGCCGGCGGCGCGAGGCTCAAAGTCGTCAAGCGCATCCAGCGTTGCGCGGCTACCGAAGTCGATCCCGGCACCGGCATCCGCGACGTGGCCGTTCCGCGCACGCTGATGGACAATTTCGGCCATGCCGACTGCGGGATCTACGCCGAGGTCGTCAGTGCCGGCACAATCGCGGTTGCGGATTCAATAAAAGAAACGGCCGGCAAATAAAGCCGGCCGTTTAGCAAATTGCAGAATCGCGATCGTCGCGCGATTAACCGCCCGGCAACACGTAGGCTGCGATCCGCCCGCGCGGATAAACCGATTCCGCGACTGTGTGATTGTGATTGCCCGACACGACGATCGGATTGCCGTTGGCGTCGATCCCGCTGACCACGCCGACATGGCCACCGCCGCGGCGGCCCATCACCGCGATAGCACCGACCTGCGGGCCGGAAACACGCGTGCCGTAATGCGTATAGGCGCTGGCGAGATTACCGCCGCCAGCATGGCCGGTGCGCTTGAGCACCATGTCCATGAAGGCCCCGCACCACAGGCTGCCACGCCCGGTTGGGTTGGTGCCGATATATTTTCGCGCCTCCGATACCAGCGCGTCGCTGCTGAAGCCGCCATAAGCAGAATTCGAATGCGACTGTGCGGCGATAAAGCGCGCGTTCGCTTCCGTGCCGAGCCGCGGGTCGCGCGTAACCCGCGCAAATCTGCCGTGACGGCGGCTGCGGCTGCGGCTGGCCGTGCTCGCGGCCTGCCCGTCGGCTGTCGCCTGGGTCATATTGATCGGATAGCGCATGTCGCGGTCGGCAACGATCTTTTGCGCCAGCATCGCATTCGGCGTGGCCCGCGCGGCAATATGCCGGTGATGGTGGTGGGCAGGTCGCGCGAAGGCTGCCGGCGCGAATGCCGCAACCGCCGCCGAACACAACAATACCGCCGCCCGTCTCTGAATAAGTCTCATTTGATTTAGTCCCCTTGTCGTCAAAGCAATGCACCCAATACCAGCAGAATCGGCACCGGGCGCAGGGCATAAACGCCGTCCGGATGTGGCAAGATCGTGATCATCGGAAGGTCATTTAATGTTTTGCATGGCTGGTATTACTTATTAAAATCTGTGGCAAAGAATTTATACATGTAATCGTTGTATCTATACTAGAACATTAAATGAGAGCACAGAAAAAATTCATACTTATACTACAAGCCTAAGTCATTACTGTGTTTCGGCAAAGTTAAAGTTGCGATGCAACAATTAGGCTGCGCTTTACGATACATCCGTCGCGGTCAGCCTTTGCGGCTGAGCAAAAAAACGGCCTGCTCGCCGAAAAGGTTCCAAAACCACCACGGCGCATTAAGGCGCAGCGGGCTACCCCAGGCATTAAGCGCGACCGCCTTTTCCATCTTTACCCCGATCGCTGTGCAGAGTTGGACGAAGTCCTTGATGGTGCAGTGGTGGATGTTGGGCGTGTCGTACCAGCTATAGGGCAAGATATCGGTCTGCGGCATATGTCCGGCGAACAGCAACTGCAGTCGCACTTGCCAGTGTCCGAAATTCGGAAACGACACGACGGCGCGCTGGCCGATGCGCAGCATATGCTCAAGCACGACGCGCGGATGACGCGTGGCCTGCAACGTCTGCGATAGAATCACGTAGTCGAAGGCATCATCCGGATAGTCGGCGAGGTCTGTGTCGGCATCGCCCTGGATCACCGCAAGCCCCTTGGCCACGCATTCATTGACGCCCTCACGCGAGAGTTCGATGCCGCGTCCGTCAACCCCGCGGCTCTCGCCCAACAGCCGCAACAACTCGCCATCGCCGCAGCCGACGTCGAGCACCTTGGCGCCGCGTTCCACCATCTCGGCGACCAGTACGAGGTCGACGCGGGCGCCCCCGGGCGTGCGCGCGATGTGAGCGACTGTGAGGCTGCTCATGGCGCCCGCTTCCCACCCAGCCCGCGCGCCTTGCCAGCGCCGTCGAGGAACCCGCGCACGATAGCGAACAATTCCGGTTCATCGAGCAGGAAGGCGTCGTGGCCTTTGTCGGTGACGATCTCGGCGAATGAGACGCGCGCGCCAGCGGCATTGAGCGCGTGCACGATGGCACGCGATTCCGCGGTCGGAAACAGCCAGTCGCTGGTGAACGAGACCACGCAGAAACGGGTCGGCGAGTTCTTGAACGCGTTGGCAACCAGCCCGTCGTAGTCGGCGGCGAGATCGAAATAGTCCATGGCGCGCGTGAGATAGAGATAGGAATTGGCGTCGAAGCGCTCGACGAACGAGATGCCCTGATGGCGCAGATAGGATTCCACCTCGAAATCTGCGTCGAACGAAAAGGTCGGATTCGCGCGGTCCTGAAACTTGCGGCCGAATTTCCGGTGCAGCGCGGCGTCGGACAGATAGGTGATATGTGCGCCCATGCGCGCGACCGCGAGGCCGCGGCGTGGATTGGCGCCTTCCAGATGATAGCGGCCGCCACGCCATTCCGGATCGGCCATGATCGCCTGGCGGCCGACCTCGTGGAACGCGATGTTCTGCGCCGAATGGCGGGTGGCGCAGGCGATCGGCAGCGCCGAGAATACGCGCTTCGGATAGCTCGCCGCCCATTGCAGCACTTGCATGCCGCCCATCGATCCGCCTGCCACCGAGAACAGCGTTTCGATGCCGAGATGATCGAGCAGCATGGCCTGCGCGCGCACGATGTCGCGGATAGTGATGACGGGAAATTCCAGGCCCCAGGGTTTGCCGGTCGTCGGGCTGGTCGACGACGGGCCGGTGGTGCCCATGCAGGCGCCCACCACATTCGGGCAGATCACGAAATAGCGTTCGGTATCGATCGGCTTACCGGGTCCAACCATTGTTTCCCACCAACCCGATTTTTGGGTAACCGGATGCAAACTCGCCACATGCTGGTCGCCGGTGAGCGCGTGGCAGACGAGCACAGCATTGGAGCGCTCGTCATTGAGCGTGCCATAAATTTTGTAGGCGATCTGGAACGGCGAAAGCTCGACGCCGGCATCGAGCTTGAGCGGCTTGTCCGGCCCGAAACGCACGACCAGCGAGTCGTGCGGATGGTCCGCCTCGCGTTGCGCCTCGGCCGCTTCACGCGGGCTCGTCAGATTGGCCTCGACCATGTCGCCTCGCGCTCCCAGCGCCGCATACTTTAAGGACATTAGCCCGGATTACGGGCCGTTTAACTGTCAATCTGACACCTTACTGTCAACGTTTTCTTTGATTTCAAGGCTTTGCGCCTTTCAAGGCTTTGTTGCTTTCAAGACTTGGCCCTCCTATCAATGCGGCCATGGCGAAGGCCCCGGAAACACCCTTGTTGGACGATCTGCGCAAGGAGATCGACCGGATCGACGAGACGATGCACGAGCTCTTGATGGAGCGCGGCGAGATCATCGATCGCCTGATCGCGGTCAAGCGCAGTCAGGAGACCGGTTCGGCGTTCCGCCCGGCGCGCGAGGCCGAGATGATGCGCCGCCTGGTCAAGCGGCACAAAGGCATCCTGCCGCTCGATACCGCTGAAAGCATCTGGCGCGTCATCATCTCGACTTTCACATATGTCCAGACGCCGTTCTCGGTGCATGCCGACCTGTCGGCGGGCGACGCCTTGATGCGCGATTCCGCCCGCTTTCATTTCGGCTTCACGGTGCCGTTCATCGCCCATATGGGCGCATCGGCGGTCGTCGCCGCCGTGTCGACTTCGACAGGCGATCTCGGCCTAGTGCCCGCCGTGGCGGCGGCGGGCGCGTGGTGGAGCGCGCTCGAATTCGACGCCGCGCCCAAGATCATTGCCCGTCTGCCCTTTATCGAGCGTGCCGACCACCCGGCCGCCTTGCCGGTCTTCGTGCTGTCGAGAGTTGCCGCCGACGCCATGGCGACCGAAGCGGCGGTATGGAGTGTGCGCGTGTCCGGCTGGGGCGCGGGAGCAGCGCAGGCGTTGTCGGCGCTGGCCGATTTCATCGCCGTGCCTGACCGCGCTTTCGACGGCGCCGCCCTGCTGATCACTCTGCCGAATGGCGCGACCCTGGAGACGATCAGCGCTGCGCTGATCAAAGCCGGGGCCACGGTTCGTTCGGTAGCCCTCGTCGGAAGCCACGCGACCCGCTATACGGTTGCCGCCGATAAGAGCTGATCGTTCGGAAACTGCCAATGACCGTCAACCGACCGCAACCGCGACCCGGCGTGCTCGACATCGCCCGTTACGTTCCGGGCAAGAGCCGCGTGCCCGGCGTCGCCAAGGTATACAAGCTCTCGTCCAACGAAAGCCCGTTGGGACCGAGCCCGAAAGCCGTCGCGGCCTACCAGGCTGCCGCGGCGCGGCTGGAGGATTATCCGGACGGGGCGGTAACCGAACTGCGCGCCACCATCGGCCGCGTATTCGGTCTCGACCCTGCGCGAATCTTGTGCGGCGCCGGCTCCGACGATCTGCTCAATTTGCTCGCCCACGCTTATCTGCACGACGGCGATGAGGTGATCCACAGCACGCACGGCTTCCTCATGTATCCGATTTATGCGCTGGGCCACGGCGCCAAGCCCATCGCGGTGCCGGAGAAGAATTTAACGGCCGATGTTGACGCGATGCTCGCGGCGGTGAGCGAGCGCACGCGTATCGTGTTCATCGCCAACCCGAACAATCCGACCGGCACCTATGTGCCGTTCGACGAGATAAAGCGGTTGCAGCAGAAGTTGCCGCCGCGTGTCATTCTCGTGCTCGACGCGGCCTATGCCGAATACGTGCAGCGCAACGACTACGAAGCCGGCATCGAACTGGTTGCCACTTCCGAGAATGTCGTCATGTGCCGCACCTTCTCTAAGATTCACGGGCTTGCGGCGGTTCGCCTCGGCTGGATCTACGGGCCGGCGCACATCATCGATGCGCTCGACCGGGTGCGCAATCCGTTCAATGTGAATACGCCCGCGATGAAGGCCGGCATCGCCGCGCTCGAGGACAGCGCGCACGTCGAAAAATCGATCGCGCATAATGCGCGCTGGCTCGCTTGGCTGACGGATACGATCGGCAAGCTTGGCCTGAAGGTAACGCCGAGCGTGGCGAATTTCGTGCTCATCCACTTTCCAGAGGCCAAGGGCCAGACTGCGGTCGACGCCGACGCATTCCTGACCAAGCGTGGCCTGATCCTCCGCCGCGTTTCGGGCTACGGCCTGCCCGATGCGCTGCGGCTGACGGTCGGCACCGAGGAAGCCAACCGCCTGGTGGTGAAAGCGCTGGCGGAGTTTTTGGGAAAGACGGCGTGAGCAAACCGGCACCGCTGTTCAACCGCTTGGCGCTGATCGGCGTCGGGCTGATCGGCTCCTCGATTGCACGCGCAGCGCGCGCGCAAGGCGCCGTGCGCTCGATCGTCGCGACGGCGCGTTCCGCCGCCACGCGCAAGCGCGTGGCCGAGCTTGGGATCGCCGATCAGGTGGTCGAGACAAATGCCGCCGCGGTCGAGGGCGCCGATCTCGTGATCGTCTGCATCCCGGTCGGCGCCTGCGGCCCCGTCGCTAAGGAAATCGGCCCGCATCTCGCGGCCAGCACCACCGTGTCCGATGTCGGCTCGGTGAAGGACTCGGTCGTGCGCGACATGGGTCCGCATCTGCCCAAGAACGTGCACTTCATACCGGCCCATCCGGTGGCGGGCACCGAATATTCCGGTCCCGATTCCGGCTTTGCCGAGTTGTTCGTGAACCGGTGGTGCATACTGACGCCACCTGAGGGCGCCGACGCCAAAGCGGTGGACAAGCTTGCCGCATTCTGGCGACTGCTCGGCGCAAATGTGGAAACCATGACGGCCGATCACCATGACCTGGTGCTTGCCATCACCAGCCATCTGCCGCATCTGATCGCCTACACCATCGTCGGCACCGCCGACGAAATGCAGACGGTGACGCGTTCGGAGGTACTGAAGTTCTCAGCCGGCGGCTTCCGCGATTTCACCCGTATCGCTGCCTCCGATCCGACCATGTGGCGCGACGTTTTCCTCGCCAACAAGGACGCAGTGCTGGAGATGCTCGGCCGCTTCAACGAGGACATCTCGGCCCTGACCAAGGCGATCCGCAATGGCGACGGCGACGCATTGTTCGACCACTTCGTGCGCACGCGTGCGATCCGCAAGGGTATCGTGGATATTGGCCAGGATTTGCCGGCGGCTGATTTCGGCCGGCCGCATCCGGATCTCGCGCCGCTGCCGAAGCCTTACGCGGCAGAAGACTAAAACAACGCCGGCGAAGTGCCGAGTTGGATCGGCCCGAGCAGGACCACCCCGTCATCAAAGCGCAACGGCAGCGTGACCGCGCGCTTGCCTTCCAGCGTTGTCTGCTCGCCGAGCAGATTGATGCCGAGCGAAAAATTCGAGTTGGTGGCCTGCTGGCGCGCGACACCGCCCAGCCCGGGCAGTAGCCGATCTAGCGCGCCGGCGACCTTATCCATATCCGGCGATGACTGCACCGCTTGCTGCGCGTTGATCGAGGCGAGGAACGGCTCGATCCCCGCGACGGTCACGCGCAACTGACCTTCCAGCCTGCCGTCGGCGTTGAGCGACAGGCTGCCGCTGCCGACCGCGACAGTCTCGCCCTGTTGGACGCGCGCGTGGGTGATGTCGATACGCCCGCCAGCCGCCTGCATCTCGCGGAACCGCACCGGCCAGGGCTTGGGCGAGAAATCGGTTAAGCCGCGCAGCAGCGCGGTGATGTCGGCATCGAGCGGGTGTGAAGCCGCCGGATGCAAGGTAGGCGCTGCCGCGCGGGTCAGCCGCGTCGCGACCTCGATCACCGGATGATTGGTTACCGAGCCTTCAACGATGCGACCGTGAACCTCGATACGCTTGGCGTGCAACAGGTTTTCCCGCGTACCACCGCTGATGCGGTCGACGGTCGGCCCGTCGACCACCAGCGACACGCGTTCGGGCGCCGCCGGCGTGCCGCGCACGCTCGACTGCGCAAGCTTCCAGTTCGCGGCGATGGTTGGCGCCTTGCCCGGATCAGCGATGGTCAGCGGACCATGGAATTCGGTGATCAACAGGTTCGGTTGATAAATCTGTGCGGCGATCAACATGCCGCTGGTCTTGATCTCGACCGGCGGCTGGTTGCTGCGGAACAGCGCCGAGGCGTTGTCGCATTCGACCTCAATGCGGAACGGATAGCCACCGATCGTCTGCGAGCCGCATTTATAGATACGGCCGGCCTGCGCCTCGCGCGCGCGCCAGCCGTCGATAGCGACTTCGGCCTTGCCGGTGGCGTAGTGCCAGAACCAGCTCCAGCCGGCGATCAGCGCTAGCGCCAAGAACACCACTATCGCGTAGCGGCGCCCGGTGCGGCGTCGGGATTGGAAGCCCTTTCGTCTGCGAGCCATAAGAGGCTTAACACCTGCCGATTGCGGCGTTTCTGCGCCTTTATCTGCCAACCCCCGGCGCCGGAATGGGTTGCGCCGGCACAGCCGGCCTGTTACGCGAGCGCAAGTCGCCGGGCCCTGTCAACGGCGTGGTGCAAACCCAACCCCGATGAGCAAAAAGAACGACCAAAGCGGCGAAGACCTGTGGGTTTTCGCCTACGGCTCGCTGATGTGGCGGCCGGGATTTCGATTTCCTGGAGCGACGCAACGCCCGCCTGGTGGGGGCCCATCGGGCGCTCTGCGTCTATTCCTTTGTCCACCGCGGCACCCCGGAGAAGCCAGGCCTGGTACTCGGCCTCGATCGCGGCGGCACATGCCGCGGCATCGCCTACCGCGTGGCCGTCGCTAAGCGCACTGCCACGATCGACTATTTGCGCGCGCGTGAACAGGTCACCAAAGTCTACCGCGAAGCCTGGCGCGCTGTCTGGCTCGACGACGACCCGCAGCAGAGCGTGCACGCGCTCGGTTACGTGGTGGATCGTGGCCACCGCCAATATGCTGGCCGCCTAACCCTGGCGCAGCAATTGCACTACGTGCGACAGGGCCATGGCCGGTCCGGCGCCTGCCGCGATTACGTGCTGGCGGCGGTCAAGGAACTGGAGGCCCACGGCTACCGCGACGACGGCTTGCGCCGGCTGGCCGAGCAACTCAAGGGCATCCACCAAACCGCCGCGTCCTGAGAGCGATCTCGACGCTGATGCCCGGCCGAATTATCATCCGTGCGTTCTCGGGTGGCACGGAGGGATATATGCATCGTTTACTACCGGGCATTGCGCTTCTGAGCTTCATAGTGATCGGCGTCGCGCCTTCGTTTGCGGTCGACGACAAGGACCGTCCAATCTGTTTCTCGCTTGGCAACGAAAACTATAAAGACGCCAGTAAATTCGATAGCGGGCTTGCGGCCTGCAGCCGAATGATCCAATCCGGACGCTACAAGGACAAGGCGGCGGCGGCGGTCTATCGCGCGCGCGGCAGCTGGAAGCAGAAAAAGGGCGACCTCGACGCCGCGCTCGCCGACTACGGCATCTCGATTCGCATCGAGCCGGACAATGTCGAAAGCTACGACTACCGCGCCGACGTCTACCAGCAGCAGGGCAAACTCGACCTTGCTCTGGAAGACTACAATCAGGCCTCGCGCATCGACCCGACTTATGCGGCTTCTTATTTCAGCCGCGGGCTGATCTACGAAAAGAAGAGCGACTTTGCGAAGGCGCGCGCTGAATATAATTCAGCGCTTGCCGTGCCGACCAAGGATCGCATCGCTCAATGGGCGCAGGATAATGCCCGCGCACGGCTCAAGGCGCTGGACGACGAAAGCAAAAAATAGCGGAGCGGCTCAGCCCGCCATCTTGGTTTTGGATTCGGCAAGCAAGCGCGCCGTCGCTGCTTCGAGCTCTTCTTGCAAGCGTGTGAAGAACGCATCCTTGTCGAGTCCGGGCGCGATCGGATCGAGGATCTCCACCAGCACTGTCCCGGGCAATCTAAGAATCGAGCGGCGCGGCCAGAACAGACCGGAATTGAGCGCGATCGGCAGGCAGGACACGCCCTCCACGCCGTAAAGATGCGCGACGCCGTACTTGTAGCGCGGCTCGGCGCCGGCCGGTCGCCGCGTGCCCTCGGGAAAGATGATGAGTTGGCGGCCATCGCTCAATTCGAGGCGCGCGCGCTCGGTCATTGCGGCAAGCGCATGCGAGCCGGCGCTGCGATCGACCGGCACCATGCGGCCCTTGATCATCAGCCAACCGAAGATCGGGATCCACTCTAATTCGCGTTTAACGATGAACAGCGGATTGTCGAACAGCGGTAATAGCGCGAAGGTCTCCCAGGCTGATTGATGCTTGGGCGCGACGATGAGTGGCCCTCGCGGAATTTTTTCGCGGCCCCTGATCTCGCAACCGACGCCGGCGACGACACGCAGCAGCACCAGATTGCAGCGACCCCACGTCTTCGCAATGGCCAAAATGGCGCGATAAGGCATAAAGAACGTCGGCAGGGCGATGACCAGCCATACGGCCGTGTTCAGATAGAACAGGACATTAAAGAGAATGGAGCGAACGACGATCAGCACGAGCGGCGCTCCTCTACCCGGCGTCGGTATCGAGCCGCATGCGCACCAGCGCGAACAGATACTTCAGATATTCCGCGAACAGCAAGCGCGCGGTGTCGAGATTGGACCACCAGGGCTCGTCTTTCACCTTCGGCGAGATCACCGGAAAGGAAATCAGCGTGACGTCGGGAAGCTGATGCGCGAGTTCGGCCATGGCGCGCGGCATGTGCCAGTTCGAGGTTACCACGATCAACGAATTGAAATTATGCTCGCGCGCCCAGCGCTTGGTTTCGAGCGCGTTGCCGAAAGTGTTGAGCGCCGAGCGATCGAGATCGATGCAGCAGGTGAAGAATTTCGAATAGAGGGGGGTCAGGCGCGCGATTTCGCGCGCGCGCGTGTCGCGGTGCACGCCGCTGATCAGCAGCCGCTTGCCGCGTTCGACCGCCAGCAGCTCGATCGCATCCGGAATGCGCGCCGCCGCCCCGGTCAATACCACGATGCCGTCGGCCTTGCGATCGAGCGTCACTTCCTCGGGCGGGATTTTCAACACAAACCAGCAGAATCCGGCGCCCAGTAGGACCGCACCCGCGGCACCCGCTGTCATGGTCAGAAAGCCGATCACGCGTGCGAAACTGGCAAGCATGTTAGTCGATCGTATCCAGAGTGCGATTGACCGTATGCCGGGAGGTCACCGAGGTCACCAGTGCGATCAGCACCACTTGGCCAAGCACGGCGATATAACCCGCAACGCCGATAGAGAACGACCCGAACAGGGCCGCGGTCTGCTCGCCTCCCGCGGTGCCGGCAAACCAGCCGCTGATGAATTCGGCGAGCGCGAACAGCACGATCGCGATGCCGCCTCCGATGGCTCCGCCCTGTAGGCCGAGCAGCAGAAAATGCCGCTGAAAGCGCCCGGCGATGAAGCCGTTCTTGGCGCCGACAAAATGCAGGACCTCGATCACCGGTTTGTTGGTCGCCATCGCGCCGCGCGTTGCGAAGGTGATCGAGAGCACGGTCGCCGCGATCACCAGCAGCAAAATCGCGACGCCGGCGGCGACTGCGGTCCCCGCCATGGCGCGCATGCGGTCGATCCAGCCGCGATGATCGTCAAGCGTGGCGCCCGGCACCTGCTCGGCCAGCATCCGCCGCAGCTGCGAAATGTCTGGGGCCGCGCCGCCCGCGACCTTAACCACGATCAAGCGCGGCACCGGCAGCTCGTCGAGCGTGAGCCCGTTGCCGAGCCACGGTTCGAGCAGTTTCGAGGATTCCGCCTTCGAATAGACCCGCACGTCGCCGATGCCGGGGAAGGCGCGCGTCGCCGCCGCAGCCTTGTCCACCGCGGTATCGAGATCGCGGCCCGGCGCCGGGATAATCTGAATGGTCACCTCGCGCGCCACGTCGGATTGCCATTCGCTGGCCGCATTGCCGACCAGCATCACCGCGCCGGTGGTGAGCGAGGCGAGGAATGTCATGATGGCGACGATGGCGATCAGCGCGCGCCCGGAAATCGAGTTGCGCGGGACAAGCGCCGTTTCGAAACGCGGCATCGCACCGCCCGACAGGCGCGGCGCCGCCGTCATGTCGTCGATGTCCGTCATATTCGTCACCTTGACTTCAATCATAGATGTGCAGCCGCCCTTCGTGCAGCACCAGCCTGCGCGCATCGTACTGGTCCATCAGCGCGATGTCGTGGGTGGCGATCACCACCGAAGTTCCGGACTTGTTGAGCTCGACGAACAGCCGCAGCAGACGCTGCGCCAGAGTGGGATCGACGTTTCCCGTGGGTTCGTCGGCGAGCAGCAGCTGCGGCCGCGCGATCACCGCGCGCGCGATCGCGGCGCGTTGCTTCTCGCCGCCCGAAAGCACCGGCGGCAATGCCGATATCCGCTCGCCGAGCCCGACCCAGTTCAACAGCTCGATCACTTCGTCGCGGTAGGTGTCCTCGCGCCGGCCCATCACGCGCAACGGCAACGCGACGTTCTCATAGGTCGTCATGTGATCAAGCAGGCGGAAATCCTGGAACACGATGCCGATGCGGCGGCGCAGCGTCGCGACAGCGTCTTTCGACAGGGTGGCGACGTCATGGCCGAACTGGGTGATCAACCCACGCGTCGGCTTGAGCGAGAGGAACAAGAGGCGCAGCAGCGAGGTTTTGCCAGCACCGGAGGGGCCGGTCAGGAACTGAAAGGAATGCGGCTCGATGAGGAAAGTGAGGTCGCGCAGGACCTCCGGCCCTAGGCCGTAGCGTAAGCCTACATTCTCGAATCGGACCACGCCCCTCTCCGATAAATTCCCTCTAGGACCCGCGGATTGGCCGTGGCCGGCCCGCCGCGGATTCACCCCCAAACACCCGTCCGCGGCCTGCTTGCGGCCGAGAACAGCGTTTTTACAGGATTATTGCCGCGCCGCCAGCGTCGGAGGGCACCAAAGCCCTCCTGTCCTCCGAACCCGCTGGCTGGCATGGTTTCCGGTCCATTAACGGTCGGCTGCTAGGTTTTGAGGCCAAATCGACCCAGATGCCATGCTGATCGTCTGCCCAAACTGTGCAACTTCCTACATGATCGACCAGGCCGCCGTGGGCCCGGCCGGGCGGACAGTGCGCTGCGCGCGCTGCAAGGCCTCATGGCACGCTGGCGGGCCCCAGGCCGCGTCCGTCACGACCGCCGCCGCGGCCGACACAGTCGCAGAATCCGGGGCGCAATCGGCGCAGACCTCTCGCGCCAAAGCGCCGCAGCCGCAAGCCGCCGCCCCGCATTCCAAAACAACCATCGCTACTGGGACCAAGGCGCCACCAGCCGATCCACCGTCGCCGGAGCCCGCGCTGACATCCATCGAGGTGCAGGCGGCCGAGTTCGAGCCGCCCACGATCGCCGACGCACCGACGCTGGTGCCGCCGATCGAGCACGAGACGGCGCCGGAGGCGGCCGCCACCGAACACGACTCCGAAGAGGCTGAAAGCGAAGCCGAAAGTTTTGACGCGCGCCGTAAATTACTGCAGGCCCGCCGCAAGCAGTCGCGCCGCTCCTCGCGCTGGACCGCGGTCATTCTCGTGCTGGTCGCCTGCAACGTGGCCCTGGTCGGCGCGCGCAACGAAGTGGTGCGTTATCTGCCGCAGACCGCTTCGCTGTTCGCCGCCATCGGCCTGCCGGTCAACCTGCGCAACCTCAAATTCGAGACCGTCAAGATTTCGAGCGAAATGCAGAACGGCATCGACACTCTCATCGTGCAGGGCGCCGTCGTGAGCGAAGCCGCCAAACCGGTCGCGGTGCCGCGCCTGCGCTTCGCCGCGCGCAATGCAAGCGGGCAGGAACTCTATACATGGACCATGCTGCCGCCGCGCAGCGTTCTTGGCGCCGGCGAACGGCTGGAATTTCGCAGCCAAATTCCGGCCCCGCCGGTCGATGCCAAGGATGTCATGGTGCGTTTCTTCACCGCCAAAGACGCCGGAGCGAAGTAAAGCCATGGCGAAGATACTGGTCGCTGAAGACGACGATACGGTACGCGAATTGGTGGTCCGTGCGCTCAACGAGGATGGCCACGAATTGACCGAAGCGATCGACGGGGTTGCCGCGCTCGCCGCGCTCAGAAAAAAAAGCGGTAAATTTGATCTGCTGCTCACCGACGTGAAGATGCCGGTCATGGACGGCATCGCGCTGGCGCTGGCGGCCGGACGCGATCATCCCGATATCGCGATCATGATGATGACCGGCTATGCCGATCAGCGCGAGCGCGCGCACGGACTGGATGCGCTGGTGCACGATGTAATCGTCAAGCCGTTTTCAGTCGATCAGATCAAGGGCGCCGTGCGCGAGGCGCTGGTGGTGCGGCATTAGCTATCGCTCGCCGCTGCGCCGCTAGACCGGATAGTCAAAAATCCTTCAGCAGCCGCTCGATGTAATCGAGCTCGAGCTGCGGGCGGCCGCTTTCGCCAAAGCGTTTGCGCAGTTCTTCTAGAATACGGCGTGCGCGCTGGGCGTCGATTTCACCCGGCACTTTCACGGTGACGTCGTCGCCGTATTCCCGGCCGCGCATCGGCCGTCCGAGCGGATCGGTATCCTGCTGGGCGCGCGCGCGACCGTTTCGGCCAGGCTGGCCAGAACCTTGCCCCATTTCCATACCGTTCTGCTGCATCTGCTGCGCCAAACCCTGCGCGCCCTTGCGCATGGCATCGAGCGCACGGCCCTGGCTATCGACCGCGTTGTCGGCGTCACCCTGGCCGAGTTCGCCTTCCGCCTCGCCCATGGCTTCGCCGGCATTGCCAAGTTGATCCATTTCGCTTTCGCCCTGGCCCTTCTGGTCCTGACCGGGATTACCGAGGCCGCGCTGGCGCAATTGCTCCAGCAGCTTGTTAAGGCGGTCGCGCAAGCCCTGCTGGTCCTGGCGCAAATCGCCTAATTGCTGCTGACCCTGACCTTGCTGTTGGCGCTGGCGGTCGCGCCGCATGTCCTGGCCCTGCTTGAAGGTTTTGTCACGCAAGTGCTGCTGCTTGCGGATCATATCGCCCAGTTCGTCGAGCGCCGACATCATGTCGTCGTCGCCTTCGTCGCCTTGCGCGCCCGGGCGGGCCATCTGCAGATTCTCGAGCATAGCCTGCATCTGCTCCAACAGCTGCCGCGCGGCGTCCTTGTTGCCGGAGCGCGCCAGGTTTTCCAGCCGGTCGAGCATGCTCTTAAGATCGCGCTGGGTGAGCACGCGGGTATTGCGATCGAGCGGCCGCGCAAGTTGCTGCGGATTTTTCCGCATCTCCTCGGCCAGCGCCTGTAGGTATTTGCCCATCGCGGCGCGCAACTGATCCATCAGCTTTTTCAGTTCTTCGTCGCTGGCGCCGCGTTCGAGCGCCTGACGCAAAGCGTCCTGCGCCTGGCGCAGCGCCATCTCGGCCTGCGAGACGTTGCCGTCCTCGAGCTGCACCGCCATGTCCCACATTCGCGCCACCACTTCGCGCAACTGGTCGTCGTTGCCGGCGTGCGCGAGGTCGAAATAGATCGCGCGCAAGCCGAGATAGACCGAGGTCTCCGGCGTGAAGCGTTCCGGCGCGACGGTGAGCGCGTCGAGCGCGGTGAGCACCAGCGGCTTGGCATCGGCATCGAGCGCCAGGATGCGGCGCTGCTCGATCAAGGCGCGCGCGACCGGCTTAACAAAGATGCGTTGCGGAAGCTCGAACTCGGTCGGCTCGCTGCGGCCCTCGTTGCCGGCCTCGTCGCGCGCCACCAGCGTCACCGCGACTTTGGCGCCGGCCCAAGGATGGGCGGTGAGGTCGCGCGTTGTCTGCGCCGCACCCGCGCGGGTGCGCGGCTGCGGTAGCGTGAGCGGGAATTCCGGCGGTTTGAACAGCGGATGCGCCGGCTTGGCGCCGTCCACGTCGACGTCCTTGGGCGCGAAAGCAGCATGCGCTTCGACCACGCCGTAGTCGTCATCCATCCTGTAATCGAGCCGCAGCGAGCCACGCGCCTGCCGCTCGGGATCTCTAATCAGCGCGATGGTCGGCGCGCGGTCGGGGATAGCGGTGAACGTCCAGACGAGATCGCTGCTGCCGATCCCATGCAGTGTCGCCGAGCCGTCGCCCTTGATTACAAAGCGGCGCTCGTCGCTGCCCGCCGGCAAAGCCCGGTGCACGTCCGGCGCCGCATCATCGAGACCGCCCTTGCGCGAGACGTCGAAGCGGACATTGCCGGTCGAACGGATCACAAGCTGGCTGCCGGCCGGCACCGCGACCGGCGCCGTAGATTGCGCGGTTTCGCCCGGGCGCAGGCCGGCCAGCATGACCGGCGGACGACCGGTATAGACCGGCGGCGTGACCCAGGCGTCGACACGGAAATTGGCCGGCGCCATGACGCCGTGCCAGTCGAAAGCGGCAGTGAGACGCTTCACGCGATCGCCGCCGGCGGCAAAGAAACTCGCGACCGTCAGAATGAGCACGAGCGCGCGCAATGCCATCGGATCGCGCACAGCCAGCCGCGGCGCTGGCCAGCCGGCCTTGAACTTGCGCGCCGATAATAGCGCGCGTTCGACATGGGCGCGCCATAGCGCCTGCGCCACCGGGTCATGCTGGTTTGCGGCAATCTCGTCGGCGATCGCGGTCGCCGGCCTATGCGTTTCGCCGCTGCTGCGGTCGAGCCGCCGCAAGCCGTCATTAATGTTCGGAAGCCGCAACTTCAGCAGCGGGACGGCAGCGACACCGATGACGATCACGAATAGGACGAAGGCAATCGCGTGCGGGATCGGCGGCAGTACAAACCAGAGGCCGACCCAGGAAAATGCGAGGAACAGCCCGAGCGCCGTCGCCAGCGTGGCCAAAGCCGGCCACAGCCGCTCCCACAACAGGCTGCCACGGGCACGCTTGAGCGCCCGCACGAGCAAGGGTCGGGTCGGGTTCATTCGCTGCTTTGGCTGCTCGTCCAAACCGTCCAAAAGCGGCTCCGTCGCTCAGGGCTTGGAGAATTCTGTCGCGCTACAGGGTATCACGCGGGCAATTCCCGGGCCATGCGCGGGTTTCATGCGCCTAAAGCCAATCCGGCATGCGATCGAGCGCAATCAATTGGTCAACTTCAAGGCGCGGGCGAACGGCGGCCCATTGCGCGCCATTAACCAGCACTTCCGGCACCAGCGGTCGCGTATTGTAAGTACCGGCCTGCACCGCTCCATAGGCGCCAGCCGACATTACGGCCAGCAAGGCCCCGGACGCGGGTTCCACCAGTTCGCGGTTGAGGGCGAGGAAGTCGCCACTCTCGCAGATCGGCCCGACCACGTCGGCACGGATACGACGGCCGGGCGCGACCGGCTCTGCGACCGGCCAAATCTCGTGGTGCGCGTCATAGAGCGTCGGACGGATGAGGTCGTTCATGGCGGCATCGACAACCACGAAACTCTTCGCCTCGCCGTGCTTCACGAACAGCACGCGCGTCACAAGGATGCCGGCATTGCCAACGATCAGCCGGCCCGGCTCGAAGATCAGCCGGCAGTCGAGATTGCGCGTGGCGCGCTTGACCATTTTGGCATAGTCGTCAGGATGCGGTGGCGGCTCGTTGTCGTCGAGATAAGGAATTCCCAGGCCGCCGCCGAGATCGACATGCGAGATCATGTGACCGTCCCCGCGTAGTATGCGCACGAACTCGGCGAGCAGGGTGAACGCATTGTCGAACGGATCGAGATCGGTGATCTGGCTGCCAATATGCATGTCGACCCCGGCAACCTTGATGCCGGCCAATTTCGCCGCCCGCGCATAGACGTCCCGCGCGCGGCTGATTGGAATGCCGAACTTATTCTCGGCCTTTCCGGTCGCGATCTTGTGATGGGTCTTGGCGTCGATATCAGGATTGACGCGCACCGAAATATTGACCGCTCGGTCCTTGGCCGAAGCGATCGACGACAGCAGATCGAGTTCTTGCTCCGATTCCACGTTGACGCAGAGAATGCCTTCATCGACCGCGAGCGCAAGTTCGTGCGCCGTCTTGCCAATGCCGGAGAACATAATCTTGTCGGCTGGCACGCCGGCGAGCCGCGCGCGCTTCATCTCGCCTTCCGACACCACGTCGGCGCCGGCGCCGAGCTTGGCGAGCGTGGCGACTACCGCCTGATTGGAATTCGCCTTCATGGCGTAGCAGACCAGCGCGTTTACATCGGCGAAGGCGCCGGTGAACACCTGGTAGTGCCGTGTAAGCGTCGCGGTCGAATAGCAATAGAACGGCGTCCCGATGCTGCCGGCGAGCGCGTCGAGGTTCGCCGCCTCGGCGTGCAGGACGCCGTCGCGATAAGCGAAGTGGTGCATCACACGCTCAGTTCAGAAGAACATCGAGAGGGATTTGTTTTTTCGGACCTTTGGGCGCTACCAGGTGGCCGTTGGAATCGACGCCCTTATCATTGATCTTGGCCTCGCTCCCCGACAGTCCCATGGGATTGGTCAGCGAGGAATTTTGGCTTTGCGTCTCGCCTGCGAGTGAGGCGCTGGGCGGTGGATCGAGCGGTCCCTTGCGGCCGCACGCGGCCAGCCCGAGCGAAGCGGCAGCTACGCCGATCAGGACGAAGCGGAAATACAGATGGTCGAATAAGCGGCTCAAGAAATGCGCTCCTTGGGTGGGCGGCACCATAGCAAATCAGGTAAACAAGGCCAAACCTGGCTGGGTTAAAGTCAGGATTTCTCCTTTTCCAGCCTGCGCAACCATTTCTTCGCCTGCGCCCGCACGTTTTTGGGCGCTGTTCCGCCGAAACTCTGCCTGCTCTTCACCGATCGGTCGACTGACAGCACCGAGAGCACCGATTTACAATTCGCGGCTCGATCACGCGCATGGCGGCAAGCGGCAGCCGGTGCAGCGGCACCCCCGCTGCCGCCGCCTGGGCGACAATGCGGCCAGTCACGTGATGGGCGTCGCGGAACGGCATTTTCAGGTTCCGCACCAGCCAATCGGCGAGATCCGTGGCGGTGGCGTAGCCTTCGCCTGCCGCCTTCTTCATGCGCGCGGTGTCGGGATCGAGGTCGGCCACCATGCCCGCCATCGCCGCCAGCGACAGGCTCAACGCGGCGAGCGCGTCCATGGCGCCCTCCTTGTCCTCTTGCATGTCCTTGGCATAGGCGAGCGGCAGACCCTTCATCACGACCAGCAGCGCGGTGAGCGCGCCGATCACGCGCCCGGCCTTGGCGCGCACCAGCTCGGCGGCGTCCGGATTGCGCTTTTGCGGCATGATCGAAGAGCCGGAGGTAAATTTATCGGAGAGCTTGACCAGCCCGGTGAGCGGAGAGGTCCAGATCACGATCTCCTCGGCGAGACGCGACAGATGCACCGCCGCGATCGAAGCGGCGGCCAGCGTTTCCATGACGAAGTCGCGATCCGACACGGCATCAAGCGAATTCGCCGCCGGCCGGTCGAAACCGAGCGCCTTGGCGGTCATGTCGCGGTCGAGATCGAACGAGGTGCCGGCGAGCGCAGCGGCGCCAAGCGGAGATTTGTTGAGCCGATTGCGGGCGTCGGCAAAACGGCCGCGGTCGCGCGCCGCCATCTCTACATAGGCCAGCAAATGGTGGCCGAAAGTGATCGGCTGCGCGGTCTGCATATGCGTCAGGCCCGGCATCACCGTGCCGGCATGCGCAAGCGCCTTCTCGGCCAGCGCACGCTGAAATGAGGCAAGCGACGCATCGAGCGCATCGATGGTGTCGCGCATCCAGAGCCGGAAATCGGTCGCCACCTGATCGTTGCGCGACCGCGCGGTGTGCAACCGCCCGGCCGCCTCTCCGATCAATTCAGAAAGCCGGCCCTCCACGTTCATGTGGATGTCTTCCAGCGCCCGCTTGAACGAAAACTTGCCGGCCGCGATCTCTGACAGGATCGTGTCTAGACCGTAAGCGATCTTTTTCGCATCGTCCGCCGCAATGATGCCTTGCTTGGCCAGCATGTCGGCATGGGCCTTGGACGCGGCGATGTCTTGGCGATAGAAAGCCTTGTCGAAATCGATGGAGGCGTTGATCTCCTCCATGATAGCGCCGGGCCCGGACGCAAAGCGCCCGCCCCACATTTTGTTGCTCATGACCAAACCACCGGGATCTCGCCGCTCATGACCGAACGCCCTTCGTCCAGCGTCGCCAAAAGGTACCTGACCATGATTTTGGCAGGCGCCGTCGCCGGCGTGGTCGTCGGGCTTGCGGGGGTATACGGGATTGTCACCCTGACAGGCAATGCGGGAGGCGATGAGGCCTGCCGGCCGGCGGTCGAATTGGCCAGGAAAATCGCGCCTTTCGCGCGCGGCGAGATGGCAGCCGTCAAGGTCGCTACCCGCGGGCTCAAGGTGCCCGACCTCACTTTCCAGGATGCCGCCGGCAAGCCGCTCTCCCTTGAGCAATGGCGCGGGCGCACGGTGCTGCTCAACCTGTGGGCCACCTGGTGCGTGCCCTGCCGCAAGGAGATGCCGGCGCTCGATGCGCTCGAGCGCCGGCTGGGCAGTCCCGATTTCCAGGTGGTGGCGGTGAATATCGACACCCGCGACCCCGACAAGCCGAAGACTTTTCTGAAGGAGCTCGGCATTGGGAAACTCACCTATTACGCCGATCCGACCGCGCGGACCTTCCAGGACCTGAAGGAAATCGGCCGCGCCTTCGGCATGCCGACCACCATGCTGGTGGACAAGCAGGGCTGCGAGATCGGCACCATCGCGGGGCCCGCCGAATGGGCGAGCGACGACGCGGTCAAGTTGATTGAGGCGGCGCTCGGCAAGAGCTAGCGGCGAAGCCGCGCGCACTCACGCGGTGATATTCACGCTCTGCCCGACGCCGGCGGCGACGTTGGCGAGGCTCTGCATATTCTGCTGGGCGGCATCGATGACCTGCACAACCGACGATGCATTATCGGCGTTCATGCGCAGCATCATCGCCGCGGCGGCCATTTGCATTTGGCTCATCTGGGCGCCGATCATGGCGGCTGCGAGGGAAGTTGGGTCCATGCCGGCCCATTTCTACGACCTCCAATGTCAACGAACGATGAACGTTCATCCGTCTTGACAGCCGCACCCATCGGCCTATACTTAACCAAATGGTTTACTATTCGCCCGCCCCGCTTGACCGTACCTTCGCCGCGCTCGCCGATCCGACGCGGCGTGCTTTGCTCGCCCGGCTGAGCCAGACCGACAACCTTTCGGTCAGCCAGCTCGCGGAGCCCTTCGCGATGTCGTTGCCGGCAGTGATGAAGCATCTCGACGTGCTGTCGGACGCCGGGCTGGTCAGGCGCAACAAGAATGGCCGCACGGTTTCCTGCCGGCTGCGCGCCGAGCCCATGCACGAAGCCAATGAATGGCTCAACCGCTACCAGCGTTTTTGGACCGAACGCCTCGATCAACTCGCCACTTTCCTGGAGGAAGAAATATGTCCACCACCACGCTCAAACCCAGCCTCACCATCAAGCGACGCTTCAACGTCCCGCCTGCGAAGGTCTTCGCCGCCTGGACCGATCCGGAAAAGGTAAAGCGCTGGATGGGTCCCGGCGAGGTCAAAGCCTTACGCGTGGAATCCGACCCGCGCACCGGCGGTCGCTATCGCTGGCTGATGAAAGCCCCCGACGGCGAGGAGCACGACGTCAGCGGCGTCTATCGCGAGGTGATCCCGAACGAGAAGCTGGTGTTCACGTGGGCCTGGAAGACAACGCCGGAACGCGAGTTGCTGGTAACCGTTGCGCTCAAGGGCGACGGCGACGGCACAATGATGACGCTGACCCATGAACAGTTCTTCGATGAAGACGCGCGCGACCGCCACAATCAGGGTTGGAACGGCGCGATGGATAAGCTCGACAAATACCTTGCCGGAACGTAACGCGTGATTCCGGGGCGCGAGCCAACGAGGCCGCCCGAAGCGCGGCCCGATGATAAACGCCGCGAGCGAACCAGGAATCCAGAAACAGATGCAGTCCTTGCATCTGAATCTCGGATCCCGCCCTTCGGGCGGTCCTGGAATGACAGAATAGGAAAGTGACAGGAGTTGAATATGGCACACGCATGGTCGCACGGAGCTTTCTACTGGAACGAACTGATGACGCGCGACGCCGAGAAGGCGAAGAAATTCTACGCCGACACCCTCGGTTGGAATTTCGAAGGTATGCCGATGCCGGACGGCACCTATTGGGTGGCGAAATCCGGAAGCGAAATGGTGGGTGGCATCTTTACACTAAACAGCCAGCAATTCGACGGCGTGCCGAATCCTGGATGGCCTATCTCGCGGTCGACGACGTTGATGCGCGCGTCAAGAAAGCGCAGGCCGCCGGCGCTCAACTCATGCGCCCGATCTTCGATATCCCCGGCGTCGGCCGCATCGCCATCCTGAAGGAGCCGGGCGGCGCCGGCATCGGCTGGATGACCCCGCCGAAATCCTAACCGCGGACACGTACAGGAGTATTCCCATGCGACACGCAATTGTTTCGCAGGACGAATGGCTGAAAGCGCGCAAGGCGCTGCTGGCCAAGGAAAAGGAGTTCACCAAGCAGCGCGACGCGCTCAGCGCGCAGCGGCGCGAGCTGCCATGGGTGAAAGTCGAGAAGGCTTATGTCTTCGACGGGCCGGATGGCAAGGAAACGCTCGCCGAACTGTTCGGCGGCAAGAGCCAACTGCTGGTCTATCACTTCATGCTTGGACCGGGCTGGGTGCAGGGCTGCCCGAGTTGCTCATATTTGGCGGATCATTTCGACGGCGCCGCCATTCACCTTGCGCAGCGCGATGTGACGCTGGTGGCGGTGTCGCGCGCCCCACTCGTCGAAATCGAGGCCTACAAGAAGCGCATGGGCTGGAAATTCAAGTGGACGTCGTCGTTCGGCAGCGACTTCAACCGCGATTTCCGCGTGTCGTTCACCGAGGAGGAGATGGCGGGCGAGGTCGAGTACAATTACGCGAAAGGAAAATTCCCGAGTGAGGAAGCGCCGGGCCTCAGCGCCTTTATCAAGGACAATGGCGCGGTATTTCACACTTATTCGGCCTATGCGCGCGGCCTCGATATGCTCGTCGGCGCCTACAATTTCCTCGACCTAGCGCCGAGAGGCCGCGACGAGGGCGCCCTGCCCTGGACCATGGCCTGGGTACGCCGGCACGATGAATACGAGCCGGCATCGGTGACGCGCGCGGGTTCGTGCTGCGGCTGATCGCGCAATTCATCACATGCGAATGGAGTACTGAACATGATCAAAGTGAGCGCATTCCGCTGGGTGCCACCGTTCGCGCGCGGCCTCGTCCGCGATCTTAGGGTGCGGTGGGCCCTGGAAGAAGCAGGCCTGCCCTATCAGGCGCGGCTGATTGGACCGGAGGATCAGAAGTCGGCCGGCTACCGCGCGATGCAGCCGTTCGGCCAGGTGCCTGCCTATGAAGAGGATGGGCTGGTGCTGTTCGAGTCCGGCGCTATCCTGCTGCACATCGCCGCGCGTTCAAACGCGCTGATGCCGTCCGACGAAAAGGCCCGCGCGCGCATGACCGCCTGGATGTTCGCCGCGCTCAATTCGATTGAGCCGCACATCCAGAACCTGACTGCGATCGACCTGTTCCACGCCGATCAGGATTGGGCGAAGGCGCGTCGGCCTAGCGCGCTGCAATTGGCGGAGAGCCGGCTCAAGTCATTGAGCGCATGGCTCGACGGCCGCGACTATCTCGAGGACAACCGCTTCACTGTCGCCGATCTCTTGATGACCACGGTGCTGCGCATTCCGCGCCACTGCGATATCCTCGCGCAATATCCGAAGCTGGACGCTTACCGTCGGCTTTGCGAGGCGCGCCCCGCGTTCAAACGCGCGCTGGATGCGCAGATGTCTGACTTTGTGGAGAAGCCAGCCGCCGCCTAACGCGTCGGCACCGGCTTTTCGCCGCGGTAATCGTAGAAGCCGCGCTGCGTCTTGCGACCGAGCCAACCGGCCTCGACGTATTTCACCAACAGCGGACACGGCCGGTATTTCGAATCGGCCAACCCCTCGTGCAGCACCTGCATGACCGACAGGCAGGTGTCGAGGCCGATGAAGTCGGCGAGCTCGAGCGGCCCCATCGGATGATGCGCGCCGAGCCGCATCGCAGTATCGATCGCCTCGACGTTGCCGACGCCTTCATAAAGCGTGTAGATCGCCTCGTTGATCATCGGCAGCAGGATGCGGTTGACGATGAAGGCCGGGAAATCCTCCGAGACCGCGATGATCTTGCCCAGCTTGGCGACGAAGGCCTTGCTGGTCTCGAAGGTGGCGTCGTCGGTGGCGATGCCGCGGATCACCTCGACCAGTTCCATCAGCGGCACCGGGTTCATGAAATGGATGCCGATGAAGCGCTCGGGCCGGTCGGTGGAGGTCGCCAGCCGCGTGATCGAGATCGACGACGTATTGGAAGCGATGATCGCTTCGGATTTCAGCGACGGGCACAAATCGGCAAATATCTTGCGCTTGACGTCTTCCTTCTCGGCGGCGGTCTCGATCACGATGTCGCAAGCGCCCAGGGCGTCGTATTTTTCCGCCGGCTTGATGCGCGCGAGCGCGGCCTTGCGGTCGTCGTCGCTGATCGCCTTTTTGCCCACCTGGCGCGCCATATTGCCGTTGATGGTCGCCAGGCCGGCCTTGATGCGGTCGCCCGACACGTCGTTCAACATCACGGAAAAGCCCGCCAGCGCGCAGACATGGGCGATGCCGTTGCCCATCTGCCCGGCGCCGATCACCCCGACACTTTTAATATTCAACGCCATGTTCAATCCGATCGATGCGAAGACCCGGTTCTTACCTTCGTTTTCGGTAATTTACCTGTGCCCCGCCGCGGTTTTACGCCGAACTGCCGCACGAAACCACCGGCGGAACCGTTATTTGCTGACTTGGTCAACGCTTGACCTTGTCGAGTTCCGCCGCCAGTTCGGGTAGCGCCTTGTAAAGATCGGCAACTAAACCATAGTCGGCCACCTGGAAGATCGGCGCTTCCTCGTCCTTGTTGATAGCAACAATCACCTTGGAGTCTTTCATCCCGGCGAGATGCTGAATGGCGCCGGAAATTCCCACCGCGATATAGAGCTCGGGCGCCACCACCTTGCCGGTCTGGCCGACCTGCCAGTCGTTAGGCGCATAGCCGGCGTCGACCGCCGCGCGCGAAGCACCGACAGCCGCACCTAATTTGTCGGCAACCGGCTCGATATATTTGGTGAAGTTCTCGCGGCTCTGCATAGCGCGGCCGCCGGAGATGATGATCTTGCGCCGACGTAAGCTCGGGACGATCGGATTTCGACAGCTCCTCGCCGACGAACGACGACAGCCCGGGATCGGCCGCAGGCTGAGCGTTTTCCACGCTGGCCGAGCCGCCTTCCCCGGTCGCCTGGAACGTCGAGGTGCGTATGGTGATGACCTTCTTCGGATCGCTCGACTTCACAGTCTGGATCGCATTGCCGGCGTAGATCGGCCGCTCGAACGTGTCGGGCGCGACCACTTTGGTGATCTCGGAGATCTGCATGACGTCGAGCAGCGCGGCGACGCGCGGCATCACGTTCTTGCCGTTGGTCGTCGCCGGCGCAACGATCGCATTATAAGGTCCGGCCAGCGAAACGATCAGCGCGGCGAGCGGCTCGGCGACGAAGCGCTCGTAAGGCGCGGCGTCCACCAGCAGCACTTTTTTCACGCCGTCGAGCTTGGCGGCGGCATCAGCGGCCGCCTTGCAATTCTTGCCGGCGACCAGCACGTGCACGTCGCTGCCGATCGCCTTGGCGGCGGTGAGCGCCTTGTTGGTTGCATCCTTGAGCGATTTATTGTCGTGCTCGGCGATGAGAAGCGTGGTCATGTCAGTCACCCCCGCTTCGTCTTTGAGTTTGCCGACCAGTTCGGCGACAGACGCGACCTTGACGCCGGATTTGCGTCCGGGCGGCTCCGTGGTCTTAAGTACTTGCAGGCGCGGCTTGACGTCGACGCCATAATCGGCCGGCGTCTTGTCGGCGATCGGCTTTTTCTTCGCCTTCATGATGTTGGGCAGACTGGCGTAGCGCGGCTCGTTCAGACGCAGATCGGTGGTGACGATCACCGGCGCCTTGAGTTTCACCGTCTGCAGGCCGCCGTCGACTTCGCGCGTCACGGTCACGCTGTCGCCATCGATCGCGATCTTGGAAGCGAAGGTGCCCTGCGCCCAGCCGAGCAGCGCGGCCAGCATCTGGCCGGTCTGATTGCTGTCGTCGTCGATCGCCTGCTTGCCCATGATGACGAGCCCCGGCTTTTCCTCCTCGATGATGCCTTTGAGAATTTTCGCCACCGCCAGCGGCTCGACCGCGCCCTCGGCCTTCACCAGGATGCCGCGGTCGGCGCCCATGGCGAGTGCGGTGCGGATGGTCTCGGAAGCCTGCGCCGGCCCGATCGACACCGCCACGATTTCGGTTGCCTTGCCGGCTTCCTTCAGGCGGATCGCCTCTTCCACGGCGATCTCGTCGAACGGGTTCATCGACATTTTGATATTGGCGAGTTCGACGCCGGAGCCGTCCGGCTTGACCCGAATTTTGACGTTGAAGTCGACCACCCGCTTCACGGGCACTAAAATCTTCATGTTGTCTCAATGCGCTCCCCGGGCAGTCCTATGGCCCGAATTTGGTGCGGCGCACCCTAATAGCCGCTCCCAGCGGGGTCAACGCCGCGGCGCCTTGGGTTCGGGCGCGCTCACGGCATCCTCGACTGCGTCGCAATCCCTGGCGTCTGACCGGCGCAGCATGAAGACGCGGTCGTCGGCGAGGAATTTGAGGTAAGTGTGTTTCGCCCTGTCTGTCCGCTTCACCATCGAGAGGCCGGTGTCGAGATAGACCATCAGGGTGTCCTTGTCCTTGCCGCGATCGAGGATTACGAGGCCGCCTTCCTCGGCGCTAGACACGTCGAACACGTCCGGTTGCGCCAGCATCATGCATGTGATGCCGACGGTCTTCTTGAAATTCTTGATGAGGGGGCGGTCCTGGACGTTCGCGGTTGACGCCTTCGTCCCAGTAGCAGTTGCCCGATGCGAAGAGCGGCTGCGCATCGCCCCTCTGGCTGATCTCCAGGCCGATGTCGAGCGTCGGCGGATTGGTGCTTTTTTCCCGCCGGTACAGCAGCCACGCTTTCATCGCGGCGATCTTCTGCTTGGGATGCGCCTTGAGATGCGCGGCGTCATAGGCGCGGCTGAAGCAGGCGCTTTTGCCGTCGAACGGCGGAGCGACCAGGTCATCGAGGGGGGTCGCGGCCCTCGCGCCGCATGATGCAAGCGCCAGCGCCAGGACGAATGCCGAGCGAACCATCATGACAGCCTTCTCACGCCTTGCTCTTCCGCTTGGTCGGACGAATAAATGAGATGGTTCAAATAATTGCTCCGGCACCGCGGTCGTGCTGCCCCACCCGGCGCCTTTCGGCTTGCTACCCTCTGCGGGGACGGGTCAGATAGCCGTTGCTAACGGTTCTGCCCGGGCGCCCACAGCACGTCGCGCGCGCCCTTGTCATTGGCATAGCGGCCGGCAACGAACAGGTAGTCCGACAGCCGGTTGACGTATTTGAGCGAGGGCGCCGACACGTCCTCCCCCGGTCTGTCCTTGAGCTCGACCATGATCCGCTCGGCCCGCCGGCAAACCGTGCGGGCGAGATGCAGATAGGCCGCAGCAGCGCTGCCGCCCGGAAGAATGAACGACTTGAGCGGTTGTAGGTCGGCATTAAGCCGGTCGATCTCGGCCTCCAGCCAGGTCACCTGAGCCTCGGTAACCGTCAGCCGGGCGCCGCCGGGGCCTTTCTCGGAGAGGCACAAGTCGGCCTCGACATCGAACAGGTCGTTTTGGATGCGCCCAAGCGCCTTATCGAGCGGCGCGTCACCTGCGGTATGCAGCCGCGCCAGGCCGATCACCGCATTAGCCTCGTCGACCGTGCCGTAGGCCTCGACCCGCAGGTCGTATTTCTTGCGCCGCGCGCCCGTGCCGAGCGACGTGGTGCCGTCGTCGCCGGTGCGGGTATAAATGCGGTTGAGCACGACCATGGAGACCTCGCCTAGCCATTCGCCTGAGATTCGGAGTACGCTCTATCTTAGCTGGGTTTTCGTCTCAAAAAACGGGGGTGATTGTCATGCGCTTATTGATGATTGCGGCTGCTGCGACGCTTCTGATGCTGCCAGCCGCGGCGCCGGCCAGGGCTTGTAGCGGCGCGATGCGTTCGGTGCGGGCCGCCACCACTGAATACGCCGCGGATGCGGACAAGAAGCCGGCAAAGAAGGTGCACAAAAAGAAGCACCACAAGAAAAAAGAGAAGGTGGAGTATATGCGCGCGGCGCCGATGAAGTGACGGCTTCGGCACGGCTTTTCGCCGGCCGTCTACCGCCCCATCGCCCAGATCGTCGCCATGATCACGACGATGGCGACAAATTGCAGCAGCACGCGCAGCCGCATGAGCTTTTGCGAGCGGTTGGGCGAGCCGCCGCGCATCATGTTGACGAGGCCGAGCGCCAGCACGATCGCCACCGCGACGATCGCGGCCGGCACCAAATAATGCGACATGAAATCGGACATCGAGCGGCCTTCTAACACCGGGAAACGCGCACGGCCACCGCAAGGGACAATGCCGCAGGCCATAAATTCGATCCCGGCACATCCTCAATTTGGACTCGCGCCTCGGTTGTATCTCCGCTAATATCTGCCGAAAAGAGTAGAGGGTACCGGCGGGTGGGGGCGTATGGGAGTTCAGGCCGCAGCGGCCACCAGCCGCTCGAGGGCATTGCGCGGCGCGCTGGCCGCGAGCCCATCCATCGATCCTTCGGCCGCCGCCGATCATGGCGCAGGCGCGTCCGCCGGCTGTTCGGAAATCGACTGCGTTCGCGCTCTTCTCCCCGGCGACGTGATCGAGAACGCCGAGCGCAGAGCCGCCGCGCTCGGCGTCGGCGCCGACCGCGTCCTGATTGCCGCCGGAGCGATGAGCGAGGAAGCCTATCTACGCGCGTTGGCGGAAACCCTTGGCGTCATCTTCGAGCCGCTCGACGACACGCCGCGCGCCCTCTGCCCGCTCAACGACGAACGTCTGGTCGAAGCTGCCGCCGCGGGCCTGCTGCCGCTTGCGATCGACGGCGAACTCTATCTGCTGGTCGCCCCGCGCGGCGGCGCGGCGCGCCGGATCTTGCAACTGATCGAGGAAAGGCCCGCGCGCGCGCACCGTTTCCGTTTCACCAGCGCCGAGCGGCTCAATCGTTTTGCGCTGCGCTATGGCGACCGATCGATCGCCGCGCACGCCGCCGATTCCCTCAAACGGAAATGGCCCATGCTTTCCGCCGCGCCGCCGCGCTGGCGCACGAACGTCGCGTCCGTGACAACCGTGACGTTGCTGACACTGGCGGCCGCCGTCATGGCGCCGGCGGGCACCATGCTCGCGTTCGAAATGGTGCTGGCCATGGTATTCTTGGCCTGGCTCGGCCTGCGGCTTGCCGGCGCTTTTGTCAAACGTTTGGTCTGCGATCCATCACCCGCCCCGCCCGACGACGCGCTGCCGGTCTATACCGTGATCGCCGCGCTCTACCGCGAAGCGGCGTCGGTCGATGGACTGCTGACGGCGATCGAACGGCTGGACTATCCGGCCGAGAAGCTCGACGTGATCATTGCCGTCGAGGCCGACGATCGCGAAACGCGCGCCGCCTTGGCCGCGCGCGACAACCGCATGCCGGTCACGGTGATTCCGGTTCCAACTTCAGGTCCGCGCACCAAGCCGAAAGCGATCAACGTCGCGCTGCCGTTCGCGCGCGGCACTTTCACGGTAATCTACGACGCCGAGGACCGGCCGGAACCGGAACAGTTAGCCGGTCGCGGATGCCCTGCTTAAAGCGCACGATCTCTCCGGCCATCGTGGCACGGCGATCTTTCAGGGCGGCAATGGCGTAGGCGTTTCCTTTGTCGTTCATGCCGCCAAGATAGGCGGCGACCTAAAAATGTCTTGTGGCGTTTGCGCCATAATACCGCTCGCCCGGCTGTTCGCCGCCGAATATGCCGGGCAGTTCGACGTGTTTCTGCCGGGCCTGGCCGCTTTGCGTCTGCCGCTCCCGCTCGGTGGCTCGTCCAATCATTTCTACACCGCGGCCTTGCGTGAGGCCGGTGGCTGGGACCCTTATAACGTCACGGAGGACGCCGATCTCGGCATGCGGCTGGCGCGCTTTGGCTATCGCGCAGGCGTGATCAATTCGACCACCTATGAGGAAGCCCCGGCGCGTCTCGGCCCTTGGCTGCGCCAGCGCACACGCTGGTTCAAAGGCTGGATGCAGACCTGGCTGGTGCACATGCGCCAGCCGGCGCAACTGCTAAGCGACTTGGGTTTTTCGGGCTTTCTCGCCTTCCAGCTCATTGTCGGCGGCAATGCGCTGGCGGCGCTTGTGCATCCGCTATTCATGGCTGCGCTGATCTATTCGATTACGAGCGGCGCCCCGATGTGGCGAGGTGATAGCGCGGCGGTCGTCGTCCTTGCGGCCGTGTACGGCGTGACAGTGGTTTTCGGTTATCTGACGTCCGCGTTCCTCGGCTGGCTCGGGTTGTTGCGCCGGGGCCTGCTGCCGACCGCCTGGGTCTTGCTGTTGACGCCGGTGCATTGGCTGCTGCTCTCGCTGGCGGCCTGGCGCGCGCTCTATCAGCTCATATTCGCGCCCTACACCTGGGAGAAGACCGAGCACGGTCTGGCGAAAAGCTCGCTGTTGAACGCCCGGATGACGCGGTCGCTCGTTGAACTCGAGCGCCACCTCAGCGCGCTCAAGGAAGCCGGCGAGCTACCGACGCTCGTTCCCGACACGGCCGGCGGCGAAGGCGATCGACGGCCGCAGTCCGGCGTCGCCGTCTAAGACCGTGCTGCGCGACGCCAGCATGGGTGCGGCCGCGTCGATACCGGCGGGTAGCGCTACATATAGCGCCGCAGATCGGCCGCCGCCGCCGCCGGCTTGCGATCAAGCTTGAACGGCGCCACGAAGCGGCCCTGCTTGTCCATCAGGTAGACCAGCGCGGTGTGGTCCATGCTGTAATCGCCGTTGTTGGTAGGGACTTTCTTGGCGTAGACGCGGTAGTCCTTTTCGGTCGCCTCGATCGCCTGGCGGTCGCCGGTCGCGCCGCGCAGATGCGGATCAAAGCTCGACAGATAGTCCTTCATCACCGCCGGCGTATCGCGCTCCGGATCGACCGTAATAAACAGCGCGTTGATCCTGTCGGCGTCGTCGCCGAGGGCGTGCAGGACCTCCGACATTTCAAATAGCGTGGTCGGGCAAATGTCGGGGCAGTGCGTGTAGCCGAAGAACACCAGAAGCGGACGGCCCTTAAAATCCCGGTCGGTGATCGGCTTACCGCTTTGGTCGATCAGTTTGAAAGGTCCCCCGATCGCGGACGGGCCGGGCAGCGTGCCCTGATAGTGTGTGGCGAAAAGAATGACGCCGAGAAAAATGACGAGTTCCGCGAGAAATGCGGAAAACACCAGAAGAATATGAGATGTTCGGGCCGTCATCGGGCGTCACACCGGCTGCATCAGAAGCACGCGACCCAGCCGGTGCGCACGATTTCGAAGAATACGGCGGTGCCGTAATAGGCCCAAAGCGCCAGCGTTGCCGCCATGATCAGGCCGCCGATCAGCGCGAGCATGAACAGCGGGCGCGAAAGCCGGGCTGCGGACACGATCGCGGGCATAGCAAGCCTCCGGGGGATCGAGAGTTCAGATAGGACCTCTTCCATGCTGCCGCAACACATCGAAGCTGCGGCCGCCGGAATTAACCATAGCACTGCAATAAGTCCCGGCAATTTCGGCCTTTTCGGGGCCCGCGTTGACTCACAAGGTCAAAGCCGCGATGAATAGATTTAAAATTCAGCCCCTGAAGAGTATGGAGAACGTGATGCGCAGCGCTTTGGCAATAGCTTTTGCGGTATCGATGTCGACGGCAGGCGTCGCCGTCTGGGCGCAGAATGCACAAGGCCCGGTTGCTGCGCCGGCTCCAGCGGCCGCGCCGGCTGCCGCGGCGCCAGCCCCTGCGCCCAACGCCCCGGCCGTCGCCAAGGCTAAATGCGACAACCCGAACGCGCTAGGGGTCGAGCGCATCGTCCAGATCGACACCACCGGCGGCCCCGGCTTCGGCTTTGAGCACTTCAAGGCCTACGACTTCCTGCGCGAAAAAGAGATCGTGCTGACGTTCGACGACGGCCCGTGGCCGGGAAATACCGAGCGTGTACTCAAGGCGCTCGCCGACCAGTGCACCAAGGCGCTGTTCTTCCCCATCGGCAAGCACGCCGGCTGGCATCCGGAAATCCTCAAGGAAGTGGTCAAAGCCGGCCACACCGTCGGCTCGCACACTTGGTCGCATAAGGACCTCACCAAGCTGACGCCGGAGGAGGCCAAGGCCGAGATCGAAAAAGGCATCGCGGCGGTGAGCATCGCGCTTGGCAATGCGCCTGTGGGGCCGTTCTTCCGCTTCCCGGCGCTGCGCAATCCGCCCGAGATGGTCAAGTATCTCGGCGAACGCAATGTCGGCATCTTCTCCACCGACATGGACTCGTTCGACTTCAAGATTCGCAAGCCCGAGCAGGTCATCAAGTCGGTCATGACCAAGCTTGCGAAGCACGGCAAAGGCATCATCCTGATGCACGACTTTCAACATGCCACCTCGGAAGCAGCGCCCGAACTGCTCAAGCAGCTCAAGGCCGGCGGCTACAAGGTGGTGCAGGTGGTCGGCAAGACGCCGATCGAGCCGCTACCGGAATACAAAGAGGCTGTGCTCAAGGAGATCGGTGGCGGGCTGGACGAAGCGCGCCCAATGTCGAGCGTGATCCAGACCATCCAGGGCAACTGAAATATTGCTTGCTAGTGAAGCCGGTCGCGCACCGTTCGCGCGACCGGCTTTTTATTGCACGGCGCGCGCGGCGTTATGCAGCATGGCCTGAAAGGCCTTGAACACTTTTTCCATTTGCGGCCGCTTGTAGGGAAACAGATCGAGCGGATCCATCGAGTGTACGATCATCGCCGTTCCGACTTCGAACACCAAAAGCCTCCCGTCCTGCGTCTCGGCGCAATCGATCGGCAAATATTCCAGCCCGGTGCGCTCAGCGATCGCCCGGAAGGCAGCCGCATGGCGCGCGCCAAATTCACGGTCGAAAGTCGCCATAAAGTGGGCTTCCTCGGCGCGCCTCGCTGCATCCTCCCGCATATTGGCGTTGAGATAATGGATCATCCAGTGCTCCGAGATCGCCATGTGGCACACGAAGGGACGACCTTCGATGATGGCGATGCGGGCTTTGCGGAATAGCCCATCGCGGCTGGAGTAGTCGACGAATGGCGCGAGATAGAATTCGGCGTCCGCCCATTCGCGCAAATAGATATCGATGGCCGGTGCGTTGTCGAGCTTCACCAGGCCCATACCGGCCTGCGACCAGAATGGCCGTGCGATAATCGGGAATCCACAGCCGTCGAGGATGGATTCGACCGCCACCTCGCCTGCGCCTACCTTTTCGAACGTCGCGCGGTCGATGCGTACATTCATCGGAATGACGATGCCCGGCGCGGATTTCAGCAGCCTCCAGGTTCCCGCTCGCGTCAGCCGCGCGATACGATCCGGCGCGTTGACGACCGGGCGCGGCCAAGTCCTCATGCATTGCGCAATTTCGCGCAGCACCGGCGCCGTCTCATCCAATTCATCGATTCCCACCAAAGCGACGTCATGCTCCGGCGGCTCCGGCAACGGCGCGCCGGGCACGACATACATCATGTCGAGCACGATGCTGGAACCTTCCAGCATGAATTCCAGCGGTGTATTGGCCATGAAATCGCCGGGTGCCATGAAGGCGAGCAGCTTCAGCGGCCGATCCGCCCCGACGGCTGCCGGCCGCCGATAAACACGTTGCAGCTTCAAGGCGGCCGACTTGCAATTCACGGCGATCCTGCGGCCGGCCTTGCAGTTGCGCGATGGTGGAAAGATCAAGCAGTGCGGCGGCATCGTCCGGCCGCGCTTGCACGCGATGGACAAGCTTGTTCCACACCGGCGCCAGGTCGAAACCATCGAAGGCCATCTTACAGAGCGCCGGCAATCCGATCGGTGTTGCCGGATGCGGCCCGTGAGTCAAAGCGACATTTGTATTGGCGGAAATCACGCGTTCCTCCGGCTCAGGCGGCACAACTGGTGGCCGCGGCGGCGCCGAATTTCGATATCGCCTTGATCAAGGCATCGATGTCGCGCGGCTCGGTACGGTGGTTGACGATCGCCGCGCGGATCGCGAGGCGATTGCCGATGACCGTGGTTGACGGTGCCGCGATGCCGGATTCGTGTAGATCGGCGACAATTTTCGCATTCAGCCGGTCGGCATGATCGCCGCGATAACGGAAACAGACGATGTTGAGCGAAACCGGCGCCAGCAGCTCCAACTCGCGCGCGGTGGCGATCTTGACCTCGAGGTAGCGAGCGAGTTCGCAGGTGCGCGATATCATTGCGCCGAGCGCGTCGGTGCCGTATACCTTCAACGTGAACCAAGTCTTGAGCGCGCGAAAGCCGCGCGACAGATCGGGCCCGAAATCGCAGGGCCACTGCGCGCCGGCCGCGAGCCCGCGCGTTTCGCGCCGCAGATAGGCCGCCGGCGAAGCGAAACGTGTCGCGGTGCAGCGTGCCGTCGCGCACAAGGATAAAGCCGGCGTCGTAAGGCACCTGCCCCCATTTGTGGAAGTCGAGCGCGACCGAGTCGGCCTGCTGGATGCCGGCGAGCCGCGGCGCGATGTCAGGCGCCATAATGGCGAGCGCGCCGATGGCGCCGTCGACGTGGAACCAGAGCTGCTCTCTCCGCGCAATGGCGGCGAGCGCGGCGAGATCGTCGATGGCGCCGGTGTCGACGCTGCCCGCCGTGCCAACCACCAGGAACGGCGTCAGGCCCGCGTCGCGATCCTGCGCGATCACCGCCTTGAGCGCGTCGATGTCGATCTGATGGAGATCGTTGAGGGGAATGACATGCAGCGCCGCGCTGCCGAGGCCGGACAAATCCATCGCCTGCGAGATGCAGCCATGCGCGGCGGCCGAAGCATAGGCGACTAAGCGTTTGCCGGCCGAGGCGACGCCGTTGCGGCGAACATCGACGCCCAATACGCGGGTGCGCGCGATCAGCACGCCGAGCAGGTTGGCCATCGAGGTGCCGGTGACGAACAGGCCGCTCGCGGTAACGGGAAATTCGAAGAGCTGACGCAGCCACTGCACGATCTGCCGCTCCACCTCGATCGGCATGTGATCGCGGCCGCCGAGATTGGCGTTCAGCCCGGCGGCGAGCATTTCCGCCAGCATGCCGGGCACGCTGCCGCCGCCATGCACCCAGCCCATGAAGCCAGGATGCACATTGCCGGTGGCGAAGGGGAGAATGTCGCGCATGAATTCGTTATGCACGGCCGCGAGATCGGTCGGTCGCGACGGGACGGCTGTACGGAAATGCTCGCGCACGTCATCCGGAATTGGCCGCCACACCGGGCGCTCGCGGATGTTCTCAATGTAATCGAGAATATCGTCGAGCATGCGATGGCTTTGCGCGCGGGCGCTGGGCCAATCCGCAGGGTCGAGACTGCCGCCGGAAATCGCGAAAGGATCTGCTGCCATTCCGACGGCAAGCTTTCATTATTAGATTAATAAAATGTATCGTTAACGAAACGCTAACGCGCCGCTCACTTGCGGTGCAGGCGAGCCAGCAGCTTTCACAGGTTCCGGCATTTGTCCCCGATCCCCTAGGTGCCGATGGTGGGCGCTTAGATGCGTCGCCGCCAGGGGGTCGAAGGTTCAACCGCCTGCATCAGGGCACCGCCCGCCGGCTGAAGGCGGTGAAAAACGACGAGGCGGTATTGGCGTGATCGTATGCGATGCGGCTTGCCACCACGAACAGCGTCGTCGCCAGCACGAGCCGCAACGCGCGCTCCGGAACGCGGATGGCCAAAATACTGCCGAGGAATATGCCCGGCAGCGAGCCGACCAGCAGCGAGCCGATGATGTGCCAATCGACCGAGCCCATCATCCAGTGGCCGAGGCCGGCGATCAACGTCAGCGGCACCGCATGCGCGATGTCGGAGCCGACGATCTTGGCCATTGGCAGTTGCGGGTAGAGCAGCACGAGCAAGACCACGCCAATGGCGCCGGCGCCGACCGAGGAGATCGACACCACAACGCCGAGCAAAACCCCGACCAGCACTGTGTTGAGCGCGGTCTTCTTCGGATCCAGATCGCTGATACGGACGCGATAGAGCGCAATAATCGAGTCGCCGAACACCAGCACGAACGCGGTGGCGAACAGTGCGACGCTGAGCACCAATGTAATCAGACTGCGCGCGCCGTCACTGTTAAGATTGAAATGGGATAACAACCCCAGCGTGACGAGAGACGCCGGAACGCTGCCGCTCGCCAGGCGCTGCACCACCCGCCAGTCGATGCTGCGCGTGAAACCGTGCACCAGGCTGCCGCCGGTCTTGGTGGCCGCCGCATAGAGCAGGTCGGTGCCGACCGCGGTCGCTGGATGAATGCCGAACAGCAGGATCAGCAACGGCGTCATCAGCGAACCGCCGCCGACGCCGGTCATGCCGACCAGCATGCCGACTAGAAAGCCCGACAGCGAATAAAGCGGATCAATCATGGGAATGGAACGGCCTCGGCGCCGAAAGCGTTATGGTCGCAACCTGAATCTAACCACATTATGAGGCGGCGGTCATCTCCATGACGCGGCGGGCGAGATTAGGTTCCACAAACGTTTTTCATGGCAGCGGCAATTCGCGCAATTTTTTCCGCGCGATAGGGGTGTAACGATCAAATAATGCCTATTTCAAAAAATAATATTTTTTTCTTGGCCAAACACGCGTTCGAGCGGAGCGGTAACGTGGCGGATATCGTTACGCTTACCATCAATCCCGCGATCGACATTTTCGTCAATGTTTCGCGCGTCGAGTTGACGATCAAATTGCGCTGCTCCCCACCCAAGCGCGACCCGGCGGCGGCATCAACGTGGCACGCGTCGCGCACCGCTTGGGCGGCGACGTGACGGCGATCTATCCGATCGGCGGACAGATCGGCAAATTACTGCAACGGCTGGTGGAGCGCGAAGACATCGCCAGCATTGTCACTCCGTCGCACGTTGAGATGCGGGAAAATTTCACGGCTTATGAGGAGACGACCGGCGAGCAATATCGCTTCGTGCTACCGGCTCACCACTGCATCGCGCCGAATGGGAGGCGGCGCTCGAACGGTTGGCGTCTTTGGCGAAACGGCCGAAATACGTCGTCGCCAGCGGCAGCGTGCCGCCCCGGGGCGCCTGACGATTTTTTCGCGCGCATGGCGCGGCATGGCAAAGCGCTGGGCGCTAGAACGGTGATCGACGCCTCGGGTGCCGCGCTCGCGGCGGTGCTCCAAGAGGGCGTCACCGTCATCAAGCCGAACCTGATCGAGCTGATGGAATTCGTGGCCGCACCGCTCGCGCACGACGAGGACCGTATGACGGCCTGCCGCAAGCTCGCGGCCGGCGGAGGGGCCGAGATCGTCGCGCTTACGCTTGGCGAGCACGGCGCGCTGCCGTTGGCGATCGAGGCGGTAAGCACGGTCGGCGCCGGCGACAGCTTTCTCGGCGGCTTGGTCGCCGAGCTCTCCGCCGGCAAACCGCTCGACGAAGCATTCCGCGTCGCGGTCGCCGCGGCCTCCGCGGCGGTGATGATGCCGGGTACCGGCCTGTGTCAGCCGGAAGACGTGAAGCGGCTGTTGCCAAAGGTCAGGATCGAAGAGATCGCGCGCGTGCCAGCGTGAAGCGAGGCTCGCGCGACGGCCTCCGGACGCACCTATTTCCCCGCTTTGATTTTGACGGGGACGTGCATCTCGCTTCGCGCGGCCTCGACTGTGCCCAGCCAGATAATCATGGGCAAATAAAACATCAGCGGCATTTTTCTGCCTCGCGTTCCGATTCGCAGATACAGCGCGCACGCCGCCAGCTCGGTTCCTGCGATCACATGGGCGTGTGTCAGCGTGATCGTGCGGAAATCGACTGAGACGCGCGATCTTTGTTCGCGGCTTGCGCGCAATAGCGGCTGGCGTATTGCTGCGCAAGCTTGCGCAGCTCCGCCCCATAAGTGTTGCGATCGGTGCCGGTCCATTCGTGCGCGAGATCGCCGAAGGTCACCGGCCGGTGCAACCGGCGCATGGCCTCCTGCACGTCGTTTTGCACTTGATTCGTGCGCTGCGCCACGGGATTGGGGACGCGCGTGGTGGAATACATCAGCACGTGTTGCAGGTGCGCAAGCACGCCGGTGGCGACGTCCTTGAAACGCTCGCCCGGCTTGCCGGACACGGTGGCGCCGACGCCGGCGAAATTGTTGTCACCCGGCACCACCGCGGCGGGCACGCCGTTGGGCCGGCGGAACGTGAGATAGTTGGTCTCGATCAGCATCTGGAAGAACGCATAGTCCCAGCGTACCGCGACACATTTTTCCGGCGGGCGCGCGACGCATTGGCCGATACGCTGGTAGAGCGTGGCGAGGTTGGTGAAACGCGGTTCGATCGCGCGCGGCGGCTGGCGCTGCGTATTGCGCTCGGCGACGAAATCCATAAGCGCGGCAGGCCGCACGCATTGCGGTACAGGGTTATCGACTCCGGCGAGAATGCGCGGCAGCGATACTGCGGAAGCCGCGCCCGGCAGCAAAAACAGCGCGAACGGCATTGCCCTGAAAATCATGCACCCCCTCAGTCCGGCCGGCATCCAAACCAAATTTAGTTAATTTTCCGCGGATGCACGCTGTCTCAGATGCTACGCAATATCGCCGCATTGACGCGTTTCAGTCGGCTTAATGAAAGCACCGGCCTGCATTATCGCGATACCTTGGAACTATAACCGCGCCGAGACCATCGCGGACGGCATCGTTCACGGTCTCGGCATCGCATTGGGCATCGCGGGGGCGGTCGTCTTGCTGACGATCGCGTTTCATTCGGCGCCGGGCGCCGAAATCGCGGCGGTCATCGTTTATGTCATCGGCCTTTTGTCGATGCTGGCCCTTTCCATGGCCTATAATCTTTGGCCGATATCCCCGCGCAAATGGCTGCTGCGGCGCTTCGACCACTCATCGATCTATCTGCTGATTGCCGGCACCTACACGCCGTTCATATGGCAGATGAAGAGCGGGCTCATCCCCGTTCTGCTTGCGGTCGTCTGGCTGACCGCGGCCGCCGGCATCGCGCTCAAGCTTTTCTGGCCGGGGCGGTTCGACCGGCTCTCAATCGCTTTTTATCTGGTGCTCGGCTGGAGTGGCGTGTTGGCCTACCAGCCGATGGCCGCAACGCTCCAGCCGATCACGCTATGGCTGATCGCCATCGGCGGCGCGCTTTACTCCATCGGCGTCGCGTTTCACGTCTGGGAGCGCCTGCGCTTTCATACCGTGATCTGGCACGGCTTCGTTGTGACCGCAGCGTTGTTCCACTACGCCGCCGTTCTGTCCTGTGTGACGCTGGCGAGTTGATGTGAGCGTTCGCGCAGGCGGAGTCCGCCTTCGTCCGAAACGGACTTCGGCGGTCAAGAAACTATGGCGGGCAACCTTCGCGATTTAGGCGGGCTTGCCAACCGAAGCGCCACCGATCTCGGGTGGACCCGAGATCGGTAATTTTTAATGTCCAAGTCGGCTATAGCCGACTTGGACGGCGCGAAGGTTGGAGCGGGCGAAGGGAATCGAACCCTCGTATGCAGCTTGGGAAGCTGCCGTTCTACCATTGAACTACGCCCGCGTGCGCCAACCATAGCCAAAGCCAAGCAAAGCGGGCAAGCGCGCCGTTCACGCTTGGTCAACCATACTTGCCGAAGCAGCGCGATTGGCTGCCGCGAAACAACTTTAGTCGTCGGCTCTTGTCGCCTTGCGAACGCCGGCGGATGCGTTCGATGGAAACGTGTGCGAGGCAAAGCGCAAGATCAATACAGCGATCGCCACGACCAGAATGGCTCCCGCCACAACGATCAGGTCGGTGCCGGTCCTGTGTTCCGCGCTCACCAGTTCGATGAGGACGCGCGCCAAAGCGGTAATCGCGATGTAAAGCAGGTAGCGGACCGGCAGCCGTGTCGTCTTGAAATAGATGCCGACCATTGCTCCGATTTCGAGATAAATGAACAATAGCAGGATATCCGGAAGTCCTGCCCGCCCGCGATTGACCATGTCGAGAAAGGACGCCACCGCCGACCACACGGTCGTCGCGCCGATCGCAAATAGCGCCAGATGATGAAAGGCGTCGACCAGCAGCGTTCCAAGCGCATCGGCAATGTCTTTCATATTGCGATGCAGCTCGGCCGCAGATTGAGTCACTGTGGGTATCGCTTTGGCCATGGCCGCAACTCCTTTCGGCAAGACGATGTCAGGCTTTGAAATGCTTCGATAGCTTGAGGCTCTGCGCCTGATAATTCGAACCGATGCCTGAACCGTAAAGCCTGTCGGGCTTGGCCAGCATCTTCTCATAGACCAGCCGGCCGACGATCTGCCCGTGCTCGAGTATGAACGGCACCTCGCGCGAGCGCACTTCAAGCACGGCGCGCGCGCCCTTGCCGCCAGCGCCGGCATAGCCGAAGCCGGGGTCGAAGAAGCCGGCATAATGCACGCGGAATTCGCCGACCAGCGGATCGAACGGCACCATCTCGGCGGCATAGTCCGGCGGCACCTGTACCGCTTCCTTGGAGGCCAGGATGTAGAACTCGTTGGGATCGAGGATCAGGCTTTTGTCAGGGCGCGCGTGCATCGGCTCCCAGAAATCCAGGATTGCATAGCCGCCGCGCCGCTCGACGTCGATCAGTCCCGTGTGCCGCTTGGCTCGGTAGCCGACCAGTCCACCCGGGCCGAGCCCCGAGAGATCGACGCCGACAGCGACGCCTTCGCTCACGTCGGCGTCCTCGGCAGTCGACCAGCCGCTCGCGCGCATGCAGATCGCGCAGCGCCTCGGCGCCGAGCAGCGCATGGCCATGGCGGAAGCGGATCTGCGACAGCCGCGAGCCCTCGCGCACCAGCACTGGGAAGGTGCGCGGGCTGATCTCGGCATAAAGCGGCCCATGATAGCCGGCTTCGATGCGGTCGAAGCCGCGCAACTCATCGGCAATGACGCGAGTGAACACGTCGAGCCGGCCGGTCGAGCTTTTCGGATTGGCGGCGGCGGAAATATCGTCGGGCAGCGCCAGGCTTTCCAACAGCGGCACGATATAGACGCAGCCGGTCTCCAGCACGGCGCCGTCGCTGAGCGAGACTTCATGCAGCTTCAGCCCGTCGATGCGCTCGGCGACCGTCGTGCGGCCGGGCAGGAAACTCGCGCGCACGCGATAGGCGACTTCGCCGAGCCGCAGGTCGAGGCTGGCCGGCTGGATCTGGTCGGGGACGAAGTCGGTGGACGGCAAAATCCCGCCGGCGGCGGCCAGCCGCTCGATCATGCGGTCCGGCAGGATTCCTTTGTCCTCGATGGCGAATGTCAGCGTCACGGCGCCCCTTTACGCTAGGTGCGACGATCTAACCCGACGGGCGGCTTGACGGGAAGCGGGCGGTCCCGCTACAAACATCTTATCCCGTGGTCATTTGAGCCGGCCGGCTTGCAGCCACGTTAAACAAATCGCTAAAAGGCCGGGGACGCGTGTGCCCGGCCGAGAATTTTTCTCCGGCCGGTTTTTTATTGGCCGTCCGTTGGCCATAGGAGGCCCGCATGTCGTCGAACCGAAGAGCTTACCGCCCCGAAACCCGCCTGGTCCATGCCGGAACGCTGCGCTCGCAGTTCGGCGAAACGTCCGAAGTCGCTGTTCCTCACGCAAGGCTACGTCTATCCGAGCGCCGAGGAATGCGAGGCGCGCTTCTCTGGCAAGGTGCCCGGCTACGTCTATTCGCGCTATTCCAATCCAACCTTGAGCATGTTCGAGCAGCGCATGGCCGCGCTCGAAGGCGCCGAGGCCGCGCGCGCGACCGCGACCGGGATGGCGGCAGTCACCACCGCGTTGATGGGGCAGGTCAAGGCCGGCGATCACGTGGTCGCCGCCAAGGCCCTGTTCGGGTCCTGCCGCTGGGTGATCGAGGAATGGCTGGGGCGTTTCGGCGTCACCTCGACGCTGGTCGACGGCAAGGATCTCAGCACTTGGAAGAAAGCGGTGCGCAAAGAAACCAAGGTGTTCTTCATGGAGACGCCGACCAATCCGACGCTGGAGGTTTACGACATTGCCGCGGTCGCCGAGATCGCGCACGCGGCCGGCGCCAAGCTGGTGGTGGACAATGTGTTCGCCACCCCGCTTTACCAGAGCCCGCTCGCACTCGGCGCCGACTGCGTGGTCTATTCGGCGACCAAGCACATCGACGGCCAGGGCCGCGTGCTCGGCGGCGTCATCCTGGCGTCGGAAAAATTCATCATGGATCACATACACCAGGTGATCCGCCAGACCGGGCCGTCGCTGTCGCCGTTCAATGCCTGGGTTCTGCTCAAGGGGCTGGAGACGCTGGCGGTGCGCGTGCAGCGGCAGACCGATACCGCGGGGGCGGTTTCGAACGCGCTCGACGGCCACAAGAAGATCAGCCGGCTGATCTATCCGGGCCGGGCCGATCATCCGCAGGCCGATGTAATCGCCAAGCAGATGAAGGCCGGTTCAACGCTGTGCTCGTTCGAGGTCAAGGGCGGCAAGCAGGGCGCCTTCCGCTTCCTTAATGCCTTGCAGTTGATCGGCATCACCAACAATCTCGGCGACGCCAAGAGCCTGGTCACGCATCCGACCACGACCACACATCAGCGGCTCACGCCCGAGCAGCGCGCGGAGCTCGGCATCGGCGACGGACTGGTGCGGTTCTCGGCCGGGCTCGAGCATCCCAACGATCTGATCGAGGATTTGCTGACGGCTTTGGACGCACTCTAGTGGCAAGTCGTCAGTCGCCTACGGAACGAGCGACATGATGGCCGCCGACAGCACCGGCCGTTCGGCCGCTTCGGCGATCGCCATTCCAAGGCCCTTGGCCATGCAGGCATAGCTCCAGTCGTTCATGTGCAGCCCATCGGGCGATACGAACGACTCGAATGCCATATGATCTTGCTCGCGCCAACGCTTCATCACGTCGAAGCGGCGGAACAAATCGACATTTTCCACCTTCGCAGTGGCGGCAATCAATTCCACCATATGTTCGGCTTCCGGCTTCACGACCACCTTCGGCGCGAATTGCGGATCGATCAGCACGACGTCGGCGCCGATTGCGCGGATCTTGTTCGAGGCCGCCGCGGATCGCCGCGCCATGGTCGGCGAACTTGTGATCGCGGATGACCGAATTGGTGCCGAGCTGCCACAGGACCAGGTCGGGCTTGACGGCGCATCACGGCCATGTCGAACCGCCTGAGCATGTCGCCGACTTCCTCGCCGCCGACGCCGCGATTGAGCACGGTGATCGCATGGTTGGGAGAAGCCGCTTGAGTTCGACCGCGAGCCGGCTCGGATAATTCGCAGCCGGCGAACTCGCGCCGGCGCCGGCGGTCGAAGACGAACCGATGGCAACGATGGTGATGGCGATCGCTGGCCGCCAGTTTCTGTGCGACGTGCGAAAGCGGATTGGCGAGGCGGATGAGATCGAGCGGCGCATCGCAGGTCGGCGCCGGCGTCTCAGCGCGCGCCGGCAGCGGCAGCGTAGCGAGCAGCGCGGCGACAGCGGCGGCCTTCATCGCCCGATAGGCGAGATCAAAACCCGGCACGTACAGTTTCCTCCGAACTCAACCTAACGGCCGCCCTCGGCATGCGGCTCGTTCTGGCTTGGCCGCCTCGACTACGAGATCGGCCAGCAATCGCCCTATGCAATCATGAACACGCTCGGCTGTGTCAAGTTTTTTTGTTGCCGAATACAGATCGAACGTGCCCAGATCGGCCCAAAGTCTCATGATGCTAAATCGGTCGAACAGCGGCACTTCTTGCTGCAGTGCAACCCAACGCATGTTTTCAGCGTATGTACCAAGCGCAATCATCGATCGGTGCGCGGACTGTATTGAGAATTGATCAATACGACATCGGCGCCCGCGGAACGGGCAATGTTAATACCCTGATCGAGGGCCGCGCTGAATTGATCGGTATCAACCGACTGCATGGCATCGACGGTGCCGGTCTGCCAGACCATCAGCGCCGGCTTGGCCGCCGCCAAAGGCGGCCCAAGCGTTTTCACCATTACGGCCGCGGTGCGCCGCGCCTGCACATCGGTCGGTCACCTTGACGGCGACGTCCGGAAGCTTCTCGGCGAGTGCAGCTTGCAGCCGCGCTGGATAAGCGTTCTTGGCGCCGTTCGGGCCCGGCAGCAGCGAAGAGCCGGCGCCGACCACCAGAATATTGAGTTGCTTGGTGGCAATCGCACGGGCGACCTGTGGCAGCGGATAGTCGCTTTCGACCAGTTGCTCGGCGACACGGCACTCGGCCGGATGCTCGGCCCGAGCCGGGCCGGCCAGCATTAATCAGTGCCAGCAGGAATGGTACACGCCCCGTCATGCATCGCCCCCCGCGTAGCCCGGCTTTACTGAAGGCGGACGCGGCCCCGGTCCTTGTCGTTCGACGCGTCTATACCACGAAACCAGGGCCGCCGCGCCTACCATGATCGCGATGCCCGACAGGCTCACGATGATCTGCGTCAACAGATTGTTGGAAATCTCGGTGAACAGGAAGTGGGCGGCAAACGCCAGGAACACTCCGAGGCAGAAAGTTTCCAGCGAATGCTGCCCGCAGATGATCGCCGGCCAGAATATCCGCCATCGCAGCTTCGGCCAACCGCGCGGTACGAACCACACCGTGATCACCGCCAGCGACAAGAAGTGCACGATGCGCAGCACGTCGAGATTGGTCTTGTCGATCGGGTAGATCGCCTCGCCGACGAACTTCGGCACGAACACCGCAAGCCGCGGGAAATACCACGTCATCGCGATGCCGAACGCGAACACAAGGTAGGCGATCGCCAAGCCGATCGTCACTCGCGAGGTGATCCAGCGCGAGAGCTTTTGCGCGCCGCCGAGTGCGCACCAGGCGCCGAACACGAACAGCAGTTGCCAGGCAAAAGGATTGAACACCCATTCGCCTTGCGGATAAGCCGGAATGTTCCATTCGAATTGCCACATCAGCGCGTAGAGGACGGCCGAGGCCGCGAGCGCAATCGAGGGCGTGCGCAGCAGTAGCCACAAGACGGGTGGGAACCAGAGCAAGAGCACGATATAGAGCGGCAGCACGTCCATGTTCACCGGCTTGAACTTGAGCAGCAGTGCCTGGACGATGGTGACGTCCGGGTCCTTGAGGAAATCGAGCACACCCATTTCCTCGCTATACAGCGGGTTGGAGAAACTGTGCGCGACGTAGGCGATCTCGGCGAGATAGATCGCGAACAGAAATACGTGCGCGACATAAATCTGCCAGGCGCGCTTGAGCACGCGGGCGCTGGCGACGATGAAGCCGCGCTCACGCATGGCGCGGCCATAGACGAAGGCCGCGGTATAGCCGGAGATGAAGACGAAGATTTCGGTGGCGTCGCTGAAGCCGTAATTGCGGATGGTGATCCAGCTCACCGCATTGGACGGAATGTGGTCGAGGAAGATCAGCCAGAGCGCGATGCCACGGAACAGGTCAAGCCGCAAATCGCGTTCGATTGCTACCGGGGCCATGAACGGCTTTTCTTTCGTGCGGTCTTTCGGCCATAATCCCGGAGCAAGAAAGAATGGCAAGCCCAGGCAATGTAAAATGTACGGCCTATAGATAGATGTACCGCGCCGTAACCCGCAAGATCGAAGTGACCGTGACGCCGCGCTTCGTTTCGGAGCGCTCGGCGCCGAGCAATGGCTATTATTTCTGGACCTACACCATCGACATTGCCAATCTGGGGAACCAGACGGTGCAGCTCAAGACGCGCCATTGGTGCATCACCGACGCGTCTGGGCGGCTGCAGGAGGTCAAGGGACCGGGCGTGGTCGGCGAGGAACCGACGCTCAAGCCGGGCGAGTCGTTCGAATATACCAGCGGGGTTCCGTTGCCGACGCCGTCCGGCTTCATGGTGGGCAGCTACGGCATGGTCACGGCGGCCGGCGAGCATTTCGATATCGAGATCCCCGCCTTCTCGCTGGATTCAAGTTACGCCGAGCGGACGATCAACTAACCGGTTCAGTCCGCCTTTGCGTCGATCTCGCGGGGTACGAATACGTAATTCGCGCTGCAGAATTCGCAGGTGACGGAGATCCTGCCGTCCTCGACCATGTGATCGCGGTCGTCCTGCGAAAAGCTTTTCAGCATGGCCTCGACGCTGCTGCGCGAGCACGAGCATTGCGCGATAACGTCGCTGCCGCGAAACACGCGCACGCCCGGCTCGTGGAACAGCCGGTACACCAGCCGCTCGCTGGAAAGCGCCGGATCGATCAGTTCGACGTCCTCAACGGTGGAGACCAGTGCGCGGCCCTCGACCCAGGCGTCGTCTTCCGGCGACCGTATGCGGCGTCGTGCCTTCGGGCGCATCGCCGGGATCAAGATCGGCCACGCCGCGCGCGCTCCGGCGCCTTGGGCAAAAACTGCAACAAGAATTCCGCCGGCGCGCCAGCCATGCTTGGCGCCGCCTTCGGCCGCGCGCAATTCCTCGGCGACCGCCAGCCGCACCCGCGTCGGGATTTGCTCGGAGCGGTGAAAATATTCGTGTGCCGCGTCTTCCAGCGAGCCGCCCTCAAGCGCGACCAGACCCTGATAGCGGTTCATGTCCTGGCCCTGGTCGATGGTCATGGCGAGATGGCCTTTGCCGAGCAGCGCGCCTGCATTCGCCTTGCCGGACGCAATGGCCGCCGCGACGCGATCTTTGTCGAAACGCGCGCAGCCGCGAACTTTGTCCGAACGCAGTGAAGTCCACCACCAGCATGCGCACCGGGCCATCGGTCTGGGTTTGCAAAATGAAACGGCCGTCGATCTTTAAGGCCGAGCCGAGCATGACGGTGAGCACCACCGCCTCGCCCAGGAGCTTGGCCACCGGCGCCGGATAGGCGTGCGCGGCAAGAATTTGGTCGACCGCCGGACCAAGCCGAACGACGCGACCGCGCAAATCGAGCGCAGCGACTTCGAACGGCATGACGGTGTCGTCGGCCGAGGTGGCCGATGGCGCGCGGGCGGGGATAGCGATTTCCGGATTGCTCATCGCACTTATGTAGCGCTGCCCGTGCGGATTGCTACCGCCCGCCGGCGTGCAGGCACCAAGCCAAAAGACCTTTTTGGGCGTGCAGCCGGTTTTCCGCCTCGTCGAACACCACCGATTGCGGTCCGTCCATGACCTCGTCGGTGACTTCCTCGCCGCGATGGGCCGGCAGGCAATGCATAAACAGCGCCTCGGGCTTGGCCTTGGACATCAGGCGGGCGTTGACCTGGTAGCGCTTGAGCACGTTGTGCCGGCGCTTGCCGTCGCGGTCGCCCATCGACACCCAGGTATCGGTCACCACGCAATCGGCGTCCTTGACCGCGGTTTCCGGGTCGTCGCCGATCTTGATCGCGGCGCCGGACGACTTCACCCAATCCATCAGCCACTTCTTGGGGCGCAATTCGGCCGGTGTCGCCACCCGCAGCCGGAAATCGAAGCGCTCGGCGGCGTGCATCCAGGAGGCCAGCACGTTATTGGCGTCGCCGCTCCAGGCCACCGTACGGCCGCGGATCGGTCCGCGCTTTTCCTCGAAGGTCATGACGTCGGCCAGCACCTGACAGGGATGCGAGCGCCGGGTCAGCCCGTTGATCACCGGCACGGTGGCGTGGCGCGCGATCTCGGCCACCAACTCGTGGTCGAGAATGCGGATCATGATGGCGTCGACATAGCGCGACAGCACGCGCGCGGTATCGGCCAGCGTCTCGCCGCGGCCGAGCTGCATTTCCTGCGCGGTCAGCAAGATCGCTTCGCCGCCGAGTTGGCGCATGGCGACGTCGAACGACACGCGCGTGCGGGTCGACGGCTTGTCGAAGATCATCGCCAGCGTCTTGCCGGCCAGCGGCTCGGTGAGCACGCCGCGGGCGCGCTCGGTCTTCATGGCGCGGCTATCATCGATCATTCCAGCCAATACAGGCTTCGGGATATCGATGAGATCGAGGAAGTGCCGCACGCCGTTTCCGGTCATGACGCCGCCTCCTGCTTGGCGGGCCGCGGATGCGCCTTCTCGAGCCGCACGCAAGCACGGTCGATGCGCGCGAAAGCTTCCGCGATCTCGTTTTCGCCGATGATCAACGGCGGCAACAACCGCACGACATTGTCGCCGGCGGCGACCGCGAGCATCTTCTCGTTACGCAATTCATCGACCATTTCGGACGCCGGCGGTACCATGCGCAGACCGATCAACAGGCCTTCGCCGCGCACTTCCGCGATCACCGAAGCATGGCGGTCCTTGAGCTCGGCCAGGCGCTGTTTGAGCACCAGCGAATTCTTCCGCACCCGATCGAGAAAGCCCTCGCCGTCAATTACATCGAGCGCCGCATTGCCGACCGCCATGGCCAGCGGATTGCCGCCGAAGGTCGAGCCATGCGTGCCGGCGGTCATTCCCTTGGACGCTTCCGCCGTCGCCAGGCAGGCGCCGACCGGAAATCCACCGCCAAGCGCCTTCGCCAACGTCATGATGTCGGGCGTGACGCCGGTGTGCTCATAGGCGAACATATCGCCGGTGCGGCCGACGCCGGTCTGGATCTCGTCGAAGATCAGCAACAGCCCGTGGTCGTCGCACAACTTGCGCAGCGCGCGCAGGAAGGTATGCGGCACGACCCGCACGCCGCCCTCGCCCATGATCGGTTCGATCATGATGGCGGCGGTCGCCGGACCGATCGCTTTCTTGGTCGCCTCCAGATCGCCAAACGGCACCTGGTCGAAACCTTCGACCGGCGGGCCGAAGCCTTCGAGATATTTTTTATTCCCGGTCGCGGCAATCGCCGCCAGCGTTCGTCCGTGGAATGCGCCCTCGAAGGTGACGATGCGGAAGCGCTCGGGCTTGCCGGAAGAGAATTGATAATGGCGCGTCATCTTGATCGCGCATTCGATCGCCTCAGCGCCGGAATTCTGGAAAAATACGGTGTCGGCAAAACTCAGGCTGCACAGCCGGTCGGCCAACCGCTCGGCTTCCGGGATGCGGTACAGGTTCGAGACGTGCCAGACCTTCTTTGCCTGATCCTCGAGCGCGCTCACGAGCCGAGGATGTGCATGCCCAAGAGCATTAACGGCGACGCCTGAGGTGAAATCGAGGTAGCGCTCGCCGTCAGCGGTGAACAACCAGGCGCCCTCGCCCCGCTCGAAAGCGAGGTCGATGCGTGCATAAGTCGGCAATAGATGCGAGTTCACGGCCTGAATCCATCGAACATTTTCGTTGGCGCATGATCAATTCCGAAAACCGGTCTCACTTCTCGGGATCGTACGCTTTCGTTTGCATGATCTTATCCACAAACCGGCACCCACTTTTCGGATCATGCGCGAGCCGAAAAGAAATGTGCCGCCTCGCCGGGCGGCACTTTTTTCATTCTATTGCAGAGGCTTGCCCTGTCAACACGCGGCGCCGGAGCCCTGGGCGCCAACTCAAATTCGCCGCAAGCGCCGATTCTAAAAGGAAAAACTGTTGGTAGCTGGGCTTGAGGGGTTGCAAACGCTTGCACGAGAGTTACCCCATATTGTAGCGTTTTGAATAGCTAGTACGACATCTCGTGCTACCGAGCGTTTTCTAGTCCATCCCTGAAGCGTGAGGGTCAGGCGCCGCAAAACCGCGCCGGATGACAGGGCTGGATTCTATCTAAGGCACTGGGGATCAAGGAGAAAAAGCCAATGGGCTGGACCGACGAGCGGGTCGAACTCCTCAAAAAACTCTGGGCGGATGGCCTGTCCGCCAGCCAGATCGCGGCCGAACTCGGTGGGATCACCCGCAATGCCGTGATCGGCAAGGTCCATCGCCTTGGCCTCTCCGGCCGCGCCAAAAGTCCTTCCTCGTCCAGCCCAAGGCCGCGCAAGGCACGTTCCTCGGGCATGATGCGGGTACCGCGACCGTCGATGCGCGGCAATACCGCGCTGGCTTACGATTATGAGATCGAGCCCGAGCCGGAACTGATCGAGATCCCGCTCGAGCAACGCAAGACGCTGCTGCAATTGACCGACAAGACCTGCCGGTGGCCGATCGGCGATCCGGGCAGTACGGAGTTCTTCTTCTGCGGCGGCGAAAACGTGAATGAGGCGCCCTATTGCGCCTATCACGCGCGCGTCGCCTACCAGCCGATGACCGACCGGCGGCGCGACAAGCGGCCCTTCCGCGGTTAATTCAGGCGACCCGGCCGAAACGGTCGTCGAGGGCATAGCCCGCCCCGCGCACGGTGCGGATCGGGTCCGCCATCTGGCCGCGATTGATGGCCTTGCGTAGCCGGCCGACATGAACGTCCACCGTGCGCTCGTCGATATAAATATCGCTGCCCCAGACGCCGTCGAGCAATTGCTCGCGCGAGAACACGCGGCCCGGGCGCTCCATCAGAAACTCCAGCAGACGGTATTCGGTCGGCCCGAGGTCGATCGGGCGTCCGTTGCGTGACACCCGTTTCTTTTCGCGATCGAGTTCGATATCGCCGATGTTGAGCACCAGCGCGACCCGCTCGGGATTGGCCCTGCGCAACAATGCGCGCACGCGGGCCAGCAGTTCCGGCACCGAGAACGGCTTGACGATGTAATCGTCTGCGCCGGTGGCCAGGCCCCGCACCTTCTCGCTCTCCTCGCCGCGGGCCGTCAGCATGATAATGGGCAACTGGCGCGTTTCCGGCCTGGCGCGCAAACGCCGGCATAGCTCGATGCCGGACAGGCCCGGCAGCATCCAGTCGAGCACGATCAGGTCCGGGCTGCTTTCCTTCAGGCGAGTGTCGGCCTCGTCGCCGCGCGCGGCGGTCTCCACCTCGTAGCCCTCGGCCTCAAGGTTGTAGCGCAGCAGCATGGTCAGCGGCTCTTCGTCCTCGACGATCAAGATGCGCGCGTTCATGCGTTTCTTCCCCGGCTATTTGTCGCCGGCCGCGCGCAGGGCCGCGATCGTCGTGGTATCGCCCTTGGGCCGCTGGTCGGTGATCGGCCGGCCTTCGATGACATAGTGCACCGTCTCGGCGATATTGGTGGCATGGTCGCCCATGCGCTCGATATTCTTGGCGCAGAACAAAAGATGGATGCAGAACGTGATGTTGCGCGGATCTTCCATCATATACGTCAGAAGCTCGCGGAATACCGACGTGCAGACCGCGTCGATTTCCTCGTCGCCACGCCATACCGCCATCGCCTTGCTGTCGTCGCGGCGGGCATAGGCGTCGAGGACTGCCTTCATTTGCCCGAGCACCATATCCGCCATATGTTCGACGCCGCGGATCAGCTTGGGTGGCGGAAACTCGGCGTTAAGCGCGATCACGCGCTTGGCGATATTCTTGGCCAGATCGCCGATGCGCTCCAGATCGTTGGCAAGCCGCAGCGCGCCGACGATCTCGCGCAGATCGACGGCCATCGGTTGCCGGCGGGCGATCGTAAGCACCGACTTTTCCTCGATCTCGCGCTGCAACGCATCGATATTGGCATCCGCCTGCGTGACGCGCTGCGCCAGCGCGCTGTCGCGCTTGGCCAGGGCATCGACCGAGTCGGCGACCTGCTTTTCGGCAAGCCCGCCCATCTCGGCCACCATACGGCCGAGATCCTGCAGGTCGGTGTCGAAGGCCTTGGCCGTGTGCAGATCGTTCATTGTTATTGTCCTTCGTTATCAGCGCGTCAGCCGAAGCGACCGGTTATATAATCCTGGGTGCGGCGATCGTTAGGCGTCGTGAACATGTGCGAGGTATCGCCGTATTCGATTAACTCGCCGAGATACATGAAGGCGGTGAAGTCGGACACGCGCGCGGCCTGCTGCATGTTGTGAGTGACGATCGCGATCGTGTAGTCGTCTTTGAGTTCGTCGATCAATTCCTCGATCTTGGCGGTGGAGATCGGGTCGAGCGCCGAGCACGGCTCGTCGAACAAGATCACCTCCGGCCGCACCGCGACGGTGCGCGCAATGCAAAGCCGCTGCTGCTGACCGCCGGAGAGCGACAGCCCGTTGGCGTTGAGCTTATCCTTGACCTCGTCCCACAATGCCGCGCGCTGCAGCGCATGCTGCACGCGGCCCTCCAAATCGGATTTTCCCAGCCGCTCATAGAGCCGGATGCCGAAGGCGATATTCTCGAAAATCGTCATCGGAAACGGCGTCGGTTTCTGGAACACCATGCCGACCTTGGCTCGCAGTAGATTAAGATCCTGCGAAGGCGACAGGATGTCGTCGTTATCGAGCCGGACGTGCCCGGTGGCGCGCTGGTTCGGATAAAGGTCGTACATGCGGTTGAGGATACGCAGCAGCGTGGACTTACCGCAGCCGGATGGGCCGATGAAAGCCGTCACCTTGCCCTGGTAAAGCGAGCAATTGATGTTCTTCAGCGCGCGATTGTCGCCATAAAAGAAATTCAGGTCGCGGATCGAGACCTTTTCCAACAGCCCGTCTGTGTTGACCGCAGCATGGCTGACCGCGGGGACCGTGAACGATGCAACACTCATGATGTTTTTCTCTGTGCCGTGAGAAGACGAGCGATGATGCTAAGCGCGAGAACCGCCAAGGTAATGATAAGCGCGCCGGTCCAGGCCAAATTCTGCCAATCTTTGTATGGACTTAGCGCGAACTGGAAGATGACGACCGGCAGGCTGGCGACCGGAGCATTCAAGTTCGTGCTCCAGAATTGATTGTTGAGCGAGGTGAACAGCAGCGGCGCCGTTTCGCCGCTGATGCGCGCGATCGCCAACAGCACGCCGGTGATCATGCCGGCGCGCGCCGCGCGATAGGCGACCTTGGTGATCATCAGCGAGCGCGGCAGACCGATCGACGCGGCCGCCTCGCGCAACGTGTCGGGCACCAGCGTGAGCATGTCCTCGGTGGTTCGTACCACCACCGGCACCACGATCACCGCCAGCGAGACCGCGCCGGCCCAGCCGGAAAAGTGACCCATCCGCGCGACCATTATTTCATAGACGAACAGGCCGACCACGATTGACGGCGCGCTGAGCAAAATGTCGTTGATGAAGCGCACCACCATGGTCAGTTTATCGTAGCGCCCGTACTCGGCCATGTAAGTGCCGGCCAGCATGCCGAGCGGCGTGCCAAGAGCCACCGCGATCACCGTCATGACCAAGCTGCCGATGATCGGGTTGAGCAAGCCGCCGGCGGAACCCGGCGGCGGCGTCATTTCCGTGAACACCGCGACGGAAAGGCCGCTGAAGCCTTCCCACAGCAGCACGCCCAGAATCAGCACCAGCCAGCTCAAGCCGAATGCGGTCGCGCCGTAGGACAGCCCCATCGTGATGAGGTTGCGCCGGCGGCGCCTGGCGTAGAGCGGCGTGTCGATCAAAGCTGTCATGGTCAGACTCCGACCCGCGCGTTGAGACGCATCAACATCAAACGCGCGAAGGCGAGCACGATGAACGTGATCACGAACAGGATGAGACCGAGCGCGATCAAGGACGATGTATAGAGGTCGCCGACCGCTTCGGTGAATTCGTTGGCGATGGTGGCCGAAATCGTCGTTCCCGGCGCCAATATCGATCCCGAAATGCGGTGCGCATTGCCGATCACGAAAGTTACCGCCATGGTTTCGCCGAGCGCGCGGCCCAAGCCCAGCATGACGCCGCCGATCACTCCGACGCGGGTGAACGGCAGCACCACGTAGCGCGCGACTTCCCAGGTGGTGCAGCCGAGGCCATAGGCCGCCTCTTTGAGAACCGGCGGCACGGCTTCGAACACGTCGCGCGAAATCGACGTGATGAATGGCAGCACCATGATGGCCAGGATCAGACCGGCGGTGAGGATGCCGATGCCGTAGGGCGGCCCCTCGAACAATGTCGAGAGGACCGGCACGTGACCGAATATCATGATCAGGAACGGTTGGACATATTGCTGCAAGAACGGCGCGAACACGAACAGGCCCCAGATGCCGTAAATGATGCTGGGAATGCCGGCGAGCAACTCGATGGCGATGCCGATCGGGCGGCGCAGCCACATCGGGCATAATTCGGTGAGGAACAGCGCGATAAACAGGCCGACCGGCACCGCGATCAGCATCGCAATGACGGATGTGACGATCGTGCCGTAAATCGGCGCGATGGCGCCGAATTTCTCGGTAACCGGGTTCCAGGTTTCGTCGATCAGGAACCGCGGGCCAAAGGTGTGCAATGCCGGCCATGAGCCATAAACCAGCGAAACGATAATCCCGCCAAGGATAATAAGAACGGTGATGGCGGCGATACGGGTCAGGTTGCGGAACGCTACGTCACCCAGGCGCAGCCGACCGAGAACCCTGGCGCGATCGGCTTGCTCGTCGACCGAAATGCCGCTGCCTTCAAACGCAACGTCAACCACGGGTCGCCTCCCGGCGGGTTGCATTCGGCTCTCCCTTTGGCTCAAGCGCATCCGGGGGAGCCACTCAAGCGGTCCACTGGCCGCGTGACAAGCCGCCTTGTGAGCGGCGGTGGACAAGGAAAGGGCGCCTAGCGGGCGCCCTTTCCCGTTATCGTCGGATCAGTTGGTCATCGCATAGACGGGCTTGCCGCTCGCGTCCTTGACTTCCTTGGTCCAGTATTTCTCGACGTCGGCGGCAACGCTCGCCGGCATCGGGACGTAGTCGAGGCTCTCGGCCATCTTGGCGCCGTTCTTGTAGGCCCAGGCGAAGAACTTGAGCGCTTCGCTGGTCGCCGCAGGATCGCTCGGCTGCTTGTAGACCAGGATCCAGGTCGCCGCGGTCATCGGCCACGACTTGTCGCCGGGCTGATTGGCGAGGATCACGCCGTAACCGGGTTGCGATTTCCAATCGGCATTGGCCGCCGCTGCCTGGAACGCATCGGAGGTGGGCGATACCGTCTTGCCGCCTTTGTTGATCATCTTGGTGAAGGTCAACTTGTTCTGCAACGCATAGGCGTACTCGACGTAGCCAACCGAACCCTTGGTGTTGCCGACGTTGTTGGCGACACCTTCGTTACCCTTGGCGCCGATGCCGACCGGCCACTGCACCGAGGTGTTGAAGCCGACCTTCGACTTCCAGTCGGCGCTCACGTCCGACAGGTAATAGGCGAAGTTGAACGTCGTGCCCGATCCGTCCGAGCGATGCACGACCGCGATCGCCTGGTCCGGCAGTTTGGCGGACGGATTGAGTTTCTGGATTGCCGGGTCGTTCCATTTCTTGATATCGCCCATGAAAATCTTGGCGAGCGTTGCACCGTCGATGGTCAGGTCGCCGGCCTTGATGCCATCGAGATTGACCACCGGAACGATGCCGCCCATCACCATCGGGAACTGGGCGAGACCGGCTTCGTCGAGTTCCTTGCCCGGCAGCGGCGCATCGCTGGCGCCGAAGGTCACGGTCTTGGCTTTGATCTGCTTGATGCCGCCGCCCGAACCGATGGACTGATAGTTCAGCCCGTTACCGGTTTCCTTTTTGTAGGCGTCGGCCCATTTGGCGTAGATCGGATAGGGAAATGTGGCGCCGGCGCCGGAAAGGTCGGCGGCGTTAGCCGGTACAAAAGCAGCGGCGGCGATGAAGCCGGCGGCAGCAAATGCGGTCCAGTGTTTCACGGGTTCTCTCCATGTTTGCGGCCAGGCATCCGCGGGCCTTGGCGCCCACAGTCTCCACCTTCGCGCCCTTGGTCCGGGCGGCCGCTGTTGTTTTAAGACGCACTCCAAGACCGATGGACTTCGGACGACGTTTTTATTGGCGTTTGAAGTTCCGAAGTCGTGGTCAGCCTTAGGCGTCGCATGTCACCGTTCTATAAAGCTTTGGTGACAGTCACATGACAATTTAACTCGTTGATTTTTATGGCACTTCGCCGGTAGGCGGCGAAACGCCGGTGCGTAATGGCAGGTGCATGATGAAGGTGGCGCCCTCGCCCGGCGTACTCTCGATGCTCAAGCGCCCGCCGTGCCGGTTGAGCACATGCTTGACCAGTGCCAGACCCAATCCCGTTCCGCCCTGGGCGCGGCTGTCGACGACGTCGACCCGGTAGAAACGCTCGGTCAGCCGCGGCAGATGCTCAGGCGCGATGCCCGGGCCGTAGTCGCGCACCGCGATGGCGGCCTCGGGCAACCCGCCACGGGTCTGGCTGCGCGCCAGCGTGATATCCACCCGCTTGCCGGCGGCGCCGTATTTGAGCGCGTTCTCCACCAGGTTTTCGAGCGCGCGGATCAACTCGTCGCGGTCGCCAAGTACGATCAGAGCATCCGGCGGCGCGACTACCTTGATCGTGACATCGCGGTCGCGCGCCAGCGTCTGCAGGCCGTCGGCGACCTGGCGGACGATCGGCGCCAGATCGAGCGGCATGTTCGGTTGCAGGTGCGCATTGAGTTCGATGCGCGACAATGAGAGGAGATCGTCGATCAGGCGCGCCATGCGGGTGGCTTGCCCCTGCATGATGGCGAGGAACTTGGCGCGTGCTGCTGCGTCGTCCTTGGCGGTTCCTTGCAGGGTCTCGATAAAGCCGAGCAGCGCCGCCAGCGGCGTCCGTAGTTCATGACTGGCGTTGGCGATGAAATCGGCGCGCATCTCCTCGACCCGGCGCAACGGCGTAAGATCGTTGAATGTCATCAGTAGAATGTCGGAGCGGTCATCTACGATGCTCGCCAGCCTCACCGGTGTCACAAAGGCTTCGAACCAGCGGTCGAGCGGCACGCGTTCGAAAAATTCCACCCGTTGCGGCGTGCGGCTGGCCGTGGCGCGCCGGATCGCATCGACCAGTTCGGGCATGCGTAAGGTGATCAAGGCTGGCTCGCCGCGGCGCACTGACGGCGCGATCGCCGACGCAGCCGCGTTGAAGGCGATGACGCGGCCGTCGCGGCCGAGTACGATCGCCGGCCCGGGCAACCCGCCGATCAGCGATTCGATCAGGAGCGCCTGCGGATGCGCGGCGGTGCGGTCGTAGATCGGCAGCCCTAGATGCGTATTGGTGTCCGCGCCCAACCTGCCGAGCAGAGCAAGCCAAGCGTGCCGCAATCGGCTCGGCCAATCCGCGCGGCGCGATAAGTTTGCGCTGTTGTTTTCGGTCGCCATGGTCAATCGGCACTGATTTTATCGGTTTCGATCTCACTGCGTAACGGCGCGACAGCGCTCGTCACCGGATGCAATTCGGATTTCGTCCGCGCGCCCCGCACATTGAGCCATATTTCACGCGCGCCTAAAATGATCAGCGCAATGACGAACGGCACCAAATAATAAAGCACCCGAAACAACAGCAGTCCCGCCAACACGCTTTCCTTGTCGAATTGCCATAAGGCCACCAGCATCGCAGCGTCGAATACGCCGAGACCGCCTGGTGCGTGGCTGGCGAAGCCGAGCAGCGTCGCCGATACGAACACCACCGCCAGCGTCACGAAACCGATATTCGGCTCGTCCGGCAGCAGCATGTACATGGCGAGGGCGCAGCAGCCGAGGTCGAAAATTCCGATGCATATCTGCAAAAGCGTGGACGGCCCGCTGGGCAGGTATACTTTCCATTCGCCGCGTCCGATTTCGCGTGGCGCGCTCCAGACCCAGCAAAGATAAGACCCGAGCACCGTCAGCATCGCGCCCGCGATGCAGCGGTTGGCCCAGTCCGGAAGCTGATCGATCCATCCCGCGGCCTGTGGCGTATAAGCGATGCCGAGACCGAGCACGGTCGCGTTGCCGAGCCAGAAGGTCAGGCCCGCCACAAAGCAGATTTTGGCCACCTCTATCGCGTCGAGCCCATGGGCCGAATAGATGCGGTAGCGCACGGCGCCGCCGGAGAACACGGTAGCGCCGATATTGTGGCCGATCGAATAGCTGGTGAAGCCGGACAGCGCCGCGATGCGATAAGGGATTTCCTTGCGACCGATCGTGCGCAGAGCGAACCAATCGTAAAATGTGAGCGTGAAATAGCCGCCAGCGACAAACGCGGCGGCTGCGAGAATGTGGCGCCGCTCGGTCGCCTTCAGCGCGGCGATGATCTCGTCGATGTTGATATCCCGCAACATATGGACCAGTACCACCACCGCTACGGCGATGATGGCCAGACTGAGAAGCACGCCGATCCTATTCCAGCCGATTTTGTCCTGGAAAAATCGCGCCCCCGCGCGCAAAAAATCGAGCATCTTTCCTCCGGTTCGGCGTCCCGATTTCGGGTTTGCCCGCGATCGGCTTTCCAGATCCGCAAGCCGGCTACAGCCGAATTGCGGCGGTCCCTCGGCCACGAGACCTTGCGACGCCGCGCGCCTGACAACGCGATAGGCGACCCACTAGCAGAACTCCCCCGTCCGCGCGAGTGGACTGCCGCCGGCCCCACAATTTGCTAGATTGCAGGGTGAACGACCGCGCGGCCCAACGAATGCCGACTGGAAAACGCCCCATGAGCGAGTCCGCTATTCCCCTGCCACGCCGGGCGCTGCTGCAAGGCGCCGGCATCGGTCTCGGTGCCGGCCTGATGTCCGGCCTTGCCACCGCCGTGCAGGCACAGCCGGCGCCGGCTGACGGCGAAATATGGCATCAGGATTATTGGGCGAAGAAAGGCGATGTGAAGCTGAATTTGTGGCGCAAACGTATCGGCGCACCCAAGTCGGACACGCCGCCACTGCCGGTCGTTTTTCTGGCGCACGGGTCGTCGAATTCGGCGCGCTCATCCTATGACCTCAACGTGCCGGGCAAAGGCGGATATTCATTGATGAACGTGCTGGCGCGCTACGGCTACGACGTCTGGACGATGGACCATGACGGCTACGGCCACTCTGGCTCGTCGGGCAATAATTCCGATATCGCCAGCGGCGTCGAGGATATCAAGGCCGCAATCCCGGTCGTGATGAAAGAGACCGGGCAGCAGAAAGCGCATTTATACGGTACTTCGTCGGGCGGCATCCGCGCCGCTGCCTATGCGCAGGCGCAGCCCGAACGCGTCGGCCGGCTGGTGCTCTGCGCATTCACCTATAAAGGTAACGGCGCGGCTGAGATCGAACGGCGGCGCAAGAAAATCGAACAGTTGCGCGCAAGCTCGCGCCGCAAGCGCGATGCCGCCATGATCCGCTCGATTTTCACGCGCGACGGGCACCCTTCGCTCTACGACCCGGCGATGGTTGAGGCGCTCGTTGCCGACGAAATGAAATTCGGCGACCAAGTTCCGAGCGGCACCTACCTCGATATGGCGGCAAATCTGCCGATCATCGATCCCAAGAAAATATTATCTCCGGTGTTGATGCTGCGCGGCGAATTCGACGGTAATTCGACCAATGCCGACCTGCTCGACTTCTTCGGCCAACTGCCGAACGGGGACCGCCAGTTCGTCATTCTGCCGCAGACCGCGCATAGCGCGGGCTACAGCAAGAACCGGCATTTGCTCTTCTACGCGATTCACAACTTTCTTGCCGAACCGCCGCCCGGGGCCGCCTAGCGCCGCGGTCTAGAATTTGTACGGGATGAGCCGTGCCGCGGCTTCCAAATCCCAAGGCAGATCGAGCGCGTCTGGCTGCTCGTAATTGTAGGCGCGCGTCGGCATGTTGATGATAATCGCCTCGGAGACGCCGATGTTCTTCCAGCCGTGGTCGAGATTCGGCGCGATCACCAGTAGGCCGGGATTTTTCTCGCTGACGGTAAAGGTGTTGACGGCGCCCTTGGTCGACGAGTTCGTGCGCCCGTCGAAAACAGCGATGGTAACGAGACCGGAGACGACGAACAGCCGGTCCGACCCGATCTGATGCAGGCCCCAGGCGCGGATTCTCCCTGGCAGGGTCGTCGTCGTGTGGACCTGGACGACGGGATCGCGCATGACGTCCCAGCCGACGCGCGCCACTTCGGTAACGTGGCCGTCCTCATGCGGCACCGGACGTGTCGGACGAAAATCGACGCCGTCAATGAGTTGTTCGCGCAGGCGTCCCTGCGCATCCACGGCAGACTTTTTCGCCAGAAGCTCGGCAGCTCCAACGACGTTCAGGCACGTCCGTCAAACCTTGCTCCCTTTGCGAACCATCGCGGCCGCTTCCGCGAAAAGACTTGAGCTAGTGAGCTTAAAGTGTCGATCCCGATACCTGCAAGAGCACGCCGGTAGGCTTTTTGAAACTTTCGCGCCACTTCATTTTAGTATGCAGCTGCAGTACCGTGTAGTCGTCGTTGGCGAATACTGCCTGAATCACAATAAGCGTCCGTCCTTTGCGCTGAACCAGCCGATGCGGCAGGAGCGCGCCGTTTTGGTAGACCTCGATACCGGCAAAGCCGGCGGCTGCCCGCAGACAATGCAGCACGACGCGCGCCTCGCCAGAATGCGTGACCGGAAGGAAAATCTTCGGCCAGGCGTTCGGCCCGACCAGCGGAACGGTAACACACCTTGCTCGATCGGATACCAGTCGAGCGCGCGCGGCTCGGCGGTCTGTTCGATGTAGCAATATTGATCTAGCCGGCGCAGCGCGGGGCGCGCGAGGCCCTTGTTGCTGCGGTTTGTGGCAAACAATGCACCCGGCTCGAACGCGTCGATGTTGTCCGGATGGACCATGGTCATATAGCCGCCGCCGCAGCCGTCGCCGACGACGATCAGTTCGAAATCGCGACAAGTCTGCCGCAGCGCCGAGGCAATGCTGGGCCGGATATGCGCGCCGCGCCCGTAGGTCGCCATGATGACGGAGACGAGCGGCCTCATGGCTCACCGAAACCGCGCTTGCGAACGTCTGCTCATGCCGCGGTGAAGAATTCGCGCAGCGCGGCTGTCGTCTCTGCCGGCGCTTCCTCGGACAGGTAGTGTCCGCACGGTAACGCCTTAGCCGCCACAATATTGGACGCGTAACGTTGCCAGATTTCGTCGGGCGACGGTTTGCTGTTGCGTCCGACCCCGCCGGTCGCGCCCCATAGCAACAACACAGGCATGCCGATCTTGCGGCCCGCCTCGAAGTCCTTGGTATCCATGTCAAGGTCGACGCCGAAGGTGGCGCGATAATCTTCGCAGATGGCGTGGATGGTTGCCGGATCGCGGAAGCACCGCTTGTATTCGGCCAGCGCCCCCTTGTCGAAGAAGCTCAGGCCCTGCTTGGTTTTCGCGAGCTTCTTCTCGATGAACCAATCGGGATCGGCGCCCATCATGCGCTCGGGCATATCGTAAGGCTGAATGTTGAACAGCCAATGCCAGGAGAACTTTCCCCATTCCCGCGTCATGTTGTTGAGCAGATGGTGCTGCGGGATGATGTCGAGGATCGCCGCGCGCCTGACCTTCGCCGAGTGATCGAGACACATGCGATGCAGCACGCGCGCGCCGCGGTCATGACCGGCGGCCATGAATCGGTCGAAGCCGAGCGCCGCCATCACCTCGACCTGGTCCTGCGCCATGGCGCGGAACGAATAGCCGGAATGGTCGTCGCCACCCGGCGGCTTTTCAAAATCGCCGTAGCCGCGCAAATCGGTGGCGACCACCGTGAACTCACGCGCCAACGTCGGCGCCACCTTCAGCCACGACAGATGCGTGAACGGATTGCCGTGCATCAGCAGCAGCGGAGGGCCGCTGCCGCCAATGACGGTCACGATGCGCGCGCCGCTAGTCTTAATCTCGCTGCGTTTGAAGCCCTCCAGCATATTAGATCTCAAATACTGCGCGTACTTCTTCTTGATTATAGCAAAGTCGGGTGCGGCCGGCCGCGTCCACCCATTTTTTAAGCAAAAAGTGCGCAAAAAAGCCCTTGCGGCGGCTTTGGCTTGCCGAGTTATGCCCGAAAAGCGAAACTGCCCCGCGCCGCATCGCCCGGGGCGGGCAGATGTCAAATTTCTTCGATTTCGCTTGAACCTAGCCGCCACCGCCGGCGACCCATTCAGGAGCCGACAAGCCTGCGATGCAAACGACTTCGGACGAGGCTCTGATCGCAAGGATCGCAGGCGGCGACCGGCTCGCCATGCAGGTGCTGTTCGCCCGGCACCACGTTCGTGTGTACCGGTTCGTGCTGCGTCTGGTGCGCAACGAGGCGACAGCGGAGGACTTGATCAGCGACGTGTTTCTCGACGTCTGGCGGCAAGCCGGAAAATTCGAGGGCCGCTCGGCGGTCTCAACCTGGATGTTGAGCATCGCGCGCTTCAAGGCGCTCTCGGCGCTGCGGCGCCGGCCGGAGCGGGAGCTGGATGATGAAACGGCGGAGCAGATCGAGGACCATGCCGACAACCCCGAGATCGCCCTGGCGAAGAAGGACAAGGCCGCAATCTTGCGACAAGCCTTGAGCAAGCTCTCCGCGGAACACCGGGAAATCGTGGATCTTGTCTATTACCATGAGAAGTCGGTGGAGGAAGTCGCGGGAATTGTCGGCATCCCGGAAGCGACCGTTAAAACCCGGATGTTCTACGCACGAAAGAAGCTATCGGAGATCTTGAAGGAGCAAGGAATCGATCGAGGTTGGCCATGACGACGACGAACAAAGAGACCCACAGCGATATTGACGAGCTGCTGCCCTGGCATGCGGCGGGAACGCTGAGCCGTCGCGACGCCCAGCGCGTCGAAGAGGCGCTGGCCAACGACCCCGAGCTCGCTCGCCGTTTCGCGATGGTGCGCGAGGAACTGGGCGAGACTATTCTGCTCAACGAGACGCTGGGCGCGCCCTCCACGCATGCGATGGAGAAGCTTTTCGCCAAGATTGATGCCGAGCCTGCGCGCAAGCCGGCCGCCTCGCTCGGTCTCGGCGCACGCGTGTCCGGATTTTTCGCAAGCCTGCCGCCGCGTACGCTGGCGTGGTCGGCGAGCGCCGCCGCGATCGCCATCCTGTTGCAGGCGGGACTGATCGCCGGCATTGTGATCAAGGAGAAGCGCGCCGGCGGCTATGAGACGGCCTCGGCGCCGACCACCAATCCGGGCGTCGGCGCATTCACGATGATCCGTTTCGCGCCGCAAGCGTCATCCGACGACATCACAAAGTTCCTCGAAGCCAACAAACTGCAGATCGCGGCCGGACCGATGTCCGGCGGGCTTTACAAAGTACGCGTGGCGGTAACCGGCTTGCCGAAGGCGGAACTCGCGCGCATCGTCAAGAAGCTGCAGGAAGACAAGATCGTCGGTTTCATCGCCACGGCCCAATGAGATGAGCCTTTCGCGGAGGTTACGCGATGCGCGCCTATCGTAGCGCCCTGCTCTGTCTCGCGGCCGCCGCCGCGCTGGCTTTGGCGGCAGCCGATGCCGCCTTCTCGCAAAAGCTCTTCAGCCGCGGCGCGTCCACGAATGTCAGTACGAATACGCCGTCGCGCAGCGTGGGTCCGAAATTCAGCGCGCGGACGCCATCGCGCGGCGGATTTCGCGGCGGTCACTACTATCGCGGCGGCTGGGCCGGGCCGGGCATCGTTTCGGTGATCCCGCCCGGCAGACAATACGTCGACGATGGCGGCTATGGGCCGCAAGACGCAAGCCGTGCACGGCAGCGCTCGGCGCGACGCAGCGTGAGCGGCGCGCCACCGGCCAACGAACGGCGGTTTGTGCCCGACGAAGTGGTGCTCGAAGTTTCCAACGCCGTCAGTCCGGCGCAAATCAACGCGCTGCAAACCCGCTTCCGATTGACACGCCTTGAATCGCAAAGCTTCCAGCTATCCGGCACCACGTTGTATCGCTGGCGCGTCCCCAAGAACATATCGGTGCGCAGAGCGGTGCAAGCACTTGAAGCCGACTCGCGCGTCAGTTCGGTACAGCCAAATTATCTGTTCACGATGCAAGACGGCGAAGCCAAAACAGCGACCGAAGGTGACCCCGCGCAGTACGAACTCGCCAAGCTGCATTTGCCGCAAGCGCATGCGCTCGCCAAGGGCGACAAAGTGTCGGTGGCGGTGATCGATTCCGGTGTGGATGCCAACCATCCCGAACTCACCGGCGTCATCGTGGAAGCCTACGACACACTTACAGCACCGATGGCACCGCATAAACATGGCACTGCCATCGTTGGCCTGATCGCGGCGCACGGCAGACTGATGGGCGCGGCGCCGGGCGCGCGTGTCCTGGCTATCCGCGCGTTCGACGGCACCGGCGCCAGCGCCGAAGGCACCACGTTCAACATTCTCAAAGGCCTCGATTGGGCAGCGGCAAATGGCGCGCGCGTGATCAATATGAGCTTTGCCGGACCGCCCGACCCGGCGCTCCACCGCAGCCTGGAAAGCGCGCACAAGAAAGGCATCGTGCTGGTGGCAGCGGCCGGAAATGCCGGGCCGAATTCGCCGCCGCTCTATCCCGCTGCCGATCCGAACGTGATCGCGGTGACCGCGACCGACGCCGACGACAAGCTTTTCCCGCAATCCAACCGCGGCCGCCATATCGCGATCGCCGCGCCGGGCGCGCAGATTCTGGTCGCTATTCCCGACGGCGGCTATGAATTATCTTCCGGCACATCGTACTCCGCGGCGGAAGTGAGTGGCATCGTCGCGCTGATGCTCGAACGCAAAAGCGATTTGGCGCCCGATAAAGTGCGCGACATCCTCCTGGCGACGGCGAAAGATCTCGGACCCAAGGGCCGCGACATTATGTTCGGCGCAGGCCTCGCCGACGCCTATGGCGCGCTGATGGCGGAACAAACCCCGGCGACGGCTACCTTGCCACGTCCGGTCGAGCGCGCGAGCACCGGCGCGCGCTGAACGTCCCTGCCCACTTGCGGCCGCGATGAAAAACCGCCACTTGTGGCGCGAATATATGTTTCATCGGAGACGAAATGGCCGTTAATGACCAGCCGCAGATGCTGCCGCTCCACGTGACGCGCAACGACAGGATCGCCGACGGCATCCATTTGCTGGAATTCCGCGACTCCGGCAGTAAACCGCTTCCGGAATTTTCTGCCGGCGCGCATGTCGCAATCCGGGCGCCGAACGGATTGTTGCGCAAGTATTCCTTGTGCAACGACCCGGCCGAGCGCGACCGCTATCTGGTCGCGATCAAGCGCGAGGCCAACGGACGCGGCGGTTCCTGCAACCTCATCGACAATACCAAGGCCGGCGACGAGCTGATGGTGGCTCCGCCGGTCAACGATTTCGGGCTGCCGCAGCGCGCGCAGGATTTTCTGTTCATCGCCGGCGGCATCGGCATCACGCCGATCATGGCGATGATTCGCGAGGTGCGGCGGCAGGGCAAACGCTTTCGCTTGTTCTACTGCCGCGCTCGCCCGAAACGACCGCGTTCCTCGACGAGCTGAGCGCGCCAGAATTCAAGGACCACGTCATCATCCACTACGACCAGGGCGACCCGGCCCGCTCGCTCGATCTCAAGCCGGTGCTAGCCGAGCGGAAAAACCGCGAACATATTTATTGCTGCGGGCCGCGCCCGCTGATGGAGGCGGTACGCGCCATGACCGACCATTGGTCGTCGGCCGCCGTGCACTTCGAGGCCTTCAGCGATGCCGAGACCCACAAGCCGACCGACAAGCCGTTCAAGGTGAGGCTTGCGCGCTCCGGCGACGTGATCGACGTGCCGACGACCAAGACCGTTCTCGAGGCTTTGCGCGATCACGGCCTCGACGTGCCGAGCTCGTGCGAGACCGGCACCTGCGGCACCTGCCGCACCAAGCTGCTCGCAGGCCAAGCCGATCACCGCGACCTGGTGCTGGCCGAGCACGAACGCGCCGACAACATCATGATTTGCGTGTCGCGGGCGAAGGGCGATGAGATTACGATTGATCGGTAGAGGCAGCCAGATCAATCGGTCTGTTTTGCTTCCGTACGCAGAGTTGCTCGAATTCGTAGCTGTAAGAGAATTTTGCGCAGTCGGTAAATCACCAATGTCCCAAACGATGGTGACCATGTGGTTCGTATCGAAATGCGTTCTGCTTTCTTGCCATCGGGCGGTCTCACATGTGTAAATTACCGGAATGCCTAAACCCTCGGCAAGATCCAGATATCCAGTACGCACCTTGGTTCCCGTGGCTAAGGTCCGCGATTAAAAAGCGCGACGAAAGAATTGCAGCGCGCAATTGGTCATCAATAAGTCCAGCCGGTTGCTCATCGGTCAATACGCGTAAGCGAAAGCCTGCGCGCTCAACGGCAGGTCGAAAACATTCATCGACGGCGCGATTGAGCGTTGGCTCGCCAAACTTCATCGCCATAAATGCAATTCGACTTTCGATGTCCCTCTTTTTTAATTCTTCATACTTCGCCCAGCCCCTCATTGTCAGCTTAAATCCGAGGTTCGCATCCTGGTCGATTAGCTCATAGAGCGATTCTCGCTTAAGTTCGTTGTGAAGCCAGTCAAACCCTTCGCGGTTACCATTGGGCGATATCGCAATGCCGACATGCGCAGAAATAATCGACGCTGTCGTTCCGGCAAACCAAGCCGTACCTTCTTGATTATCACCAATCCATAAGAATTCAGATTGTTTGCCTGTTGTTGAGGGGTTGGCAGCCGACCGACGCTCCAAAAAGACGGAAGATCACCACTAGAAATTTTCCGGAGATGTGCGTCTTTCGGCCGTTGCATGCGTCGCAAGGTATAACTTATTAGCGAACGCCGGAGGGGCACTTCCGCCAATTTTCCCGGGGAGCTCCGCATCGGCGCTGCCGTTTAAGACGAAAGCGCCGCAGCGTGAGCAATCGTACCGAGCAAAATCCCCCACTCCTGGTTGCCTAGTGCCGGGACTTTCACACACAATGCACTCAGGTGCTCAGCAGGCATGCTTCTCTCCTTTGTGTCATTCAACGAAAACTCGGCGCGCCCGGAGAGATTGAACTCCCGACCCTCAAATTCGAAGTCTGATGCTCTATCCAGCTGAGCTACGGGCGCATTTTATTGGCGTCTTTCTTATAGCAGCCCGGCACGCTCAAGCCACCGGCACGCCCAGGATCGCTTCGAACCGCGCGCGATAGGCCGGCCAGATTTCCGGATTGACCAGGCGCGGCGGCCGGCCGCCTTTGAGCAGGCCAACGACTTGCTCGGCGCCCTCCGCGGCAACCGCCCGGCGCGCTTCAACTGTCACGCCGGCCGTGTGATAGGTCGCGATCACGTTATCGAGCGTCAGCAACGGATGTTGCAGCGGCGGCGGTTCCTTCTCCCAGACGTCGAGCCCGGCGCCGGCGAGATGCCCGGACTTAAGCGCGTCGAACAGCGCGGCCTCGTCATGGATGCCGCCGCGCGCGGTGGTCACGAACAGCGCGCCTTCTTCATCCGGGCCAAAGCTCGCGCATCGATCATGCCCATCGTCTCGCCGGTGCGCGGACAATGGATCGACACGATGTCCGATTGCGCCAGCATTTCATCGAAAGTCACCGAACGCGCGCCGCGGCGGGCGATTTCCTCCGGCTCGACGTAAGGATCGAAGGCCAGCACGGTCATGCCAAAGGCCTGCGCCAGGCGCGCGACACGTGTTCCGACATGGCCGATGCCGACGATGCCGAGCGTTTTTCCGGAAATCTCCCTTCCCATCATGTCTTCGCGCGCAAAGCCGCGTTCGCGCCGCAGCCGTCGGTCGTTTTCAGCGATCCGCTTGGACAGCGCGAGCATGATGCCGAGCGTGTGCTCGGCGACCGCCGGCGCGTTGATGCCGGCCTGATTGACGACGACAATGCCCGCCTTGCTGCAGGCCTCGACATCGACGGTGTCGTAGCCGGCGCCGCTGGTCGAAACGCAGAGCAGCTTCGGGCAGCGTTGCAACAGCTCGTCGTCACGAACCACCGGCGCGGCAGTTCGTCTTTCGCCGACGAAATCATATAGACGTGCGCCTCGTTGAGCGCGGACCAGGCGAGACTCTCGGCGCCCGCCCGCTCGCAAGTGCGCAGATCGATATCGTCTTCGCGCGCAAACCGCTCGGCCATTGCCGGATGGTAGGGAAAATCAAATCGAACGACGATCTTTGGGTTGGCGGGCATGGCTGATCTGTTCCTGAGAGCGCATTGAAGTGTGATGCAGGACGCGATTTGCTGCTATCGTGCCCGCCGGACCAGGGAGACCTGAGAATGGCCACGACCGTCGAAGTGCTGGCCGCGGCGTTCAAGGATGCCGGCACGCCGTTCATTGTCGGCCATCCGGGCGGCGAGTCGGTCGAGCTGATGGAAGCTGCGCGCCAGCGCCAGATGCGGTTTCTCCTGATGAAACAGGAAGTGGCCGGCGCGATGCTGGCGTCGACCTGGGGCGACATCACCGGCAGCCCGGGCATTTGCCTGTCGACGCGCGGGCCCGGCGCCACCAACATGGTCAACGGCGTGGCGCACGCGTTCCTCGACCGCTCGCCGCTCATCGCGATTACCGATTCCTATTCGCGCCCCACCTATGAGACCGGTCTGCGCCAGCGCATCAACCAGCTAGCGATCTACGAGCCGATCGTGAAATGGAGCACGACCATCGACGCCAAGACCGTGCGCCAGCAGGTGCGCCGCGCCATGCGCACCGCGACCGCGACGCCGCCCGGCCCGGTGCATTTCGAATTTCCGCAGAGCGAGACGACGCGCGAGGCCGGCGACTACGTGTCCGAACCGCCGCTGATGCCGAACTGGATCACGCCGGGCCCGGACCGCGCCGATCTCAAGCCGGCGCTCGACATGCTCGGCAAGGCCAAGCGGCCGATCCTGATCGCGGGCCTGGGCGTCTACTGGTGCGGCGCGTCGGCGGAATTCGTCAAATTCGCCGAGCGCCTGGGCGCGCCGGTGCTCACCACCACCAAATGCAAGGGCATGATCCCGGAGGATCACGTTTTGCGCGCCGGCTGCATCATCGGCGGGCTGATCGAGCGCAAGCTGGTGATGGAAGCCGACCTGATCGTCACGGTCGGGCTCGACGCGGTCGAACTGCAGCCCAAGCCCTGGCCCTACACGCTGCCGGTGCTGGCGCTGTCCTCGGTGCCGAGCACCGACGCGCTGGTGCCGGCCGATCCGGAAATCATCGGCGACCTCAAGGCCCTGCTGGCAGGCTTGGCGCTTTGGGCGCCCGAAGGCACGAATTGGGGCGAGAAGGCCGCCAAGACATTTCGCAGGAAGTGCGCGACGCGCTCAACACGCCGAGCACGGGCCTCTCGCCGCAGCGCGCGATGGAAGTCGCGCGCGCGGTGCTGCCGCGCAACACCATCGCGACCTGCGATGCCGGCGCCAGCCGACTGCTGGTCGTGCAGAAATGGGAATCCTACGGGCCGCGCGAATTCCTCACCTCCAACGGGCTCGCCTCGATGGGCTATGCGGTGCCGGGCGCGCTGGCCGCGCGCATGGCGTTTCCCGACCGGCCGGTGGTCGCCTTCACCGGCGACGGCGGCTTCCTGATGACGGTCGCGGAATTGCAGACCGCGCAGCGCGAGAACCTGCCGATCATCGTGCTGGTGTTCGACGACCGCGAAATCGGCCTCATCCGCGTCAAGCAGGAGATCAAGGGCATTCCGCTGCACGGCGTAGCAGATCGGCGGCGTCGATTGGGAAAAGCTGGCGCAGTCCTTCGGCGCCGACGGCGTCGTGGTGGAAACCGAGCAGGCTTTGAGCAACGCGCTGAGCGCCGCGCTGCAATCCAAGCGCACCACCGTGATCGGCGTGCGGATCGACGCCTCCGGCTATGTGGCGCAGTTCAACGCACTAAGGGAGTTGTCACCGCACGGTCACGCCTTAAGCGCGTCGAGAATGCCCGTCGTTTATTTCGACGCCGCCAGAGGACCGATATCGAATGGGTGGTTAGCCGCCCTTGAGCTCGTGCAATTCCGCATGTAGACATGGAGCATTCGACCATGACGCCCAAGCCGGAGGCCAGATTTGCCTGGCGGCGTTGAGCGCGGGTATCGTGCCGATGGTTCGTATTCCCGCCAACACGCCTATGCGCGCGCCATCGCGGCCTGCGGCAAGCACGTCGGCGTCGGCGGGCTGTCGACGCGCCCGAAGCTGGCGGCGGAATTCATCGCCATGGGCGCGCTCCTGGTATTCACCGGCACCGACATCCAATTTCTGCTCGCCGCCATGACCGAGAAGGCGAAGCAAGCCCGCGAGATACAATTGCAATTCAGCTGCGAATACCATTCTGGGCGTCACGCCAACGCCACCCTCCTTCGAGGTGCCGCGCGGCGCCTGCGACTGCCACACGCATGTGTTCGGGCCGGCCGAGAAGTTTCCTTTTTCCAGCAAGCGGCTCTACACGCCAGGCGATGCTTCGCTCGACGATCTGGAGGCGCTGCCCCACGCGCTCCATTCGACCGCGTCGTGGTGGTGCACCCATTCTTATGGCGCGGACAATGCCTGCACGGTTGACGCCGTGCGCCGGCTCGGCGGCCGCGCACGTGGCGTGGCCGTGATCGATGACGGCACGAGCGATTCCACGCTCGCCGACATGCATAACGCCGGCATCCGGCGTGCGCGTCAATCTGGAATTTATGGCGAGAGCGACCCCGCCGTCGCCGGACGGCATCTAAAGCAGGCGGCCGAGCGCGTCGCGCCGCTGGGCTGGCACGTGCAGACCTACACCAACTTGGGGCTTAGCGGCGCTGCACGGCACCATCCTGGCGCTGCCGACCACACTGGTGGTCGACCACTTCGGCCGCCCGCAGGCCGCGCGTGGCACCGCCCAGCCCGGCTTTGAGCAACTGCTGGCGCTGCTGCGCAGCGGCAAGGTCTACGTGAAGATTTCCGCACCTTATCGCATCTCGCAACAACCGCATTATCCCGATGCCGCGCCGATCGCGCGCGCCATGATCGACGCCAACCGGATCCTAACCGTCTGGGGCAGTGATTGGCCACATCCCGGCGCCG